>CAJAJL010000060.1 GCA_903940125.1 uncultured Chlorobiaceae bacterium | reverse complement strand
GTATACTCTCCGGAGTGACTATATTCTGATGAAGGGGTTGCATAAATATCGCGTCTTATTAGCTGACTTTAACTACCAGTAATATAACGATTTGCGGTATTTTTTGCCCCCTTTTTTTTGTTTATTGATGAATAATTCAGGATAAATTAATGTGATATGGGGTTTTCTGATGTGCAAGGTATCTGAATAGGATTAACCGAATACAAGTGTTATACACATCTGTGATTTGTACATCAAAATTGTACTTTTTGTTTTGATATCCATGTCATGTACATTATCTTTGTACAAGAAAAAAGGAGTAAACCGATGACAACTATAGCAGTGAGCGAATTACGGGCGAATCTCATGAAAGTCCTCGAAGAAATAAAACATGGGGCGCAAATTCAGATCACGTCACGCGGAAAAGTAATTGCTCAGCTTGTTCCTGCAGATGCTGTACAAGAACATGCTAAAGCCGCACTACAACAATTGAGTTCTGGAGCTTTTATCGGAGATGTCATTTCCCCTATCGAAGAAACCTGGAATGCGGTTAGCCAATGATCCTGCTTGATACGCACATCATTATCTGGGACGCATTGCAACCGCAAAAACTATCCCCAAAAGCAAGAAAAATGATAGATCAGGCCAATGAAATGGGCAAGATATTTATTGCCGATATCTCGCTTTGGGAAATTGCTATGCTCATGGCCAAAAAACGCTTGGTTATTGATACGACCTATGCTGAGTTCATCAGCTTAATAAGGGCCGCAAACCACTATGTATTTGAGAGTATCACTCCAGAAATTGCTGAACTATCTGCTTCTCTTAATTCGGGAATAAACTTAGATCCCGCAGATAGGCTTATATGTGCAACTTCAATTGTTCGGGGAGCACCGCTTGTGACAGCAGATTCAAATTTGCGAGCATCAAAACTTGTGAAGACAATTTGGTGAAAAAATGGGAGTTCTAACCAGCTCTTGTCGCTGATTCGCGGCGATTCGGATTAAATCTGAATAGGATTTGAATATTACAATACTTTCCGCTAATTGCAAGACATCGAAGAAAGAGGGAATCAGCTTCAAGCTAACCTCTTCATACACCAAAGAGAACTTTTACAAGGATATGTGGGATAATCACAAATTGTGACAGGTTCACTTTAAACAGAACAATAAGTGAGTGGATCTGGAAAGGAGATGCGAATCATCCAGCCACAATAGAACTTGTGGTCGATGGTCCCGATCCCTTACCAGTTTTTAACCGTAAAAAGCCGCTCCTGCACTCTTTTACCTTCATGGGTAAACAACAGAGAGTACTGTTCGTGGAGGAGGTTATAGAACTTGCGATGAATTATCTTGATAATGAATTTCTCTATTATTGCTATGACAATGGTAATGCGGTTATTAACTCTGAAAATGGAGAAGAGAGAAAACTAAAACGGGACAGTATAAGCGCAGAGTTATCAATTCTTGCCCAGCGTAGAGATCCGGATCAATACCCTGAAATTACCTATTTGGCTGATCTGTATGAACAATTCAGCTTTTATCGCGAATGGACTTTTGGCAGGAATACGGTATTCCGCAATCCCCAACGAGCAGATTTACGCAATGACCGCCTTGAAGAGGATTTTTCCAATTTAGGACTTTTTCTTAACAGGTTAAAAACTCATAAACCAAAAGCCAAAACCGCTATTCTGAACGGATTAAAGGAGCTCTATACCGGAGTGGATGACTTTAATGTTAATATCGAAGGTGGAACAGTGCAGGTTTTCTTTACTGAGGGAGAGTTCACCATTCCTGCAACAAGGCTTTCTGACGGTACACTCCGTTATTTGTGCCTGCTTGCTCTGTTATGCGATCCAGATCCACCTCCGCTTCTTTGTATTGAGGAACCTGAACTGGGGCTGCACCCCGATATTCTGCCCAGACTTGCTGATTTGCTGATTGAGGCCTCTCAAAGAACTCAGATTATCGTTACCACCCACTCGGATATCCTGGTAGATGCCATGACCGAAATCCCTGAAAGCGTGGTCGTTTGTGAAAAAAAAGAGGGAAAAACAAGCATGGTACGCCTTAATAAGGAAGAGCTCGCGGTCTGGTTTGATTATTACCGTTTAGGCCAACTCTGGACTTGCGGTGAGATAGGAGGAACCCGTTGATAAAAGCTGTTATTTGTCTGGAAGGTGGCGGAGAGTCGAAGGAGCTGTTTGACCTCCTTAAACAAGCTACACCTGACTGCAAGTCTCCCTATGTTAAAGGGAAAAAATCGTTCGAACTTCTTGGCTTGCTCAACGCAAAAACATTACAGAAGGATCTGCCAAGTGTTACAAGGAGTTGGCGCATTCTCGATAAAAACCTGTAATCGGAAAATAATTTTTAAGATGACTCCAAATTAACCAACAAGTGATTTAGCATGGAAAACCTCCTCAATGCAGAAGTTATAAAAGCAGCAGCTTCAAGTCCACTCGGGGTATTGTCGCTGATGCTATTAATACTCGGCGTTTTGGCATTAGCTTTTTTTCAGAAAGAATCAGTAAAAGCTAAACTCATAATCTTTGCAACGCTGACCACAGGCGCCTTATTTTTTGGTTATCTCTCTTTATCATCAAAATCGCTAACAAAAGTCGAAAACAACCTTAACCCTACTCCCGAAGCATCACCCGCATTTATGGTTGGGCGCTGGCAAGTTGAACAAAAAATAGGTGGGTTGGAAGGCGGTACATATATTGATTACTTCAAAAATGGCTCTTTTTCTGGAAGGGAAGAGGTGTTTTCAAACGGTCAGGGAAAAAGAGTAGAAACCAATGGAAAGTGGAAACTTGAGGAAACCACGACCAACACGTTTCTATTAACTCTCTCGTCGAACAATGGATCAACTTGGTCAGGCAATTTTCGCATTTTAGATGAAAACAGAGTTCACAATATCGATGAGAACTATGATGCGGTAAGGGTCCCCCATTAATGGCACTCAGTCATAAAAGCTGACACAACTTTTAAAGCTCACGGTTTTACATCCGCAGCGACCTTCATACGTACTATTCTTGTGGGATTGGAAACAACACCGTTGTTGTATTGCGATCCCGCCTTGATCTTGTCGACAAATTCCATTCCGGATATCACACGTCCCCATACGGTGTATTGCCCGTCGAGAAAAGGAGATGGTGCGAAGCAGATGAAAAACTGGCTGTCGGCACTGTTGGGATCAGAGGCACGCGCCATTGAGACGGTGCCCCGGATATGCTGCTCGCGCGAAAATTCAGATTTAAGCTGTTGGCCTGAACCACCGCTACCGTCACCGAGCGGATCGCCGGACTGGGCCATAAATCCTGGTATAACACGGTGGAAGGAAAGTCCATCATAAAAACCTTTACGGGTCAGCTCTTTGATGCGAGACACATGGCGGGGGGCAAGATTCGGAAGCATCTGGATGACGACTCGTCCTGATGGAAGGTCGAGATATAACGTGTTTTCGGGATTGAGTGCTGGTGCGGCAGAAACGGACAACGGAAGTAAGGCAGCCAGAAGCCCTAAAAAGACAACAAGAATTCGAAATGGTTTATGCAGCATCGGGTAGTGGTTACGTTTGGATGAATGTTTTTTTGAAGTATAACAAGAATGAAGAAAGATACCAATGGGATTACAATTTACTCACGAATTCTGTGGTTTCTCCGGCAGGGAAGAAATGTCAGGGGGCTAAAGAGGCATGCAATGTGTGTATTGAAACTTATTAGTGTTCGGAACAGGTTATATATATATTATATATATAATCGTCTTCACCCGGAATGTTCCGGTTATCCTATAACTTGCATTAAACAATAACTACTATGAAACCCTTTACAAAAAAAAGCTTTGTCCGGTTATGGACAGCTTTTCTGCTTGCCGGCCTGAGTATGGTTTCGTTTACGGGACTATCATCTGCGGTTACGTATAAGATTGGCGACACCTTCGGCGGAGGTAAAGTTGCCTACATTTTTCAGTCAGGTGACCGTGGTTACGTTGAAGGTCAACAGCACGGTCTGATTGCTGCTGAAGCTGATGTCAACACTACCTATAAAGATGCGTGGGATGGCGATTCATATACGGGTACCTATGTATGGAGTACAAGCCAATTCAAGACCGAGAACACCACTGATTATGCTTACCAGGAACTTGCAACGACAGGCACAGAAATTGGTGACGGAGCAGGCAATACAACAAAGATATTAGCTAAATATCCGGCAGCCATCTACCCAAACAGTGCTGCAGCAGTTGCGCATGAATATCGCGGAGGTGGCTTTAAGGATTGGTTTCTGCCGAGCAAGGACGAACTGAAGCAGCTTTATATCAGCAAAAGTATAGTGGGTGGTTATGCGGATTTCATCTACTGGAGCTCGTCCGAGATGAGTCCAAGTGTAGCCTGGTACCATATTTTCATCAATGGACTCCAGGGTGATAGCATTAAGAGTTACTTCAAACGTGTTCGGCCAGTGAGAGCTTTTTAAGTTTGTGAGTTAAACTGACGCGTCAAGTCCGGCATCTCGTCAGGGAGGGAGGTCAGAGACCGGGTCGTTCCCAAATCTGACGGGCAGCGTAATTCTCTAACTTGAATGCCATGGAAAGAAGCTCAATACTGTCGGGTATCACCTCAATCATCATGCCGAACCAGTGTTCCGCCCACGCTTGAGGACGCCCGAAAAGCTTGAACGCTTCTTGGAAACCAGGATCCTGCTTGCCGATGAGTATCGCATGACCGCTTATCTGCAAGCCGGTGATATCGTGCCAGTCCTCCGAAAACTCTGCTTTCGGGTCGAAGATGCCCACGCTCACCTTCGGGTTCAGTTTTATGTTGCCGAGCTTGTGGCCCGGTTCGCCGGCCATATAGAGGGTGTATCCTTTCGAGCGGTACAGAATGGGCGTCGATCTCGGTACGTTGTCCCGGCAGGTCGAAAGCACGCAGAGCCTGCGTGAGGCGAGAAACTTCAGAATACGCTCTTCAAGCTCCTCGGGAGCAAGCTGCATGGAGGTCTTTTTTGTCAGGATTTCGGGTACTTCAGGCGTATCATGTTCACTCATGATTATTTTTCCTTTTTTATTGATTGCAGGCAATCATATCTCTCAAAGATCATGAATTTCCTCCATTATCCGCAATGATTTTTGCCGCTCACCGATTCGTGCGACATTGATGTTTGAACAATCGCTCAAAGCCTCATATCTTGATTAAAGAGGGATGTGGCAAAAAGCGGAACAAGGCATTTTTAACCGGGGAAAAGGATATGCAGAACGCGAACTCGGAGCTGATCGAAGCTGTCAGAAAGAAGTTCTCAAAATTCAGTGAGCTCAGCGGGCAATACGGAGCGGAAAAGGCTTGGGAAACCATGCTGGAAGGATTTCCTGAGTTGCAGAAACAGCGCATTGGCCCTTTATTGGCCAAACCGGCACTGGTTGAAGGATTCAGGCTTTCCATCCCTTATTTCACGGCAATCGGCATGGAAATGGATGTTGTGGATATATCAAACAGGGGAGTAGACGCCGCACTCGAAATCCAGAAGTTCTGCCCCTATCTGGAGGTTTGCAGGGATTACGGATTCGAGACGCCATGCCATGTGATCTGCGAAATGGATATCGAAGCCTCCCGGAGAGCTTTTCCCGAAATGAAAGGCGAAATCCTCTGCCGTCAGGCTCTTGGCAGTCCCGTCTGCATCTTCAAATACGAACGCCCGGCAAAATAATGCCAGCGAGTTCCTTGAATGAAAGATCCACTTCCGTCTGCCCATAGACGTAGGCTGCTATTTCATATTCGTTATACAGAAAACTTACTCCTTTATTTGTGAGTGCAAAATTTTGATTAAACTGAATCGAATTCTTAAACAGCGTGCCCTTCTCACTATCAAGGCGCTCAGTTTTGGTTAACCCCATCATCCTGCGGAACCTGGTATCAATCAATTGATTCAGACGCTTTTCAAAACCCTTCACAAAAACATCCTTAACTCTGAGACGTTTTCCGCTCTCAGTATCAAAAACCAGATACTCAGTACGGTTCGAGCCATGTGCACCGCCTGTATAGTTCGTCGTGTAAACACCAAGGGTCATAATACCGGATCGGTTCAGAAGAACTTTACCATTGAGGTCAAACTGGTATGGCAGCTCGGACTTCTGTTTTTTCCTGAAAGACTCATACTCTTTAAGAAAGTGTTTCGATAGTATTTCAATAGACTCACCCTTGTTCTTGTGTTCTCCAAGCCTTAAACTCTCAGCAATAGAGTCATCAACAATTTTGTTGACAGCTGCAGAAGATTTCTGTCCGTAAAAAACAGGATAGCGGCACATACAGTATGCATCATTTTCATCTGGCTGTTTGGCGTTATTATGGATGATTTTTCCGCCCCGGTAAATGAGACTGATGCTCTTCATAGTATATGTCATCCCAGGCCTGTTCTTACCACTCTCTGATTGTACTGAAGGCTTAAGGCGGGTAGCTTCAAGAGTTCCGGCAGGAGCTGCAATGGCTGAACTGCTCAGAAGCAGAAAACCACTCAGCATTCCAGGCAGGAGAACTGAGCGAATACCATTATTGACCGACAGGTAATTTGTCATCGAAGTTCACATTTTCGAACCGAACTGATCCGTTTGGCTGGTGATGCGTATATAATTACAATATAACCGTTTCTGTGGTAAAAATATCCGGTTGCTGAAGGGGTGGATCGCTTGTCGCAAAGGGAAAAACCTGCTCTGGTGCCTGATCTATACCAGGAAACACCTCAGCCTTTGGTATTGGAGGATTTTTTTCCGATAAACTTGTTGAGTAACATGACAATAAAAACACCTCCAACAAAAAAAACAACCGGTGCGAAAATTGACGTGTATTTAAGTAATTCTGGCATAACTGATGATGATTTATTATACAGGAACCACAGTACAGACAGTAAATTAAAAGAATAATTGATTCTCCTGTTCCTGTTTTTTCTATGATAAATACCCTGCAGACTACGAAGGAGTGTCATTCGTTGAAATCTTTGGACATATACGTAGTTGGTTACACTTCCTCGTTATAGCTCCTTTTTGTATAGCAGGGTACAAAACGACAAAAATTAGTATCTTGCCATTAAAAAATGAGGCTCAGTCATCGCGTTAACGAATGGACTCAATCCATTACGTTATTTAATTTATATCAAATAAAAGTCCGGGGTATTGGTGAATATTAAGGATGTTACTCTATCGGTCGCCGATGAAGTGGAAGTTTTTCAGCGCAAGTACAAAGAGGTGCTGCATGCTCAGAATACTCTGGTCGACAAGGTTACCCGTTATGTGTTAAAACAGCAGGGAAAACAGATACGTCCAGTCCTGGTCATGCTTTCTGCTAAAATTTGTGGAGGGGTGACTGAGTCCAGTTATCGGGCAGCAATCATGGTCGAACTGCTGCATTCGGCGACGTTGATTCATGATGACGTTGTGGACAGTGCTGAAATGAGGCGGGGTCTTGCATCGATTAATGCATTGTGGAAAAACAAGATATCTGTCCTTATCGGCGATTATCTTCTTTCGAAGGGCCTGTTGTATTCACTTGAATTCAAAGACTATGGATTTTTACACATGGTTTCAGAAGCAGTACGTCGTATGAGCGAAGGTGAGATTCTTCAGATACAGAAAACCCGAAGTCTTGATATTTCAGAAGAGGACTATTTAAGTGTCATTTCAGACAAAACGGCTTCACTGATTTCTTCAGCCTGTGCGATGGGTGCGATGAGCGCAACGACGGATGAAGGGGATATTGCTTCTTTAAAACGATATGGCGAGTATCTTGGTCTTGCGTTTCAAATCCGCGATGATACACTTGATTATACCGGAGATTCAAAAAAAACCGGCAAGCAGATGGGGATTGATATAAAGGATAAGAAAATAACCCTTCCCCTGATTTATGCCCTTTCGCATGCTTCAAGTGCTGAACAGAAAACAATCCGCTCAATTTTAAAAAGTTCGCGAAAACGGGCTGTGAAAAGCAATGAGGTTATTGCTTTTGTTACCGGCAAGGGCGGCCTCGATTATGCAACTCAGGTTGCCGAGGGTTTTGCTGAAAAAGCTGTAGCATCGATTCTTCCGTTTCCGGATGGTTCAGCTAAAACTTCATTACTGCAGCTTGTTGATTTTGTGATGAATAGACAGTATTAGCCAGAAATAACCGTTATCAGGGAAATGAAAAAAGTAGCTTTAATCGTTCTTTTTCTTATCGGAATTGTTGTAATAATCGACAAACTGGTTATGCCCTTGTATATTTCACAGGGAGATGTCAAGGTTGTGCCTGACGTACTTAATATGAACTATGAAGAGGCATCGAAGAAATTGCGTCATGCTGGTTTGACGGCTATAAAAAGTTACCATGTAAAATATCTCAGCGGGGTTGATTCCAATATTGTGCTCTCTCAGATGCCGGAATCCGGTATGGAAGTCAAGCCTGGCAGAAATGTTTATCTGGTGGTCAACAAGCTTGAAAAGCCAAGTTTTCCCATGCCTGATCTTCTGGGAAGGCCCGAAATGGATGCACGCGAGACGGTTGACCGTATGGATCTGAAGCTACAGAATGTTCAGACCAGCACGGTCACAAAGTCTGAAGAGAATGGACGGGTTCTCAGCCAGTCGATTCCTGCACAGACGATGGTGAAGTCGGGTAGTTCTGTCTCTATTATTGTGGGAAGGTTTGAGGCCTCATCTGAAGGGATGAAAAAAGTTATCATGCCCGATGTTCTTGGTATGTCCCTTGAGCAGGCAAGGCAGGTTGTCGGCGATGCAGGTCTTACGCTGGGAAAGGTCACAACTGAATATTCCGCCACTCTTGTGCCTAATACCGTTATCAGTCAGAAGCCTGCTGTAAATGCATACGTCTCACCTGATCAAGTGGTTGAACTGACTGTCGTAACGTCAGAATAGTGGAAGGTTACCTGTAGTTAGCTTTTTTATACTCCTCCCGAAGATCTTTGATGCCTGTTGTTCGGTCGTTACCGTCACTGATAAACCCGAAATATTCCAGAATGATGCGGATAACCAGCCACAGGCCTGCAAAAAGAATGAAAATTGATTCCCTTATGGCTGTGATGCTTTTTTTTATCATAAACAGAGTTGAAAACTATACAAAAAAGGCCACTCCCTGAAGAATGGCCTTGCAGAATTGATAAGGGCAATGGTAGATCAGTCTGTAAGAGAGTCCTCCGCTTCATACCAGTCGTCCGAATGTGAGCCGTGATTTCTTCCTTTCTTTTCCCAACGGTAGTAGGCTGCAAGTTTAATTTTTTCTTGACGTTCCTCATCCGTAAGATCGATGTCGGCTTTTTTTCTTTTTTTTGGAGTTTTCTCTCTTTCGTCCTTTTCAGTTTTCTTTGCCATTGGTATTCATGTTTGTATTATCAAAACCCATAGTGGAATATTATATAATTCTCATGAGGAAAAAAAATATTAATGACAGCCTCTGATCTGTATTTTTTTTATTGATGGATGCGTTTACCGAGAGCATTGAAGGAAATGACAAGAAGGATGGTTATGGCTTCAATCATCATGAAAATATCTTTCGGGATATAGGCATTGACCGTCAGCCCTCCATATTCGAGCATACCAAAAAAAAGAGCCGAGAAAAAAATCCATAACGGGTGTGCACCGGCAAGAAGCGCAACCGCGATTCCCGTAAAACCGATTCCGCTGCTCATTCCGGCTTCATAGTAGTGCTTGTACCCGAGAAGGATATTTGCCGCTCCCAGACCTGCTGCAGCTCCACCGATACTCATCGCTGTCAGGGTATGCATCCCTGCATTGATTCCTCCGTACCTTGCAGCTTCAGGTTGCAGACCGGTAGCTCGCATTTCAAAGCCGAACCTCGATTTAAAAAGCATAACCCACAAGAGAAGTGCTGCACATGGGGCAAGGAGTGTACTGAGGTTTGCCGGTGATTTTGCGAACACTCCGGTAACAGAGCTAAAGGAAGGAATAATTGCCGCATCAATGATAGGTGGCGTATGCACGGTTGATGGTATCGCAAAATGGTAGGTAAGCAGATACCCTGTAATGCCCTGGGCAATGAAATTCAGCATGATGGTGGCAATAACCTCATTGACCCCGAAGCGAACCTTGAGTAATGCGGCTAAAAGTGCCCAGCAGGCCCCGGCTCCCATTGCTGCAAAAATACAGAAGGAAATGGCTGAAAAAGATGGTAGCGTGGCCGGCAGCAGGGCTCCCGTCAGAGCAGCGGCAAAGGTACCCATCTGAAGCTGGCCTTCGGCCCCGATATTGAACAGCTTGACCTGAAAGGGGAGTGCAACGGCCAGTCCTGCAAAAACAAGGGTTGTCATTCTGAACACCACCTGTCCGGTTCCATAAGACGATCCAAGTGTTGCCTGGAACATTTTCTGAAAAATCATGACAGGATCTCTGCCTGCCATAAAAATGATCAGAGTGCTGACAATGAGTGCAGAAAGGATGGAGATGATGGCAATGAGAAATTGCGCAGTTTTGCGATTCATCGTTAACGGGTTGTTCAGGTGATATGAAGGCCGATCTCTTTGTGGAACTCATCTTCCGAATTTCTATTGAGGGAGACCTCATCCTGGGAAAATTCGTGGACAATCGACCCTTTATAGAGAGTGCCGATACGGGTAGACAGAGCTGTTATTTCTTCCAGTTCGGATGAGATGAGCAGTATTGCCATACCCTTTGTTCGTGCTTCAATAATTTTGTTATGAATGGTTTCAATGGCGCCGATGTCAACTCCTCGCGTAGGCTGAGCAAGAATCAGAAGAGAGATATCCGGACGATTGAGCTCCCTGGCAAGGACAATCTTCTGCTGGTTTCCCCCTGAAAGAGAGCTGAGAAGCTGGCTGGTCGGTGAAGTGCACTTGATATCATAGTCCGCAATCATCTGTTCGCAATAGCGGTTCAGCGCGTCATTGTCGAAACCTGCCCCGCGGTGAAAAGCGGGTTCCCTGTGCCGTCCGAACAGAAGGTTTGCTGAAACGGTATAATCAAGAATAACGGCATGCCGCAGTCGGTTTTCAGGAGTGAGGGAAACACCCATAAGGGTAATTTCGGCCGGATTCTTTCCTAAAACCGACCTTCCCTTGAGCATTGCTTCGCCTGTAAGAAGGGTGCCCGCAGGTGTAAGTCCGTAGAGTGCCTGAAGCAGCTCGCTTTGTCCGTTGCCCTCTACACCTGCAATACCGTAGATCTCTCCGGCTCTAACCGTAAAGCTGAGATTATGCAGTTTTTCCACCCCTTGACGAGTCCGATATCCAAGATTCTTTACATCAAGAACAGTTTTGCCGGGCTTTGGTGGAGGATTGGTTACCTTTAAAAGCACGTTGCGTCCCACCATCATTCTTGCGAGCTCAGGTTTTGTGACTGACTTGGCCGGCATAGTGCCAATTATCTCACCTTTTCTCATGACGCTGACCGTGTCAGCCACCGAAAGCACTTCATCAAGTTTATGGGTAATGAGAATAATGGTATTTCCCTTGTCGCGGAGTGTTCGGAGGGTTGCAAAAAGATGTTCTGTTTCTGACGGTGTAAGAACGGCAGTCGGCTCATCAAAAATCATGATGGATGCCTTACGGAACAGAAGTTTGAGTATTTCAACCCGTTGCTCCTCTCCAACGCTCAGGTTTTCTACTAAAGCGTCAGGATCAACAGCAAGACCGAACTCCAGGGCATGTTTCTGGATAAGCTTTTTAAGGCGCCTCAGCGGCAGTTGCTGAAACAGTCTGGCATGTTCGTCACCTAGCATGATGTTTTCAGCAACAGTAAGTGTGGGTATCAGCATAAAGTGTTGATGCACCATACCTACCCCTGCATCGATGGCTTCGCGGGGAGAAGAGAAGTGCACAGGTTTCCCCTGTATATAAACTTCGCCTTCTGACGGCTGAATCATGCCGTAGATGATTTTGGTCAGGGTGCTTTTTCCTGCCCCGTTTTCTCCGACAAGTGCGTGAATAGAGCCTTCCTCAACTGAAAGAGAGATATTGCTGTTGGCCGCAAAAGTTCCGAATCTTTTCGATATACCGCACAAACGGACGGCAGCACCCATTGCTTCTGGATTTTCAGTGATTTATACCCAGCTCAGGACGGTTTTTATGGATTCCTTGCTGTCAAGTGCCATACGGTAAGCGAGTTCAAACTGGGAAACAGGAAAAACATTGGTAAAAAACTTTTCGCTGTCGAGCATCTCCTCGTTAAGTACAGCGTGCGCCTGCTGAATATGAGCGCTGGTGGTAATGCCTGATGAAATGATGGCGGGTTCTTTATGCTGTATCAGGCGGTAGTCATAAGCCATGATTTCATAATTACCCATCAGCACTATGTTAGCCTGCTCTTTCATCAGGCGCACAGCCTTTTCAATCAGCAGAATTCTACCGGTTGTTTCAAAAATAAGATCATAGCTGTCGTTGAAATCAGGAGTGAAATCGTTGAGTTCAATGGCGATATGTTCAGCATGTGAGAGCTGCCCTCTGATACTGAATGTTTCAACAGCATCGAAATTGTTAAAGCCGATAGAGTGGAGATACTCCGAGACCATAAGCCCGACAGAGCCGAGACCGAGGATGAGAATTCTGGATGATGCGTGCAGAGGAACTTTTTCAACGGCACTGATAACATAGGCCAGAAGCCCGATGAGAAGATCTCTGTGGATTGGCTGGCGACCGAGAGGGAAAAGATTGTGGCGCGAAGTCGGAATGATTTCTGCATGGCAGCCGAAATAAGGTTCGATTCCTGACCACCTGTTCCCTTTGAAAGCATAGACAAAATCACCGGGAATAAGGTCATCGACTCCTGAACCGGTCGCAATAACCTGTCCGATCGACTCGCTGCCTGGCATGATGGGATAGTGGAAAACCCTGTTTGATACAGGCTTGTTGGTCAGAAGAAGACGGTCAAATCCCGGTGTTATGGTGCTTGCAATAGTTTTTACCAGAACATCATGTGGTTTATCTGCCTGATATACCGCCGGTTGTAGTTTAAGTTTGTTGGCTTTCTGTAAGACAATTGCCAACGCTTCCCCTTGCATCGTCATAGGTAAGGTTACTTCTTGAACAGTTATGTCAGAGATTGAAAAGAGAGCTCAACATCCATGAAATTGCACTGATGACCACCGATCCGGCAATAGCCCACCCGAAGCTGTCAATGGAGAAACCGCCGACAAGTGATGCGGAGAACTGGAGCAGAAAAGCATTGATGACCAGAAGAAAAAGTCCGAGAGTCACAATGATAAAAGGGATCGAAAAAAAGACCAGTATCGGCCTGACAATTGCGTTGATGAGGCCGAGAACCAGTGCGACAAGAATAGCCGCGCCGAAACTTTTAATATGAATGCCGCTGAGAATATGCGCTGTGGCATAGACTGCCGAAGCATTGACCAACCATTGAAGCAGTATGTGCATCATCATCGTCTCCTTGATTTTGTTCAATGTAACAAACTGTAATATAATAGACTAATCGGGAAAGCGTCGATCAGAACCGGTTACAATTGAGGTTCGGTCAGACCGAATGTGCTGGCCAGGATGAATGCGCGGTTTTCTGCGGAGATGAATTGCTTTGTTGTAACTCCATTGATAACGCTCTTCAATGTATCACCGATAAGAATCTCTCTGCCCGTTGGATTGTGCAGCACTACCAGCAATTTTTTAACAAATATCGTATCAGGGTGAGTCGAGTTGAGGTGGTTGGCAGGAACGAAATCAATCCATTCTTGCGGGTACAGGTCGAATTCATATTGATCTGCCCAGTGATCTTCGACGACTGCCTTCAGCAGATACTTATGTTCATCACTTGTGCTCAGCATAAAAAGATCGGAGTCCTGCATTATTTCAACATCGAGGAGATTGAGTCGCATCGGTTTTCTTATACCGTTACTCCCGAATCCTAAATCGAAAAGCCACTTCTCGCCACCCGCTTCAGCTATAATAACCATGTGCGTTCTGGGGCGCCTTACGGGGTAATTCATCGGTCGTGCAGCCGCAAATGTATGGGGAACTCCAAGCTCCTCGAGTGCCATTGCAAAGAGGCCATTGACTTCATAGCAATATCCGCCGCGTCTACGCGACAATATTTTTTCAACAATCTCCTCAGGAACCAGGGAAATAATTTTTCCGGCCTGAATATCGAGGTTTTCGAAAGGAACGGAAAATAACTGGCACCGCATGATCTCCGTTAATGTCGCAATATCCTTGTCAGTCCTGCTGTGATAGGCTATTCTGCTGAAGTACTTCTCAAGGGTAAAATTGTCTGCTTTCATCTCTGCTCCTGTTCCTGGGGTTGATTACCACAGAAATAATGTAACAATCCTGTCTTGCCTGTTAAACTCTTATTCGTAAGAAAGCGCAGCATGTGTTGACATGGAAATTGCCGATTTAGCCGGTATGCGGCTTGCAATCCACCCGAAAACAAGGGTAACGGCAAGTGTGATGAAGAACCCTGATGTGCTGAAAGCATACGTCAGTTCTGCATCGTTGCCCAGCATGAGTTTGCCGAAAAACAGGGCAGCAAGCCGACTCAAAGGATAAGAGAGCAATAACCCAAGCACAATACTGATAGTACAGGTAATCATGCCTTCATTGACAAACAGCGCATAAATAAAGTTAGGGGTGGCTCCAATTGCCCTCATTACACCGATCTCGCGGGTTCGCTCCCAGATATTGATGCCCGTTGCAGATGCCATACCGACAGCGCTGACCAGAAGGACAAGAAATGAGAGCAGTATGAGCACCGAGAGAATAATATTCAAATGGTCATAAATAATTTTCACCCGTTCAGCCTGCGACATCACATAAGCGATATCCAGTCCGGACGGGGCAATTGCCTTTTCAATACTCTTTTTAAGAGCGATTACCTTCTGATAATCATTGTTTTTTGCAACAAACGAAATGGTATTGATAAGGTGGTCGTGATTCAGCAGAGCGTCATATTGCTCTTTATCAGCATATATTTTTGCTCTTTCAAATTGCCGGGTCATGCCGACTACTCTGGCATTGATTGTTTTATCCCTGATATGCAATGGCAGCAAGGAGCCAAGAGGCGGGTTGTTATAGAGCTCCATTGCCTGCTGGTTCAGAACAACCTCAAAATCATTTGAAGGCAAAAGCCAGCGTCCATTGCAGATTGTTAATTTGAGCAGACTGGTATTTCTCGGAAGAGCTACTATTCCGGCTCCTTTATCTGTTGATAATATTTTTGACTGAATTTCACCGCGGCCACCTATCCACGTCTCCACCTGTTTGACATTTTCCAGCGATCCAAGCGGCTTCAGGGCTTCATCTTTCGGAATGGCTTTATTTAAAACAACCTGTACGTCATATCGCATTTCCTCTTTATAGCCCGTCAGCAATTCCCATAACGATTGCCGCACATTGAACCCCGTACTGAATATGGCCACCCCGAAAGCCATGGCAAAAACGGTTACCGTCAGACGACTCATGTTTCGCTGTGAGTTTCGGATGGCCAACATCATTCGTTCAGAAAGGTGCAGCGTTTTTAGAAATGGAAACTCCCTGCCGACTGTTGTTTGTGAAATGCCGTAGTCGCTTAAAGCCTCTCTGACTGATGTACCCGTACCTTTCAGCAAAATCGATACGGACAGCAGAGCCGGCATCAGCAGGCTTGCAAGTATCAGCGTGATGTACACAGAAAGCGGAAGGGTTGTGGTAATAATATTGAAATTGAGTTTGCCGGCAACAAAATGAGCAAATGCCCAACCCGACAGCAGAGAAGCAGGTATCGCAATCAGCCCCGCCAATGCACCGATGACAAGAAGCATCAGAACATATATTCTGAAAAGCTGGAACCGTGACGCACCTATTGCTTTTAGAATACCCATTTGCCGGATTTGGCCCGCCATGATGGACTTGACCAGCTGCGATACCAGAACTGCCCCCATAATGAGCGCCAGAAACCCAATGGATCCTATCAAAAAGAGCAGCGTATTCAATTGCCACTGGTGCGGATGTTCATTGAATTTCGGAATATCCACGGAAGAGACACATATGCCTGTTGTTCGGAACTCATCAACCAGTGCCTTGCTTCTTTGTTGCACATCCGCCAATGAGTGCACGTTTCTTAACCGCACGATCAGCCTGTGGTTTACAGCCATGCCCGTGATATTGCGGTATGATTGTTTATCGGTATAGGCATAGATAAATGCGTCCTGCGTAGCCGGAGCCTGTGCCGGATCAAAACAGATTCCACTTACGGGAATCCGGACTTTGGTATTGCCGATTCTCACACGAGGAATCGAAGCTGTTGCAATATTTGATACAAGTTTGCCGTCTCGTTCTATGAGAATACTGTTCCGCAAGGGAACCTTATTGCCCTCTTCCCTGAAGACACGTGCAAGCTTCATAGCATTGAAATTTTCAACACCGTAGAGCCAGAGAGGAATCCAGACATCCGGACGGACTTCAATTCTGTGCAGTGAAAAATCTCTGAATTCAGCAGCTTCTATCTCCGGTTTTCCGACGAACTGTTCAAGGTTCAGCTTATCAAAGTCAGCAGAGGTAAATACCACCTGAGCGGGCACCGTACGTTGATAATTGGCTTGTAAATCATGCATTAAAAGAACATAAGAGACTTGTACTGTTCCTGCACCCCAGATGCCAAGGATCAATGCAAAGACAACAAGAAGCGTTTTTTTTGGATGTGAGCTCAAATCCCTTGCCGCTTTTAAGAATTGCAGGTTCATAGTGCTCCGATTTCAGATTCTTGTGAAACTATCTTTCCATCCAGGAGGGTAATGGTTCGGTCGTATGTTGAGGTACTATTTTTTTCATGCGTCACCACAAGAACAGTCTTTCCCGCTTTTGCCAGCGATCTGAAAATAGAGTGGATAGATTCTGCCGTTTTACTGTCTAAATTGCCGGTTGGTTCATCGGCCACAAGAATGGCAGGGTCGTTTGCCAATGATCGGGCAATTGCCGCCCGCTGCTGTTCTCCACCCGATAGAGATGCAGGCATTTTGTTTGCCTGTTCCGGTATACCGACGCTTTGTAACAGGTCATTCGCCCGATTCATGCGTTCAGCCTTAGGGATGGTGTTGACTAACTCCATTGCAAGCAGAATGTTTTCAAGAATCGTAAGCGTCGGAATCAACTGAAAAAACTGGAAGACGATGCCGATATTTCTGCCTCGCCATGCTGCCAGCTCGCTTTCGTTCATGTGCCCGATATCAGTATCGTTCAACCTGATTATGCCTTCAGAAGGGTGGTCAATACCTGTAATCATGTTCAGCAGGGTGGATTTCCCGCTGCCTGATTTTCCGACAATGGCCACATACTCCCCCTTTTCAATGGCCAGGTTGATGTTGTTGAGTGCAGTAAACGATCGCTCTTTTGTCTGGAATACTTTTGTGACGCCTTTCAGAATAATCATGGTGGTATACTTTTATCATGAGTAATGCTCAATAAAAGTATCAGTGCGGTATTGAATTATTTTATCAAAAGTTGCGAACCGCTTAACATTTCTTGCGATTCAATAGAGGCGTCTTTCAGGCTGGATGGGGATGTGAGTCTGCCAGCTATTCTCGTTGAATGGGGTGGCTGTCGGGTCTTTGATAGGTATCAGGATGACGGGTTCAAGCACTATTTCGTACCCGCTGCCAGGTATCCATGAATGGACAAGAAATTTGGCGGCCTCAACAATATCCGCAATACCGCCTTCAATGGTGAATGTGGCATACTTCTTCGAGGATATTGCAAAATGGTTTACAATGCCTGATATTTTTGCCGGGTTATCAACTGCAATGCACGTAAAAAACCGGCATTTATCAAGCGAAGTGAATATCGGATAATCTTTTATCACTCCAAACGGCGTCACATCACTTCCAGGAAGATCACGTATTTGAGACCATTGTTTTATGCTCTTAAAGCTTTCGTCGATCATCTTTGGCGATTGCAGCGTTGTTTTCAGATAGACGCATTGTATTGGAGGTCGTGTAAAAATCTCAATTGATAAATCATCAAAATCCTGTATCGGCTTTAGTGACACCACATCTAATACAGGCTTCTCTCCGGTTTGCAGTTGCGTGTAAGGCATCTGAGTGATCCTGAATCGTTCACTTTCACTGCTTTTTCGGTAGGTATCCGGGCTTATTGAATAGTAATCCTTGAATGCCCTTGAAAACACCTCCAGAGATTGAAATCCAACCTGTAACGCTACAGATAGAATGTTCCGGTCAGGGTGGAAAGCAATCAAGCGAGCCGCCTCTTCCAAACGAAGGCGTTTGATGAACTGCTTCGGCGTTTCACCAATAATCTCCTTGAATATCCGTTGAAAGTGAAAAGGAGAAAAGCAGGCAATCGAAGCCAATTCATCCAGAGACATCTCCCTGTCAATTGCCTGCTCGATATGCCTGACAACCTTGTTGATGCGTTCAAGAAGTTCCTTGGATTGCCTCATTGCGTTTGCGTTGTGGTCAGAGTCGCTGTCGGTAATTGAAATAACGAGCGTTGTTCAGATGTTAGATTTCAATTTCTCAGCAACTGCAGATGCTTTGTTGCCAGGTTGATATGTTCAAGAGAGAACATTTCGCTTTTTCTTTTTGACCACAGTTGAATTGCCTCGGCCAAGGAACGGGGATCATTGTTTCCGGTTTCATAGATGAGGAAATCAACGGTTGCAAGAAGTTCAAGCCCATATGGCGATTCAAAGCCTTTGATAAGCTTCAAGACTTTATCAAGATGTGATTTTTCAACAGCGTTTAATTTAGTCTCGATGTATTCCATCACTTCGTCACTTCGTTCGATAACAACTTCAAGCGGTTCGAACGGCTTTGTTGCTTTCTGTTCAAACCCTTTCAGGTAATAGCCGTTCAGTGCATACAGCACATGGCGCACCTTTCCTGAATAGGGGCCATAATAGCCTTTTGTAAATTCAAGCTTTAACTGTGTTTCTCCAGCTCTCTGAAGGAAATAGCTGAGCTTTTCAGCAGCAAATTCACTGGCATGTTCTCCCATAGCCCTGTATTGATAGAGGAGCAGAAGGAGCATGGCTCTGACCGGTGTTAAACGGGCAGCAGCAGGTTTTTCCTGCTTGGCAAGCATCTCTTTTATTTCGCCAGAGGGCTCATATACCTGAATTTCAATCGGCAGACCACTCAATGCTTTTTCAATTTCAGCTTTAACGATTTTCCAGTCAAGGCCGCCATTTCCACAACCTAAAGGTGGAAGAGCAATTGATTCAATATGATAAGCATAGATTTTTTTCTGCAAGTCATGCAAACCAGCAGTAATCCACTCAAGTTTAGATGGATAACGCCAGTGGTCTTTGGTAGGGAAATTAATAATGTACTGGACACCGTTCAGGGATGAAACCGGAACGACCTGGACTTCACCGGTTTTGATCTCTTTACGTTTGACCGCCTCGGAGTAAACAGTGAAATTATGGGGAAATGCATTTTTAAACTGCAGGGCGATTCCTTTACCCATCACCCCTACGGTATTGACCGTATTGATCAGAGCAGAAACCTTCGCATCAAGTATGTTGCCGGTTTTATAGGTGATCATAATACAGTTTGTGTGGAGATATTTTTACGTCAAAGTTCTGTTTTGCTTCTAAAAGAAACGTTTGCAGAATTTGTTTAGCGTTTTCATTATAAACAACAAAAAGCTCTATAGCGTTTAATGGAACATGATCCTTTACCAGCAATTCAGCTTGCTTTTTTTCCTGTCTCCGCAAGTCGCTTTCGTCACTTTTCCAATATGTTGCTCTAAATGTACCCCAATCAAGATGTTCAAGGTGCTTGTCGTCATTATAAGATGTTGATGTGTAGCTTCTTACATGTCCATCAGTATAAAAATACGGCAAGTCACACTCTTTGATTTTATCAAGTGAGCTGATAATGTACACAATTTCTTCCTGCGGGAACTTTTTTACACCGTCAAATCCTGTTGCAATCTGGTATAGCATAGGGGATCGAGGTCCAAAATAGAAAGGGATGTACTCGGATAATTTGCTGTCAAGTTGACGATGTGTTATTGAAGAGTTTCATGAAATGCAGCGCGATGACAACGAGCAGAGCTGTATTGAGCGTGACCAAGGCATGTCCGAACTGAAGCAGGTCAGCGCCACGTGCTCTCAGGATAAGTTCGGATGGAGTGAGAAAGTGAGGGTGCAGTAAAACGGGATGAACCGAAAAGGCAAAGACGAAGACGATCGGGTTATAAAATACAATCAAATTGGCGTATTATAAATGTGGTATAAAATACAGTGTGCAGTTTGGTTCCGGTAGATAAGGAATCGTCGGGTTATGCAGCACTGCAACAAATTGCGAATTTTGTGGCCCGATGGGAAATGAAAGGATTCATGGTTGGTGTCAGTTGCAGAGTCAGTGAGGTGGTTTGGGTTTTTTATTAACCTTTTGGGTTAATAAAAATGTATTGTTCTAATAAGATTTGTTACCTTACTGATGAACATTCGCTACCAAACACGCAAGCTGCAGAAGAGTGTCGAGAGCCTCTCAGCCATCAAGAAACATTATGGCGACAGGGCAAAAAAGGTGGATCTCCGTCTTGAACAGTTGTCGCAGGCGCCAGATCTTGATGCTATGAGAACCGTACCAACAGCTCATTGCCATGAATTAAAAGCTGATAGGCTTGGTGAGTTAGCTGTGGATATTTCTCCAAACCATAGAATGTTATTTATGCCAGATCATAATCCTGCTCCTCTTAAGGAAGATGGTGGGCTTGATTGGAAACAAGTTACCTGTATTGTGATTACAGCGATTGGAGAGGATTACCATTAAAACGAGAGGAATACCATGTATAAGACAATGGAAGATATTGCAATAGCTCGTGAAATCATTTCTTGCCCCGGTGATACGCTTGCCGAACATATTGAGTTCACAGGGATGAGTCAGGCGGAGTTAGCAGAGCGAATGGGCAGACCAAAGAAGACTATCAATGAAATCATTCAGGGTAAGGCGCAGATTACTCCGGAAACGGCATTACAACTTGAACGGGTAGTTGGTATTCCTGCTACGTTTTGGATTAATCTTGAACGTAACTATCGCCTGAGGCTTGCTGAAATTGATGAGGCAGAAACTCTTTTACAGGCAAAAGAGTGGGCAAAAAGGTTTCCCTGCAATGCCATGAAGGCAAAGGGGTGGATTGCCTTTGAAGGCGGTTCGGCTAACGCAGGGAAAGCACTGCTCTCCTTTTTTAACGTGGCGAGTTTTGACGTGTATGAAAAGTTCTATCACGGACAGGTTTATGCTACAGCTTATCGTATGAGCGAAAAAAACAGCAAAGACCCATACTCTCTTGCTTCATGGCTACGGCAGGGAGAGCGGCAGGCTGATTTGCTTCAGGTGCCTGATTTTGACAGGAGTACTTTTGAGAAAACATTGCAGGAGATAAAAAAGCTTGTGATAAGCGGTGCCGATGATTTCTTTCCTGAACTTCAGGAGCTATGCCGGAAAGCCGGAGTAAAGGTTGTTCACACCCCCTGCCTGCCTAAAGCGCCTCTGCATGGTTCAACCCGATGGATGAAGGGCAACCCCCTGATTCAGCTTTCAAACCGGTTGAACAGCAATGATATTTTCTGGTTCACCTTTTTCCATGAAGCGGCTCATATCCTGAAGCATAACAAAAAAGATGTTTTTGTTGAGGGAATGGATTACTCCGGTGATGGCAAAGAGAAAGAGACCGAAGCCGACACCTTTGCGGAGGAGTGCCTTATGAGTTGCAGGCAGATCGATGCCTGTGTCATGGAATGAAAAAGATTAATTGCATATTACAGTAAATAAAGTACTTATCCCGTTGTATTCCAGATTACCGCTCTTGATATGTGCAACACATGTTTTGCTCTCAGCGCTCTGCAAAACGTAACGGGTTTATGGGAATATTTTCGGTAAAGCATTCATAGGATATTCGCATGACTACTGAAAGCCACATCGAGCAAGGCCTCATCGATAAATTAAAGGATCTCAAATACACGTATCGTTCAGATATTCGCGACCGTGCCGGGCTGGAGAAGAACTTTCGTGAAAAGTTCGAAGAGCTGAATTTTGTGCATTTGACGGATACAGAGTTTGCCCGACTGTTGGATCAGATTGTTACCCCGGATGTTTTCATCGCTGCCCGTCATCTGCGTGAGCGCAACAGCTTTGATCGGGACGATGGTAAGACACTCTTTTACACCCTGGTCAACATCAGGGAGTGGTGCAAAAATACCTTCGAGGTAGTCAACCAGCTTCGCATCAACACCAGTAACAGCCATCATCGATTCGACGTAATCCTGCTTATCAATGGCGTGCCGGTGGTACAAATAGAGCTGAAAACCCTGGCTATCAGTCCGCGCCGAGCCATGCAGCAGATTGTCGATTACAAAAATGACCCCGGCAACGGTTACACAAAAACACTGCTCTGCTTCCTGCAACTCTTCATCGTCAGCAACCGCACCGATACTTGGTACTTCGCCAATAACAATAACCGCCACTTTACCTTCAATGCCGACGAGCGTTATCTGCCGTTCTACCAGTTTGCCGGTGAAGACAACAAGAAGATCACCCATCTCGACAGCTTCGCTGAGAAGTTTCTGGCCAAATGCACTCTGGGCGAAATGATCAGCCGCTACATGGTGCTTGTGGCCAGCGAGCAAAAGCTGATGGTGATGCGGCCTTACCAGATCTATGCTGTCAAGGCCATCATGGAGTGCATTCACCAGAACAGCGGCAACGGTTACATCTGGCACACCACCGGCAGCGGCAAAACACTCACCTCCTTCAAGGCATCCACCCTGCTCAAGGATAATTCGGATATTGACAAATGCCTTTTCGTGGTGGACCGCAAAGATCTCGACCGGCAGACGCGAGAGGAATTCAACCGCTTTCAGGAGAACTGCGTCGAAGAAAACACCAATACCGAAACCCTGGTGCAGCGGCTGCTCTCCGATGACTACGCCAATAAGGTGATCGTTACCACCATCCAGAAGCTCGGCATCGCCCTCGACGGCAGCAGCAAACGCAACTACAAGGAACGGCTGGAACCACTTCGCAAAAAGCGCATGGTCTTCATCTTTGACGAATGTCATCGTTCGCAATTCGGCGAAAACCACAAAGCCATCAAGGAATTTTTTCCCAACTCCCAGCTCTTCGGCTTCACCGGCACGCCGATCTTTTCAGAAAACGCCACTTATCAGCAGATTGAAGGGGAGCAGGCCTCCTGGAAAACCACGGAAGACATTTTTCAGCAGCAACTGCACGTCTACACCATTACGCACGCCATCGAAGACAACAACGTTCTGCGCTTCCATATCGACTATTTTAAGCCTGAAGGCAAAAACAAGCTCAAGCCGGGCGAAACAATGACCAGGAAAGCCATTGTCGAAGCCATCCTCCAAAAACATCATACCGCCACCTACGGGCGCAAATTCAACGCCATTCTGGCCACGGCATCCATCAATGACGCCATAGCCTATCACGGCCTTTTCAAAACCATGCAGGCAGAGAGAGAAGCCGGAGAGAGCGACTTCCTTCCCCTGAACATTGCCTGCGTCTTTTCCCCGCCCGCAGAAGGCAACAAGGATGTCCTGCAGATTCAGGAAGACCTGCCGCAGGAGAAGGCCGACAACCAGGAAGCCCCTGACGAAAAGAAGGCGGCTCTCAAATCTATCATTGCCGACTACAATGCTCGTTACGGCACCAACCACCGCATCGACGAATTCGACCTATACTATCAGGATGTGCAAAAGCGCCTCAAAGATCAGCAATATCCCAATCAGGACTTGCCGCATGCGCAGAAGATTGACGTTGTTATCGTGGTGGATATGCTGCTCACCGGCTTCGACTCCAAGTTCCTGAACACCATCTACGTGGATAAAAACCTCAAGTACCACGGGCTGATTCAGGCCTTCTCCCGTACCAATCGAGTCTTGAATGGCACCAAGCCCTACGGCACCGTACTCGACTTTCGCCAGCAGGAAAGTGCGGTTAACCTGGCCATCGCCCTCTTTTCCGGTGAAAAAACTGAACGCGCCAATGAGATCTGGCTGGTCGATTCCGCACCGGTAGTCATCAACAATTTTGAAACTGCGGTTAACAAGCTCAATGATTTTATGCACACTCAGGGGCTGAAGAGCGCTCCGGAAGAGGTGGCGAACCTCAAGGGCAACGCGGCACGCGGCCAGTTCATCAACCTCTTCAAGGAGGTGCAGCGCCTCAAGACCCAGCTTGACCAATATACCGACCTGACGCCGGAACATGCCGTCAGCATTGAGCAGGTTATTCCCAAAGAACAGTTGCAGGCCTTCCGTGGCGTCTATCTCGAAACCGCCCAGCGCCTGCAGGAGCAGAAAAGCAAAGGGAAACAAGAGCTTCTCCCCGAAGTAGAGCAACTGGACTTTGAGTTCGTGCTCTTTGCCTCAGCCATGATTGATTACGACTACATCATGACCCTGATTACAAGCTACTCGCAGCAGACACCCGGCAAACAGAAGATGACCCGCACTGAGCTTATCGGTCTGATCGACTCCGAGGCCCAATTCCTTGAGGTTCGCGAAGATATCGCCGACTATATCGGCACCCTGAAGTCAGGCGAAGGGTTGAAAGAGAGTGACATCCGTCAGGGTTACGAAACCTTCAAGGCCGAAAAAAACGCTCACCAACTGGCTGAAATTGCCGAAAAGCACGGGCTGGCAACGTCCGTACTGCAAGCCTTTATGGATGGCATTATGCAGCGCATGATCTTCGACGGCGAACAGTTGACCGATCTGCTTGCCCCGCTGGGACTGAACTGGAAAAGCAGAAGGCAAAAGGAGTTGGTACTGATGGAAGAGCTGATTCCGGTGCTGCACAAACTTGCGCAAGGGCGGGAAATTTCAGGGTTGGGGGCGTATGAGCAATAATGTGGATGCAACGAATATGATACAAGCGACACAACGCGAATTGAAGCCCAGGCTGCGCTTTCCGGAGTTTCAGGATGCAGGGGAGTGGGAGGAAAAGCGATTGGATGACTTCGCAACAATTGTTCGAGGTGGATCACCCCGTCCGATTGATGAATACGTAACCAACGATACCAATGGCCTCAATTGGTTAAAAATCGGCGACATTGACAAAGAATCAAAATTTGTCACAAGCACACAGGAAAAAGTTATTCCTGCCGCGTTGACTAAAACGCGTGTGGTCAACCCCGGAGATTTGATACTATCAAACTCAATGAGTTTTGGCCGTCCTTATATTTTGAAAATTCAAACCTGTATCCATGACGGATGGATTGCTGTGTCTGAAATTAATAAAAGTCTTGATAGAGACTATCTCTACTATTTGATGATGACTTCTGACTGTCAAACGTATTTTTCAGATAATGCGGCTGGTAGTGGTGTGCAAAACCTGAATGCAGAAATCATTAAGCTTTTACCTGTTTCATATCCCCACAAAAAAGAACAACAAAAAATCGCCGACTGCCTTTCATCCATCGACGAACTGATCACCGCACAAACCCAAAAGCTCGTTACGCTCAAGACCCATAAAAAAGGGCTGATGCAGCAGCTCTTTCCGGCAGAAGGCGAAACCCTGCCCAAGCTGCGCTTTCCTGAATTTCGGGATGATTGGGTAATTGCAAAACTGGGCGAACTTGGTAAGCTAAGTGGAGGGGGAACGCCAGATAAATCTGTAGCTGAATATTGGCAGGGGGATATACCTTGGGTTTCAAGTTCAGATGTATTTGAAGACGATATCTATACTATGTCAGTCACAAGATTTATCAACGAGAAATCAATATCGGAATCTGCAACCAAAATAGTCCCAAAGGGAAGTGTTTTATTTGTTTCAAGGGTTGGCACAGGAAAGTTGGCTGTAAATAATATAGATGTATGTACGAGTCAGGACTTTACAAACTTTTTGCCTAAGAAGATTTACAACTATTTCCTTGGATATTTTTTTATTGCAAATAAATCAGCTCTGATATCATTAGGCCAAGGCACATCAATCAAAGGATTTTCAAAAGGTGATTTGGAACAATTTGAAGTAAGTTTTCCTTCTTCTCTCGAACAAAAAAAAATCGCCGATTGTCTTTCATCCATCGACGAGCTGATCACCGCCCAAACCCACAAGCTCGCCACGCTCAAAACCCACAAAAAAGCGCTGATGCAGCAGCTTTTCCCTGCTTTTGACGAGGTGCAGCGATGAGCACAATTTTGAATGAAATCATCCAAAGAGTTATATAGTAGTCATCATGTCAATTAATGATCTCTTGCCCTCTGTAGCTACCTTGTCACACGCCGATAAATTCAGGTTAGTGCAAATTCTTCTCGAACAATTGGCAAAGGAAGAGGGTATCTCTGCCCAGCAAACACCTGTACCTGTCGAGACCTTTAACCCGCGCCATTATTTTGGAGTAGCTCATCAATCCCGAAAAAATATTGATGAGTATATAGCAAGCAGCAGGGAAGGATGGAACTGATGGATTATTTAATTGATACCAATATCGTCATGGTAGAAAATGGAAAATTGGTGTGGATTTCGGTGGAAGAGCTGCGCCGTAAGGCATCCGAAGCAAAAGAGTCATGACTGAACAAAACCAGAATCAAATGGGCAATAGACTTACCGATGCCAGATATTAAAAGGTCGTCTTTGAGCAACGAAAAACAATCCCCCCATTTCGCTCAAATCCTGCTGCTTGACGCTAACTATAAATCCCCAGACCTTCCGGCATGGTATTGTGTTTCATTGCGGGATACCCCTGAGTTCCTATATTAACAGAAAACAGTGGACTCATTGAAATTCAGTTCAGCAAGGGACTGCACTATGCTTTTAACAGATCGTTACATAAACCCCTTTACCGATTTTGGTTTCAAGAAAATCTTTGGCTCCGAGGTAAACAAAGACCTGCTGATAGCGTTTTTGAATACACTCTTGCCTGCCGAGGCGGGAACAGTTTCCGACCTTTCATTTTTGCCTAATGAACAGGTTGGGCGGAACGAGTACGACCGCAGGGCAATTTTTGACCTTTACTGTGAAAATGAAAAGGGAGAAAAATTTATTGTAGAGATGCAGCGGGCAAAGCAGAACTACTTCAAAGATCGATCAATTTTTTATGCCACCTTTCCTGTGCAACAGCAGGCACAGAGCGGATCGTGGAATTTCTGCCTCAAGGCGGTCTATATGGTTGGTATTCTTGATTTCGTCTTTGATGAGGATAAAGCTGACAATGAGGTCGTTCATCATGAAGTTAAACTGGTTGATCGTTCAACGGGCGCAGTTTTCTCCGACAAGCTTACGTTTATTTACCTCGAACTTCCCAAGTTCACCAAAACGATTGAAGAGCTTGTTACTGACTTCGACAAATGGTGTTTTCTTCTTTGCCACCTACCTGAATTGACTGACCGACCGGCCCGTCTTCAGGAGAAGGTCTTTCTTAAAGTATTTGAACTGGCAGAAATTGCAAAATATTCGAGTGTGGAAGCGGCGGCTTATGAAGAGAGCCTCAAGGCTTATCGTGACTTGAAGAATGTTGTCGATACTGCTTATGATGAAGGCAAGGCTGAGGGAAGAGTCGAGGGTAGTCAGCAAAAGGCAATGGAAGTTGCAAAAAGGCTTAAAGATGCTGGTCTTGATATCGAAACGATTTCACGTTGTACTGGTCTGCCGATTACTCTTGTGGAAGGGCTATAGTCAGGGTTTGCGCTATCCCGGTGGCGAGAGAGCATTGAGCAAGAGGAGAACGTCGAAGAGATCAGCAAAATAACAATGGCGCACACTAAAAATCAGTCATGACCGAACAAAACCAGAAACAAATGGGCACTACTCTCTGGGGTATTGCCGACCAACTACGCGGGGCCATGAACGCTGATGACTTCCGCGATTACATGCTCTCGTTCCTCTTCCTGCGCTATCTCTCCGACAACTACGAAGCCTCCGCAAAAAAAGAGCTGGGAACAGATTTTCCTGACAACCGAGACCAGCCCAACACCACGTCGCTGCAACTATGGTACGACAACAACACCTTTGATATTGGTGAATTTGAAAAACAGATGCGCCTCAAGGTGCATTATGTGATCAAGCCGAAATACCTCTGGGGCAGCATTGCGGAAATGGCCCGCACGCAGGATAGTGAGTTACTGCATACCCTCCAAAATGCCTTTGATTACATTGAGAACGAATCCTTTGCCAGTACCTTTCAGGGCTTGTTCTCGGAAATCAACCTGAGTTCAGAAAAACTCGGCAAGCAGTATACCGAACGCAACACCAAACTCTGCACCATTATCACCAGAATTGCCGAAGGGCTGGCAAATTTTTCCACCGACAGCGACACCCTTGGCGATGCCTACGAATACCTGATCGGCCAGTTTGCCGCCGGTTCCGGCAAGAAGGCGGGCGAGTTCTACACTCCGCAGCAGATTTCCAGCATTCTTTCCGCCATTGTCACGCTCGACAGTCAGGAACCAGGCACTGGCAAAAAGAAATATCTTCAAAGCCTGCTCGACTTTGCCTGCGGTTCAGGTTCCTTGCTGCTCAATGTGCGCAAAAAGATGGGTGCGCATGGCATTGGCAAGATTTATGGGCAAGAGTCCAATATCACCACCTACAACCTTGCGCGCATGAACATGCTGCTGCACGGGGTGAAAGATTCCGAGTTCGAGATTTTTCACGGCGACACCCTGCTCAACGACTGGGATATGCTGCGCGAAGCCAACCCGGCAAAAAAGAAATACTTTGACGCCGTGGTTGCCAATCCACCTTTCAGTTACCGCTGGGATCTC
>CAJAJL010000059.1 GCA_903940125.1 uncultured Chlorobiaceae bacterium | reverse complement strand
TGGAGGCCGGGGGTTCGAGTCCCCTCATTCACCCATGTTTTTTGGCCCCATCGACTAGCGGTTAGGTCACCACCCTTTCAAGGTGGCGGGACGGGTTCGAATCCCGTTGGGGTCACTCTGTTACTTGTACGTTTTAAAGCTCTGTTCGTTGCCGGTTCAGGGCTTTTTTTAATTCATGAATGCAGATTTTCCGTCTCTTATGAAAATATCTGTCAACTGGCTCAAAGATTTTCTTCCTTCCTTCTCTTCCGATACTCATTCACTTGTTGAAAAGCTGACCTTTCTCGGACTTGAGGTGGAAGAGGTTCATGAGAGCTCTCTTCCTGATGATCTTGTTCTTGTCGGCAGAATAGAAGAGGTTCAGCCTCATCCCAATGCTGAACGATTAACCATTTGCCGCGTTGATGTAGGCCGCGAAGAACTTCTTCAGATTGTCTGCGGTGCACCGAATGTTAAAGAAGGGATGCACGTTCCTGTTGCGACAGAGAAAGCGAAGCTTCAGCTTCCTGATGGTAAAACCTTTACGATAAAGGCATCTAAAATACGCGGTGAACGATCTTTCGGAATGATTTGTGCCGCTGATGAACTTGGGTTATCCGGAGACCATTCAGGGGTGATGGAACTCGAACCGTCATGCACAATCGGAGAGCCGTTTGCCCGCTACCTTGAAGGTGATGTAGTACTTGATATTGCAGTAACACCCAACCGTCCTGATGTACTTTCCCATCTTGGTGTTGCAAGGGAACTTGCAGGATACGACATCATACACTATCCGAAGCGGACAGACGTTGCATTCTCAACTGCCGGTTCTCTGGTTGAAGTTGAAGATGCCGAGGCTTGCCCATATTATACAGGTGTTGTTATCCGGGGCATAAAAGTAGCGGAATCCCCCGAATGGCTCCGTCGGAAACTTGAAAGTATCGATGTAAGGCCGAAAAATAACATCGTTGATATTACCAACTATATTCTTCATGCTCTCGGTCAACCGCTTCATGCTTTCGACCTGGGCAAGCTTGCAGGAGAGAGAGTAGTGGTACGAAGCGATATGCGGGCAGAGTTTACGGCAATCAATCAGCAGGTTTGCCATATTGAACCGGGAATGCCGGTTATCTGTGACAGCGAAAAACCCGCAGCTCTTGCCGGGGTCATGGGAGGGCTTGATTCAGCTGTCAGTGATACCACGACCGATATTTTGCTTGAGGCCGCATATTTCGATCCTTCAATAATCAGGAAATCGGCCAAAAAAGCTGGAATATCTTCTGATTCCTCTTATCGATTTGAAAGGGGAGTTGATCCGGGAAATGTCAAAAGGTCAGCTGAATGCGCTGTAGCTCTTATTCTTGAGCTTGCAGGGGGATCTATTGATGATACCCGTGAATGGGGTAGTGCACCTTCTGATTTGCGTCAGGTAGTTCTGAGACCTGAAAGAGCGAATGCTCTTCTCGGCAGTTCGATAGGAGCTGCTGATATGGCAGAGATGCTTGAGCGCATCGGTTTTACTGTCAGCGTAACCAGTGAAGAATCGATCACCTTTTATGTTCCTTCCTACAGGGTTGATGTTTCCGGAGAAATAGATTTAGTTGAAGAGATAGCCCGGCTTTATGGCTACGACAATATTCAGCCATCCCGTCAGTTGACGACAACCTATCCTGAGTCCCGCAAGTTTCCGGAGTTTTTTCCCGACTTTCTCCGTTCCATTATGGTTGGTTTGAACTTCAGGGAAATTCTTACTAATCCGCTGATGAAAAAAGAAGAGGCTGGATTGTTCAGTGACCGGCTCGTTGGTGTTCTGAATCCAATCAGTGAAGGTCTTGAGGTTCTCAGGCCAGGGTTGATTCCAGGATTTCTTAAGGTTATCAGTCATAATATCAGGCATGGTAACAGGGATTTAAAGTTTTTTGAGGTGGCAAGGGGATTCCGGATTTTGCCGGAGGATGAGCGAGCTGGTGAGTCGCTTCTTGATGGCTACAAAGAGCAGGAGTATCTTGTTATAGCCATGACGGGCAGCCGTTTTCCCAGGATATGGAACCTGCCGCCGGAAAAGGCTGATTTTTATGATGTTATGGGTGCAGTTGAGATGCTTTTGGAGAAGCTGAATTTGCTTGATAAATCAGTGGTGAATATTTATAATGAAAAAACTGTCACTGTTGATGTGCAACTGACAGAAAAAGGAAAGAGCCGCTCTTTTAGAGTGGGGCAGGTTAAACAGGTGGATACCGGCCTTTTAGGTGTTTTTGATATCCGGCAGGACGTCTATATCGCTGAAATTGATGCGGCAGTTCTGGAATGCTGTTTCAATCCGGATGTTGCTTATATGCCGCCGTCCAGATTTCCTGTTGTTCAGAGGGATTTATCGCTTATTCTTCCGCCGTCTGTTACCGTTCAGTCACTGGTTGAACTTGTCCGTTCAAGTGACTCTTTGATTAAGGATGTGAGTGTGTTTGATCTTTTCGAGCACACCAAAAAAGATGGGGGAGAGCGCAGTGTTGCTCTCTCACTGGAAATTGCTGATCATACGGGAACATTGCAGGATGAAAGAATCAACGATATTCTTTCGAAAGTCGGCAGTAATGCCGAGAGTAAGCTTGGTGCGGTAATTCGACAAGTCTGATACTCTTTGTTCTATGCAAGATTTTGAAGGACAGAACATAAAGGCTGATGTCAGCCTTCTTGAGGAAAATATTGAGATTCTCATGGATCGGTGGAACGAGTGCCGGAAAGAGAATGATGTATTGCGATCTGAACTTTCAAGTCTTCAAAATATCTTAAGGTCATGTAAACTGCCGGGAAGTGTCGGTTCCACTGTCATGGATGCAAATGGCAATTCCGGAGGAGTGTTTACCTATGCGGAACAAATGCAGGTGAAGCATAAGTTGGTCATGATTTTGCAGAAAATAGAAATGGAACTCAGAAACAGTCAGACATTGTAAGTAATGAGATGGAAAAAATTGATGTAAATGTTTATGGCGACAGTTATCCTTTAAGGGTAGAAAGGCGTGAATTGACTGAAAAGGCAGCTCGGGATGTTGATAAAGTGATGCGGCTTTTTGCTGAAAAAGCTCCGACATTTGAGTCTGCGAAGCTGGCAGTTCTTGCCGCAATTTCGTTTGCAGAAAAAAAGATAGAACTTGAAGAGGAAATGGCTTCACTGAAGCAGAACATCGCCAGACTCAATGTTTTTTTAGGGCAAAATCTGTCATAAACCTTTACATTAAGAGAGAAGAAATATCCGCACCAGCTGATTGATGTGACTTGTAAGTAAAAGAACTAACACTAAAGAATAGGGAGCCGAACTCTTCTTTTTGATTGCAGGCCTTGTTGAATTTCTGACGCTTTCCGCTCAGTATTCAAGAACATTGGAAACAGTGTTCCCATGGAAGCAAAATATCTGAAGGAGGTACCCACCGTGTATCACGGGTTCTTGAATCTTACACTCATCAACGTATGGTGCGGATTTTTTTTTGTTGTAAACGGTGCTTCTTATTTAGGATAAAAGCATGAAAATGGAGGTAGTTTAATGGGTATAGTAATAAACCTGTTTTTAATTGTTTTTGCTTCGATAGTGTTTTTTGGTGTGGGTTTTTTTATCGGACGTTTTTTTCTTGAACGGATCGGAACGACCAAAGTGCTTGAAGCTGAAGAACGGGCGGTGCAGATAGTGCAGGAAGCTCAAAAAGAGGCTAACGAGTACAAGGAGCTTAAAGTCAGCGAAGTTAACCAGGAGTGGAAAAAGAAGCGCAGGGAGTTTGATCAGGAAGTCGTTATAAAAAACAACAAGTACAACCAACTTCAGAAGCAGACTCAGCAAAAGGAAGCTCAGCTGAAAAAACAGAGTCAGGATATCAGGGATGTCGAACGGAAACTTCAGGAACAGCGTAAGGAGATCGACCAGACTACTGAGCAGGTCAAGCTTCGTGCTGCAGAGCTTGAACGGATTATTATAGAGCAGAATCAGCGTCTCGAAAGCATCAGTAATCTTCAGGCCGAAGAGGCGAGAGAAATGCTGATCAACAACATGGTTGCCAAAGCCCGCGAAGAAGCGACTGAAACCATTCATCAGATTCATGAAGAAGCTGAGCAGAAGGCGAGCCGTCTTGCCGAAAAAACGCTTTTGACTGCAATACAGCGGATCTCTTTTGAGCAGGCTACTGAAAACGCACTCTCTGTGGTTCATATCCAGAGCGATGAACTCAAAGGCCGTATTATCGGACGTGAGGGACGCAATATTAAAGCTTTTGAAAATGCGACCGGCGTTGATATTATTGTTGACGATACCCCTGAGGTTGTTATTCTTTCATGTTTTGATCCTCTGCGTCGTGAGCTTGCCAAGCTCACCCTCCAGAAACTTCTTGTTGACGGAATCATTCATCCTGTGGCTATTGAGAAAGCCTTTGAAGACGCCAAAAAGGAGATTGATGATGTCATTATCAGCGCCGGAGAGGAATCGCTTTCTGCACTCCAGATTCCTGACATGCCCTCCGAGGTTGTCGCGCTTATCGGTAAAATGAAATTTTACACGGTTTATGGCCAGAATCTGCTGCAGCATAGTCGTGAGGTTGCCATGCTTTCAGGTCTTATGGCTGCCGAACTAAAACTTGATGCCCGTCTTGCAAAGCGTGCCGGTCTGTTGCATGATATTGGACTTGTTCTGCCGGAAAGTGATCAGCCTCATGCAATCACTGGAATGACGTTTATGAAAAAATTCAACGAATCTCATGTCGTGCTCAATGCTATTGCAGCTCACCATGGTGATGTTGTTAAAGAGTCTCCAGTTGCAGAGCTTATTGATGCTGCCAATGTTATTTCACTCTCCCGTCCGGGTGCTCGAGGTGCGGTAACTTCCGATGGCAATGTGAAACGTCTTGAAAGTCTCGAAGAGATTGCCAAGGGATTTCCCGGTGTTCTTAAAACCTATGCTTTGCAGGCTGGCAGGGAGATAAGGGTTATTGTCGAAGGCGATAATGTCAGCGATTCACAGGCAGATGTTCTTGCCCATGATATTGCGCATAAAATCGAATCGGAAGCGCAATATCCCGGACAGATCAAAGTATCTATTGTTCGCGAAAAACGCTCTATAGCCTACGCAAAATAAGATTGGTCAAACCTTGAAGGGAAAGCTTAAAGCTTTCCCTTTGTTGATGGAATTCCCGAGCCGGTTATCGAAACGGCCGCCTTCATTGCATACGCAAAAGACTTGAATAGAGCTTCTATTTTGTGATGTGTATTTTCTCCCTCAAGGATAGACAGGTGGATATTGGCTTTCATACTTTCTGAAAGTGAAACAAAAAAATGTTTCACCATCTCTGTTGAAAACCCTTGTATGACCGCTCGTTTGAACTTGGCATTGAACACACAATAACTTCTTCCACCAAGATCAACTGCGCAACGCGCCAGAGCTTCATCCATAGGAATTATAGACCATCCATAGCGCTGTATCCCCCGTTTATCGCCAAGCGCATCCGTAAAAGCTTTCCCAAGAACAATTGCAATGTCTTCAATGGTATGATGATCATCCACATCAAGATCGCCTCTGCATTCGAGTGTCAGATCAAATCCTGAATGTTTGGTGAAATTGGTCAGCATGTGATCGAAAAACACCACCCCGGACTTGATGGAGCTTATCCCTGTGCCGTCAAGAGAGAGTGTAGCATTGATCTCTGTCTCTTTAGTGGTTCTCGTCACCGTTACAGTACGGAGAGCGGTGTTTATTGTTTCCTTCATGAATTGATCATCGGATAAATTTGTTAATAAGGAACAGCAAAAGGCTGAGCAGAAGAGAGAGCAGTATTGAAGAGCCTATTGGAAAATAAAACCGGAAGTTACTCTTCTCAATTTTAATATCAAGAGGAAGATTTCCGAACCAGTTGAGCCACCGTGATGATGCATCACTTTCAATAATCATAAGAAGCAGTCCGAATCCAACGATTATCAGACCTCCGGCAACAACTATTTTCCCTGCATCTGAAAACACGATTTGGATATTTTTTAAAAGTTGCTAACTTATGGCCATTATCATATGAAGATACGATATTTGCAAATTTATTAAAGCGGCTGGAAATGCATGTTTTTATTGTCATTGTTGGTTTACTTGCATCGATTCTGCTTATAGGTTCTATTTTGCTTCAGAGTCCTAAAAGCGGCAGCGGTCTGACCGGTGGCATGTCCAGTCTTGGTACGGTGCAGACTCTCGGAGTAAGAAGGACTGGAGATTTTTTAAGCAAGACAACAGGTATTCTTGCTGCAATTGTTATGGTGCTTTGTTTTATCGCTCAGTTTACTCTTCCAGGTAAAAAGACAGCAGCAACTTCACCTGAAAGCGTTCTTCAGAAAACTGTCCCTGCGGCACCGGCAGCACCGGTAAAAACATTGCCTGTAGCACCCTCGCTTCCTGCACTGCCTGCAAAATAAGATTATATGCGCCCGTGGCTCAATGGTAGAGCAATTGACTCTTAATCAATGGGTTGGAGGTTCGAGTCCTCCCGGGCGCACCATATAAAATAAAGACTTACAGGTTTACGCTTGTAGGTCTTTATTTTTTTATACCTTATTTTTGCTTTTGCGGTCTTTGATACCCTGCCATTTGTCCAATACGTTCTTTTATTCAGCGACCCTCTTTAACATTCATCCGGCACTATGTGTAACACATGTGCATATATGCATGGGGTTCAAAAGGTGAGATGCCGGTGAGATTATACCGACTGCAGTTACATAAACCTTACACTTATCAGTGATTCTCTGCAATAATGGTGATGGTAACGGTCAGTTTGCAATGTATTAACTGTATATTAATATCAGGTCGACAAACGGTGCTTGAATGTTCTTTATATATGTCAATAATATAAGGATTTGCGAGTTCAGTGTGTTGAAGGAGAGAGTGTATTCATGCAGAATAAGGGATTGGAGACTCATAATATTGTTCAAAACAGAGGAGCATCATGAGAAAAGAGCCTATCGTACGGAAAACGAAAAAATTGCCTGAAGCTGATGTTATCAAGCAGACGCCGGTATACTCTTTTCCTGTGATTGGTATTGGTGCATCAGCTGGAGGGCTTGAAGCAATTGATCTTTTTTTGAAAAATGTTCCCTCCAGCTCCGGGATGGCTTTTGTTATTGTTCAGCATCTTGACCCGACACACAAGGGGATAATGGTCGAACTGCTTCAGCGGGCTACTTCTATGCCTGTCATGCAGGTGACTGATCGGCTCAAAATCGAACCTGATCACGTATATATTATTCCTCCAAATCAGGATATGACGATTTTGCATGGTGTATTGCATTTACTTGATATGGTCAAGCCTCGAGGATTGCGGTTGCCCATTGATTTCTTTTTCCGTTCTTTGGCGGATGATTTTCAGGAGCACTCCATCGGTGTAATTCTTTCCGGTATGGGTTTTGACGGAACACTTGGTTTGCGTTCTATAAAAGAAAAAGGTGGTGGGGTTTTTGTTCAGGATCCGGCTTCTGCCAAGTTTGACGGTATGCCCCGAAGCGCCATAGATGAAGGATTGGCTGATGTGGTTGCTCCAGTTGAGGATCTTCCTGCAAAGATTATCTCTTATCTTCATCATGTTCACATTATTGTCACACCTCAAATGATACTAGAGGACAAGGCGCTTAGTGCCTTGGAAAAAGTTGTCATTCTTTTGCGCACACATACAGGTCACGATTTTTCGTCCTATAAAAAAAACACAATATACAGGCGTATTGAGCGTCGTATGGGCATACACCAGATTGAAAAGATTACAGATTATGTAAGGTTTCTTCAGGAGAATCCACATGAGACAGAACTGCTTTTCAAGGAGCTGCTGATTGGTGTGACAAGTTTTTTCCGTGATCCACTTGCCTGGGAGACTCTGAAAACACTGGCAATTCCTTCCATTATTGCTGCCCACCCATCTGGCGGTGTATTGCGGGCATGGGTGACCGGTTGTTCAACTGGTGAAGAGCCCTATTCACTTGCAATTGTGTTCAGAGAAGTTCTTGCTGCCTTGAAGCCTTCTGGAAATTTCAAATTCCAGATATTTGCAACCGATCTTGATAAAGATGCCATTGATAAGGCACGATCAGGATTTTATCCACCAAATATCATTGAGGATGTTTCTGCGGAACGCCTTAAACGTTTTTTTGACAAAGATGACCGAGGCTACAGAATAACAAGAGAGATACGAGAATCAATAGTTTTTGCGCCTCAGAATGTGATTATGGATCCCCCCTTCACCAAGCTTGATATTCTTGTTTGTCGCAACCTGCTGATTTATATGGAGCAGGAACTCCAGAAAAAACTTCTGTCATTGTTTCATTACAGTCTTAATCCCGGTGGTATTCTTTTTTTAGGAAGTGCCGAGACTATTGGATCCAATACTCATCTGTTTGAACCGCTTGACAGCAAAACACGTCTTTTCAGGCAGCTGAACCAGGGCGTGCGTGTAGAGACTATTGATTTTCCATCATCATTTGCCCCTACCGTACTGAAGACGCAGGATACTTCGGAAATTTTGAAAACATCAACAATTTCCGATCTGAACTTGAAAACAATAATAGACCAGTATTTACTGAAGCATTTTGCGCCTGCTGCGGTGTTGACGAATGCTAAGGGGGATATCATCTACATCAGCGGGAGAACCGGTAAATACCTTGAGCCGTCAGCAGGAAAAGCAAATATGAATGTCATTGCCATGGCTCGTGAAGGACTGCGTTACGAACTGAATGTCCTGCTTGCGAATGTAATCCGACAGGAAGGTGAGTTAACTAAAAAGGGTCTGGTAGTTGGAACAAACGGGGGAACACAGATTGTTGATGTAACGGTTAAACTGATTGATAAGCCACAGGCTCTGAAAGGTCTGGTCATGATGGTTTTTTCTGATGTTGCAAAGAGCGTGACTGCAAAGGTCAAATTTGGTACTGCTTCGCATGACGATGTCAGCTCCGGCCGCATTTTATCACTGATTGGGGAGCTTAATCAGGCCAAGGATGAAATTATCACCATTCGTGAAGAGATGCAGACCTCGCAGGAGGAACTTAAGTCAACAAATGAAGAGATGCAGTCTGCCAATGAGGAGATGCAGAGTACGAACGAGGAGCTTACCACTTCAAAGGAGGAGATGCAGTCGCTGAACGAGGAGTTGCAGACGGTAAATCAGGAGCTGCAGTCCAAAGTGAGTGATCTGTCGCAGGCCAACAATGACATGAAAAACCTGTTGAACAGCACTGATATTGCAACACTTTTTCTTGACGATGAGCTTAACATACGCCGGTTTACTACCAGAACTGCTGCTATAATCAAACTTATCCCCAAAGATGTTGGTCGTCCGATAACCGATATCGTTACCGACCTGCACTATCCGGCTCTTGCTGACGATGCGCGTCAAGTGCTTCACACTCTTATTTTTACTGAAAAGGAGGTTTCTGCAACTGATGGTCGCTGGTTTATGGTGAGGATCATGCCGTACCGTACACAGGAAAATCGCATTGTTGGTCTGGTGATCACTTTTCATGATATCACTATAGCGAAAAACCTGGAACAGAGTCTTTGTGAGCAGAAGGAGAGTTTCCGGCTATTGTTTGAAGTCATGCCTGTTGGAACTATTCTTCAGAATCCGGATGGAAAAATAGTGATGGCAAATCCTGAAGCAGTGCGGATGATAGGGATTTCCTTGAAAGATATGCAGGGTCAAACTCTCTCTGAACTTCAATGGAAACTTGTAAGGAAGGATGGGTCAGATTTTCCTGTGGAAGAATATCCGGATGTGGTTGCGTTGCGCACAGGGAAGCCTGTCAGTGGCATTGTCATGGGTATGGTCCATTCTTCAGAGACGAAGCGTATATGGATTAAGGCGAGCGCAGTTCCTCTGTTACGGGAAGGGGAGAAAAAACCATATCAGGTCTATTTGATGTTTTTAGAAATTGCTGAACCGGGATGATAACTGGTTGATAGTATTTGTTATTTTCAAGTACTGTGCGAATATATTGGGTTTTCGTGTTCGCTCTAAAAAAATATGTAGTTATTGGCTTGATGAGAATTATCGATCGCTATATCCTTAAATCGCATCTCGGTCCTTTCCTGTTTGCTTTTATCACTATAGTTTTTGTACTTATTCTGCAGTTTTTTGCCACTTTCGCCGATCGTTTCATAGGGAAGGGTATTGAATTTTCAGCCATTCTTGAACTGATTGTTTTGCAGTCAGCATGGATGGTTGGTCTTGCTGCGCCCATGGCTGTTCTTATTGCGGTTGTCATGGTATTCGGTTCTCTGACCACTACCTCTGAAATGACTGTTTTAAGAGCCTCGGGGATCTCTCTCTATCGGGTTATGATTCCAGTGCTCTGTGCAGGTTTTATTCTTTCAGTGCTTGTTGAGCGGTTCAATAATGTCGTGTTGCCTGAAGCCAACTTTTATGCGAAATCCCTGATGGTTGATATTGCAAAAGCGAAACCTGCGTTTGGTTTAACTGAAAATGCTTTTTCCACCTTGGTTGACGGGTATTCCATCTATGTGCGTAAGTCTGATGACCAATCAAAAGAGCTGAAAGGTATTGTTATTTATGATACTACCAGGAAGGATTACAGCGCCATGGTTACTGCTGAAAAGGGGAGTATCGATTTTACTGCTGATTATCATTATTTAGTCATGACGCTTTTTAACGGCGAAATTCATGAAATCAGTCAGCCGGATCACAAGTCCTATCGTAACATAAGCTTTAAGAAACATCGTTTTATTTTTGAGTCAACCGGTTTTGGTTTCTCACGCACCGCCGGGGATCGGGTGCGTTCTGGAGATGGCGATCTTTCTGCGAAGGAACTCCTTGTTATCGTTGATGAATTCAGGAAAAGGATATCGGTATCTGAAAAAAACATCAGCATCCCGCTTGAAAACATGGAACATACTATAGCGGAAAGCCGATCTGATGATTCTGCTCATCGTTTTACAAGTTCCAATGCTGCACTGAGTCCAATAGGGGTAGCGGACGCAACAGAGTATCTTGATCATCAGATTGATCAGTTGAACAGTGAACTTAATAACATAGAATCCAACAGAGAGATGTACAATAAATACATGGCGGCTTATCATAAAAAATACTCTCTCTCTCTTGCTTGTTTTATTTTTGTCCTTGTGGGCGCACCTCTTGGCGTTTTAGCCAGGCGAGGTGGTTTCGGAGTCGGAGCATCCATGTCGTTGCTCTTTTTTGTGCTCTATTGGATGCTCATGATTTCTGGAGAGAAAATTGCCGAACGGGGTATTCTTGATCCCATAATCTCCATGTGGCTGGCCAATGCAGTTATGGCCTTTATCGGCATTGGTCTTGTGGTCAGTCTGAGCGGTTCTGTATTTAATACTTCACGGTAGTTGAACGCATTAATAAAAGGTATCAGAAACAATTCTTATCTGAACCTGATGTTTTATATCCGCAGCAGAGCTCTTTTTTTACACCATTCTCATCAAGACAGACAAAGGTGATGTGCGTGCTGAAAGCAAGAATCCGTTCACCGGTTTCAATACTTTTTTTATAGACATGAACGGTATATTCGATCGAAGTATGACCAACTCTTGTTTTTTCAGTCACAAAACAAAGAATCGATCCACCCCGTATGCTTTTTTTAAACTCAACCTTGTCCATACCCACAGTCACAAAGTTGCAACCTGGATAATCCAGTGATACCGTGATGTAGCTGACCTCATCGATCCATTTCAAAAGGTTGCCGCCGAACAGAAAGCCGTAGTGGTTAAGGTGTTCTGGTAAAACAAGTTTATAGGTTTCCATGGTGGGGGATAAAGTTATTTGTAAAGTGGATGAAGATGGTTATCAATCCTTTGCTGATATACATTTTTTGCCTGCATAACCTGCATAATATATATAATGGATGGTTAGAATCTTCCATTTATTGTATATCCTTTGAAGGTCTTACAAGAACTACCTCCTCCCGTTCGACGACAACCTGACCGGCAGCATGTTGTTTGCTGTGCCTGACATATTTTTTAAGGGTATATATCACAGGAACAAGTTCTGAATGTTTTGCGGCAGAATACCATGCTGCAATTTCTGCAGCTTTGAGGATGTCATTCAGATGGTGCAGCGTTGCCCCTTTCAGCACGCAATGAGATCCTGATGCACCGCGGGCATGGAGCCAGATATCATTGGGGCGGGCATAACTAAAGGTGAGCAGGTCGTTGTTTGCTGCGTTTTTGCCGATGAGAAGAGTGACTGATGGAGAGAGTTGTACAATTCTGAATGGTAAGGCGGAACGGTTATTTTTCGATTGCAGAACGCCGGATTTATTCGGCAGGTCGGTATGGCTTGCAGCAAACCGAAGAGCTTCTTTGACTGTTTTTATTGCATCAGAGGCTGCAAGACGCGCTTCAATTGCTGTTTTTTCTTGTTCAAGTCTGGCATGTCTCTCCTGCATTATTTTCAGTTTTCCTCTGGTTTTTGAAGCTTTTGAAAAATACTCTTCAGCATTTTTCTGCAGTGTTAACGCCTCTTTCAGAGGGATGGTTTTGACCGGTGTACCGGGCTCGAAAATATTTGGTACCGTGATGTATTTTCGATTTGTTCTTGGCAGGTAGAGGGATGCCATGAGCAGATGGCCGGAGCTTTCATAGTTTCGGGCAAATTCCTCCAGCATTTCGGGGTTGAAACTGTCAAGTGCTTTTTGTTTTTTTCTGACTTCACGCAGCAGTCTGGCACGAACTTCTTTCAGCTTCTCTTTTGTATCAAGAAACTGCCGCATTGTTATGCTGTAATCGGTCACTCCCTCAAGAACGGTATGAAACAAGCGTGCCTGCGGAAGTGATGTGTGCAGAAGCGAAAATTCCGGTTCACCATGTTCATTTTCCAACACCGCTCCTCCGGAGTCGAGCAGTTCATAAAAAAGTGACTGAAAAGCGGTGAAGAGTTTTTCAGGACAGCTCTCTCCCGTTATCCGTTGTATTATTTCCCGAACAAGGGCACGGTCAAAACCGGGAAGAATGGCAGAAAGTTTTTCGGAGACGCTCTCTTCATTTCGTGAGCTGAGTTGCGCCAGAAAAAAATTTTTATTCATTGCAAGACCTTCAAGCTCTCTGAGAACTCCTGGTGAATTATTATTGCACTCATAGGGCTGACCGGCAAGGGAGTTTTTCAGCTTGAACGCATCAATAATGCGGTTTTCTCTGACAAGCAGGACATTTGTTTTGGAGGTGAATAACTGCAGGACAATGATAACTGCATCGGCAAGATGAAAACGTATTTCCCTGTCATAAAGAGCGATGTCAACGCTTGAAATCCGCTGGTTATTGATCATGCTCATCAGGTTTGCGGTATTGCGTGTTTTTTTATAACTCCTTTCATTGATAAAGAATGAGAGTTGGGGTGTATGGCTGACAACCACAATCTGAAGATGTCGGCCATCAGCATCAATGCAGCTCAGGGTGAGTTCATTTTGACGCTGTGAATAGATCTCCCTCACATGCCCCCCCGAAAGCCGTTCATGCAGCTCCATAGCGGCGTGGTAGAGTGTGAAGTAATTGTGTATCATGAATGACGAATGGGTTGCATGAGCACTATCTTTTTTTCATAATGTATTGATAACCCCGAAGTTTTATAATTGAAGTCGTGTTATTTTCCTTATTGATTCCGATTCGTGTAAGCAGGGATATATGATGATAAACAAGCGTATGTACAGAGAATTGAATCGCGGAATGGGAATACTTTTCTTTATTGTTGCTGTTATTGTAACTCCATTTGCTTGTAATCAGGGTGGCGGAAATCTTTTCGGTGAGAATATTCTGCCGTCATTCAGGGCAAACCTCTCAGATGATGAATTATATTTGTACAATTTGATGATGAATTACCGTCACCAGAACGGGTTGGCATCTATTCCTGTGTCATCAAATTTGTCCTGTGTTGCAAGAATTCATGCACGCGATCTTGAGCTGCATCCTCCTGCAAAACCATGTTCAATGCATAGTTGGTCCAGGTATGGTTCTTGGAAGCCTTTCTGCGATACTGGTGGCGGCAGTGGAAAGTTCATGTGGAGCAAGCCGGCTGAGCTGACGGGTTATAGCGGTAAAGGGTATGAAATAGCTGCCTGGACGAGTGACAGGATAGACCCGGGCACTGCATTAAGCCTGTGGATTGGCTCGTCAGCGCATAATGCAGTTATCATTAATGCTGGTACTTGGAACAGAAGTCGATGGAATGCTGTCGGATTAGCAATCTCGGATCACTACGCTCTTGTCTGGTTCGGAACAGAGCCCGACATTGTGAGCAAGTCTCCATATTATTAAGCGATATACTATATAATACAGTGCGACTTTTTATGAGGTGAGAAAGTGGTGTCAAATATGAGCGATTGTCTTTATTTCAAGCACAATCTTGCTATCTTTTCCTTAATTTTTTAATAATCATGCCTATGCTGGATGAAACAACAACGGGATGCTGTCTGCCGGGTGCTGACGCGAATGGTGGCTCAGATCCTGCAAAGCGGTTGGGCTGGCATGAATACTTCATGAGTGTTGCCCACCTTATTTCCCGAAGGGCGACCTGTACTCGTGGTCATATTGGGGCTGTTATTGTCAAAGATCACAGTATTCTTTCGACAGGTTACAACGGTGCGCCAGCCGGGCTTCCTCACTGCAACGACAGCAACTGCCGAATTTACCGCAGTACCCATCCGGACGGGACGGTCGAAGAGAACTGTGTGAACACCATTCATGCGGAAATCAATGCCATTGCCCAGGCAGCAAAGCATGGTGTGGCCATCAAGGATTCTGAAATCTATATTACGGCCAGCCCATGTATTCATTGCCTTAAAGTGCTGATCAATGTGGGTATAAAAACAATTTATTACGATAAACCTTATAAAATAGAGAATATTGATGAACTGCTCAGACTTTCCGGGATCAGACTGGTACAGGTCAACATGCTCAACATCCAGAAGAAGTGATCATGCCGGAGAGTGACGATTTTCAATTTATGCGACGTTGCCTTGAACTTGCCTTGAAGGGTGGTGGATATGTGAGTCCTAACCCCATGGTGGGTTCAGTTATTGTTTATAAAGGAGAAATTATCGGTGAAGGCTATCATGAGAGGTTTGCCGGCCCTCATGCTGAAGTCCAGGCTCTTGCCTCTGTGTCGGATGAATCTCTGCTTCGGCATGCGACCCTCTATGTTAATCTTGAGCCCTGTTCCCATTTTGGGAAAACCCCTCCATGCAGTGATCTTATTATTGACAAGGGAATTTCCCGTGTTGTTATAGGTTGCCGTGATCCCTATCCTGCTGTGGCGGGACAAGGAACTGCCAGGCTTCTTGCCGCAGGTATCGATGTTACTGAAGGGGTGCTTGAAGCAGAGTGCATGAAACTCAATGAGGCATTTATTAAATATCATACCGCAGGGCTTCCTTTGGTGGCACTTAAACTTGCTCAAACCCTTGACGGAAAAATTGCAACTTCACTCAATGCTTCCCGCTGGATTACAGGGGAAGAGGCAAGGGCAGAGGTTCATCGACTCAGGAGTGTGTATGACGCCATCATTATTGGAGAGGCAACTGTTCGTCTTGATGATGCTCTCCTTACGGTGAGGAATTGTGCTGGTCGAAATCCTCTCAGGGTTGTGCTTGATCGTCAGTTACGTCTTCCTTTGGATACAAAGATTTTTTGTTCCGGCGCGTCAACAATTGTCTTTGCATCTTCCTCATGGTCAGGATTGCCGAAAGTGGCTTTGTTAAGGGAGAGAGGTGTGCAGGTTTTATTTGTCAATGAAAATGCTGAAGAACTCGACCTCAGGCAGGTGCTTCTGGAACTCTATAATATTCGGATTCTTTCGGTTATGGTTGAAGGGGGAAGCCGGTTGTCTGCTTCTTTTATCCGGGAAAAGTTGGTTGACAAAATATATATGTTTATAGCTCCTAAGCTTTTCGGCGGTGACGGCCTGAGCGCTTTTGCACCTCTTGGGGTCAGTATACCGGATCAGTCTGTGAATCTGCGATTTGAGCAACCGCGTTTTTTTGGTCAGGATGTGCTGCTGGAGGCTTATGTCGATGATGGCTTATCATAAAAAAGAAGCGGTTATTGATATTCATCATGTAACGGCTTACTGCGGTACTACCTGTGTTTTCAGGGATCTCTCACTTACGGTGCAGGAGGGTTGCAGTACAGCTGTTCTCGGGCCAAACGGCTCAGGGAAGACGACTCTGTTAAAGCTCCTTTCCAGAGACATTTATCCTGTAGTCGTACCTGACAGTCATATACTGATTTTTGGCAGGGAGCGATGGAATGTATGGGACCTTCGGGTTCGACTCGGCATTGTTTCCCATGAATTGCAGCAAAATTATCTTCCTGATGTGCATGGTATCAATGTTATTTTGTCGGGTATCTATGCAAGTATTGATATCTGGCAGAATCAGCAGTTCAGCAAGGATGACCTTAAAAAAGCTGAAGCAGTCATGGAGGAACTTGGAATCGGTGCACTTAAATATCGTGCGTTCGGTTCCATGTCAACCGGACAGCAGCGTCGCTTTCTTCTTGGCAGAGCACTCATCAGCGATCCGGATGCACTGCTGCTCGATGAGCCAACGACAGGGCTGGACCTCAGTGCAACATTTCACTACCTTGAAACACTTCGCATGCTCATGAGATCCGGGAAAACAGTCATGCTTGTCACGCATCATCTTCATGAGATTCCACCGGAAATAGAAAGGGTGGTATTGATCAAAAACGGCAGCATCGTCAGCGATGGCAACAAAGCTGAAGTTCTGACCTCCGAATCTCTGTCAGGTTTGTTTGACTACCCTCTGCAGGTTATGACGGTAAACGGATATTATCAGGTGTTGCCAGCGCTAGGAAGCAATCAGCTGCCGTAAGTAAAATTGAATATGATTACATTGTTTATGTAATGTTTTTAGCTGAACTCCTTCAGCTCGTTCGATGTTGTATTGCACTTCATGCATTTTATAAATCCTAATAGGACAATTATTATGGCACATCTAACGTTCAAAGGTACCCCTGTTGAAAGCTTTGGAACTCTTCCTGCAAAAGGTTCTGAAGCTCCTTTTTTCTGTCTGGTGAAAACCGATCTCTCCGAGGCCGGCCCTGCCGACTTTGCAGGGAAAAGGCTTGTTCTCAATATCTTTCCAAGCCTTGATACACCGGTATGCGCCGCATCAGTAAGGTACTTTAACCAGGCAGCAGCATCGCTCGACAACATTGTTGTCCTCTGTATTTCCGCTGACCTGCCCTTTGCCCACCGCCGTTTCTGTGAAACTGAAGGGTTGAAAAACGTTGTATCGCTCTCAGTTTTCCGTTCTCCGGAATTCGGAAAGGATTATGGTGTCACTATGACAACCGGCCCTCTCAAGGGACTTCTTTCCCGGGCTATTGTTATTATTGATGCTGACGGTATAGTCCGCTTTACCCAGCAGGTTTCTGAAATAGTTGAGGAGCCCGACTATAGCGCAGCTCTCAAGGTTCTGGGATAATACACCCGCGACAGCGTTCGAACAATAAAATCCTCATGATCATGGTCTCAAATCCTAAGGATACATCCCATTCTACCGTTGAACGACGGCTTAGCGACATCAATTTTACAACGCTTGTCGAAAACAGGTGTTTTTATCCCTCCCCAGCATCCTGGTCGGATGAAGTGCTCTATTTCCTTTTTCTTGACCGCTTCTCTGATGGTAAGGAGTCCGGAGGCTTTGGTGATAAAGATGGGAATCCTCTGACAGATCAGCCGGAAATTCGCAACACTCCGCTGTTTAATCCCAGGACTGATGTATGCACTACTGAACCGCAAGCATGGTTTGAAGCAGGAAAAAATTGGTGCGGGGGTACTATTGCAGGAATGAAGGAAAAGCTTGGTTATCTTGGCCGACTCGGCATCACAGCAATCTGGGTCAGCCCGGTTTTCAAGCAGGTAACGAAAAGCAATGACTATCACGGCTATGGAATACAGAATTTTCTCAATGTCGATCCTCATTTTGGCACCAGAGAGGAACTCAAAGATTTTGTCAAGGCGGCGCACGAACTTGGCATCAGGGTAATTCTCGATATCATCATCAATCATGCGGGAGATGTCTTTGCTTATTATGACAATCAGCGTTATTACTACTATCAAGGTAAGCAGTGGCCTGTAAATGGTTACCGTTATTTCAGCGGCGAAGCAGGGAGTATTCCTTTCGGCGAAGTCCCTGAAACTTTTGTAAAGGATTTCTGGCCTGACGGGGCTGTCTGGCCGGAAGAGCTGCAGTCGCCTGATACCTGGACTCGCCGTGGTGAAATCAGGCAGTGGGATTCCTTTCCCGAGTTTCTGGATGGCGATTTTTGTTCGCTCAAGGATATCCATCTTGGCGATGCTCTCAACGATCCTCTTGCTCTTCAGGATTTAGAGTCGCGTGTTCAGGAGTTCAATGTTTCGCCAGCACTACGATATCTGACGGATGTCTATCGCTTCTGGATTGCCTTTGCCGATATCGATGGTTTCCGGCTTGATACTGTTAAGCATATGGAGCCTGGAGCTGTCAGGTACTTTGCTACTGCTATTCATGAATTTGCCGAATCAATCGGTAAGGAAAATTTTACGATTATCGGTGAAATAACCGGAGGGCGTGCTTATGCGACTACTCTTCTTGATGCAACAGGTCTTGATTCAGCACTTGGTATTGATGACATTCCCGATAAGCTCGAGTTTCTTGTAAAAGGGTGGAGAAGTCCGGGAAATCCCGATACTGAAGAGCAGGAAGGCTATTTTGACCTGTTCCGCAACAGTATTCTCGACAGCAGGAAAAACCATCAGTGGTATTCCAGGCATATCGTTACCATGCTGGATGATCACGATCAGGTTGGTGTCCGCCACAAATTTCGTTTCTGTGGCGATGATGCCCGCAGTATTCGCCTGCTTCCTGCAGCACTTGGTCTGAACCTTGCCTCAGCAGGTATTCCGTGCATCTACTATGGAACAGAACAGGGTTTTAACGGTGCTGATCCGCGCGCCGAAGATGATTCCTATAGTGATGTTTTTCTTCGTGAGTGCATGTTCGGAGGCAACTTCGGCTCCTTTATGAGTACCGGAAAGCACTTTTTTAATGAGGATAACGACATCTATCGCTTTGTGCATAACGTGATCGGCATCCGTCGCAAGAACATTGCACTGCGTCGAGGTCGCCAATATTTACGGCAGGTTTCGGAAAACGGAGATGATTTTTACTATCCTCAGTCAGTCAATGGAATACTCCACTGGGTGATTGCCTGGTCCCGGATTTTCGCCGGGTCGGAATGTCTATGCGCCATTAATACTGATATAGAGCGTGAACTTACTCTTTGGATCGTCGTGGACAGCGGTATTCACTCAGCAGCTGGCAGTGTCATGAACTGTATTTTTTCAACCGATACCCTTCAGATGGACACGAGTGTTCCTGTCCTTCCGTACCATGGTTCAGCCGTGCGAATTACGGTACCTGCCGCAGGGTTTGTTGTCTATCGGTAATGGTGATATATTGAAGCAAAATCCGGGTTTTGATCTTTTTATCAGGATGCCGTCGCTCTGTTAAGTGAAAAATTTTGAAATGTTTACCGGAATTATCAAGGATATCGGCAAGGTAACTGGTGTTACCAAAAGAAATGGCGGCTTGCGTCTCAGAGTCCAGTACGGTAATTCCGCAGAGTTCAGCACCCTTTCCATTGATGAAAGCGTCAGTCTTAATGGGGCTTGCCAGACCGTTGTAGCTGTTGGAGAGGGATGGTTTGAAGTTGACACTGTCGAAGAAACGCTTTCCAAAACAACGCTTGGCACTCTTCGTCAAGGCTCTAAGGTGAATCTCGAACGGGCCGTTCGTCCACTTGACCGACTTGGCGGGCATTTTGTGCTCGGTCATGTTGATTGTGCAGCAGTAGTCCACGAGATCAGGGCGCTTGGTTCGAGCAGTGAACTCTGGATTGCCTTTCCTGATGCTTTCTCACCTTTCATTGTTTCTGCTGGTTCAATAACTATTGACGGTATAAGCCTCACCGTTGCAAAGCTTGATGCATTGCTCTTTGCCGTGGCAATTATTCCCTATACCTTTGCCCAGACTACTCTTCACTCATTGCTCCCGGGCAGCCGGGTAAATCTCGAATTTGACATTCTTGGTAAATATGTCGCCCGCCAGATAGGAGCACATGCCTCTTCTCCAGTCGCAGTTGTTTCACGTATAGATGAGGTATGGCTTCAGGAAAACGGATTTTAAATGGTTGATACCTCTGACAAGCAGTCTGATCTGTTCGGTTGTTATTCATCTCCGAATGCAGCGAATTACTTTCAACCTCTTGCTGAACGGGTTCGTCCCCGAACTCTTGATGATATGGCAGGGCAGGATCATCTTGTCGGTCCAGAAGGTCCGCTTCGCAAATTCCTGGCAGGCGATCAAATGCCGTCGATGATATTCTGGGGGCCTCCCGGATCGGGCAAAACCACCCTCGCTGAGATTTGCGCATCATCACTGAGCTATCGATTCGAACAGTTGTCAGCGATAGATTCCGGGGTGAAAGATGTCCGCAAGGCGCTTGATAATGCAGAAAAATCGAGACGATCAGGCCATAGAACTCTGCTTTTTATTGATGAAATTCACCGTTTTAACAAAACCCAGCAGGACACCCTGCTGCATGCTATCGAACAAGGACTTATTGTGCTCATTGGAGCAACCACTGAAAATCCCTCTTTTGAGGTGAACGCAGCACTCTTGAGCAGGATGCAGGTCTATATTCTCAATCCTCTTGGGCCAAAGGAAATCGAGGCGGTGATTCGCCGTGCACTGAAAGAAGACACTCTATTCCGGACTCTTTCAATCGAGATAGCCGATCTTGATTTTCTTCTGCAGTTTTCAGGAGGTGATGCCCGAAAGGCACTGAATGCGGTTGAAGCAGCTGTCTCTTTCATGCCGCAAGGTATTGCTGCCATGGTGCTGACGAGGGAGGTGCTCTCTCGTGCACTGCAGCACAGTGCCCCCATCTATGATAAGGGAGGAGAAAATCACTACGATATCATTTCCGCCTTTATCAAATCCATGCGGGGCTCAGATCCCGATGCAGCACTCTTCTGGCTTGCCCGGATGCTTCAGGGAGGTGAAGACCCCAAATTTATAGCACGGCGCATGGTGATTTTTGCAAGCGAAGATATCGGCAATGCCGACCCTTATGCAATAACTCTTGCCATATCTGTGTTCCATGCTGTTGAAATGATCGGTCTGCCGGAAGCAAGAATCAATCTGGCTCATGGCGTCACCTATCTTGCGTCTGCCCCGAAATCCAATGCAAGCTATCAGGGACTCAATGAAGCCATGAATGAAATAAAATCCTTGCATCAACCGAGGGTTCCGCTACACCTGCGCAACGCCCCGACAAAACTCATGAAAGCTGAAGGATACGGTGAAGGATATCAATACCCCCATAGTTATCCGGGGCATTTTGTTCAACAGCAATATTTCCCTGAAGGCATGGAGCCGAAGGCATATTACCGCCCGGGAGATGAAGGCCGCGAAAAATATATCAGAGATCGTCTCGCTCACCTATGGAATGAACGTTACCACTCATAATTGTTACGAAACCGATCACTTTTTTATATTCAGACTATTTCTTTGGCGGTGTGGTAAAGTCAGTTTTTTTTTCATCAAGACAAGCAAATGTTATGAACAGGTTCAGGCAGATACAGTTATTTATTGTGCCCTTTCTCTTACTGACTGCATTTTCGCACCTCCAGGCTGCTCCACTACCTGCAAACGCCTCGCTCACTCTTGACGATGCGGTTCATATCGGCCTTGAAAGAAGCCGGACGCTGGAAATCGCAAGGCTTGACCGTGATATGACCTCACAGAAAATCCGCGAAACATGGGCAAAGGTGCTTCCACAGCTCTCCTCAGACTTTACCTATACCCGATCGTTGAAGCCGTCAGTACTTTTTTTCCCCGATATTTTTAACGGGGGGACCGGAAACACCTTTACTCCACTTGTTATCAGTGCCGATAATGCCGCAACCGCTACCATTAATCTTCGTCAGGCACTTTTTAACGGATCAGCTTTTGCCGGAATCAAGGCAGCAGGCACTCTCCGCAAGATGAGTAATGAGGCCTATCGATTTAGTGAAGCAGCTGTCATTGCCGACATCAAAATGTCCTATTTCGACGCTTTGATCTCAAGAGATCAGCTGAAGCTTATTGAGCAGAGTATTGAGCGCTGGGAACTGTCAAAAAAAGATACCAGGGCAATGTTCCGTCAGGGTGTTGCTGCCGATATCGACACACTCAAGGCATATCTTTCTGTTGAAAATCTCCGTCCCGATCTTCTTCAGGCGGAAAACCGTGTGGCGACTACCATGACCAGGCTTAAAAATGCCATTGGTATACCGCTCGACAGCACCATAGTGCTTTCCGGAAAGCTTGAACTCTCCTCAGCAACCTATCCTCAGGATATTGCAGCAGCTTTCCATGAAGCGCTCGATTTAAGGCCTGATCTGCGCCAGCTTTCTCTTCAGGTTCAGGCAGAGGGTGACAAAGTAAGTGCAGCCCGGGCCGAACGTTATCCTGTTATCAGTGCCTTTGGTCAATTTGAATCACAAACTGCATTCAACGATAATATAAAGACATCAGATTCCCGTTGGCCGGTCTCAACCGCAGTAGGCCTTCAGGTTTCACTGCCTCTCTTTACGGGATACCGCGCAAGCGCACAGATTGAGCAGGCCAGAATATCACAGATGCAGACTCGTACCAGGGTTGAAGATCTTAAGGCCAATATCAGGGCTGAAGTGGAGGTACGGTTGTTAAACTTCAGGGAATCACAGAAGAGAATTGAGGTACAGTCTAAAACCATCAGTGTTGCAGAACGTAGTTACAAAATATCCTTGCTTCGTTTCAAAGAAGGTATCGGATCACGCCTTGAACTGACTGATGCCGAACTCCAGCTCAACAAAGCCAAGACCAACTACCTGCAGGCAGTCTACGACTATCTCGTAGCATCTGTCCAGCTTGACAAGGCCCTTGGCCGCTCTCAAACATCTGCATCCGCAACATGATAACCCGGTAAGAGTTGCACATGCAATCAGTCTGATCGTTCTCAGCACGTAATCTTCGCTATGAAGCCCGACGAGCATAATAAATCAAACTTGAAGCTCTTGTTTGCCCCATTCCCGCTTTTAAAGCCTCAACCGAACCCATGCCCAGGATATGTGCAATTCGAAGCACATTAAACCGTTGTTTTTGCCTTTTGCACAGAAGTGCTTCGCTATGCACAATATTATAGAGCAGATCAGGGAAGTAGGAGTGTCGTTTAAAAATCGTAAGCTTATGGGATTCAAGCAGTTTTTCAAGCGTTCCCGGCCAGAAATGGTAAAGATGTCTCGGCGCATCATAGGCTATCCAGTTCTCCCCATAGAGTTCCGCATCAACACTTGCCGGATTTGGCAGAGCAATAACAAGCACTCCGTCCGGTTTTAAGTGATTTGCCACAGAGTTGAGAGTCTCCTGGATGGTGTGAATATGTTCAAGGGAATGCCAGAAGACTATACGGTCAAATTTTTGTATTCCCAGGGTTTCGTCATCCATTGAAGGAAAGATATTCAGCCCCGAAGAGTTCCGTGCATAATCCGCAGCCTCCGCATCAGGTTCAACTCCGGCAAGGTTATTGATCGGTACTCCCGATCTGCAGTGAAAATAGTTCAGGAGATCTCCATTCGAACAACCAATTTCAAGAACAGCACATTCTTCCATCGGCTTTACCCATCCTTTCATGATGATGCCGGCTCGATAGCCGAGAAGCAGAGATCGTGATGCAAGGTAGGCTCTCTCTTTGAAGGACGAACTGTTTTGGCTGTGCCGATAGGGATCATAGTTGCTATTGCGGTAATGCACGGCTATTTCAGCGTTGTCGGGACGCGGATTGAGCATAATAAGTCCTGAAGCGCAAGAGCGAACCAGATTCCATTGTACGGTTACGGAACTGTCAAACCGGTCTGGCACCTTGAGATAAGGGATGAACTCCTTGGAGTTGCTTATAGGGCAGGGAACCGTTTCCATTCCGCCGTAGAGAGTGTTACTCTTCTCCCTGTGTAAGGTCAGTGAACGCCTTTTTCAGGTTTTTATAGGTGGAGTTCATATCATTGCTGAGAACTTTGGCATCAGCTAATACCGGCATAAAATTCGTATCGCCTTCCCAGCGTGGAACGATATGGAAATGAATATGGGTATCAACGCTTCCGCCGGCAACCCTGCCGAGATTTGCCCCGACATTGAATCCCTGTGGTCTCAGGGTAAGTTTCAGTGCCTTGATAGCGAGGTCTGTAAGCTCCATGATCTCAAGTTTCGTCTGCTGGTCGAGATCAGAGAAGTCAGGAGTCTGCAGATAGGGAATCACCATAAGGTGTCCGCAGTTGTAGGGGTAAAGGTTCATGATGATAAAGCATGTTTTCCCCCTGTAGAGGACAAAACGCTTCTCATCCTCTTCAGGTGGAAGATCGGCAAAAACTGATTTCCCAGCCTCACCGGCAGGCTTTTCATCCTTAAAAGACTGCATGTACACTTCACGCCATGGTGAGTACATTCTATGCATGGAGATAGTGTCCTGATTGCATTTATTTTGGTACCAAAGATGGGAATCGAACCCACACGAGTTATTCACTCACTGGATTTTGAGTCCAGCGCGTCTACCAGTTCCGCCACTTTGGCATTCAGTAAGAGGCGTGCGAGAGAAGGGACTCGAACCCTCACGCCTCACGGCACTAGTTCCTAAGACTAGCGTGTATACCAATTTCACCACTCTCGCATTACAGAACAAGAATATACGTGGTTTTAATTTTAATAAAAACTATATTTCGAGATACTTTTTCAGTGTATTACGCTAAAATCTTCATTTTTGTTTATCGTCTTAAGCCCATGCAGTTTGACCTACACCGTTTTGCAGACTTTATTTCATGGGTCATCAGTCCGGTTGTGGTAGCACCGCTTGCTTATTATGCAATCGTGATGCAGGGGTACGGTAGTGATGTGAACAGTATGTCTTACCTGATGGTCCTTTTTTTTTCCAGCACTCTTGCCCCCATATTTCTGATTTCCGGCCTGAAAAAAATAGGGAGAATTACTGATTTCAATATTTCTTCCCGCGAACAGCGATTTTTTCCACTGCTGGTACTTGTTGCTGTCAATGCACTTGGTTACGAGTTTATGAAGCATCTTCATCCCCCGAAACTGTTGACCGGTATTCTTTTTTTCAATTCCGTCAATATGATTTTTATTCTTCTGATCACCCTTCAGTGGAAGATCAGCATTCATCTCTTCACGTTCTCTTCATCCGTTGCGTTGCTTTTTATCCAGTTTGGTTCAGTTGCCTTATGTCTGCTGCTGTTTGTACCGTTGCTCATGTGGTCACGAATTTATCTGAAAGCACATAACCTCATGCAAACCCTTGTAGGGGGAGTCGTTGGTTTTGGCGTGATGTATTCCGAGTTAAAATGGTGGACAGGATTGTGATCAGGAAAAAATATGCTGTAATTGTCACAACCTACGGAGAAGTTGAAAAGCTTACAGTAAGAAACCTGTGGCCGAGCTCTCGAAGAATTCTCAAGGTCGTAACCCGTCAGATTGTAAAAATTCCGACAGCAATGATCTATTTTATTGCTGATTATCGTTCCACAAAGCACTATATCAATTGGAAGCTCAATCGATACAATTCATCACTTCTTGCAATCAATCGCTCCCAGACAAAGAGGCTGTCAGCTTATATTGCTGAAAGCGGGAGTCCGTTTCTTTCTCATGCTGATGTCAAGGTAATCGATGCCTATTATTTCGTGCCGCCTTATCTGGACGATATGCTTCAGGAGCTGCAGCATGATTATGACGGGATTGTTGTAGTGCCGATGATTCCTGTTGAATCCTCTTTTTCCTGCGGTGTAGCTTGCCAGATGGTTATCGATGTCTATGGTGACTCTGTTTTTGCCAAAGTAAAGGTGTTAAGCAAACTCTGGAAAGACGATCGTCTTCATCGCATCTACATTGACTATCTTTTCGGACAGGTATCGCCGTCAATGCTCAGTCCGGAAAAAGGCAAAATAGGCCTTGTGCTGGTCATTCATGGTACACTGGTCAAAGATCGAAAAGGAAACCCTCCGAAAGTCTTTACCGGACTTGAAGAGACCATTGCATTTTTCGATGTGTTGAAACGCAAAATCATGGCTGACCCACGGAATATATTCAGTGATGTACGCCAGGGCTGCATGAATCATTCCACAGGAGGGGAGTGGATGACGGACACTATTGAAAAAGCACTTATGGAGTTCAAGCACGAGGGATATGAAGGTGTCGTCATGTTTCCCTACGGTTTTTTCGCCGATAACAGCGAAACCGAATATGATGCCTGCAAAAAGCTTGAAGCTTCGGGATTTCCTCTCTCCCAGTATGTCCGATGTATTAACGACACTCCTGCATTCGGTCAATGGCTTGCTGACAAGGTGCTTGAAGAGCTTCAGGCACTTCGTGATCTCCAGAATGCCTTCGAAACTCTTGATCATAAACTGTAACATATGTCACCCTTGTCACCATTGAATGCCGAAGAGCACATACAGAGAGAACAACTGGAGGCTACCCTTCAGCATGACCCCGACAATCCCGTCAAACTCTATGAACTGGCTTTAATCTATATTGACCAGCAGATGAACCTGGAGGCACTTGAACTGCTTGATCGGAGTATCAGTCTCAGACGTCGCGACTCGGCAGCCCTCTATGCGCGGGGGGTAACGAATCTGTCTTTGAGCAACTACCGCAAAGCCGGTTGCGATTTATTGAAAACCATCATACTTGACCCCGGTTGCATGCAGGCTTACAGGCACCTTGGTTTTGTGCAGTTTACGCTTGGCAAGGAGGAAATGGCTCTGAAAACCCTGAAAAAGGGTCTCGAAATCGACCCGGAACATACCGGTATATACTGTGTTCTGGGTGATGCCTATCTTGATCTGGGCGAAGTAGACAAGGCAAAGGAAGCATTTGAAAAAGCACTCGATCTTGAACCCGACAACCCTGAACCTCACTCTAAGATGGCCATGTACTATCTTTCGCGAGGAGATATGAAAGGGTTGAAAAGGGAGTATGAACTCTTAAAAAACCTTGATGCCGCGTTGGCTGAGCAAATCGGAAGCCTCTTTTTTTAGACTACTATGAAGCGTTTCAAAGATTCGGATACCAAAAAAAAGTTTATGAAAACCGGTCTGCCCATTATGCTCGGTCTTGCATGGGCTCCAATCCTATGGATGATTTTTATAGCCATTCTCGGTCCGGTATTATTTACTCTGACAGGCTCATGGCCGGTTGCGCAAGGGTTCATTCTGCTTATCGTGCTGCTTGCTGCTTATTTATTATTAAAGGGTTTTATGCATATCAGCACAAAATTTTATAGCAATAACCAGTGAGAGCCTGACAAAATTACGTTTTTCTTGAAACAGTCTCTATTTTGGGATACAATGCAAACAGTAAAAAAAATAGAGCTATGGTTGATAAAAAAGCTTGTTTTTTTCTGTGCCCAACGGAATTTTTTTTTATATTTGCGCACCTGCATTGAAGATCGATACAGGATTGAAAATTTTCTCTTATTGTCAGGAAAGGGATTAACTCAAATTGGCACTATATGGATCAGACCCTGAGTAATTTTGGAAATGTTTTCGCTTTCCTTGCCCTCGGTATTGTTTTCGTTGCCGGAGGTTACCTCACCGCTCGTCTATTACGTCCACAAAGACCTAACCCTGCAAAAAACTCAACCTACGAATGCGGCGAAGAAGCCGTCGGTAGTGCTTGGGTGAAGTTCAATATCAGGTTTTATGTCGTCGCTCTTATCTTTATTATTTTTGACGTTGAGGTTGTTTTTCTCTATCCATGGGCAACCGTGTTCAAGCATCTTGGAGTGTTCGCTCTTGTAGAGGCTCTTGTTTTTGCTGGTATTCTGGTGCTCGGTCTTGCTTATGCCTGGGTTAAAGGTGATTTGGATTGGGTAAGGCCAACTCCCAATATTCCGACAATGCCTGAAATGCCTTCAGGAAAATCAGCCGCCCAGAGGGGTTAAATACTATTCACCATATTTTATTTCGTTATGGGTTTACTTGATGCCGGAATAACAAAGCATAATGTACTGGTAACATCGGTTGACAATGTTCTGAACTGGGCCCGTTTATCATCACTCTGGCCAATGGGGTTTGGTCTTGCCTGCTGTGCTATCGAAATGATGGCCACAAATGCTTCTAACTACGATCTCGAACGCTTCGGTATTTTTCCCCGCTCCTCTCCCCGTCAGTCCGACCTTATGATTGTGGCCGGTACCGTTACCATGAAAATGGCCGAACGGGTCATCCGTCTCTACGAGCAGATGCCCGAACCCCGTTATGTTCTCTCAATGGGCAGCTGTTCCAACTGTGGAGGCCCCTACTGGGAGCATGGATACCATGTACTCAAGGGAGTTGATCGAGTTATTCCTGTAGATGTTTACGTCCCTGGTTGTCCGCCAAGACCCGAATCTCTGATCGGTGGTCTCATGAAGGTCCAGGAGCTGATTCGTATGGAGCAGATCGGTATTTCAAGAGCGGATGCACTGAAGAAACTTGCTGAAAAAAGTGTCGATCCTCAGTTTGTTATTGAGCAGGAGCGTAAAGCTGCCACTGCATAATTATATAAACAGGCATACTTAGAGATGGAAGAAGGAAAGGTTTTATCGCAGTCAATACAGCAGAGTGCTGCCGCTTATGTGATTATACACGATAAATTTGGCGAAGCCATCTCGGCTTTTGATGCTAACGAAACCATGCCGTTTTTCGAGGTTGTCGACACAGCATTATGGCCTGAGATTGCACTTTTTATGCGCGATCATGCAAAGCTCCAGTTCAATTATATGGCCTGCCTTTCTGGTGTTGATTATCAGGCAGAGGATAAGGTGGGTATTGTCTGTAATATCGAATCCCTCGGACAATGCCACCATAAGATTGCGGTCAAGGTCAAGTGTGCACGCCAGGGGGGATCTATCCCAAGCGTTGCCTGTGTATGGCATACGGCAAATTGGCATGAAAGGGAAGCCTACGATATGTTCGGCATGCTCTTTACCGGACATCCGGATATGAGAAGAATACTCTGTCCTGATGACTGGGAAGGTTATCCTCTCCTTAAGGACTATAAGGTTCAGGAGAGCTATCACGGAATCAAGGTACCCTACTAACAGTGTTTTCAATAGTCAAAGCAGCACACGTATGCAGGAATTAGATAGAGCTGGAATGGGTTCAGTCAGGGTTACCCGAAAAGGCAACAACGTCGTTGTGCTTGAAAAGGACCTTGCTACCGAGCAGATGGTGCTCGCCATGGGCCCTCAGCACCCTTCGACCCACGGCGTTCTCAAACTTGAGTGTCTTACCGATGGTGAGGTTATTACCGAAGCAGTGCCTTATCTCGGCTATTTGCATCGGTGTTTTGAGAAGTGTTGTGAAAATGTTGATTACCCTGCCGTTGTGCCTTATACCGACCGTCTCGACTATCTGGCAGGTATGAACAGCGAATTTGCTTACGCCATAGCAGTTGAAAAACTTCTTGATGTCGAAATTCCCCGCCGTGTCGAATTCATCAGGGTTATTGTTGCCGAGCTGAACAGGATAGCCTCGCATCTTGTCGCTATCGGCACCTATGGAATTGACCTTGGCGCTTTTACCCCCTTTCTCTTCTGCTTCCGTGACCGGGAAATTATCCTCAGCCTTCTTGAATGGGCTTCCGGTGCACGAATGCTCTATAACTATATATGGGTCGGCGGACTTGCTTATGATATCCCTTCTGATTTCAACAGGAGAGTCAAAGAGTTTGTTGATTATTTCAGACCGAAAACTGTTGAACTTTACAAGCTGCTTACCGAAAACGAAATTTTTGTCAAACGTACCAGAGGAATCGGCATCATGCCGGCAGATGTTGCCATTAACTATGGCTGGTCCGGCCCGATGCTTCGCGGTTCCGGTGTCAAATGGGATTTGAGACGAAACGACCCCTATTCAGTCTATCCAGAGCTTGATTTTGCAGTGCCGGTGCCTGACGGAAAGACTTCCGATGTCGGCGACTGTTTGTCACGCCATCTTGTTCGTGCCCTTGAAATGGAAGAGAGCCTGAAGATTATCGAGCAGTGTATCGACAAAATGCCATCTGCTGAAGGCTTCAATCCGAGATCTGCGGTTCCAAAACGTGTTCGTCCAAAAGCTGGTGAAGTCTATGGTCGTGCAGAAAATCCGCGTGGTGAACTCGGCTTTTATATCCAGAGTGATGGAAAATCCACCAAACCTCTTCGCTGCAAAGCACGTTCTTCCTGTTTTGTTAATCTTTCAGCGATGAAAGACCTTTCAAAAGGTCAGTTGATCCCCGATCTTGTAGCCATTATCGGCAGCATCGATATCGTTCTTGGGGAGGTTGACAGATGATTTTAACACCTTTGTCGCACATCAGCATGCCTTTACTTATGGGTAACAGCCTTAATGTATGGTCCGAAGCTCTTGTCGGATTCAATCCAATGGGTTTGCCGCTCGGCTTGGTTATCCTGGCCGCAATTCCCCTTGTTTTTATTGCACTCTATTCGCTGACCTACGGTGTGTACGGTGAGCGCAAGATTTCAGCCTTCATGCAGGATCGTCTTGGCCCTATGGAGGTTGGGAAATGGGGTATTCTACAGACTATTGCCGATATTCTGAAGCTTTTGCAGAAAGAGGACATCGTTCCCACTTCAGCTGATAAATTTCTCTTTGTTATTGGTCCGGGCGTTTTATTTGTCGGGTCATTTCTCGCTTATGCCGTGTTGCCTTTCAGTTCAGCCTTCATCGGCGCAAGTCTCAATGTCGGTCTGTTTTTTGCCATCGGCATTGTTGCTATTGAAGTTGTTGGTATTCTCGCCGCCGGTTGGGGCTCAAACAACAAGTGGTCGCTCTACGGGGCTGTCCGAAGTGTTGCTCAAATCGTCAGTTATGAAATTCCGGCAGCAATAGCCCTTCTTTGCGGTGCAATGATGGCCGGTACGCTCGATATGCAGAAGATCACCATGCTTCAGTCCGGCTCTTATGGATTCGCTCACTTCTTTCTTTTTCAGTCACCGATTGCCTGGCTTCCTTTTCTTATCTATTTTATTGCTTCTCTGGCAGAAGTGAACCGTGCCCCATTCGATATTCCCGAAGCTGAATCAGAGCTTGTAGCGGGTTATTTCACCGAATACACAGGTATGAAGTTTGCTGTTATTTTCCTTGCTGAATACGGCAGCATGTTCATGGTTTCCGCCATTATTTCCATAGTCTTCCTTGGAGGATGGAATTCTCCCCTTCCCGATATTGGATCATTTGCCCTCAATGCATGGACAAACGGGCCTGTCTGGGGTGTATTCTGGATCATCATGAAAGGGTTCTTCTTTATTTTTGTGCAGATGTGGTTGCGCTGGACGCTTCCCCGTTTAAGGGTGGACCAGCTGATGTACCTGTGCTGGAAAGTTCTGACCCCGTTTGCCTTTGTCAGCTTTGTCTTGACGGCCATCTGGGTAATATATGTCCCTTAAGAGAGTTCAACAGTCAATGCAGGAAAGTTATGACCTATAGATTATGAGTGAGTATTTCAGGAATATAAAAACCGGAGCAGTCACTATTGCGACCGGCATGGGAATCACCCTGAAGCATTTTTTCAATGCTGTTCATCGCAAAGGCGATGCCGGAGTTGATGATGTCGACTATTTCCGTCAGGTTGATGGTCTTGTTACCCTGCAGTATCCACGCGAGGTTATTCCTACACCATTAAACGGTCGCTATCGTCTTTACAACAACATTGAGGATTGTATCGGATGTGGTCAGTGTGAAAGGGCATGTCCCATTTCCTGCATAGCCATTGAAACTATCAAGGTTGCGCCCGATGATCTTGCACTGTGTGGAAAAACTTCTGACGGCCAGCAGAAAAAGTTCTGGGTTCCTGTTTTTGATATTGATGTTGCAAAATGCATGACTTGCGGTATCTGCACGACCGTCTGTCCGACGGAGTGTCTTGTGCATACTCCGGTCAGTGATTTCTCGGAATTTGATCGCAGTAACATGCTCTATCATTTCGGAAACCTTTCTCGTATTGAAGCACAAGCCAAGCGTAACAAGCTGGCCGAAATTCAGGCAAAAGCGCAGGCTGAGAAGGAAAAAAAGGCTGCAGAAGCTGTGAAGGCAGTTAAAAAGGATGGAGAATAAGCGAACCACTTAATGCGCTTTAATTACTATGAGCAACCTAACATATACAGTCATTTTTTATATCTTTGCGGCCATTACGGTATTTTCAGCCGCATTTGTTGTGTTTTCGCGCAATGTTATCTATTCCGCCTTTTCTCTTCTCTTTACTTTTTTCGGCGTAGCGGCCCTCTACGTCTTTCTGAGCGCTGATTTCATTGCTGTTACCCAGGTTGTGGTTTATGTCGGCGGTATCCTTGTGCTTCTCCTTTTCGGTGTCATGTTTACCAAAAGCATTATGAATACTGAGTTGAAAAGCGATGTCCTGCATATCATTCCCGGCACTCTTATTCTTGCCGGTATGCTCGGCGCCTTGCTCTATACCTTTTATACCACACATACCTGGAAGCCCTCCGAAATTCAGTTGCACGGCAGTATTGTCGAGCGGATTGGCTATGAAACCATGTCGCATTATGTGCTTCCGTTTGAGATGGTCTCCATACTGCTGCTTGCAGCACTTATCGGAGCTGCATTCCTTGCGCGTTTCGATAAGCCCGACAATAAAAACTTATAAGTATTAATAATATGGAACATTTGATTCCCATAGGTCTCAACCACTATCTCACCATATCGGCTCTTCTGCTTGGGTTCGGACTCTTTGCGGTCATGACCCGCAAGAATGCAATTGTTGTCCTTATGGGTGTAGAGCTTATCCTTAATGCTGCAAACATCAATTTCCTGGCTTTTTCAAAGTATAACGGAGGAATTGGAGGCGTGATGTTCTCTCTTTTTGTTATTGTCATTGCAGCAGCAGAAGCAGCTATTGCCCTCGCTATCGTGATCAATATTTTCAAAATATTCAAAAGCGTCGATATCTCCAGTGTGGACACTATGAAAGAGTAGCAGGGCGTATAAAGCATTATAGTTTTTAAATTTTTTTCGTGTAAACATCACCAGGAACATGCACAGTTTAATTCAGTTATCAATAGTCGTACTGCTGCTGCCGCTGCTCTCGTTTGTCATTCTTATCTTTTTTAATCGCAGGCTTCCGCGAAGAGGCGATTTTATAGGAGTGGGAATACTTGGTACTGCATTTGCGATATCGGCTTATATCTTCTGGTCGGTTATTGTGCAGACCTATGATCCGGCATTCAGAGTTGCATGGGATTTTACCTGGATTGATCTTGGTAAAGTGCCCGGTATTGGACCTTTGCAGATAAAGATGGGAATTGTTATCGATAACCTCACGGCCATCATGCTGGCGATGGTTACCCTGATAAGTCTTCTTGTTCATCTCTACTCAACCGGATATATGGCCGGTGACAAGAACTACGGAAGATATTTTGCTTTTCTTGGTATTTTCACCTTTTCCATGCTCGGTATTGTCCTTTCCGACAATCTCTTTTCTATCTATATCTTCTGGGAGCTTGTCGGACTTTCATCATACCTGCTGATCGGATTCTTTTTTGAAAAAGACAGTGCAGCCGATGCACAGAAAAAAGCTTTTCTTGCCAATCGTGTCGGCGACATCGGTATGTGGCTTGGTATTCTGATTCTTTACTCCCAGTTCCACACCTTCAGTTTTGAGCAGATCTATGCCAACCTTGCTGCAGGGAAGTTCGCAATGTCCAATGCATGGCTTACTGCCGCCGGCCTTCTTCTCTTTATGGGCTGTGTCGGTAAATCAGCTCAGTTCCCTCTGCATATCTGGCTTCCGGATGCCATGGAAGGCCCGACACCGGTTTCAGCCCTTATCCATGCCGCCACTATGGTTGCTGCAGGTGTCTACTTCGTCGCCCGTATCTTTGTCCTCCTCACGCCTGATGCGCTCCACGTGATAGCTTTTATCGGCGCATTCACTGCCTTCATGGCTGCAACAATAGCCATTACCCAGAACGACATTAAAAGAGTTCTGGCATATTCAACCGTTTCCCAGCTCGGATACATGGTGCTCGGCCTCGGTGTAGGAGCTTACTCAGCTGCACTTTTCCATCTTGTTACACACGCATTTTTTAAAGCATGTCTTTTCCTTGGTTCAGGTGCTATTATTCATGCGATGCACCATGAACAGGACATGCGCTGGATGGGTGGTCTTCGCAAGCACATGCCCTGGACCTTTGCAACGTTTACCCTTGCCACCCTCGCACTGGCCGGTTTGCCTCTTACCAGCGGATTTATGAGTAAAGATGCCATCCTTGCAGGCGCTATCGGCTTTGCCAATGTAGAAGGAGGCGGTGTCTACTATCTTATACCGGCTCTTGGATTCTTTTCCGCCATGCTCACCGCTTTCTATATGGGTCGTCAGATATGGCTTGTCTTTTTCGGTGAAAGCCGTACTCATCTCAAGCCGGCAGACAACCATCATCATGGCCACGATGCCCACTCAGCTCACGGTGCTCACGACGATCATCATGGTGCCCATGAAGTTCATGAAGTGTCATGGAATATGAGAGCTCCACTTGTTATTCTTGCAGTACTCTCCGTCTTTATTGTCTACTCTCCCAATCCTCTCGATGGAGCCGAGGGGTGGTTCATGAAAATGATCAGGACTCCGGCTACGGTAGTCGGCCCTGCGAACCACAACTGTGCCGCACTTCCTGCTCAAACCACTTCGCCGCTGATGGCTGAAGCGCTTCCAGCAGTCGAAACGCATGTTGCTACCGATGCCCATGCGGTAAGCGAAGTTGAACATGCTGCAGCAAAAGGTGAACATGCTTTTGCCGATCCGCGTCAGGCCGAAATTGCCCATGCAGCTCATGCCGCCCACTTTCCGGCAATCTATATTTCAAGCATCATGGTAGTGCTCGGAATCAGCTTTGCAGGTATAGTGTTTGTCTTTAGAATAATCGACCCTGATAAAACTGCCGAGGCCATCAGGCCACTCTACCTCTTTTCACTGAATAAGTGGTACTGGGACGAAATATACCAGGCAACATTCATCAAGGGATCAGTGCTTCTTTCGAAAATACTCTCTTGGTTCGACACCAATGTTATTGATGGCATCGTTAACGGCGTAGCTGTACTTGTCAGGAATCTTGCATTCGCTAACAACAGCTTCGATAAATATGTCGTTGATGGCCTGGTGAACTTTACAGCATTTTCTGTAAACACCACTGGTGCAGTATTACGTAAACTGCAGACCGGCAAGGTTCAGACCTATGTTGCTTTGCTGCTTGTTGTGCTTTTCGGTTATTTTGTCTTTTATTTTACACGACTGATCTATTAAGAGGGATTTACTTTTAATCTGAAAACTTACAGATACGGAACATGCTGAGTTTAATTGTTTTTCTGCCTATTCTTGCCGGTCTGGTTATTCTTGCCGTGCCTTCATCGCAAAAGCAGATAATCAGAATTGTTTCATTGCTTGCGGCTCTTGCCCAGGGAGTGCTGGCAGTTCTGATCTGGAGAGCTTACGATCCTTCACTGCCCGGAATTACCGCATCGCCGGGAGGGAGTCCTCTCGGTTCGTTCCAGTTTGTTGAAAAGCTGCCGTGGATCAGTCTCAAACTTGGCGGTTTCGGCTCACTGAACATCGAGTATTTCCTTGGTGTTGACGGGATCTCGGTTACCATGGTCATTCTGACCGCCCTGGTTTCAGCAATAGGCGTTCTATCAAGCTGGACAATCCAGAAACAGGTTAAAGGATATTTTATACTCTACAACCTGCTTGCTTCGGCCATGATGGGATGTTTTGTAGCACTCGATTTCTTCCTTTTCTATGTATTCTGGGAGCTTATGCTGCTTCCGATGTACTTCCTTATCGGTATCTGGGGAGGTCCGAACCGCGAATATGCCGCCATCAAGTTCTTCCTCTACACTTTGTTCGGCTCAGTTTTCATGCTGCTGGTCATGATCGGTCTCTACTTCAGTGTTATTGATCCTGTAACCGGAAACCACACCTTCAGTCTTGTCGCAATGGCAAATCAGGCCAACTATATCAAGAGTGCCATTCTTGGACCTGATAATGTGATGTGGCGTTATGTTGCCTTCAGTGTTCTCTTTGTGGGTTTTGCCATCAAGGTGCCTATGTTCCCGTTCCATACATGGTTGCCCGATGCACACGTTGAAGCCCCGACCCCGATCTCGGTTATTCTTGCCGGCGTTCTCTTGAAGCTTGGTACCTATGGTATGATGCGTATCAACTTCCCGCTTTTCCCTGAAGTTTTCCATGCCTCAATGTACGTTATTGGCATTTTCGGTGCCATCAACATTATCTATGGAGCATTCTGTGCTCTTGCACAGCAGGATCTTAAAAAGATGGTTGCATACTCCTCCATCAGTCACATGGGTTATGTTCTCCTCGGTCTTGCCGCCGGCAACAGCGAGGGTATGGTCGGAGCACTCTACCAGATGTTCAACCACGGAACCATCACAGCGATGCTCTTCCTTCTTGTCGGCGTCATCTACGACCGTGCTCATACCAGACAGATCGACAAGTTCGGTGGACTCTCATCTTATATGCCTGTCTATGCGGCAATTGTCACAGTTGCATGGTTTGCTTCACTTGGTCTTCCTGGTTTGAGCGGCTTTATCTCCGAGGCCTTTGTCTTTGTCGGGGCTTTCAGTTCAGTAACGACTCGTTACATCGCCATGGTTTCAGTGCTCGGCATTGTGTTCGGTGCAGCCTACCTGCTTTGGTCGCTGCAGCGGATGTTCCTTGGAAAACGTAAACCCGATGCGGCTTACGATCTTGAGGTCGGTGCTGACGGTCACGAACACATTCATTTCCACGACTGGAAAGGTAAAATTGATCTTGATGCACGCGAACTCACTATGCTTGTACCACTTGTTGTGATTACCATTTTCCTCGGTATCTATCCGATGCCGATTCTTGGCATGATAACAACAAGCGTTAACCGACTTGTAGAAGTACTCACACCCCTGGCGATCAGGTAGAGGTAAATTATTAGGTTTGAATGAGGTAAAAGAATAAACGAAGAGAATTATGTTCGAGCTGCCATCAGGTGCTGAAATTCAAAGTATCATTGCAACTTTAAATGCAAACCTTGGACTTTTTATACCTGAAATTTATCTGTCTCTGCTTTTTATGCTTCTGATCGTTATTGATCTTGTTGCAAAAGGCAGGAAAAACAATCTGCTCTCCATAGCAACCCTTCTCGGGCTAGCGGGCAGCATCTTCTTTATCTATCAGCAGCACCATCTGCCTGCAGGAGAGATCTTCTTCGGGATGTATGTTCTCGACGAATTTGCACTCTTCTTTAAATACTTTTTTGTTCTTTCAGGCATGCTTGCCGTTGTCATTACCATGGCTGACGAGCAGTTCGAGAGTGAAGTAAAAAGTATGGGGGAATATTATGCCCTCATTATCGCAATGGTGATCGGTATGATCATGATGGCATCGTCAGCCGATCTGATGATGATTTTCCTTTCAATGGAGCTTGTAAGCTTTTCTGCCTTTATTCTTACCGGCTATTTCAAACGCAACCCCCGTTCATCCGAAGCTGCATTGAAATATCTTGTCTACGGCGCTGTATCATCAGGCCTTATGGTGTATGGTTTTTCGCTCATCTACGGTCTTACTGCCCAGACCAATCTCATCAACATCTCTTCTGAGCTCTCTCTGCACGGCTACGATCCATTGTTGATGATTCTTGCAACACTTCTTATTCTTGCAGGTTTCGGCTACAAAATAGGCGCCGTACCATTTCATTTCTGGGCGCCGGATGTCTACGAAGGAGCACCAACTCCTATCACAGCCTATCTTTCCGTTGCATCAAAAGCCGCCGGGTTTGCCCTTCTCATGCGCTTTTTCTACATAGCAGTTCCGCATGGCGGCCCTGTTTATGAGGATATCCTCGGCATCAACTGGGTGTCGCTTCTCATCCTTCTCTCCATTGCATCCATGATTTATGGCAACGTCGTCGCACTATGGCAGAAAAACGTCAAACGTCTTCTTGCCTACTCCTCGATAGCCCATGCAGGTTACATCCTGCTCGGCATCATTGTGATGGATGCATTCGGCACCCAGGCAACCCTTTTCTACCTGCTCTCCTATTTCATCATGAACTTCGGGGCATTCTACGTCGTCATCCTCATCGCCAACAAAACCGGCAGTGAAAATCTCGAAGACTACCGTGGACTCGGTAAAAAAATGCCTCTTGCCGGTGCAGCATTGACAGTTTTTTTAATCTCGCTCGTAGGCCTTCCTCCTACCATCGGTTTTATCGGCAAACTCATGATTTTTTCCGCCCTGCTTGCCAAAGGTTCAATCTATCTCTGGCTGGCACTTATCGGTATCATGACCAGTGTGATATCGCTCTACTATTACATGCTTATTCCTCTCAACATGTATCTTCGCGAATCACCGGGCTCAGAAGAAAAAAACATGGATCCAGGATTGATTGCAAATATTATTATGGCAGTCATGATGTTCCTGACCATATACTTCGGTCTCTTTTTCCAGCCCCTTTCTGACTTTGCAAAATATTCATCACCTATGTTCGGTCTGAAACTTTACTGATTCACCCTGTCTATCACTCATTCTTATATTCCTCCCGCTTGTGTCATTCCGACCAAAGGGAGGGATCTGCACTCTCAACCATATAAGAGTAATAATGATACCGCAGATTATCCAGCCCGGCGAAACTGGTTTTTTATGGTATTTTTAATTAACAATTATTATGTTTATAATTAATTACTTCACCGTAACATACTAATTCTTTTATTTCGGTATATCCCGTTTTTATCCTAAATTATTTAGCATAATTCGTGTTCTGATAATCTGATATTTACAAAACGGAGGTAAAATGCAAAGCAAACAGACCTTTGCCGATCTATTCAGGGCTGGGGGAGTAAGCCGCAGGGATTTTCTGAAGTTCTGCTCTCTTACCTCTGTCTATCTCGGCCTTTCTCCCTCGATGGTGCCTAGCATTGTTGAGGCTATGGAAAAAAAAGTGAGAACGCCGGTAATCTGGCTTCACGGTCTTGAGTGTACTTGTTGTTCCGAATCGTTTATCCGCTCTTCACACCCTACCATTGAGGATCTTATCTTCAACATGATCTCCCTTGATTACGATGATGTACTCAGTGCAACTGCCGGCCATCAGCTTGAGGATGTACGTCGCAAGACCATGAAAGATTATAAGGGAAAATACATCCTTGCTGTTGAGGGAAATGTTTCCACAAAAGATGATGGTGTCTATTGTATGGTAGGCGGCGATTCTTTTCTCAACACCATAAAAGAGACCGCTGCCGATGCTGCTGCAATTATCGCCTGGGGTGCCTGTGCATCATTCGGTTGCGTCCAGAATGCCGATCCAAATCCATCCGGTGCGGTTCCCATATCAGATATTATCAAGGACAAGCCCATCGTCAAAGTTCCAGGTTGTCCACCTATTTCAGAGGTTATGACAGGCGTTGTTACACACTTCCATACGTTCGGAACACTTCCTGAGCTTGACCGTTTTGGTCGTCCCAAAGCATTCTACAACACAAGGATTCATGATAAATGCTATCGCCGCGCTTTCTTTGAAGCAGGGATGTTTGTCAGAAGCTTTGATGATGAAGGCACAAGAAAAGGGTGGTGTCTCTACAAGATGGGATGCAAAGGCCCGACTACGTATAATTCGTGTTCAAAGATACAGTGGAACGGGGGAACAAGCTTCCCGATCGGTTCCGGTCATCCCTGCATCGGCTGTTCTGAGCCGAATTTCTGGGATAAGGGTCCCTTCTACACTAGGCTTGCCGAAGTACCATTCCTCGGCAGTGACAGTAATGCCGACAAGATCGGTGTGATTGCCGTTGGTGCAGCAGCAGCTGGTGCAGCCGCTCATGCAGCAGTTACCGCAGTAAAAAAGGCAAAAGCAGGCAGTGAAGATAACGACAAAGCTTAATCCAGGAGTAGCTCATGGCCAAAAAAATAGTTGTTGATCCGATACCCCGTATTGAGGGGCATCTAAGAATAGAAGCAAAGCTGAATGACAGTAATGTCATTGAAGATGCCTACAGCAGCGGTACGATGTGGCGTGGCATTGAGGTGATTCTCAAGGGACGCGATCCTCGGGATGCCTGGGCATTTACCGAACGTATCTGCGGTGTTTGTACTACGGTGCATGCTCTTGCTTCGGTACGTTGTGTTGAAGATGCTCTTGGTATCGATATTCCAGTCAATGCCAGAATCATCAGAAACCTGATGAACGCAACCCAGGTGACACAGGATCACCTTGTGCACTTTTACCATTTACATGCGCTTGACTGGGTTGATGTTGTCAGCGCCCTTAAAGCCGACCCGAAACAGACTTCTGTTATAGCACAGAGCATATCCTCATGGCCGAAGTCATCGGTCGGGTATTTCAAGGATCTCCAGCAGCGTCTTGTGGGATTTGTCGAAAGCGGTCAGCTTGGCATTTTCTCAAACGGCTACTGGGGCCATGCAGCCTATAAGCTTCCACCCGAAGTAAACCTTATAGCTGTTGCTCACTATCTTGAAGCGCTCGATTTTCAGAAAGAGATAGTTAAAATCCAGACAATTTTCGGAGGCAAAAATCCTCATCCAAACTATCTGGTTGGTGGTATGGCCTGCGCTATCGATCCTAACAAAGATACGGCCATCAATATTGAGCGCCTGTCGATGATAAAAAAAATCATTGACGACACTGCCACCTTCATTGATCAGGTTTACATTCCTGATCTGCTTGCCATTGCAGGATACTACAAGGGATGGCTGCATGGTGGAGGACTTGGTAACTACCTCAGCTACGGAGATTTTCCGGAAACATCGCTTGCAGATTTCAAAACACTGCTCTGGCCGAGAGGTGCTATTCTCAACAAGGATCTTAAAACCGTTATCGATGTCGATCCTCGGGATGCCTCTCAGGTCACAGAAGAGGTAAGTCACAGCTGGTATACCTATGCAAAGGGTGACGGCAAGGGACTTCACCCGTGGCAGGGAGAAACTACTCCAAAATATACCGGTCCAAAACCGCCGTTTGAACATCTTGATACCGATAAAAAGTACAGCTGGCTCAAGACCCCCCGCTGGAAAAACCACCCAATGGAGGTTGGCCCGCTTGCCCGCGTTCTTGTTGCCTATGCCAAGGGCGATCCTATGATCAAGGATACTGTCGGTCTTGTGCTTTCGACGCTTCAGGTTGGTCCGGAAGCTCTCTTTTCGACGCTTGGCCGTACTGCTGCCAGAGGCATTGAGTGCAAGCAGACAGCAGGGTTCATGCGCCATTACTATGACCAGCTTATTGCGAATATCAAAACAGGTGATTACCGTACCTTCAACAGCGATCGCTGGGATCCGTCAACCTGGCCGGCAGAGTGCAAGGGATTCGGCTATACTGAAGCCCCTCGAGGTTCTCTCGGTCACTGGATTCACATCAGCGACAAAAAGATCAAGGAGTACCAGATTGTTGTACCTTCCACCTGGAACGCCTCCCCACGGGATGCTAATGGCAATTCAGGAGCTTACGAGTCAGCACTGAAGGGTACACCCATGATCAATCCCGAACAGCCGCTTGAGATTCTCAGAACGGTGCACTCATTCGATCCGTGCCTTGCCTGTGCTTCTCATCTGTTCGACATGAACGGTAACGAGATCACATCGGTTAAAATCGTTTAACAGGAGTCAGTTATGGGGAGATTAATTGAAGAAATCTATGTATGGAGGCTACCTGTCAGGCTTTACCATTGGATTAACGCCTTGTGCACGGTCGTACTCCTTGTAACCGGTCTGTATATTGCCGCTCCCTTGTTCAGTCCGCCGCTTGGAGAAGCGGTCTTTTACAAAGGGATGTCCTGGTGGCGGTATCTGCATTTTGCCACCGCGTTTATTTTTGTCGCCAACTTCCTTTTCCGTTTGTACTGGGCGCTGTTTGGTGGAGATAAATACGGACGATTCGGCGGTTTCAGACCATGGTCACCTTCGTGGTGGGGCAAGCCGTTCCTCGAACAGGTCGAGTCCTATCTTTTTTTGCGTACAGACGAGCCGAACTATGTCGGGCATAATCCTGTTGCAGCCCTTGCTCACTTTCTGTTCATATTCTGCGGGTCAAGCTTCATGATTTTTTCCGGGCTGGCCATGTACGGCGAAAACAATCCTGGCGGGTTCAATTCAGTCTGGTTCGGGTGGATGATACCGCTCTTTGGTAGCAGTTACACTCTTCATTGGGCCCATCATCTTATGGCATGGATTTTCCCGATCTACCTTATCATGCATCTGTACGCAGTCTTCCGTCACGATGTGGTCGATCGTACCAGTGTTACCTCTTCGATAGTGACCGGATATAAACACAAGGTCGAGGAAGAGCCCGTTTGATGAGTGCAGTGCTTTTCTCTTTCGTTCACGGAAAACAAGGCCTGTTGCTGTGGTTAAGCACTCCAGCAATGGGCTTTTTCCTTTCGATACAATCTACATATTCTGTTCTGTGAAGTATAATCGAATCAATATTATCGGTCTGGGCAACATACTCTACGGCGACGAGGGATTCGGTGTGGCAGCGCTAAACAGTCTGCAGGAATCGTCAAATTTTCCCGAATCCGTCCACTGTATAGACGGCGGAACCCAGGGAATCTACCTGCTCGACTTCATCGAATCGGCTGATGCCGTCATTGTTTTTGACGCACTGATTCCACTCGACTATGACCGCCGGGTCTATGTTTATCGCAACGATGAACTTCCCGACTTTATCCATCGCAAAATGTCATCTCACCAGATGGGATTCAGCGAAATGCTCGGCATAGCCAAGCTCCATGGCAAAATGCCTGAGGAAATTGTCATGATAGGAGCGCCTCCAAAAGATCTCGAACTCAATATCGGATTAAGCCCCGAACTCACCCTTCTTCTTCCCGAAGCAGTAGAACAGGCGAGAGCAATTATCAATGGATGGTTGCAAGTGGGTTAACTGTAAATCTCCCCTCCCTCAGTGTCATCTCGACCGAAGGGAGGGATCTATTGCCCACTGATTTAAACCTCACTGCTTAATCAGTCGTAGAAATTCGTTTCTTGTCGATTGCGAGCTGATGAATTGTCCCGCCATCGCTGAAGTTGTCGTTACGGAGTTAAGCTTTTCAACTCCACGCATCACCATGCACATATGTCTGGCCTCAATCACAACCCCGACACCTTTAGGTTTCAGCACATTCTGTATGGCATCCCTGATTTGCTGCGTAAGCCGTTCCTGCACCTGAAGTCGTCGAGCAAACACCTCTACTACCCTTGCAAGTTTTGAAAGTCCGACAATTTTCCCATCTGGAATATAGGCAACGTGCGCTTTGCCAAAAAAGGGAAGCATGTGATGTTCGCACATGGAAAAAATATCAATATCCTTCACAAGGACCATCTCGTCATAGCTTTCTGTAAAGAGAGCATTCTTCAGAAGTTCTTCAGGATTCTGCCGGTAACCTTTTGTAAGAAAACGAAGCGACTTGGCCACACGGTCCGGTGTTTTAAGCAGGCCTTCGCGCCCGATGTCTTCACCGATACCTTCCAGCATGGCCGAAACTGCATCCGAAAGGCCGCCGATAATCAGGGGGTCATTTTCCGGTAAATCTATAAGGCAATCGTCATCATCGCAGCAGCTTCCCCGGCCTGAAAGCAAAGCTTTACTCGCCGAGATAGCGGACGGCATTTTTTCCTGTTTCATATATTTTGACTTCATGGAGAGCAAGCTCCCGTTGATTGATGTTACGCAGTCGTTGTTCAAGTATATCCCATATCAGTACTGCAAGTACTTCCGTGGTGGGCACGCAATCCTGCAGTTCAGGTATGTCATGGTTCAAATGCTTGTGGTCGAATCTGTTGATGATCTCCTCTTCAAGAATAGATTTAAGCTCCTTAAGGTCAAACAGAAATCCTGTATCACGGTCAACAATACCGGAGATGGTAATATCTACCAGATAATTATGACCATGTCCATATTTATTGCTGCACTTTCCGTAAATTCCAACATTTTCATTGTCTGACCAGTGTGGATTGAAAAGACGATGAGCGGCATTGAACTCTATTTTTCTTGAAACGTATACTTTTCGTGGTTTATGCAAAAGGTCATTCATAACGCTGCATTGAATGTTGTTTCGCTGATCGCTTAATCGTTACAGGTACAAAATTGCGGTCAGACAGAAAAAATTCTGCATTATGCAGTAATGTACTCTTTTGACTTCATTATTCATGTTGTTCAAGTAACCGGTACTGTAGTTTATAAGTTGCATGATCAGGCATAATTACAGATGCTGATTCCATACCAGGACTTTTACAAATCCCTATTTCATTTTTCATGCATACAACAGTAACCTTTCACGAAAAATTGCCGCTTTACGGCACAAACGCCGATGGTCTGAAAACCCTTTTTGATGCATCTTCGGATCTTTTAGGTCCGGGTGGTTCGGCTGCCTCACCTATGGATACTGTACTTGAATCCGTTGGCGCCTGCTCCATGATGGATATCATCAGCATCCTCAAAAAAATGAGAAAAGTGCTGATTACCCTTGAGGCTGACCTTGACGCCCAGAGGGCTGAAGAACACCCGAAAGTTTTTACCGCAATGCAGATCAAATACCGTCTTACAAGTCCTGACTGTACACTTGCCGATTTGGAAAAAGCCGTCCGACTTTCAATGGAAACCTATTGCAGTGTTGCTGCCATGATCAGAGCATCGGGATGTGTCATAACCTGGTCAACTGAACTTGTGCAGATGTCGTGAGGGGAAAAGAGTGCTCTTTGTTTTACTTCTGTTGTTCTTGTTTTTTCATGAAGATTCCCAGTGCTATCCCTATAGCGAGCAGAAGCACATAAATCATCAGGTGTCCGAGCATTTCAAATTCCTTGATGATTCCGTTTATCTGACTGTGAAAAAAATATCCTGCAAGCAGATAGACGGATACATAAAGTCCAACAGCCACGAGGTCATAAAAAATGAATACTCTCCAGGGCGTGCGGACTGATCCGGCAACAATCGGGGCAAAAAAACGGATGCTTGGAACAAAAGTCATGATAAGCAGGGTAATGCCTGCTTTAGAACGCATTTTTTGAGAGTACCGCTCAATCAAAGGGGTGGCGCTTTTGGTTGTCCATCTTGCAATCAAACGATTGCCGCCCCTGCTGAGCCAGAACGTGGTATTGTCGCCAGCCAGAAAAGCCGCAATGGCGACAAGGATAGTCAAAAAGGGATCAAGAGTACCAAAATAGACGGTATACCCGACCAGGATAAGAATGATCTCTTCCGGAAGAGGAATCAAGACATCCAGAAGTGCCAGCAGAAGAAAAATGCCGAAATAAGAGAGATGCTGAAGATAGTGCATGATCTCTGTTCGCATAGCAAGGTATTTAAAGGGGTAACGAGTGCGTGCTACTTTTGCAGTGCACGGATTTTGTCGATAACCTCTTTATAGGGATTTTCTGCAAGGTCGGTTCCATATTCCGGAAGAGTCACATGCCTGGCTACAATTTCAAGGAGGTGACGATTAAGATGCTGAGCGATTTCAAGCATGCGTGACTGATGGTGCTGAAGTTCGTGATGGATGAACTTTTCGACATGATGTTTTTTCATTTTCTCAAGAATCTGAGCCATCATCCCTGCGTCAATATGCTTTGAAACTTCGCTGAAGTAAATAAGCGGGAGGTCATTGGCGTACCCTGTTGCCTGATCAACACCCATTTTCCGGCAAACCCCTGCGGCAATTTGCGGACGGATATACTCAACCATCAGCGGAATCACCATGAAATGCGGGATATACTTGACAATCATGCTGATAGCGCTGTAGAGATCTTCAAAACCTTCAGTTTTATGGCTTACCAGAGTGCAGGCCCATGAGGCAACCTGTTGTTGCTGGTGTGACGGAAGTTGGTGCAGTACCTCCGGCACGGGAATATTGGTCCATGCAAGCAACTGTTCCAGGTCATTTATTTGTGTTTCACTCATGTGGACTATTTCTGCCGGGTTTGAAGGAAATCCAGGGTTCGGGTTAATCGATCTGTAGTTTATCAAAAAATTTGAGAACATAAAACCACCATGAATATAAAATCCGTATTTTTACCGGGCAGGCAATACAGTTAGATCGTTAATCGCAGATTGAGCTCAACAGATGAACAACGCTACAGCACATTCTCTCCTTAAAGCTATTCCGAAACCCATTCTTATTGATGGAGGTTACTCGAAATTTGGACATCAGTATTTTATAGCGACACAAGCCGGTCTTGTTACCATCGATTTCCGAGTGTATGACCCGATCCTCGGCCCAATAGAGTACTCGGAGGCTGAGAACATTGAAATCACAGAAATAGCCAAAGCGGGTGGCACCATCGCTGAAAACTCCGACCTTGCCCCCGATGAACAGCTTTTTCTTTTTAACAATGGCCAACCCATGGTAAAATACTGGGCCTTCCAGCCCTATGACAACGCCCCCCTCGAAGCCTATACCTTCTCCTCAGAAAAGGCTGTCATCGAGCAGAAGTTCCTTGACGAATATAGCAACAGCGACATCAAATCCTGGGAAGCTATGGATGAGCACTCACTGATAAAGTGGGCAAAGAGCATTGCATAGTAGCTTAGCTTACGTAATCAAGTTACAGTGGTTATAATCAAATTAGTGTTGTAACAAAACGGCGCTGCCTTATCAGAATAAAATAATTGTAATTCAATCCCTATTCCTGTTCCCCTGAATGATTATGGCGAAGCTGAATGTAAAACGCTGAAAAAGCTTATTTTGGATAGTGTTCAGTCCTTGGAGCTTATTCTCTTTGATTATCCTTATATTCATATCCATCGTGAGAAGATTAGGTCTGAGAAACATACTCTTTACGGCTGTAATGGTGCTGCTGGTTGCCGGTATCTCTTCCTGCAGAAATAACTCGGATGAACTTCGTCACAACCGGATTATTACCGGTATTGCTGCTGATTTCGACTATCTGAACCCCCTTCTTATCCAGCTTTCCATGTCACGGGAGGTCTGTGCGCTGCTCTATCCTGCCCTTGTAAAAGCTTCATATGACGAAAAAAAAGGTACCATAACCTTTCTACCCAATGCAGCAAAAAGCTGGGAGTTCTCACCAGACGGCAAAAAAGTCACCTTTCATCTAAAGAGTGGAGCGGTATGGGAAGATGGGATAAAAGTTACATCACATGATTTTAAATACTCCTACAGCTTATACAAAAACCCCGGGATTGCCAGTTCCCGGCAGCACTATCTCAACGATCTGCTCCTGCTTGCAGACGGAACAGCCGATATTGAGCATGCGGTCGAAACTCCTGACGATTCAACGCTGGTGCTGCATTTTAACAAACCGATGGAAAGTGATATTGTGCTGGATCATTTCAACGATCTGATGCCGGTGGCCGAGCATATCTTCAGGTCATTTTCTCCGGACGAGATTCGCAGCAAGGCATCAGAGATACCAATAGTGAGCGCTGGAGCGTTCAAAGTGAAAAAGTGGACTCGCCAGACAAAACTTGAGCTTGTCAGAAATCCGTTATCAACACTGCCAAAGCCAGCTTCAATACATACCCTGATTTTTCTTGTAGTGCCCGAGTACACTACCCGGCTTTCAATGCTGAAATCAGGGCAGATTGATGTGATGATCTCAGCTGGAGGGATCAATCCAAAAGATTGTAAAGAACTTTCCAGGACAACCCCTTCAATTGTCATCAAACCGGTAAAGAATCGATACTTCGACAGCATTGTCTGGCTGAATATCGATGGAGAGGAGTTCCGCAAAAGTGGCAGCGTGCGTCCAAACGCCCTGTTTGGCAGCAAGTTGGTGCGTCAGGCGCTTACCCTGGCTATTGACCGGCAATCAATTATTGATGGGTTCATGGGGCCTGAGCATGCCGCCATCGTTAACACCTCCCTTTCGCCAGCCTACAAAGCAATGACCAGCACATCGCTTGATTCCTACAGCTATAACCCAAAAAAAGCATCTGCATTGCTGCATGAGGCCGGCTGGAAGCCTGGAAAAGACGGAATTCTGCAGAAAAATGGGAAAAAATTCTCGTTTGAACTTACTGCTCCAGTCGGTAATCCCCGACGCAACTATGCCGCAACCATCGTGCAGCAGAACCTCAGGGAAATCGGAATCGACTGCCGTCTGAAATTTGATGAGAGTCTGATTTTTTTAAAAAACCAGAACGAATTCCGCTATGATGCAGCGCTCTCCGGATTGGCCGCTGAAACACTCCCATTTCAGCTTATTATCTGGGGCTCAGATTTTACAAAACATCAGTTCAACTCATCAGCTTTTCAAAACCCGGAGCTCGACTCCATTATCACAGAACTCAACAAACCACTTCCCGATGAGCGCAAACTTGTTCTCTGGAAAAACTTTCAGAAAATCTTGCACGAAGAACAACCGAGAACTTTCCTCTATTACTACGATGAACTGGAAGGATTCAACCGGCACGTCAAAAACGCTGATGTCAATCTCATCTCCACGCTTTACAACGCCTTTGATTGGAGCATACAGTGAAGCATAAGTCGCAACGAGCTTATCAGGCTTCATTTGTCGCCACTACCGATTTTTACTATATTCAACAGCTTTTCTGAAAAGTTTGTAGAGAATTTCTGACTTCACCAGTGAACTTATTGTTTTATGCCCCGTTACACACCTGAACAGCTTGAAAGAAGAAATGCATCAGTCTGGACAAAAGTACAGGGAATCCTGGCACCGATACAATTCCTGATGTTTCTTGTCGGCGTTACCGTTACCTATCTCTACCAGTCACACATCTGGATCGACAATTTCTACTGGATCACTTTTTTTGTGATACTGAAAACGCTCATGCTGTTTTTAATTTTTATAACGGGGGGATTGTTTGAAAAAGAGGTTTTCGGCGCTTTTGCTTTTGCCCCGGAATTTTTTTGGGAAGATTTCGGGAGTGCCATAGCCATGGTTGTCCATATATCGTATTTTATCCTGTTTTTTTTAGGACTTGATGAAACCATTCTTATCAGAACAGCTCTGCTTGCCTATCTCAGTTATCTCATCAATGCCGCGCAATTCGTCATCCGTCTGCTGCTTGAAAAGCACAATGAAAAAAAGCTGAAACAGCGTCAGGCGACCTGAGCAACCTCGTAAAAAAACGTTATGAAAGCAAAAGCTATTGTCTTCAGAGGTGTCAGGCAGATAGAGCTCTGTGAAGTTTCCCTGAAATCCCTTTCGTCAACAGACGTCCTTGTTGAAACATACTGGTCGTCAATCAGTACCGGTACTGAAAAAATGGCCTATAACGGGTTGATCCCTGCTTGGCCATTTATATTTCCTTTTATTCCCGGTTATGAAAGTGTTGGAAAAATTATCGAGGTCGGTGATCATGTCAACCAGAGTCTTATCGGCAAATTTGCCTATGTTGCTGGCTCTTTCGGTTATGAGGGAGTTAATGCTGCTTTCGGTGGAGCTTCGGAATATATTGTTTGCCCGGTCGAAAGCATTACCTTGCTTGACAATCTCGACAATCCGGAATGCGGCATCGCCCTGCCTCTGGGAGCGACAGCTCTGCATATAGTTGATCTTGCTCAGGTTAATAACAGGAAGGTGCTGGTACTCGGTCAGGGAGCGGTTGGCATACTCGCTGTTGAATTGGCCAGGCTCATGGGTGCAACATTGGTTGCTGCAACTGACACACAAAAAAACAGACTGAACTATTCATCTGCCGATCTGAGGGTTAACCCTGATACAGACGATGTGTCGGCGGCACTTGCCGGATACGAATTTGACGTTTTGATTGACAGCACCGGCATAATGAGTGCTATTGATACCGGACTCAGGTTTTTGAAGTTTCATGGGGTTGTGCTTCTTGGAGGTTATTACCAGAGAATAAACATAGACTACTCACAGGCTTTTCAGAAAGAACTTTCATTCATTGCCGCAAAGCAGTGGGCCAAGGGCGATCTTGAGCGTGTAAGGGAACTTATCGCACAGCACAAACTTAATGCCGAACGGATTTTTACCCATCAACATACGGTTGAGGATGATATCTCTTCAGCCTACCTGCAGGCATTCAACGATCCTGACTGCCTGAAAATGATTCTGCTCTGGAAAACCAGTACTGAGCAGAATGATAACGCGTGCCGATAACTGGATAATTATAAGCAGTATCTGAATGGCAGCAAGAACAATAGCTATTTACGGAAAGGGCGGAATAGGCAAGAGCTTTACGACAACCAATCTCAGTGCCACCTTCGCCTTGATGAACAAACGGGTGCTGCAATTGGGATGTGATCCGAAACATGACTCTACCACATCTCTCTTCGGTGGTATACCGTTACCTACGGTGACAGATATTTTTTCTGAAAAAAACGCGCTGAACCAGCAAGTTTCAATCAGCGATATAGTCTTCCGCAGAGATATAGCAGATTTTCCCAAGCCGATATACGGTATAGAGCTTGGCGGACCTCAGGTTGGCAGAGGATGCGGAGGCAGGGGGATAATTTCGGGATTCGATGTTCTTGAAAAACTTGGAATCTTCAAATGGGATATCGACATCATCCTGATGGACTTTCTGGGAGATGTTGTCTGCGGAGGCTTTGCTACACCGCTTGCCCGGTCACTCAGTGAAGAGGTTATTCTTGTCACCAACAATGACCGGCAGTCCATTTTTACTGCAAACAACATCTGTCAGGCAAACAACTACTTCAGAACCATAGGGGGAAAATCCCGGCTGCTTGGACTGATCATCAACCGCGATGACGGAAGCGGCATTGCCGAAAAATATGCTGAAGCGGCGGGCATCACGGTGCTCATGAACGTGCCTTATAACGCGGAGGCACGCGACAAGGATGACAGTTTTGACTTTGCGGTCAGACTGCCTGAAATCCGTGATAAATTTCAGCGACTTGCACTCGATATTGTTGATGATAAAATCACACCATGCAAAGCCGGGGGGCTTGATTTTATGGGTTTTGTCCGGCTTTTCGGCGATGTCAGTGATGATGCGCCGCTACCTGCTACTGCTGAGGAGCTTTTTGGACGAAAAAAGATTTCTTCGGCTTCCGGGCAGAGAAGAGAAAACACAACCGTCGAAAGTGACAACCTGAAGTTGACCAGGTGTATTGAAAAGCTTTCCGCTGCGGAAAAAGAGGTATACCGGATGGTTGAGCAGGAAAAGAGAGGCTTCAACGAGGTTGCTGAACTGACACACAGAGAGGAATCAGCTGTCCGGGAACTGTTTTCCAGTGCCCGGATACAACTGACAAGACTTTTCTTCGAAAATTAAGCGTTTGCTTTTTTTGTTGCCTTCTGCCTGAGGTTTGCATCAAGAATCTTCTTCCGTAGTCGGATGCTCTGTGGAGTTACCTCGAGAAGCTCATCATCATTGATAAACTCAAGCGCCTGTTCAAGTGAAAGAATTTTTGGAGGAGTCAGGCGAAGCGACTCGTCAGTTCCTGAAGAGCGCATGTTGCTGAGTTTTTTTGTCTTGCAGACATTGATGGTAATATCCAGTCCTCTTGTCGACTCGCCAACAATCATACCTGCATAAACCTTGGTGTTTGGTGAAACAAAAAAAGTGCCGCGATCTTCAAGGGCGCTGAGTGAGTATGCAACACACGTTCCTGTTTCAGCAACAACAAGTGCGCCACTCTCTCTTGAGGGCAGTTTACCCTTGAAAGGCTGGTATTCAAAGAATACATGCGACATGATGCCCTCGCCTTTGGTATCGGTAGTAAACTCAAGGTTGTAACCAATAAGACCTCTTGTCGGAATTTCAAATTCAACCCTGACCATTCCTCCGCGTAAGGTGCCCATATGAGTCATTTCAGCTTTTCTGCGACCCATCTTTTCAATAATGACACCGGTATACTCCTCAGGAATATCAATGGTGACATGCTCAATCGGCTCAAGCAGGTTACCGTCCTCATCATTGTGCATGATAACTTCAGGTCTTGCAATGGCAACTTCGAAACCTTCGCGCCTCATGGTTTCAATCAACACTGAAAGATGAAGTTCTCCGCGTCCTGAAACACGAAAGGTATCGGCACTGTCTGTTTCCTCAACATTGAGGGCTACATTGGTCATTTTCTCCTTCATCAGCCTTTCACGAATCTTGCGGCTGGTGACCTCCTTGCCCTCAAGACCGGCAAAAGGGGAGTCATTGACGGAAAAAAGCATGGAGAGTGTCGGCTTGCTGATGTCGAAAGACGCAAGCGAGACAGGGTCGTCAACAGAAGCAAGTGTCATGCCGACTGTGGCATCAGGTATACCTGCAATGGCAATAATGTCACCCGAAGTCGCCTCTTTTGATTCGATCCTCTGGAGCTTGTCGAAGAGAAAAACCTTGGTTACAGTTCCCTTGCCCATCACACCATCAGGTCCTACTACTGCAAGCTGACTGCCTGGGCTGACCTTGCCGCGCTGAATACGGCCGATGGCTATCTTGCCGATATAATCGCTGTAATCAAGAGTGGTCACCAGCATCTGGAATCCACCTTCGTCATGAGCAACCGGTGGAGGTATCTCCTTGACAATCATGTCGAGCAGAAGGCTCATATCGCCGTCCTCGTCTTCCATGCTGTATTTGGCAACACCATTTTTCGCTGAAGTAAAGATATAGGGAAAGTCAAGCTGATGCTCCTCGGCGCCAAGCGCTATGAACAGATCAAGAACCTGATCGTGAACCTTGACCGGATCCGACTGGGGACGATCAATTTTGTTAATAACAACAATAGGCTTCAAATGCAGTTCAAGGGCTTTACGCAGAACAAACTTGGTCTGCGGCATGGGGCCTTCAAATGCATCTACAAGGAGCAGTACACCATCAACCATCTGAAGAATACGTTCTACTTCACCACCGAAGTCGGCATGACCCGGCGTATCGACAATATTAATTTTATGATCGTTATAAACTGCTGCCGCGTTTTTCGAAAATATGGTGATGCCCCTCTCTCTTTCCTGAGGATTTGAATCAAGTACCCTTACATTTACCTGCTGATTCTCTCTGAAGGCACCGGTCTTCTGAAAAATAGAATCCACAAGCGTTGTTTTTCCATGATCAACGTGCGCGATAATGGCTATATTTCTAATATTCTTGGTCGATCTCATCTTTTTTCCTTGTAAATAAAGTATATTTGTACCCCGTATGGGCCCGAATATACATTTTTATTTGTAATTATGGCACAATCTTTGTCTCTGCATATAGCAGTCTGAATAACAACAATATTAGAGAACAAAGAATTCATTCTAACGCCATTCACTCCATCTCTATCTCCTGGACAATGAACAATATATTATTCAATAATTTGCCATTACTTGTCCTTAATCAAGTGGTTTCATTGCTTTACCTGTCGACAACATTTCTGTATGGAGCCCATTTTTTCAAGGATATCCAGTATGCCAAAACATATAAACAACCGCTTCTTGCTCTCACTGTTCTCACCCATGTGGTTTACCTTGGGTTGTTGACCTCCCTGGAAGGGTACAAAATCAGCTATTCGACAGTCAATCTCATGACCATGGTCGCGCTCACGTTGACCATTACCTATCTTTTCATTGAGTTTACGACAAAGAGCGACAAAACAGGTTTTTTTGTTATTGCCTTCGCCGCCGGAGCTCAGCTTATCTCTTCAATTCTGACAGCCCAGCTTCCAAATACAGGTGTTGGGACGTTCAACGGTATCGGCATGGGGGTACACCTGATTGCTTCAATTTTCGGATTCAGCGCTATAGCAATCGCAGGCCTGTACAGCATTCTCTATCTGCTGCTTTTCCGTCAGATAGAGCAAAACCGCTTTGAATTGCTCTTTCAGCGTCTCCCGAACCTTGAAGTGCTTGAAAAGCTCACAATGCATGCCGTCTCGTTCGGGTTTCTTTTTCTCTCAATTACTCTTTTTGCCGGGTTCATGGAGCAGCATGCTTCAGGTCAGGCCATAAGTCTGCTTGAGCCAAAACTTGTTACGCTGATCATTATATGGATGCTTTACGGAACAAGTATCTTTATCAAACCGATAATCGGCTGGGACATAAAACATATGGCCTATCTTTTCATTGTACTGTTCGTTTTTATCACCCTGTTGATTGTTCTGATGACGTTTTTTTCGCCGACATTCCATAAGCTGAGTCTATAATATTAGTTGTTTTTGAAAATATGGGCTTTTACGATATATTTAGGCTCATTGCTTTGTTCTGGATACCGTAGCTCATCAGCATCGTACATAAACAGCTCATTTAAACAAACCTGCTATGAACATCATTTCAGTTGGTGTCAACCACAAGACAGCACCTATTGAAATCCGCGAAAGAATCTCCCTTTCAGAAGTTCAAAACAAGGAGTTCATTACCGGTCTTATTTCAAGCGGACTTGCCCATGAAGCCATGGTAATTTCCACCTGTAACCGCACTGAACTCTATGTTGTGCCTGCGATGCACGAAGTTACAGGTGAGTTCCTCAAGGAGTATCTTATCTCTTTCAAGGATGCACGCAAGGAGGTACGACCTGAACATTTCTTTAACCGTTTTTACTGCGGTACAGCACGTCATATTTTTGAAGTTGCAAGCGCGATTGATTCGCTTGTTCTCGGTGAAGGACAAATTCTCGGTCAGGTTAAAAATGCCTATAGAATTGCAGCCGAAACCCAGTCGGCAGGTATTCTCCTTACCCGTCTCTGCCACACGGCATTCAGTGTTGCCAAGAAGGTCAAAACAAAAACTAAAATCATGGAGGGTGCGGTTTCGGTCAGCTATGCGGCCGTTGAACTTGCCCAGAAGATTTTTTCGAATCTTTCCTTAAAGAAGATTCTGCTAGTCGGAGCCGGAGAAACCGGTGAACTGGCTGCAAAGCACATGTTTCAGAAAAACGCCCGCAATATTGTTATCACCAACAGAACACTTTCCAAAGCAGAAACCCTCTCAGAAGACTTAGGCACCAAACAAGTCATTCCCTTTGAATCTTTCAAGGATCATCTGCACGAGTTTGATATTATCATCACTGCGGTCAGTACGAAAGAGTATGTGATAAATGAGACTGAAATGCATCACAGCATGCTCAGGCGAAAACTGAAACCGGTCATTATTCTTGATCTTGGATTACCGAGAAATGTCGATCCCGGTATTGCCAGACTGCAGAACATGTTTCTTAAGGACATTGACGCTCTTAAGCATATCATTGACAAAAACCTTGAACGTCGCAGCGCTGAACTTCCAAAAGTCAATGCCATCATCGAAGAGGAGCTTGTGGCTTTCGGGCAATGGATCAATACCCTGAAAGTCCGTCCTACTATTGTTGATCTTCAATCGAAGTTCATTGAAATCAAGGAAAAAGAGATTGAACGATATCGTTACAAGGTCAGCGAGGAGGAACTCGCAAGAATGGAACACCTTACGGACAGGATCCTGAAGAAAATCCTGCATCACCCTATCAAAATGCTCAAAGCCCCAATTGATACAACGAACTCAATTCCGAACAGAGTCAATCTTGTACGCAACGTATTTGATCTTGAAGAACCAAATCAGTCACACTAAATAAAATCTGTAATTGCATTGAAAAAAAAGCTCATCATCGGCACAAGATCCAGCCCCCTCGCTTTGTGGCAGGCAGAATTCACCAAAACGGAACTTTCCAGGCATTTCCCTGAGCTTGAAATCACACTCAAACTGGTTAAAACAACCGGTGATGTGCTTCTCGACTCGCCCCTTTCAAAAATCGGGGATATGGGGTTGTTTACCAAGGACATTGAGAAACATCTTATCACCAAAGAGATTGACCTTGCTGTTCACAGTCTGAAGGATGTTCCTACAGGTACGCCCGAAGGGCTTCTGATTACCTCCTTTACCGAACGCGAGGATACCAGGGATGTCATTATTTCAAAGAATGGAGTAAAACTGAAGGATCTGCCGCAAGGCGCGAAGGTCGCTACCAGCAGCCTTCGTCGTATGTCACAGTTGTTGAGCATGCGGCCTGATTTTGAGATATGCGATATCAGAGGTAATCTCAACACACGGTTCCAGAAGTTTGACGAAGGTAAATTTGACGCGATGATGCTTGCTTATGCTGGTGTCTATCGCCTGAATTTCAGCGATCGTATTTCAGAAATCCTGCCGCACGAAGTGATGCTTCCAGCCGTTGGACAAGGTGCACTCGGTATTGAGACCCGTGTTGATGATGAACAGACAAGAGAGATTGTCAGAATCCTCAATCATTCCACCACAGAATATTGTTGCAGAGCCGAACGTGCACTGCTTCGTCATCTGCAGGGTGGCTGCCAGATTCCTATCGGTGCTTATGCCTCGTTTAAAAACGGAACGCTGAAACTTCTTGCATTTGTCGGTTCGGTCGACGGTAAAACTGGTTTGAATAATGAAATCACAAAAACCGGTCTGACTTCTCCTGAACAGGCTGAAGAGGTTGGTATTGCTCTTGCAAAAGAGCTGCTGAAACAGGGTGCGGAAAAAATTCTGTCAGAAATCCGCAAAACCCGCTGATGAAAACTGTCCTTGTCACTCGTCCGAAACATCAGGCAGCTTCATTTGTAAAAGAACTGGAACAATATGGTCTGAGCTCTTTTGTCTTTCCGACAATCGAGATCAGGCCGGTTTCCGGCTGGAATGTCCCTTCACTGAGCGGTTTTGATGGTGTCTTCTTTACAAGTCCGAACAGTGTCAGCTTTTTTATGGAACAGTTGCTGAGTGAGTCTCCGGAAGAACTGTCCAGCCTTCAAAAGCTCAAGGTATGGGCTATAGGAAAAACAACAGCTCAGGATCTGGCGGCGCATGGTGTCACCACTGAGCCGATACCTAAAATTGCAGATGCCGTTACCCTGATGGAGGAGATTGGTAATGACGTTCTTGCTGGTCATACCTTTCTTTTTATCAAAGGAACTCTTTCACTTGGAACCATTCCTGACGTCATCAACAAAAGGGGAGGGTCATGTCTGGAACTGACGGTATACGAAAACCTGCCACCCTCTCTTGAAAAGAGTGCTAACGTTAAAACAATGCTTGAACAGGGAGAACTTTCCTGTCTTTCATTTACCAGTCCATCGACTGCTGTTAATTTTTTTGAAGCCATCGGCACCACAGCTGTTCCTGCTGGTGTGAAGATTGCTGCAATAGGTACAACAACCGCAACCGCACTCGAAAAATTGGGCATTAAGGTTGATGTTATTCCGGCAGATTTCAATGCTTCATGTTTTGCAAAAGCTATTGCCGAAGCACTTCAGTAACCGGCATCCTCATTTACTTTTTTTGTTCTTTTTCCAAATCACTCAACTCCTCCTCTATGTCTGGAAGGTCATCATCCGCAAAGTATTGACTTTCGATATACACAGTCTCTTCCAGGATTTTTTTTTCCTGAAAAAGCGGCAACTGCCGTTCCTTCTCCGATAGCTCAACACCTTCATTTTCCTCATCTTCCTGTTTTGAAGGTATACCCTGAGTGGTTGATGTTTTTTTCTGTCGGGCAGAAGTACGCTTTTTCATCTTTTCAAGCGCTTCAAATTGCTGCTCAAGCGTTTCCCTGACTGATTCCTCCAGCTCAATACGCATGGCATGGAGAAGCTGAACAGAATCAGCCCGATGCTGGGCAAGCTCCCTGCGGAGATCCTGTCCTGTCTTTTCAATCTCCTTTCGTTCTCTGCCCGGCCAGCCAGTCAGCATCAATCCAAGTATGCCGATAAGCAAGACAACAATAACGATAAGCAGCGCAGTTATCATCATAAACAGTTATATCTGTTTTTCTATGCTCTCCAGCAGTTTTGTGCCGATGAGCTTGTTGGCACTGACAAGACCTTCACCGGATATGGTCGTTACTCCATTATAATCAAAGCAGCATCCTCCCGCTTCAGTGACCACTGGAATGAGCGCGGCACAATCCCAAGGGTTCATAATCTTATCCACGGATACTTCAGCCCTGCCCGAAGCAACAAGCATGTGACCATAGCAGTCACCCCAGCCACGCACAAGATCGGCATCTCGGCGAAGCAGATCTACAGGATGCAGTGTGGGAGGATCGAGCAGATACTCTCTTTCTGTATAAAGAACTGTTGCATTCCTGACATCCGAAACAGAAGAGACCGAAATTGGTGATTCATTGAGAAAGGCTCCACTTCCCCGTTCGGCATAGTAGAGTTCACCAAGTGCAGGAAAATAGACAACACCGAGCTGGAGAAATCCGCTAACTTCGAGAGCAATCAAAACGCCGTAAAGCGGAACCCGACGAATAAACGCCTTGGTGCCGTCAATCGGATCAATAATCCACCGACGATTATTATCGGAAGGACGTTCATCAAATTCTTCACCAAGAAGTCCGTCTCCAGGGTACCGTGCGATAATCGCGTTCCGTATAAGCTCTTCAGCTTTTCGATCCGCTTCAGTAACAGGGGTTGCATCTCTCTTGGTGAAAACCTGAAGCGATTTACGGGAAAAATAGTCCAAGGTTAATCGACCAGCCTGTTCGGCCAATTCCACGGCAAGCTGAAGATCAGAAGTCATAGTTTCTACTCGTTATTAAGAACTTTAACAATAAAATGCAATATTATCCATTCCTGCATACTGAAAAGCAGTTATTCCTTTTTTTTTACCACTATTTAAGCATAAAAGAACGCAAAGAAAGGAATACGTAGCGGCACACCGCATTATCCGTGCACCAAAAAAACGGCATGAAGGTGCTTGTGAGATAATTATGAAAGAAAAAAAGCCGCATGGCAAGTTACTTAATCAATATCGTAAAACACAATGAAACGCTTAATTGCGGAACGTGAAAAAGCTCGTCTCGGTGGCGGAGAAAAGCGCATAGAAGCACAACATAAAAAAGGCAAATTTACAGCACGGGAACGCCTTGACATGCTGCTTGATGAAGGCAGTTTTGAAGAATACGATATGTTTGTCACGCACCGAACCACTGATTTTAGTCTTGATAAGGAGCAATTTCTTTCAGATGGAGTCATCACGGGCCATGGAACCATAGATGGACGTACTGTCTATGTTTTCTCTCAGGATTTTACCGTTCTTGGCGGCTCCCTTTCAGAGACGAATGCCCTTAAAATCTGCAAGGTCATGGATCAGGCTATGAAGGTCGGAGCACCGCTTATCGGAATAAATGACAGCGGAGGGGCAAGAATCCAGGAAGGGGTGCGAAGCCTTTCCGGCTATGCAAGTATTTTTCAGCGCAATATCATGGCTTCGGGAGTCATTCCACAGATATCAGCTATTTTCGGACCGTGTGCCGGTGGCGCTGTCTACTCTCCCGCACTTACTGACTTTGTTGTCATGGCTGAAAAGACCAGTTACATGTTTGTCACCGGGCCGAAAGTTGTTAAAACTGTTACTGGTGAAACCATCACTGATGAAGATCTTGGAGGAGCAACAGTTCATGCAACAAAATCAGGAGTCACCCATTTTGTTGGAGCCAATGAAACCGAGGGTATACTTCTGATAAAAAAACTGCTCAGTTACCTCCCCCAGAATAACCTTGAAGAACCACCACTGGCCGTCTGCAGCGACCCTGCTGACCGATTGGATGAAAAACTGAATACGATCATACCTGACAAGCCATCTATTCCCTATGATGTCAAGGATATTATTCATTCGATTGCGGACAATGGAGAGTTTCTCGAAGTACAGCGGCAATATGCCCGAAACATTGTTGTTGGTTTTGTCACTTTTAATGGAATGTCAACCGGCATTGTAGCCAATCAGCCGAACTTTCTTGCCGGATGCCTTGACATTAACGCTTCACGCAAGGCCGCCCGGTTTGTCAGATTCTGTGATGCCTTTAATATACCTCTCGTTACCCTTGTTGATGTTCCGGGATTTCTGCCGGGAAGTGCCCAGGAGTTTGAAGGTATTATCAGTAATGGCGCGAAACTGATATTCGCTTACGGAGAGGCCACCGTCCCGAAAATCACGATTATTCTGCGCAAGGCTTATGGCGGAGCTTACATTGTCATGAGTTCCAAACAGCTGCGCGGAGACGTTAATTATGCCTGGCCTACGGCAGAAATTGCGGTCATGGGGCCAATCGGTGCTATAGAGGTGTTGTATAATCGCGATCTTCTGGCGATCGAAAATCCTGAAGAACGTGCAAAGTTTGTGTCAGATAATGCAGCTGAGTATCGTGAGAAATTTTCCAACCCTTATGAAGCGGCAAAATACGGCTATATTGATGATATCATTGAACCACGCAATACCAGGTTCAGAATAATCCGTGCTTTACAGACACTTTCGACCAAGAAGGATGTCAATCCTCCAAAAAAACACTCTACCCTTCCACTATAACCATAAAAAAGTCAATGACTGCTTTTGTTCAAATTTTACCTGTTGATCTTTCAGCAATCGGCAGGGAACATATAGGCCTTGCCGTCATCGGTTATAGCGTAGTGTTTCTTTCCCTTTTTCTGCTTTTTCTGGTGTTCAGTATCATTCCTAAGTTTCTCACCCGTAACCTGAGAAAAAAGTTTCACAAAGAGGGTGGCGAGGAAAAGGCTGCGTTTACGGGAAATATGATTCAAGGAGAGGTCAGTGCTGCAATCGCCACAGCTATATCTCTTTACCTGGAAGAGTTGCACGATGAGGAAACTGCAATTCTGACCATAAAAAAAGTTGGGAAATCCTATTCCCCATGGAATTCAAAAATCTACAATGTCATTAATTTTAACCGTTTTCAACGATGAGACGTTATAAGTTCACGATAAGCGGAAACAAGTACAACGTTGAAATCAAATCCTTCGAGGAAAACATTGCCGAGGTCGAGGTAAACGGAACCTCCTATCAGGTTGAACTTGGAAAGGAAATCAAAACACCCCAGACGCCAAAACTTGTAAGGTACACTCCTCCGACACCACCAAAAGCGCCGGTACTCAATACCCCTGGCCTGAGCTTGATCAAGGCCCCCCTTCCTGGTACAATTATTGCGATTAACGTCTACCCTGGTATGCAGATTAAACTCGACCAGCCAGTCATTATTCTGGAAGCCATGAAAATGGAAAACAATGTTTTTGCTGAAAAGGGCGGTACAGTTAAAACAGTCAGAGTTGGCGTAGGTGATACCGTTATGCAGGGCGACATTCTGATCGAAATTGAATAACACTATTATGGAAGGATTTGTGCGGTTTTTTGAACATTCCGCGTTCGTCAATGTGACTCCGGGACACCTGTTGATGATTCTTGTCGGACTTATATTCATTTATCTTGCTATCCGATATGAATATAAGCCTCTGCTTCTTGTGCCGATAGGATTCGGTATCCTGATCGGTAACACGCCATTCGCTGAACATGCCGGACTGCACCTTGGCATATATGAGGAAGGCAGCGTTATGAGTTATCTTTATATGGGCGTCTTGAAAGGGATTTTTCCGCCGTTGATTTTTCTCGGAATCGGTGCCATGACAGATTTTTCGCCCCTGATTTCAAACCCCAAACTCATGTTGCTTGGTGCTGCAGCTCAGCTTGGCATTTTCTTAACCTACATCGGAGCTATTTCTCTGGGATTCACCAATCCGGAATCAGCTTCAATTGGAATAATTGGTGGAGCTGACGGCCCTACAGCAATATTTCTCTCTTCTAAGCTGGCACCGCATCTCATTGGCTCTATAGCCATTGCCGCGTATTCCTATATGGCACTTCTTCCACTTATTCAGCCACCGATCATGCGTCTTTTGACCACGAAAAAAGAACGCAGAATTAAAATGAAACCGCCACGTTCAGTAAGTAAACTGGAAAAAATACTTTTCCCTGTTGTCGCTCTTCTTCTTACAGGATTTATTGCTCCCGGGTCGCTGCCACTTCTCGGCATGCTTTTTTTAGGCAATCTGCTCAAAGAGTCCATGGTAACAAAACGTCTGGCCGATACAGCAAAAAATTCCATGATCGATATGGTCACCATTATTCTTGGTCTCACCATCGGCGCTTCAACCCAGGCCACCACTTTTCTGACACAGGAATCATTGCGTATTTTTATTCTCGGTACAACTGCTTTTATGCTGTCCACCGCCGGCGGGGTGCTTTTTGCTAAAATCATGAACCTTTTTCTTTCAACGGAAAACAGGATTAACCCGCTGATCGGTGCTGCAGGTGTCTCTGCTGTCCCGGACAGTGCGCTTGTGGTTCAGATTGAAGGACTTAAAGCTGATCCCGAAAATCACCTGATCATGCATGCTATGGCTCCAAACATCGCAGGTGTAATCGGTTCGGCCGTTGCTGCCGGCATCATGATGAGTTATTTATTGTAACACTTTCTCCTTGCTCCCTCTATGGTAGTTTTTCCTTCCAGGAACTTCGCGATGTTCATAGATTTTCGTATTTTTGGCTTTTTAAAACCCTAATTCGTCTTCCGTTATGAGCCAGCTCGATTTACTCAATATTGTCCAGCGTCCCAGAAGACTTCGCAAATCTGCCGCAATCAGAAACCTTGTGCAGGAAAACATCTTGACGGTTAATGATCTTGTCTATCCTCTTTTTGTTTGTCCCGGAATCAATATTGTTGAAGAGGTGTCTTCAATGCCTGGCAGCTTCAGATACTCTATCGATAACGCAGTCAAAGAGTGCAGGGAGCTCTGGGATCTTGGAATCCAGTCTATAGATCTGTTCGGTATTCCAGAAAAGAAAACTGAAGACGGAAGTGAAGCATACAACGATAAAGGAATCATTCAGGAGGCAATCAGAGCTATCAAGGCGAAAGTGCCCGACCTGTGCATCATGACTGATGTGGCACTTGATCCGTTTACACCGTTCGGCCATGACGGTCTTGTTAAAGATGGCATTATCCTCAATGACGAAACCGTCGAGGTGCTTTGTAAAATGGCCGTCTCACATGCCAATGCGGGAGCTGATTTCGTCTCCCCGAGCGACATGATGGACGGACGTATCGGCGCCATTCGCGAATCACTTGATGATGCAGGTTTCTCTGATATCGGTATTCTCTCCTACGCAGCTAAATATGCATCAAGCTTCTACGGCCCGTTCCGTGATGCTCTTCACTCGGCACCACAGTTCGGTGATAAAAAAACATATCAGATGGATCCAGGCAATACCGATGAGGCCATGAAGGAGATTGAACTTGACATCATGGAAGGCGCCGATATTGTTATGGTTAAACCCGGTCTTGCCTATCTTGACATTGTCTACCGCACAAAAGAGCGTTTTGATATTCCTGTCGCTATCTACCACGTTTCTGGTGAATATTCCATGGTCAAGGCAGCTGCCCAGCGCGGATGGATTGACGAAGAACGAGTCATGATGGAGTCTCTGCTTTGTATGAAACGAGCCGGTGGTGACCTTATTTTTACCTACTATGCAAAAGAAGCTGCGAAAAAACTTCGCTGAACCTCTTTGAAAAAAGAATAACCCATTGAAAACGCCCGGCTGTACATTTCAGGACACAGCCGGGCATTTTACCGTTTAAAAGATATGATTCGATACTTTACTGCAGGAGAGTCTCATGGACCCGCACTTTCGGCAATAGTGGAAGGTATGCCGGCGGGAGTTCCCATACGCTCAGAAGAGATCAACGCTCAGTTAGCCCGCCGGCAACAAGGATATGGTCGGGGAGGACGCATGAAAATTGAGACCGATAAAGCAGAGGTGCTTTCAGGCATTCGTTTCGGCAAAACTATCGGTTCACCAATTGCGCTGGTCATTAAAAACCGCGACTGGGCAAACTGGACAACTACTATGGCCCAGTTTGAGAAACCCGATGAGGAAGTCAGCAAAATCACGATTCCAAGGCCCGGCCATGCCGACCTGGCTGGACGGATAAAATACGGTTTTGATGATATCCGGCCTGTTATTGAGCGCTCGTCAGCTCGGGAAACTGCTGCTCGGGTTGCCGCTGGTGCATTGTCACAAGTGTTCCTCAAAGCTCTCGGCATTGAAATCGGCAGTTATATCTCAGCTATCGGACCGGCAGCGGAGCTCTCTGACAATATTCAATTTGCCGAACTCCTCGGCAAGGGTGCAGAAGCAGTTTCAGCTCAGGCCGACATTTCACCTGTCCGCATGCTCGATAAAACAGCCGAAGCAGCCGCACTTGCTGCTATTGACGTTGCCAGAGAGAGTGGCGACACTCTCGGTGGGATCATAGAAATATTTATCACTGGAGTCCCACCTGGGTTTGGCAGTTATGTGCAGCACGACAGGCGTCTTGATGCTGCGCTCGCAGCAGCAGTCATCTCAATTCAGGCCATTAAGGGTGTCGAAATCGGGTGTGCTTTTGATAATGCAAGAAAACCCGGTTCACAGGTGCACGATGAATTTCACCTTATTGCGAGCAATGGCGCCACAAGAAAAACCAATCGGGCTGGTGGTCTTGAAGGAAGCATGTCAAGCGGTCAGGTCATTCATCTCCGGGCAGCGATGAAGCCGATCTCCTCGCTGGTCACTCCCCTGATGTCTTTTGACGTTGAAACCAGGCAGCCGACTCTTTCACGTTTCGAAAGGAGTGATACCTGCGCAGTCCCTGCCGCTGGTGTGGTTGCTGAGGCTGTAGTCGCACCAGTTATTGCCAATGCATTGCTTGAAAAGCTTGGAGGCGATCATCTGGATGAAATTCTGAAAAGACTTTCCCTTTATCGGGAGAACATCCGCAATACCTTTTTTCCATAGCCCTTCGAAGGAGCCTCTTTACCGGATATGACCAGCCTCTGGTTCATTGTATAAGAAGATTCCGATACCCCCCAGTTTAACAGGCAAAGACTTTTTCTACCTCGGATAACTGTTTACCGCTCAGAAAAGTACAGCCAGCGCTGAACTGAAAAGTTTTACATCGAATTCTTTGTGTTTGCGTGGTAGTAACGTATATTATACGTAAGATAAAGTATGAATTCGAAGTAAATCATACCATTATGACAATCAAAACATCCTGTCACTGTTATTGGAACATATCCAGGAATTGCCGGATTACCACTGCCATCGTGTTTCTTTCATTTTTTCCCGAAGGCCGAACGTTTGCTTTACCCGTCAACGGACAAATGGCTGCTGGAAAAACCACCATCAGCTCGCCATCTTCCAGCACTATGCATATTGTTCAGGAGAGCAATCAGGCCATCATCAACTGGAACTCCTTCGGTATCAACAAGGGCGAATCCGTCAACATTACCCAGCCAACATGCCAGTCAACACTGCTTAACCGGATTTCGGGGAACACTCCTTCTCAAATCTTCGGCACACTCACTGCCAACGGTCAGATTTTTCTGGTAAACCCGAACGGTGTGCTGTTTGCCCCGGGAGCCAGCGTAAATGCCGGAGGGGTGGTAGCATCAACTCTCGGTATCAGGGACAGCGATTTTCTCTCAGAAAAATACATGTTGTTCAGGGATGGATTTGCTGGTTCAGTAATCAATCAGGGATGCATAAACGCCGGTTTTATAGCACTTCTCGGCACTTCTGCCGAGAACGCAGGAAGTATGATCGCATCAAAAGGTGTGGCAGGGATGGCCGTTGGTGAGGGAATCACGCTCAGCTTCGATCCTTATAGGCTTGTTGCAATAAAAGTAGACCAGGCAACCTATAACGCCCAGATAAAAAACAGCGGACTCATTGAAGCTGATGGAGGCACAGTAATAATGAGTGCATCCGCAGCAGACGCACTGCTTTCCACAGTGGTAAACAACAGCGGAAAAGTGCGGGCTGGTACTGTCACAGAGCACAACGGGAATGTCGAAATTGAGTCCGGCAGTATCATCAACAGCGGAACTATCGAGGCGGAAAACAAGATTGATGCAACGGCAGTCGCAGCAATGATCAACACAGGAAAACTCAGCGCTCCCGAAATCAGTGTTGCCGTCAATAACCTTGTCGATGCTGGTTTATGGGACACAGGTGGATATTTGACTGGCGGCAAAATCCTTATTAATGCTATCGGCAGCATTGAGCAAACCTCCTCAAGCCATATAAGTGCTGATGGCAGCCATGGAGGGCTGATCTCCATCACCGCGGGGAAAAAACTCTATCTCTCCGGAACGTTCAGCGCATGCGGCAGTGCTTATCAGGGCGGGGAGATACGAATCACTGCACCGGAGACAATCATTGCCGGTACGATGGCCAGGGCTGACGGAGAGAGCGGAGGCGGGCAAATATTTATAGGCGGAGGCTGGCAGGGTAACGATCTCACTCTTGCCAACGCGGCAACCACACTGGTTACCTCAAGCAGCAGGCTGAACGCCAATGCACTTGATAACGGAAGTGGCGGTACTGTAGTGATCTGGTCTGACCAATCAACCTCCTTTGCTGGTGCTGTCGAGGCTAAAGGGGGTATCAACAACGGCAACGGTGGAAAGGTAGAGGTATCGAGTCATGATAAGCTTACTTTTCAAGGTAACGTCACTACAGCTGCACCCAGGGGCGAAAATGGTCTGCTGCTGCTCGATCCACGAAACATAACTATTGACGCTAATCCAACTGCTCAAACTTTTTACCTCATTCCTTTAGTTGATGCCAGCCCCGAGGCCGGCAACCAGCATGGTTCAGGAAAAATAGTAGAACTCTCCAACGGCAATATTATTGTTGCCTCCCCATCAGATGATTGTGTAGCAATAAATGCAGGTGCCCTTCGTCTCTACAGGCCGGATGGTACACTGCTCTCTATCCTTACCGGTTCAACGGCAAATGATATGGTGGGAAATAGTGTCATTGCCCTTGTTGGCAATAACAATGCTGTCACCTTAACACCACACTGGTCTAACTCAGGTCTGGCTGACGCTGGAGCAGCGACATGGATTGATGGCACCACAGGTATCAGCGGAAATGTTTCAGCGATAAACAGTCTTGTTGGATCCCTTGCCAATGATGGTATTGGCTCGACAGTAACCGCTCTTCTGAACGGCCACTATGTGGTGGGCTTTCCAAACTGGAACAATGCAGCTGGTGCAGTGATGTGGGGGAACGGCGAAATAGCTGGCATTCGATTGACGGGTACGATATCTGCAGTCAACAGCCTGGTAGGTTCCTCACCGAATGATGCTGTTGGCTCAAATGTCACAGCTCTGACGAACGGGAACTACGTCATCAGCTCAGGATATTGGGACAAGGTTAATGCCGACAACACCATCGTTGCCGATGCAGGAGCAGTCACGTGGGGTAACGGCATTAAAGGAACTGTTGGAAGAGTCAGTGAGCTGAACAGTCTGGTCGGCTCAACAAAAAATGATTGCATTGGATCGAATGATTCGGGTTCAAATGACGTGACCGCTCTACCGAATGGGAACTATGTCGTTTGTTCAGGATATTGGGACAATGGCAAAGCTGTCAATGCAGGGGCAGTGACGTGGTGTGGTGGACTTGGAGGCACCATAGGAACAGTCAGCGCAGAGAACAGTCTGGTTGGTTCTAAAACAGGCAATCAGGTCGGGTGGGGCAGTGCGGCCATTACGACGCTAAAGAACAGTAATTATGTTGTTTTATCTGCCTTATGGGATAACGGTACAACTGCCAATGCGGGCGCAGTCACATGGTGCAGTGGTTATGGTGGGCAAAACATAGAAATACGTTAAGGTATAAAACAAGCGCCAGCATTGCTTCTACAAGCTTATCCTCTTTCTTTATATTTCTTGTTTCGTTATTAATTCGCTACTTTTTGTTCCACAGTTGTTCCGCTGGACACCAAAGAATAGTGACCTTTGCTTTTTTACCTTGTTCCACAGCTTGTTCCTGATTTGTTCCGCGATTTGTTCCCGATTTGTTCCCGATTTATTCATGAGTTGTTCCGTTTTTGTTCCACGATTTGTTCCAGAATCTGTTCCACTGATCGTTCCTTTAAAACACGATGATAAAACGACTTGGCTTTACAATTTTACCCATCATACCATGAAAGCGACACTCAGAAAACGCCTGATCGACAACGGAACCCGGTACTCTTTACGCCTTGATATCTACCCCCCTGCACCACACCCTGAAACCGGCAGACTTACCCGGTTTGTCAATCTTGGCATGTTACTGCATGTCGACCCAAAAACGAAAGAGGCAAGACTGCAGAATAAAGAGACTATGGCACTGGCAAATGCTACCCTTACCAAGACACAACTGCAACTGCATGCTGGTCGCTATGATTTTTTGATAACGAACAAGCCTGCTGACTTTATAGAATTTTATAAAAAGCATACCCTGGAAAGAAATATTTCACTCACGACAAAAAAAAAATGGAACGTATCGCTAAGAAAATTACAGGCATTCTTAAAGCTTAAGCCAGATCAGCCTTTGTATTTTTCCGAAATCGACAAGAATCTCCTTGAAAATTTCCGAACCTACCTGCTTGAAAATTTTGCGATTAATACTGCCGGAAGTGATTTCTCAAACATCCGTACAGCCTTAATCCATGCCTATCGCAATGATATGATGACAGTCAAGATTACCGAGCAGGTCAAAGCAATACAACCACAACGGACTAAAATTATATACCTGACCAAGGAAGAATTAAACAAACTTGTTAAAACGCCTTGTGGAAAGCCGCTGATTAAACGAGCCGCCCTTTTTGCTGCCCTAACCGGTATGCGAATTTCAGATGTTGCGCACTTGAAGTGGGAAGATGTTGTTTTTGATCCAACCGGACCCTGCGTTCATTTCAGGCAGCGCAAAACCAAGGCACTCAACTACTTGCCGGTCTCTCGACAGGCAATAAAAATAGCTGCCGCAACAGATGTACCCGACAACCCTTCCGGCAACCCTACCGGCAACCAAACTGACAAACCAGCTGACATACCTGCAGAGAAGCGAACTGGATTTGTTTTCCCAAGACTGATAGAACTCCATACCCAATGCAAACAACCTCATTTTAAAAATTGGATTCGGGATGCGGGTATCAAGAAAAATGTAACCTTCCATACGATGCGCCACACATTCGCCACCCTGCAGCTCTTGGCAAATACAAACATCAAAACCCTGAGCGAGATGCTGGGGCATACCAAAATTGAGAACACGATGATTTACGCCCACGTCGTCAATGCAAGCCGACGGGCTGCAGCTGATGTCATTACCATTCCTATGGGGGGAGAGTAGAATTATGAAAGCGACACTCAGAAAACGCCTGATCGATAACGGAACCCGTTATTCATTACGCCTTGATATTTACCCTCCGGCACCACACCCTGAAACCGGCAAGCTTACCCGGTTTGTCAATCTTGGCATGTCACTGCATGTCAACCCAAAAACGAAAGAGGCAAGACTGGAGAATAAGGAGACCATGACACTGGTCAACGCTATCCTTGCGAAAACACAGTTACAGCTTCATGCAGGTCGCTATGACTTTTTGATAACGAACAAGCCTGCTGACTTTATAGAATTTTTTAAAAAGCATACCGAGGAAAGAAATATTACAAGCAAGACAAAAAGCAAGTGGAAAAACTCGCTGAAGAAATTACAGGCATTTTTGAAGCTTAAACCTGACCAGCCTTTGTATTTTTCAGAAATCGACAAGCAACTGCTTGAAAATTTCCGGACACACCTGATTGAACATAATGCTAACAATACTGCCAACACTGATTTTTCATACATTCGTACAGCTCTGAACCATGCCTACCGCAATGATATGATGAAAGTCAAGCTTACCGAGCAGGTAAGAGGAATACCACAGCAACGGACAAAAATTATCTACCTGACACAGGAAGAATTAAACATACTCGCTGAAACGCCTTGCGGCAATCCAATGATCAAGCGAGCTGCTCTATTTGCAGCCCTTACCGGTATGCGTATTTCAGATATTGCACACTTGACATGGGAAGATGTAGTTTTTGAACCCACCGGACCCTGCGTTCATTTCAGGCAGCGAAAAACCAAGGCAGTCAACTACCTGCCCATCTCTCCACAGGCAATAAAGATTGCCGCCACAAAGGATGAACCAGCGGAGAAATCACCCGCTTACAAGGATGCAGAAACGCAAACCGGAATTATTTTCCCAAGACTGATGGAGATCCATTGCAATTCCTACAGAAAGTTTTTTAAAGAGTGGATACAGGCTGCCGGTATTCAGAAATATATAACCTTCCATACCATGCGCCACACCTTTGCCACCCTGCAGCTTCTGGCAAATACAAACATCAAAACCCTGAGCGAGATGCTGGGGCACGCCAAAATTGACACAACGATGATCTATGCACACGTTGTCAATGCAAGCCGACGATCAGCGGCTGATGCCATTATCTTAGATATGGGGGAATAAAAAAAGAGTAAAGATCAATAAATAGCATAATCGTATAAAATCGAATAAAATAAGTTGTTGAAGTGGAATAATAGTATTACTCTTTATTTCCCGCTGTTTTATAACAAAAATCATTAAGAGCATGCAACACCCTCCACAAGCTCCAGGCAGTCACCTCGCTATCATGCATGAGATCATGCAGTGCTACATCGACCACAACCCCGACAAATTTGATAGGTGCAAACCCTTTCTTCTTGATCTGCATACGTTGATTGAAGATTATAAATCGCTGCTTGCCACGATTTATGAACATGAAATGAAGCAGTCCCTCCTCATGCCCATTATGGCAAAAAACAGCATGAATTGAAAGCAGGTGCGGGGTTGCGACAAAAAGTGTGCAACCCCGCAGGCGGTCAACGTGCAATCACTTCCCGGGCGGTGGAAGCAATCCACAAAGGTCTTTAATATCTTGATTCATCTGATTTACACGGAACTGTATATCTGCAAGTTTCCTCCTGATTTCAACACTTGCATCATTGGGTTCTAAGGTTTCCGTCTTTCTTTTTCCATCAATAATGTACCCGACGTCAAGACCAATATCCGCAAGTCTTTTCTGCAACAACATACCTATGCGACTTTTATTATTCAGATATGGTCTAAAATAAGTACCGTTCTGCATCCCCATCGCTTCAGCTGCACTTTTATAAGAGCCAAATTTGCTGGCTATCTCTTCTGCGAGCCTGCCACCCATTGTATTATTTTTCTCTATCATCGTTTATTTTTCTCTATTTTGTTGTATTAAAGAGAAATATTAAGTAAAATACAATAAAGCCATCGGTCGTGTAATAGAATAAATATAATAAAAATGAAGAAAGATGAAGAAAAAACAATGTTACCGACATTTGAGCAATTACCGGCACTGGTTGCCGAGCTTTCACGCAAGTTCGATGCATTTCTCGAACGCCCGGAAGAGGCCGAGGCCGCTACACCTATGGGAGTCATTATTTGTGCAGATTTTCTCACTTCGATAGAGGGCCGAAAAGTTACCGTCGGTGCTGTCTATAACAGGGTTCACAAAGGGATGCTGCCATACCGCAAGAGAGGAGCGCGTCTTTACTTTCTGCGTGAGGATATCCTGGAGGCAATCACAAAGGCAAAAACACATCATCTGACAATTACAGCTAAGCAGCTTTCATAAACCAGTAAACCCCACGACCATGGACAACCACAGCAACACGCAACGCCCCCTTATCTTCGAACGTATCGCTGCAATCATGGCAGAAGTACCGGCCATAGGGAAAAACAAACAGAATCAGGAACAACACTACTGGTTCCGCGGAATTGATAATGTCTACAATTCACTGCACCCGCTCTTTGTGAAACACCAGGTCTTCACTACCTCCGAAATTCTCAGCAAAAACCGCGAGGTCTGGACAAACAAGAACGGTACCATCATGATTGAATTCACGCTGCAGGTGAAATACCGCTTTACGGCTATCGACGGCAGCTCTATTGAAACCGAAACTATGGGCCAGGCCATGGACTCCAGCGACAAAGCCAGCAACAAGGCTATGAGCATGGCGCACAAAGCGGCCATTCTGCAGATTTTCATGATCCCGACCGTTGACCTGGAAGAGCCCGACGCATCTTCACCCGAACCGCAATCGCACGGCTACCAGCAGCCGCCAGCCCAGCAGCAGCACTATAGCGAGCCACGCACCGCCAACCCAGCGCCAACCCAGCAGAACGGCTACAACGACAGGGCACGCCAGCCGCAAGAGTATCGTCCGCCAGTAGCGCCCCAAGTACCCCAGCCGCAGCCGCAACAGCAACCGCAACAACAGCCGCAGCAGAACGGCTACAGCCGGAACGGCCAGCAACCGAATGACCGACAGCCGAATGACCGGCCCGCATCGGTAAAATCGCTGCAGTACCTCAGTGACCTGACAGGACGGCCAAAAGTAACCGAGGCTGAAGCCAACAAGATTGCCGATTTGATACAGCGAGGGCTGACGGCAGACCAATGCAGCGGTCTGATTGACTCCCTTAACGCCTATCTGCAGGGTAATCGCCCGAGCATTTTCCAGGAAGCCGCCAGAACGGAGCAGCACTACCAGCCGCAGCCGCAACACCAGCAAGCATATGACGAAATGCCTTTTTAACCGCCAATAAACCACTGGAGCGCCGAAACAATGAGCAAACCGGAAGAACTGGTCACCATGGAAGTGAAATGCTTCCTCACTGAAGAGGAAAAAATCGAGCGGGGGAGCGAGCTTGCCCAGCACGTCCAGAATGCCGAACAGCTCACCGACGAGAAAAAAGAGAGAGCCGCTGCCTACAAGACCAAGATCGACACCCACAGGCTTGAGGCCGTAGCTCTCTCCGAAGCTCTGCAGGCAGGCTATGAATACCGGCAAACTGAGTGCCGGAAGGTGATAAACTATGCTATGCGCACGGTTGACTTTGTTCGAACCGATACGGGGGAGCTGGTGCAGACTCGACCAATGGAGATAGGGGAGGCCCAGGAGCAGATGTTTGACGACACCCTGAGCGGTGATGAACGGCATAAAGGAAAAATCACCCTGCTTGGACGATGAACCAGCAACCGCACACCTTTGTCATCAAGGGAGAACTCTACAGCTCCAAAAACTCCCGCTTGCCGCTCATCTACAAGGATCCGAGCGGCAAGACGATAAGAAAGGTGATCAAGAGCCACTGCGCCCGAGACCATGAACACCACCTGCTGCAGCTCTTTGCCGACAACCCTGTCTTCTGCGCCCTTTTCCGCCAGGAGACCGAAGGTCGACCGCTGCCGCTGAGACTCCAGATCAAGATTTACCGGCGAACCCGACAGCGCTTTGACTATACCAACATCTGCCAGAACCTGTTTGACTGCATGGTAAAGAGCCGCCTGCTGCGGGATGACTCTGCTGACCAGCTGCTGCCGGTTTTTGCACCTTATGAAGTCGATAGCCTGACGCCTCGCGTAGAAATGAAACTCCTGCCATGAGAGATACACCAAGCGGCTACATAAAACTCTTTCGGAGACTAACGGCCTGGGAGTGGTACAAAGAATCACCGATGGTCCACCTGCTGGTGCATCTCATCATGATGGCAAACCGCCAGCCCGGACGATGGAAAGGAGTTGAACTGCAGAGAGGCCAGCTTATCACCGGACGGCACGCCTTGTCACTGCAGACCGGCATAACAGAACGCACTTGCCGCACCTGCCTGGAGAGGCTGAAAACGACCAGAGAAATAGCCATAGAAACGACCAACCGCTACACCCTGATAACGCTCCTGAACTACGACACTTATCAAGACCGCAACGACAGAAACGACCATGCAGGTGACCAGACCGACGACAAACAAACGACCAGCGACCGACCACAAACAAGAAAGGAAGAAGATAAAGAAGAAGAAAAGAGAGTAAAGAGAGAAAACAACACACACCCTACCCATGATGAACCTGCCGCAGCATCTGGAACTGCTTGCCCGAAAAGGAGCAAACCACGCAACAAGAGCCCGAAACCTGATTTTACGAACAGCCAGCTCTATAAAAACCCCGGCTTTACTGCACCCTTTTGTGCAGGCCAGTGGGATGATTGGTGCAGGAACAAAAAGGCTCCCTACCGCTCGCAGGTGGTTGCGGAAGAGGCACTCGGCTACCTCTACGAACTGAGCAACGGCAATGAAACCCTGGCGAAAGAAGCGCTGCGGGTAGCACGGATTTCAGACTGGCAAAGTTTCCACTGGCATTTCAAACACCTGTCAAAACAACCGAACCATGACCCGGCAACTCAACCACACCATGACGCAAACCATCACGGGGCTGACAATCTCCGATGGCTTGAATCCCACGCTTGAAAATGCGGTGCGCACCCTCGGCGGTGACTACCAAGCGGCAAAAGCATTGGCCTGCAAGCTCACCACCCCGGCAGCAACCGTCGAAATCGAACGCGCAATACGAACGCTCCAGATCATCAAAGGAAAAACCTATGCAAGAGCGCTTGAGAAAGAAAACGGACGGGCACCCGAAACCATTGCCGACCTTGGCATAACCAGCATGCTCGCGCGCATGAAAATCACGGAAGCTGAACTTGAAGCCTGGTACCAGCTTGCCGAACAGAGCAAGTTCCAGCACACCCTCTTTTCGCCATTGCCGGAAAAAGCCGATGCTCGCCAGATGCTCGATGAGCTGCGCCAGAAGATGATAGCAAAACAGAGCGCTGCCCATGAGCTGCTTCGCAACGAGCAGGAAAGCAAAGCGCTCACAGGCAGCACCCGCCTTTCAAGCAGCTCGCTTCGTGCCGCCATCGGCTTCGGCATGTGGCCGCTCTTTTTCGATCAGCACAAAGAGGAAGCCTATATGCTGCTGCAATGGGACGAGCTGCCCGAAGCCGGACGGCTGGAATATTTCAACGGGCTCGGAGCCGAAGAGCAAAAAAGCCTCTGGCAGCTCAGGACGAAGGAAAAGCGGGAAGAAGCGACCAAGGCGATATTTGACCGGCACTACTGCAACAAATCGGACAAATCGGACACCCTGAAAAAAAGAAATGCCACCTGACAAAAGCACAAAACACACTTAAGGTATACAATAAAAGAAGTTACCAGCTCGAAAACCATAGCAAAATCGGACAAATCGGACACCTATAAAAAAGGAGAAACAACATGACACAACCGCTGTTTAAAAAAGTGCTCTATATCGACACGGAAACAACCGGCCTTGAACCTGGCAGACATGGCATTATCCAGCTCGCAGCACTTATGGAATACGGGGGCGACGTTGTGGACACCTTCAACATGAAATTCCAGCCGCATGAAGGGGCCATGATCAACCTTGATGCACTCAAGGTTAGCGGCACTGACCCCGAAGAGCTGAAGAGCCGGACAAGCAGCTCCGACACCTTCCGTGAATTCATGAAATTTCTTGACCGGCACATCGAAAAATTCGACAAAACAGACAAAGCCTACCCAGCCGGCTACAATGTTGGTTTTGACCTGCAGTTTCTTGAAGCCTGGTTCCGCCACCACGGCAGCCAGTACGGAAGCGGAAGTTACCAGAACTGGAAGAAGCTCGACCCGCTCCCGATCCTGCACACCATGGACTTCCAGGGCACCATCGCCTTGCCTGATTACAAGCTGCAGACGGTCTGCAAGGCCTACAACATTGCACTGAATGCGCACGATGCCTTGAGTGATATTATTGCCACCAGAACGCTCCTTGGTGTATTAATCAAGCGCTGACAAGCGCTGAGAAAGAAAGTAACGGGTGCAGGGCGCTGAGAGAGCGCGGCGCCCGGCGCTTTAAAACAGGGTGAAATGTTTTAAGAATAAAGAAGAAAGATAAATAAATAAATAAAAAGAATAAATAAGAGAAAAAAGATATAAAATAGAATAAAAAAGAGTATATTGAGATGAAGGGTTTATAAAAAAGAACAACAAAAATAAACGCCATGACCATCTCCGACAAAATACACGCTGCCTGGATACAGAACCAGCTCCGGCAAACCCCACCGAAATACCTTGCACTGCTTGAAAGACTTGCCGGCGGGCTGCTCAACGCTGAAGAAAACCTGATGTGTGAAGAACTCTACCTGCTGGACATGGTGACACGCCTTACCTGGAAAAGAACGATACCTGACCTGAACAACCCGAACCAAACAAACACCTGCCCCGAAATACGTTACATCCGGGCTGCCGACACCCCTGATAAACCCTGCGAAGAGTGCGAACAGATGAAACTGAGGATCCGTGAACTTGAAGAGATGCTGACAACGAAGACCGTGACTTACCGGGCAATAGGCTGAGGGATGAGAAAGAAGGGAAGAGCAAGTAACTGACAACCTCCAAAAACCACAACGACCATGAATGAGTGTGAAACACTTGAAATGCCGGTAGTTGCAACCATGCTTGAAACCGGAACACCGCAAGCTATAGCGCTGCGGAAAGAGAACGTGATTGAGAGTGAGCTTAAATCCATTGAACTGAATTACCGGGGCCTGAAAATTGCCGGAATTGATGACACCACAGGCATTAAAATTGTTTCTGATGCACGCAAGTACTGCAAGAAACTGCGCACCACTGCCGAGCGGATATGCAAAGCGGGCCGCCAGGATGCCCTTGCCGAACAGAACCGCTGGCTGCAGGCTGAAAAATATGTGGTTGACCGGATAAAAGCCGTAGAAACCGAACTGACGGCGGAGGAAACGCGCATTGAAAAGCTGCGGGAAACCGAGCGCCTTGAAGCTGCACGCAAGGCCAAAGCGGAAGACGACCGCCTGCAAGCAATATGCAACGAGTTTGCCCAGCTTGGCAAGCTGCACACCAAGGAGGCCATCCGCCAAATGTTGCCTGCCTATATTGACGCGCTCCTTGATGCGGCAAGAAACGAGAAAGCCGAAAAAGAGGCGGCAGCACAAAAGCTGGCGGACGAAAAACGCGCTGCTGACGAAACAATTGCGGCACTGCAAAAACAGATTGCCGAACTGCAGGCAGAAATGCTGGCAAAACTTGCACCGCCACAAGAGGCAAGGCCAATGAACACCGAACCACTGCTGCCCAATGGCAACCAGTACGGAACGCCAAGCGAAAAGCCTGCCACCAACGGGAAAAATTACAGATGGTACAAACCAGTTGCACCGGACTACAGCAAACTGCCCCTGCTTCCCATGCCCGAGATGAACGGCAATGCAGTGCCTGCCATACCTGCACCAAACCCGGAAGCAAAGCGGCTGGAGGCTGACAAAGCAGCGCTGCACACTTTTGCCAAACAGGTGCAAGTGCTGAAAAAGTACCTGCCAATGGTCCAGACAAAAAAGGCTACTGAACTCAACGACCTGATTGCATCCCAGATTGAAAAGTTTGTGCTCTTCATCAACAAAAAAGCGGAGGAACTGTAACCATGGAAACCCTGATACCTACCGAAACAACCCAGCTTGAAAACCCTTTGCGGGAACTGATAATGGAAGCGGTTGAAAACAAGCCTGCTACACTTGCCGACCTGATAAAGCGCTACCAGGATATTGAAGAGGCCCTGATAGAAAGCGGGGGACTTGCTGAATACGGTGACCAGCTGGCGCAAGTTGAAGGAAAGATAGAGCGGAAACTGGATGCCTGCAAAGGCCTGATTGATTACTGGAAAGGCCAGGTTGCCTACCTTGACGAGAAAGAGAAGACCTACAAGGGCCGCAAAACAGGGATAAAAGGCGGCATTGACTGGCTGCGCGCAAGCATGAAAACAGCACTGCAGCTGACCGGCAAAGAGAAGATTAAAACCCCGGACGGCAGCTACTACTTTACCAAACCCCGAACACCGGTAAAGATTGACCAGGAGCTGCTGACCGAAAAGTACGCTCTGGCGCTGCAGAAAATCGGGATTAAAACGCACCATATCATAATTACCCTGCCCCAGAAAAGCAGCTACGGCGAAACAATGGAAGCCTACGCCGAACGGCTTTGCAGCACCATACCGGGGGCAAGCTGGGAGGTGACTGAACCAGCCTACGACCTGACGGCCCTTGCTGCCCGATACCAGGATACAAACCGTAAATGGCCGCCTTATCTCGCACTTGCCGACAAAACCTTTACGATACGATGATAGCACCCTGACCCCAACGATGACCGAAAGCCCGACCCTGAAAAGCCGGGTTTTCTTTCTTATACGATCTTTGCTTATTTTACGCCATGAAACTGGATGGATATCACATAAAAAAGCTGCTTGGCTTCATCGGCCAGGGGATGACAAAAGAGATAGCCTGCACCGCTGCCGGAATAAGCCGATCCACCTATTACGAATGGTGCAAAGAGGGCAAAGAGCACGCCCAGGAGGAGCAGGACACCCTGCAGCGCCAGCTTTACGACGCACTGCCAACCGCAGAGGCAAAATGCGAGCTGCAGCACCTTAATACTATAACCAAAGCCTCAAAAAAGGACTGGCACGCGAGCGCCTGGTACCTTGAGCGCACCCGCCCGGCCCGCTACGCAAAACGCACCCCAGAACCCGAACCAAGACAACGGGATGGCCTTGTTATAATCGGATAAAACGGAAACTCCCCATCACGAAGTGATACTACGTCGCGAAAGCGACCTCTATTCTGCCATAAGAGTTCTTTCTCAGCCGCTCCGACGCACACTTGCCGCCCACATCGGACTACCTGAAAAGCACTTAACCCTGATAAACCCCAATCATAAACCGCCATAAAGACTCTCTTTTCTTTTCCCTGATCATGACATTGCAAGAATAATGTGTTATAGTACTGTAATTGTACAACTGGTTAAAAGAAAAAATCAGTTCCCCCCCCAACCCCTACAATCGAAAAGCCATGTCACATCAAGATGCAAATGCATTTCTCGACAGGATGAAAAGTGATGATACGTTTAATGAAGCGGTGAACAGGATGGAAGATGTAGAAACAAAGATGGCTTTTATTAATCGGCAGGGATATCAATTTACCTCGGACGAGCTTGAAGATGCTTTTCATACCCACTTTTGAATCGCCCTGATCTTACCGATACAGACCGATTTATTTCACCAAGCCATTACAGCCTAAATTTTCCTTTATGCCGTTGAGTGTCCAGCTGAGGTCTTGTTTTGGAGTGACAACGGAATCTTAACCAGCTCTTACACGTTTTTTGGAGGGGTGGGCGGGTGGACAAAATCTTCCCTAATCTTTCTTCGCTGGTGTTACTGAAAGTTGATTCCGAGATGCAGCTTTTTCCTGCTGGTGTTTCTGAAAGTTGATTCCGAGATGCAGTTATTCTTGCTGGTGTTACTGAAAGTTGATTCCGAGATGGAGTTTTTCTTGCTGGTGTTACTGAAAGTTGATTCCGAGCTGCAGTTTTTTCTTGCTGGTGTTACTGAAAGTTGACTTCGAGCTGCAGTTTTTTTTGCTGGTGTTACTGAAAGTTGACTTCGAGCTGCAGTTTTTTTTGCTGGTGTTACTGAAAGTTGATTCCGAGCTGCAGTTTTTCTTGCTGGTGTTACTGAAAGTTGACTTCGAGCTGCAATTTTTCTTGCTGGTGTTTCTGAAAGTTGATTCCGAGCTGCAGTTTTTTCTTGCTGGTGTTACTGAAAGTTGATTCCGAGCTGCAATTTTTCTTGCTGGTGTTTCTGAAAGTTGACTTCGAGCTGTAGGGCTTTTTGCTGGTGTTTCTAATAGTCTCTTTGCAGAGCTTCCGCTTTCTTTCCTCTCCCACGCTCTCTTGCTGCCAATGCCAAGTTCTCACGCCAAAGCTCTTCCGACAGCACCGCCAAGCACCGAAGGAGTGGACACGCCGCAGCGGGCGTTGTACTCATAAGCCGGCTGCTCTTGACGCAAAGAGCCGGATGTGTACCCGCGTCGGGCTCTTTAGCGATCTTCATGCCGCAGGCTTATCGCTGAGTTGATTGTGGCAAGGGTTTGGCGCCATATTTGCCCAAACTCCTGCTTGCAAATATTGTGACAAACCTGCTGGCAAGATGCAGGTACTCCTGCACGAAGGGCCACCCAGAAGTGCATACAGGGGGCTATAAAATTAATCACTTCTGTGGTGGCCCGCCCACATTAATGCGCGAAGCGCCATATTTAATTGTTGCCAATGTCCGCTCTTCCGCCAAAGCTCTTCATGACAGCATTTGCCAATGTCAGTTACCAAGTCAGCAAGCGAATGCGCGCAGTGTTAAAGTTCGTCGTTAGTCCTGGCCACTGGTCTCTGTGATGGAGTGATGAGTTACCCCAGGCGCTGGACGACATAGATTGTAAAAGGTCAGTTGTCACGCAATCCTCTTCCGCGCGATAGCACTACCAATGTCCGTTCTCACGCCCCGTAGGCAGACAAACAGGTAAACCAGCCGCCCTCCCGCCAATGCATCGACCGCCGCCACTGCCCTGACCTCCCGCTAGTGTATACAAACAGCCAATGTTCCGCTTTTCCGCCAAAGCAAAGCCGCACGCCGCCAAGCAAGCTGCCAATGCCCGTTCTGCCGCCAATCCTCTTCTGAACGCCAGCACTGCCAAGGTCAGTTGACACGCTAAGCAAGCTCTGCAGGCGCGCAGACATAAAAATGCGTACCCGCCTCAGATCTCTCTTCTTAAAGGGCTGTTTGAATTTCAGCTCTTCCGAGATCTTTGGAGGGGTGGGTGAGTGGACAAAATCTTCCCCAGACTTTACTTCTTTTTTCGCTGGTGTTTCTCAAAGTCGTCTTCGTGAGCCGCTGTTTCTCGAAGTAGATTTCTGCAATCGAAGCAGGCGCTGGAAGGCGGTCCAGCAAAGGCAGGCGGCGGCAAGATCAGAGCAAGCGCAATGCGGGCACGGCGCTGGCAATATGCAGCTGGCTGCGAATGCAGGCTGTTGGATGAGATGAGCCTCTTTCAGCGTAGCGAGAGCTGTAGCGGAGCTGACAAGCTTAGCAGCGAAAGCACTTTTGTGCAAACGAAGCCCTTCAGGGCGGAGTGCAGCGCCTGGTAATGCTGATCGGTATGGAGTTGGATGCAGATACAGACTTACTGCATAGAAGACAACCTGCTGGCGAATTGAACAGCTGGGCGCGAATGCGGACTGCTGCGTGTGCTCTGGCGGTGAAGAGTGGTAAATGCAGCTGACTGCGAATGCAGGCCGCTGCGATTGTGGTACAGTCGGGCGCGGATGCGGATTGCTGGAAGTGTTCTGGCGTCTGGCGGTGCGGAGTGTTGTGCAAACGAAGCCCTTCAGGGCTGGTGTGCGGCACTTGGCAGTGAAGAGCGGCAAATGCAGCTGAATGCGAATGCAGACTTGCTGCAAGAGAGCAACCGGCAGCGAATGCGGGCTGTTGCGTTGTTGAGCGAAAGCATTGCTGCGCAAATGGAGCCCGCAGGGCGGAGTGCAGCGCCTGGTAATGCTGATCGGTATGGAGTTGGATGTAGCTCCAGACTTACTGCATAGAAGGCAACCTGCTGCGGATGCAGCCTGTTGCCGTGCACCAGCGGGCGAAAGCACTTGCTGCACAAACGAAGCCCGCCAGGGCTGGAGTGCGGTGCAGGGCAAGTGCTGAGCTTCATCTGACTGCATATTCCGGCTAACCTCGAACAAAAACTTCGCTAAACTTCGAACACTAATTCCGGAAAAAGTCGAACAGTAATTCCGCATAAGATCGAACACTTTTTTACCCTGAGTGGAAAAGGTGTTCGAAGTCTCCGGAAAACCATTCATCATTCTTCTGCAGGTTGACGTATCCTGTAGCCTGATCGTTTTTTTAGAACCAAAACGGAAGGCTATGCAACAACAAGGCAGAAGAAAAACTATGAGAACAATTCATGAAATCGCCCGGCTTCATCTGAACAAGCATTTAAGTCTGCGGGCCATCGCCGGAGCCTGCAACCTGTCGGTATCAACAGTACAGGGTTATGTAAAAAAAATCGAGGCGCTTGGTCTTGAATATGAAGCCCTTGCAGCTATGCCAGACTCTGCATTAACAAAGCGGCTGCAACCTGTTCCGAAAATCCGTGATCTGCGACCGGGACCTGACATACAGGGCCTTGTCGAGGAACTCAAGCGCTCAGGCACACACATCACCCGCCAACTGTTGTTTGAGGAGTATCAGCAACAACATCCTGACGGGTACAAAAAGACCCGTTTCTATGAGATGCTCAACGAATGGGAGATGCAGGACAAGGCAACCATGCGTCTGACGCACACGCCGGGCGAAAAGCTTTTCATCGACTTTTCCGGCGACAAGCCTTCGTGGATCAATCCTGAAACCGGCGAACTGATGACGCCGGAGCTCTATGTCGCGGTGCTCGGCGGCACCTCCTATACGTTTGCCTGTGCCGTCTCAAGCCAAAAAGCTGAAGACTTTGCCACTGCGACCGTTAAGGCGTTTGAGTATTTCGGCGGATGCCCACAGCTTCTGGTAATCGATAACCTGAAAAGTGGCGTATCGCATGCCTGTTACTACGACCCGGAAATCAATCCGACTTTCGCTGATCTTGCTCGTCATTATTCGGTGGCAGTGCTCCCTGCACGGGTTCGTAAGCCGAGGGATAAGGCAAAGGTCGAAACTGGGGTACTCCAAGTACAGCGACGTATTCTGGCTCCTCTGAGGAACCGGCGGTTTTTTAGTCTTGAAGAGCTCAATGCTGCCATTGCCCAAGAGCTCGAAGCACTCAACAGCCGCCTGATGTACCAGTATTGCAAAAGCCGCAAAGAGTTGTTTATGGAGTTGGAGCAGCATCGGCTGGCCCCGTTGCCCAAAGAACGCTTCACCATCGGCTACTGGAAAAAAGCAAAGGTGCATATCGATTACCATATTTCCGTAGACAAAAGCTTCTACAGCGTGCCGTTTCGCCTGATTGGCAAGCAGGTCGATATCAAGTACACCGGCCATGTAGTCTCGGTCTATCATGAAGGCGAGGTTGTTGCTCAGCACATCAGAACCCTCAAGCTCGGCCAGTATGTTACCGATGCCGCGCACATGCCTCACGAACACCGTTTCTACAGGGAATGGAGTCCGGAGCGGATTCGGTCATGGGGATCCAAAATCGGCCCGAACACCGCAGCACTCATGGATCGCATCATGCTCAGCAAGGTCCATCCGGAGCATGGCTTTCGCAGTTGTCTCGGTGTCATCCGGCTGGCAAAAACCTACTCTCCCGAGCGCCTGGAACGAGCCGCACTGAAGGCTCTGGAACTCAATCTGACCAACTATAAGAGCATCAAGTCCATGATGGCCAAGGGGCTCGACACAGTGACCTTATTCGACCAGTATGCATCTGTTGATGGCATTGCTCACCAAAACATCAGAGGAGGAGATTACTATGCTACAGAACGTTAAGGAGCAATTGGCCGCCCTCAAGCTCCATGGTATGGCAGATGCTCTTGAGATGCAGATCAGGACTCCGATGGCCTCCGAAATGGACTTTGCCGAACGGCTGCTGCTGCTCGTCCAACACGAAAAGACCGTGCGCGAAAACCACAAGCTCACCACGTTACTGCGTCAGGCCCGTCTGCGCTATCCTGGTGCCTGCATCGAAGAGCTGCATACGACACCACAACGTGGACTTGCGAAATCTATGGTGATGGATCTGGCTCGCAATGAATGGATCAAAAATCATCGAAATCTCATCATTACCGGCCCGACGGGGGCCGGTAAAACCTGGCTGGCATGCGCCTTTGGCGTAGCCGCCTGCCGGGCGGGAATAGGCACGAGCTATGTCCGGCTTTCACGGCTCCTGCATGATCTGGGTATCGGCAGGGCTGATGGCTCTTACAAGAAACAGCTGGAAAAGCTATCGAGAACTGAACTGCTCATCATTGACGATTGGGGCATGAGCCCACTTACCGATATCGCAAAACGAGATATCCTTGAAATCATGGAAGATCGCCATAACGTGCGTTCAACCATCATAAGTACGCAGTATCCGGTCTCAGAGTGGCACCGGCTCATCGACGACCCAACACTGGCTGATGCTATCTGTGACCGGTTGGTGCACAATGCATATCAAATAACCTTGAAAGGAGAATCTATGCGAAAATTGATGGCAAATATGCGCTAACTTCGAACACTTTTGTAAATTACTTCTTGCAGACTGAATGGTGGATGTTCAGTGTTCGAAGTTGACCGGATAAAGTGTTCGATATTGCCGGAATAAGCAATCTGACTGCGAATGCAGGCCGATGCGAATTGAACAGCTGGGCGCGAATGCGGACTGCTGCGTGTGCTCTGGCGTCTGGCGATGCGGCATGTTGTGCAAATGGAGCCCTTCAGGGCTGGTGTGCGGCACCTGGCAGTAAAGAGCGGCAAATGCAGCTGCAGACTTGTTGTACGAGAGCAACCGGCAGCGAATGCGGGCTGTTGCGTTGCTGAGCGAAAGCATTGCTGCGCAAATGGAGCCCGCAGGGCGGAGTGCAGCGCCTGGTAATGCTGATCGGTATGGAGTTGGATGTAGATCCAGACTTGCAGTACAGAAGGCAACCTGCTGCGGATGCAGCCTGTTGCCTTGCACCAACGGGCGAAAGCACTTGCTGCACAAACGAAGCCCGCCAGGGCTGGAGTGCAGTGCAAGGCAAGTGCTGAGCTGCAGCTGACTGCGAATGCAGGCCGCTGCGATTGTGGTACAGTCGGGCGCGGATGCGGATTGCTGGAAGTGTTCTGGCGTCTGGCGGTGCGGCAATGCTGTGCAAGAGGAGCCCGCAGGGCGGAGTGCGGCACATGGAAGTGAAGAGCGGCAAATGCAGCTGCAGACTTGCTGCACGAGAGCAACCGGCAGCGAATGCGGGCTGTTGCGTTGCTGCACGAAAGCATTGCTGCGCAAATGGAGCCCGCAGGGCGGAGTGCAGCGCCTGGTAATGCTGATCGGTATGGACTTGCAGTACAGAAGGCAACCTGCTGCGGATGCAGCCTGTTGCCGTGCACCAACGGGCGAAAGCACTGCTGCACAAACGAAGCCCGCCAGGGCTGGAGTGCGGTGCAGGGCAAGTGCTGATCCTCATCTGACTGCGAATGCAGGCCGATGCGAATTGAACAGCTGGGCGCGAATGCGGACTGCTGCGTTGCTGAGCGAAAGCATTGCTGCGCAAATGGAGCCCGAAGGGCGGAGTGAAGCGCTTGGTAATGCTGAGCGGTATGGAGTTGGATGTCGATCCAGACTTACTGCACAGAAGGCAACCTGCTGCGGATGCAGCCTGTTGCCGTGCCCGAGCGGGCGAAAGCACTTGCTGCACAAACGAAGCCCGCCAGGGCTGGAGTGCGGTGCAGGGCAAGTGCTGAGCCTCATCTGACTGCGAATGCAGGCCGATGCGAATTGATCAGCCGGGCGCGGATGCGGACTGCTGGGAGTGCTCTGGCGGCAGGCGTGCAAGCAATGCGGCATTTTGCGCAAGTAGAGCCCGAAGGGCGGAATGCAGTGCCTTCTCATTCAGAGCTGCAGAGCAGAGCGGGCACAAAACGAGCAACGAGCTGATTTCTTTTGCCCCCGCGGGCGTCAGCACGCCGCTGCCGATTGTCGCGCTTTAGCTCTTCGCGCGTCGTGAGGCGGCGAGGCACGAAGCGCAGCGGAGTGCCGGGGGCAGGTCAGGCTGTTCTGGTGGCTTCCGCTGTTTTGGTCATGAAAGCATACTGCGCGGCAAAACAAAAGCAATTCGGCTGGCGGTGCGAATGATGCGGCATGTTGCGCAAGTGGAGCCTTCAGGGCGGAATGCTGCGCTTGGCTGTTGCTTGCCACGACTACAGGGCAAAGTATTGAGGAATATTGCTCGTAATGCTCCATATATTACGTGAAGTAGATTTATACTCATGCAAAAATATTCAAATTATGCTGAATGAATCACAATGGCCACAAACGATAAGCTCGGCTGTTGACTGGATTATTTCGACCCTTGATGAAAACCAGAAACAGTTGATTCAAGAGACCAAGGCAGATGATCTAATTATGCTTCATTTCGGCTTAGGCATGTTCATCCGAAATGAGCTTGGATTGTATAGAGGAAATGATGCTCTAATGAGAGATTGTGCAAAATCAGAAGGCATAGATGAGAAATCATATTTTGCTTATGATGCGGATACAGCTTCTGGCGTTCTTAGCGAAGCAGTCTGGAAGCGATTGAACAAACTTGATTAAACTACCCTGCCGAACATTGAATTAACCTGCGGTAAAGTTTGCCAAGAAAGACGTAATCAAGCAACAATAGCAACAGCAAAAGCATGGCGCGCAAAGCTGCTGTAGTCGCCGCTGCCGCAAAGAGCGAAACCCTGCTGCAGTCTTACAGGCAAAGCTGCTGAGCTGCCTCTTCAGCTGTAGCTGGCCGCCTGAGAGGCTGCGCAAACAGAGCCCGAAGAGCGGAGTGCTGCGCTTTGTGATCGCACAAGAAAGCGGTGAAGCTGGCTGCGGATGCAGACTTGCTGCAGGAGGCTCGGCTGAATGCGGATGCAGACTGACGGCTCTGGCCAATCGAAAGCACTGCTGCGCAAATGAAGTTCTTTATGGCTGGTGTGCAATGCAGAGGCAAGTACTCTGACGTCTCCTGCTTTACGAGTGATGCGGCATGTTGCGCAATTCGAGCCAGCAGGGAGTAGTGCAGCGATTTATGATCGCAAAAGCTTGCGACAAAGGCAGGCCAAGAGCTGGGGTAAAGATCATTCGATACTGACTCATTTTTTCTGATTCACGGCCATATTACCAGCACCGATACACAATTTCAGGATAATAGGTGCAAAAGTATGTAAACACTCCGACAAATCTGTTCATACTGATAGATGAATACAGAAAATAATACTAATTGAATAACAAAAGAATATTTCTCTATTGTTTAATGAACCATTAAAAAATCAACTTCTTAAATGTCCATTTATATTAATTTTTCATTAAGCCTTGATTTTATCACTGATTGTGTGGTAAAAGGATAATTTACTGTTTTCAGTTTAATTGTTTCGCATTGTAAACATTTGTTAGAATAATCTTTCTCAATTAGATCATTAAAAAGTTTTTCACCACGCATTATTTCTGCCATGTTTGCAGCTTCAAGTACATAAATCACTTCTCGTACTCGCATATAATGAATACATTTATTTAAATAAATTTTTAAAGATACACAAAAAATAACCGTAATTAATGAGGGGATAAGTGATATAAGTATAGAAAAAGATATTATATGTGTAATTGAAAAAAGAATTAAGATTAAGCACGTAATAACAAAAATTGATAAGAGGATGAGTGCTGATGAAGCATACCAGACTGATGTAGCCAGCCTGACATGCGCTTCATTGCGTACAATATCTGTTGAGAGATCTGGAAAAAGCCCCGTAAGGCGAATTTTAAGGATATTGATAAACATCTTTGTCCTAAAGCTATGTGTATTTTTGTCAGACGGGCACCAAGGAATAAATCTTAATAAATGAGTTAGACCTCTTGCTGCCAAATAACAACGAAGATAGAGATAAGGGAATTGTGTATCTAAACCTAAATCTCGAGTAAATTTCCCAATGCGCAGAGTGGAGCGCAACCGCGCAAATAATTTTGGTTTATCCTCCGGATCAAAAAGTTCAAGATAAGGTGGTAAAGTTTTTGTAGATTGGACTGCTAATTCTGGGCGTTCTTTTTTTTTTGAATTTATCCACACATATAAAGCGCTTGCTGCATCTGGTTTTTTTGGGTCTTGCCTAAAGAATATTGTTCCTACAATATAAGCAGTAATAACAGTAACAATGGATAACTCCCAATGCAGTGATCCTAATAATTTTGCTAAAGCTGAAATGACTGAACTTACATTGATCAATTTATTTGAAAAAATTGTGAGGTTAAACAATTTTGAGTAAATAGATACAAATGCTAAAAATATTATTGTGCCGCCAATAATTACACTAAAAAGACCTGGAACCAAACTGCCAAGTAAATCAATATAAAGATCGTATAATATTGAAAATCTACCAGCATTAATTCTTTTATTATTTTCGATACTTTCCATCATAACCACCTCCTTAATAGTGTGAAACTGAAGTTATGAAAAAATAAACGAAACCACCTCACCCCAAGAAGCGGGGTATCTGTTGTTGCTATAAGTTTAGCATAATTTCCCCGAAAGCGATGGGGAATTCAACCTAAGAGATTAAATTATAAAATAATACTTTATAACGCATACTTCATTCTAAATATTCCTCACGAAAAAGCACTTCATCGTTATATTTGCATTTCTCCACCTGCACAAGCCGCTTACTGCCCATGCAGAGCGCCTCCAGTTAATTGGCACAACGGACGTCTACTTCTCGCCGCAAGACGGGGCTACAGCTGCTGAAGTCGCTGAAATCACTGCTGCAAAGAGCAAAATCCCGCTGTAAACCTACAGGCAATGCAACAGCAAAAGCATGGCGTACAAAGCTGCTGAGCTGCCTTTTTAGCTGTATGAAGCAGGAGTGAAAGCACTGAAAACAACTGGTTGTAGGCTTATTTATTGCCGAAATTTGCGATTACCACCACGAACCTCTCCCTATGTGATACGTTTTTTGTATTTTTGATGTCACTGAAAAAAACCATAACAAAAGAATCTGACATGAAAAAATACGTACAACAGAGGGGTTCCTGGATAGTTGCCCTCCTCATGTTGCTCATAGCATCAACCGCTCAGACTGTATCTGCGGCAACAACGGCGTGCCCTTCGCAGTACCTAAACGGGGTTGCTCCGGATATTCAAAAAGCCTCGCTTGCAAAAAGCGCCCGTGAATTATGTTATGATAACTTCGCTGTGATGCACTCCGGGATATCTCGTACTCCTCTCTGGTCTGCTGAACATCTTACTCGTGAAAGTATCCTGGATGCAAAGGAATTGAAAGGACGAGCAGCCTTTCATCCAGAAAGTGAACTCCCTTACAATGAAAGAGCAGAATTGAGCGATTATGCCCGATCTGGTTTCGATCGCGGGCACATGGCACCAAGCGCCGATATGCCAAACAGAAGCGCACGGCAGCAATGCTTCAGCCTGGCCAACATGATACCCCAGAACCACAAACTAAACACCATTGTATGGGAAGGCATTGAGTCTGCAATAAGAACGCTTGCTCTCAATACCGGCGAACTCTATGTCATTACTGGACCGCTCTACCTGGGAAACAATATCACTCGACTGAATGGCAGGGTTTTGGTTCCAACACATGTTTACAAACTGGTATTTGATCCTAAACAGAACAGGGGTGCTGCATACTATGTTAAAAATGAAGACGCTGAAGAACTGCAGACACTGAGCATCAACGAATTGGAGAAATTGGCTGGCATTAACTTTTTTCCGAAACTGCCAGCTTCAGCCAAACAACTGAAACTCGACCTGCCCAAGCCAAAACCTTATCGTTCCAGATCGAATTACTGAGGTATGGCGGAATAATCGAGTATATTAATTCAAAAGAGGCACGATGAAAAAGAAAGCAGCAAATGTCGTCCCGTTTGCCAACGAAACGGACTCGCTTAGCATAGGAGAACTGACCGTAGAAAACCGGCTGGATCGCATTTCCATCTACGGAAGCATTGATATTACCCGAGACAAGGAAGGCCTTGCTCATGCTGAAACCCTGCAGACGTTGTTCAACGATATTATTTCCAGTATGAAAGAAGGAGACCTACCGGACAAAATCAGCATCAAACCGGCAGACAGTGTTTCTAATCCGTTTGCAAGCTGACGTGAGATGGAATTGATGGCGCGTTATTTCAACACTGGAACAAAGCGACTGAGATAGAGCCTAACACTATTTTCATTTCGTTCCGAATTGGATGACTAACCCGCCGATTATGATGATCACTATGCCAGCCCACGTTGATGTTGAAATTGCCTCTTTGAAAACAATTTGACCAAACAGGACACTTATAACTGCAAAACAGGCTACGTAGGCCCCTAACAACTTAGAAAAATCCCACTTAACCATATTGACAACAAGGCCATAACAACCAAGAATAATAAACCCGATAGCAATCACTCCAATACCCCAACCCCGCAATCCTTTCCTTATGAGGGCATCACCACCAACTTCCAATAATGCGGAAAGGATGAAAATCAGCCATATAAAAGAATTATTCATATAACTCACGATATAACAATTTATTAATCCAATAAATACCTGTATGGAGATCATCCTTTAACAGAAAAAGCCCCAACTTGCGAAGGGGCTTTCCTGGTAATAATACCGACAGCTTTTATATCATCTACTCCTCATCTTATGCATCAATAGCCATCAGTACAACTCTCATGGCTGCAGCGGAAAGCTTACTTAGCTTCAGGTGCTGCTGCTTCAACTTTCTTAGCTGCTTTCTTTGAAACTTTCTTTGCCTTTTTAGCTTTCTTGGCTTTCTTTGCAACTTTCTTCTCTGCTTTTGCTTCTGGCTTTGCTTCAGCTTTTGCGTCGGCTGCAGGAGCTGCAGGTGCGGTTACTGCTGCAGGAGCCTTTGCGTCTTTTGCTGCTGCTTTGTCAGCTGCGAAAGAAACGCCACCAAAGATTCCGGAGATAGCAAGTGATACGATAACGCCAGCGATAAAATTCTTTTTCATTTGTGCGGTAAGTTTGAGTTTGATAATTCGTTGGAATCAGGATTATCCTTCTTCCTATAAGTTACTACGTAGCTCTTCTGCTTTCCTTTCAATAAATCGTTCGCAGCTGCAATTTATTTCCCGTGGCCAGCGCAAGCAATGCGGAATTGCCGTGAACTGCCCAGCCGCATCTGATCAATGAGGAATAAAATATACTTATGATATCAACATACATTTCGTTATTTTTACTTGAAGTATCTGATTGCTTCAACACGATTATCAAGTAACGATAAACGAGGTACAGCATGAAAACAGGCGCAACACCTACCAAACCTACAACACTTGAATTGGAAAAAGAGATAGCTGAACTTAATGAGCAAATCGCCGCAAAAGAACATGAACTTGCAAGAGTGGCGGGTGTAAACAGTCTTAATAAAACAACGGCATTGCGTAACCTGCTTGACACGATTTATGCCCTCGACATTGACACTGGAAAAAAAAGGGCGATGACCGACACATGCATGCATCTGATTGACAATGATGCTGCTTCAAAGCGCTTTGACACTGTGCTGACAGAAAACGATGCCGCTTTCATAGGCAAGCTTGAAAAAAAACACCCCAATCTGAACGCTCGTGAGATAAAAATATGTCTGTTTATCAAATTGAACTATGACAACATAGAAATTGCCCGATCTACCGGTATAACACGAAGAGGGCTGGAAAGTCTACGATACAGGATCCATAGCAAGCTTGGACTTGCCAGGCATGATTCTATGAAAAGCTACCTGACGGCGCTCTCTCTTGCTTGACAGAAGACTGCCCTCACACATAACGACAAACCACATACCCACCATGAAAACGACAACAACAAAAGCTGATCTGATTGGTACCGTTGCCCAGAAAACCGGCTTGACCCTCAATGAAAGTGAATCAGCGGTTAACAGCCTCTTTGACAGCATCATTGATTCGCTGAAAACAAGGAAACGCATTGAGATCAGAGGATTCGGCTCTTTCAATATCCGGCACAAGAACCTGCGCCAGGCACGCAATCCGAGAACGGGAGAAAAAGTGATGGTTGATGAAAAAGAGGTGCCGGTATTCAAGATATCGAAAGAGTTCAAAAGTGCGGTGACTGAGAGCCTGAAGGCTGACGGCAAATAAGCGCTGCAGCCGGCGCACTCCCTTACCGCAATAACTGACTGTCTGAATGATTGTACAGGTGCCGGAGGAGAGAACACTGGCTGTTTATAATAATGGAAAAGAGTAGCAACCTTCATGCCGACACCGAGCCACTCTTTCCAATTTACCGACTCAAGGATGTGTTGATTGTTTTTATTTAGATAGAGATGGGCAGAATTTTTATAGAAGTATTACCGTTTATAACTGCGATAGCTAAAGCATTAAAAATAAGTCATTCTCATCACAGTTTAACGGAGGTTTTCACATGAAAATGTTACTAACCGTCGAATTCCCATCAGAACCTTTCAACTCTCTCGTAAGAAGTGGCAAGGTGGGTGATATTATAGGGCGTATTTTGGAAGAGAGCAAACCCGAAACAGCCTACTTTACAGAGCAGGAGGGGAAACGAGCAGGAATTTTCATCGTTAACGTACAATCTCCATCGGATATACCTGCCTTTGCAGAACCCTTTTATCTGAACTTTCAGGCCAATTGTTCGTTCCGCATTCTCATGAACCCTGAGGATTTGCAAAAAGCAGGTTTGGAAGCGCTTGGCAAAAAATGGGGATGAACTTTATCTGACAATGCGTTTGCATGTGGTTCAATTTCTCGGAATGATTAGCAAGCGGAAAATATATCTCATCCTATTATTATTTGATCACTCCGCGTTCCGCTTGTTAATTGCCATTAATATATTTACCACCATCACAACGAGTTATGAAGGGTAACCAAGATTCTAAGCAGAAGAAACCTTTACATACTTTGCATTGGTAAACATGGGCAAGGACACACTCATAATCCTTTTATCGAAGAAAAATCATAGTACTTTTTACTTTGTTACAAGCCATTCGATTCTGGTTTATTGAGGATTATTCCTAAATAGCTCTCCGCTCTCATTGCTTTTGTCATTAGGATCAATGCAGTCGTGCTGACTGTTCTTTGGGTTATTGACTTTCGTTGAAACTGGATAGAGATCAAGTACACCGTTTTTCGGCAGATTACTCTAACTTCCAATATAAGTTAACTGTAAAACGAAATTCGTGAATATACTGAACCTGGGTCTATCCTCGGGGTTGCTTATACCCATCATTTTCATATTGCTCGCGTGTGCCGTGTTCCTTTGGTACTCTGCAAATAAGCGCTTATCCCCTCGTATTGCTCCAATTGCTAAGCACCTTGATGATGTCTCGGCTGCGTTAGAGGACTTACTGTCACGCAAGTCATATGCTCGGAACTCACAGCGCCTTCGTCTTTTGATATCCGCAAAAGATGTCGTTAAATCCACAAAAATATTTGGTTGGCGTTATTCAGCATCTCAAGAGCAACTTAAAAAGGTGCAGGCCCTTGTTACATTCATGGCAAGGTCTGAGGAGTTGGTTGCAGCTGCCAATGATGCTTTTGTTTTATCAGAGCTAGTTGAATATGGGTCATTCTTCGACTCTATTGAGAGCCAGCCTTTAACCAACTCCCAGCGTCGTTCGTGCGTGGTTGATGAAGATTGTAACTTAGTACTTGCTGGAGCCGGCACAGGAAAAACAAGTACTATGATTGGTCGAGCCGGCTATCTCGTCGCATCAAATAGAGCCAAGCCTCATGAGTTGCTTATGCTAGCATACGCGCAAAAAGCGGCCAAAGAGATGCAGGAACGTCAAGACTCACGTCTCAAAAGCTTGGAGGTGAAGGGCTCACCCACTGTCAAAACGTTCCATGCGCTTGGCCTCGAAATAATCGGGGCTGTTGAGGGACGTCGTCCTGATATCCATCCCATGGTTAATGACAATCAGGTATTTTTAAAGTTCATTGATGAGCAGCTGAAGAAGTGCTGCAATGACCGCGACTACCGAGAGCTGATTATTCGCTACTGTGGTAGTGAAAAATTCACTTACAGGAACCCCTTCGATTTCAGTTCAATTAGGGAATACAATGAATATGTGAGTATTAATGAACTGAGAACGTTAAAGAACGAAGTTGTCAAAAGCTTCGAAGAGATTGTCATTGCTAACTTCCTCAACGCCAATAGCGTAGCCTACATATATGAGCATGCCTACAAAGTCGACACTGCAGGACCTGACTATAGGCAGTACAAGCCGGACTTTTATTTGCCTGATTATGATGTCTACATTGAGCATTTTGCATTGGATAAGTCGGGTAACCCTCCTTCGCATTTTGACCAAAATAAATACCTGAGTGGTATCGACTGGAAGCGGGATCTCCACAAACTTCACGGGACTAATCTCATCGAAACATATTCGTTTCTGAAACGAGAGGGGTTGTTAGAATCCCGCCTTGCAGAAGCTTTAAAAGCTAATGGTGTTGAGTTGATCCCTCGTTCCAGCCTGGAGATGCTGGATGAGCTTCGCGCCTCATCACAAGTCAATGAGTTTGCAATTCTGCTATCTGATTTCTTAAAACTCTTCAAAGAGTCCGATTATTCGTTGTCTGAACTAAACAAAAAGGCACAATCCGATATAGATTCATCACGTCTCTGTTTATTATTATCTCTTTTCACACCAATTCTTGATGCTTATCAGACTGAACTTTCAGTCTCGGGTCAAATCGATTTCGCTGACATGATTCGAAAGGCGTCCGACTATGTCGAGGCAGGAGCTTTTCAATCACCTTACATACAGATACTGGTAGACGAGTTTCAGGACATTAATAAATCAAGGGCGCGATTGCTCAAAGCTTTGGGTCAGCAAGGCATAGAATCGGGGCTATTTGCTGTTGGTGATGATTGGCAGTCGATCTACAGGTTCACTGGCAGCGACATTGCTTACACTCGAGACTTTTCAAGCTACTTCGGTGCAACCGCAACCACATCCCTCGAACAGACTTTCAGGTTCAACAACATGATTGGCAAAGTTTCGTCCGAATTTGTCTTGAAAAATCCTGCGCAGATTACTAAGACTATTAAGTCAAAGGTTTATGTTGATCAACCTGCATTGTCAATGATCCGTGCTGTTCGGGATGAAAACGGTCTCCGCATGGCTCTCGATGCAATCGTCAGTAGAAGATGTAACAACTCGAGAGAAGGGTCTATTGTCCTGGTACTGGGAAGGTACAACTTCACCATTAAAGAGTGGCTTCAACCCGTAGCTAAACGTCGATTGAAGTCGCAATACCCTCCTCTGACCATTGAATTTATGACAGTGCACTCTGCTAAAGGCAAAGAGGCCGACTTTGTTGTGATTCTCGGCCTTGGGCAAGGCAAAAATGGCTTTCCAAGTGAAAAGCCGACAGATCCAATTTTAGAATGGCTTCTTCCTAAACAAGAATCTTATCCGCTGGCTGAGGAGCGTCGGCTCTTCTATGTTGCACTTACTCGTGCACGCCACCGCGTCTACTTGGTGTACAACCCAACGGAAGCTTCATCCTTCGTACAAGAGTTGCTTGATGTTGACTCGGCTTATCCTGTTTGTAAAGACGAGATCGCAGAGGGACTTATGTGTGCGGATATTCCTCACGTCGTATGCCCTGACTGTGGTCGTGGTGCCCTTTTACCAAAATCTGGCCAATATGGCGCGTTCGTGGGCTGTAGTTGCTTTCCATACTGTAAGCATATGGAAAAGCCCTGTCCGCAATGCGGAGGTCTCATGAAGAGTAATGGACGATTTCGTACCTGTGTCAACCCGGTTTGTGGTGCATCAATACCAATCTGCCTAAATTGTGGTGGTGCGATGGTGGAGCGTAGCGGGCCATACGGTAAATTCTGGGGTTGCACCAACTACAAACGCAGTGGCGATTATGTGTGCACTTATACCATCCCTATTAAACGACATTAACCATTGCCCGCGTTAAGTCGAGGTCGTAAATCCAACTTGAAGAATTGTCTTACAATTTTATGGGGGATGGAAAGCATACGCTTCAGGATGCACCATAAGCTGGGGCTTGGCCGCCATGTGTCAATGAAGAGCTATCTGAGAAATCTGGCTCTTGTGAGCTGAGGGAGAGGCTTTTAAAGTTGACGTTAATCACGGGCGCAATGTTGTGGAATGCTGAAAAGTCTATCTCACCTGCTCCTCGACGAAAGGCAGCTCGTACTGGTGGAGCTACTCAATGAAATACTTGAGTTCAAAGAAAACGAATTGACCACACATTGAATAATCTGTTTTATAGCTTAGGTGAAAATTTGTATTTCTTTCAACAGCTCTCTAAATTTCAATTGACATATTAATTTCTTATGGTTTTAAAATCCGTTTCATGAAGTGACAAGTGGTATATAACGAGTAACAAATCAGATAAAGGAGACCATAATGCCACCTTCAATGCCTGATCCAAACCTTATCGCTCGTTCAAAGGAGTTTTCATTCATTCTCCATTGGCATCTCTGGCATGGACTATACAACGACGAACTATCCAAACGAAACAAAATGGGCTTCGGATATCGTTGTGGAGTGTTTTACCCCAATGGCTCACGGTATGGCTACCACCACGACGACTGGCCTGCATTTTTCGATGTTGTAGCGAGCATGGGTTTGACAATGTTGAGTATTGATGCTCTTTTCTGTTATTGGACGTATCCGTCCTGCCGAACTTATATTGATTCGCTGGGAGCAAAATTTGACTTCCCATAACGAAGTTTCAAGTGTATGGTGAGTTGACCTGCCAGGTGGCATGTGTATTCAAGATAATCAATGGTTACGGGATACACTTCACACCCGCACCTCAATAATCTCATCCAACCGCGTGCTATAACGTGGCGATAGCCGCTCCTGATGCGGCTTCCAGCTTTCGGCATTCTCCGCTGCCAGCCGCACCGTGCCGCTGCCATACCGCTGGTTGATGGCATCCATGGCCTGCATGAGCTTTGCATCGCGCGCATTTGCCGCTGGCGCTTCTTCCGCAAAGAGCGAAAGCGTTGTGCTGCATGATGCTCTTGGCACAATGCCGCTCACCATAACGCCAGCCTTTTTATAGACATTTCCATCACGAAATATACCGTCAAGAATAGTCTCTGCTGCCTTCAGGATTGCTATGGAATCCTGCGTCGGATGCGGCAGGGCTGCCGTGCGCGTTCCCCAATAGCGGTCGCTTGATTCATCGAACGGGCTGGTCGCAATGAAGACCGTCAGCAGGGAAGCAAGCGAATCCTCTTTGCGCAGCTTTACAGCGCATTTGCTGGCGAATGTTGCCACTGCCTGCTGCAGCTCGGCCAGCGTGCTGACGTTGCGACCAAAAGAACGCGATGTGCAGATGCTTTGCTTTGCGGGCCGCACCAGCTCCATCGGCAGGCATGATTTGCCCTGCAGCTCTGCTTGTATCCTGGCGCCAACAACGTGCAGGTGCTTGCGCACCCATGCCGCAGGCGCTGCCGCCAAGTCAGCGGCGCTCTCTATGCGCTTTGCCTGCAGCAGCTTGCTCCACTGCCGCCCGATGCCCCAGATATCCTCGACCTTGGTGTGCAGAAGTGCGGCCTGGATCTCCTCAGCGGTTGCGAGCACGCAGACGCCCTGATAGTGCGGATTCTTTTTTGCCAGTCGGTTGGCAATCTTGGCAAGCGTTTTGGTTGGCGCGATGCCGACGCAGACCGGAATGCCGGTATGCAGGCGGACCGTGCGGCGCATTTGCCTGGCATAATCTGGCAGGTCGAAGCGGCTGAAGCTCGACATATCCAGAAACGCTTCATCGATGGAATAGACTTCGATTTCAGGAGCAAGAGCGGCCAGCGTTGCCATTACCCGTGAGGACATATCGCCGTAAAGGGCATAGTTCGAGGAGAAGACTGCAACATCATGCTGTTTTAGCAGCAAGCGGCATTTGAACTCTGGTGTGCCCATCTGGATGCCGAGCGTCTTGGCTTCTTCAGAGCGGGCGATGATGCAGCCGTCATTGTTTGAAAGCACGACGACAGGGCGCAGGCGCAGAGCGGGCTTGAAAGCACGCTCGCAGGAGGCGTAGAAGTTATTGCAGTCGACAAGGGCGAACATTTGAAAAGCCTCCGGATGCGGAGTTATCTCGGCTTGTGGACAATATAGGCAAGCATTCCCCAGACGAGGAAATCATTCTCTTCGGTGATCCTGATCGGCTTGAATTCGGCATTGGCAGGCATGAGGTAGAGGCCGTCCTCTTTCAAAGCCAGGCGCTTCAGCGTGAACTCTCCGTCAATGAAGCAGACAGCAATATCCCCGTCTTTCGGCTCAAGCGCCTTGTCAATGATGAGCAGGTCGCCATCAGCAATGCCGGCATCAATCATTGAGCTGCCTTTTACTCTGGCGTAGAAGGTGGCGGCCGGGTGCTTGATCAGCTCTTTGTTCAGGTCTATGGCAAGCTCGATGTACTCTTCGGCGGGAGATGGGAAGCCTGCGGAGATGGCACCGGCGGCAAGCGGCAGCTCAAGCTGCGTTGTAAAGTCCGGGGTGTAGAAATCCAGCACGGGGCCGGAATGTATTCTGGATAGTCTCAATGATATATTTGCTAAATTTTATATAAGTGCCTTGATGTCACTTAGAGTGTTGGCCGAACCTAAGATCATTTCGATGCGGAGATTATTGCTTGTTAATTTAAGTGCATCCACACCAATTATTGCAATAATTTTAATATTCAACGACATACAACACACAATATGGTAGATACAGTAAGCCCTGAAACACGAAACCGGATTATGGCAAGAATATAAAACCTGAGCCCGAATAAAGAAGGCTACAGCGTGCCGCTTATTGCTGGCAAAAGCTTCAGCGGCTATCAGGTGCTGGCTTACTACTATGTGAGCTGGCTAAAGGTATTCCCTGAGTACTTGGAGCAGCTGCTGCTGCCGTTTGGGAAGGAGTATGAGTTTGCACTGGAGATGGTGGGTATGGGGGGGGGATTGAGTTCAGTAACTTTGCTTGTTCTTATCTATAGAATACTATTTAATCAATTACTGTAACTTGATAGCTATATCCTCTTCTTTTTAAGGAAAGAGACATAACGTGCCGCAGCATACTTGTAAGATTGAAGATTATTCCTAACATTCCCATGAAATTGTATTTTTGAGGAATTTGGCTTGTTAGCTTTTTCATCATCAGCGGTATATAGCAAGGCATTTAATACGTCTTGATAAGTTCCATTAGCAAAATGCTCATCAAGATTCCCATAGGCCTCTTCCACCTTCTTTACTCTGTGCATCTGAGTAATACGCGTATTGGCTGAATACTGCTTATCGATTAGCCACTGTTTATAATCTTGCCGCATAAACATGCCCCGTGCTTACATACAGTTTTTTGATAGCTATAATTTTTAAAATAAGATAAGGAATTTTCATATTCTATTCATTTTGCTTCAGTAAATGATTCATTGTATAAGCTGCATTAAACCGCTTAAGTCTAATCAAATCATTTATTCCAATAAACTTGAAGCTAAACGACATCAAACCTCAAAAATGGTAGATACCGTAAGTACGGAAACACGAAGTCGGATCATGGCAAGCATTCATGGCAAGAATACAAAACCAGAGCTCTTGATGAGAAAAGCTTTGCACTCTGCAGGCTTCCGATTCCGGATTCATAGAAAAGACCTCCCTGGCAAGCCTGATATAGTTTTACCAAAATATCGTGCAGTAATATTTGTACACGGATGCTTTTGGCATGGACACAACTGCCTACTTTTCAAAAGTCCCAAAACTCGGGTTGACTACTGGAAAGAGAAAATTAATCGAAATCGAAACAATGACAAAAAAGTGACGCAAGCCTTGCTCGAAAGCGGATGGCGGGTAGGAATCGTATGGGAATGCGCTATGTCACACAATAGTAGAGATATTGGAGATATCACCAAGCGTTTTGCAATATGGCTTCGCGGCAATGAGCCATTTATCGAGGAGACATGATGAAACAAAACTGTGTTCTGTAGTCTTTTGTGCGAGTGATCAATAAAAGGAATTATTGCATGATAACGTGTTTGTTTGTAACGGTCAATGGCGCGAATATTTCATAGTGTATCAGCTTTTTATACGAGAATGACCCTTCACATAACAGGCACGGTTATACGCTGTAAGGAATAGTAGACCAAAGCAAATTAACAGGGCTTTTCAAAATAAAGACATTAAAAAGAATGTAATAGCTATATTCGAGCATATGGCGGTCGCACAAACAAAAAAGCAGCATTAAAATGTTTTTTGGTCACATCTTATGGATTCCTATAGTGTTATAGTCGTATAAGTATTGGATCATATTTTGAATAAAACAGTTTGCCTTTCTCCTGATCGTGCCGCGATTAATACGATTTAAATACACCGATCCGTATAGTGAAATTAGTAAAACTACTCACTAAGCAGTCACTCTATTGAGAATCAACCAAGTTATGCGCTTTACAAATTGTACCTATGTTAAAATTTGTTGACCTCTTCTGTGGCGGAGGATTTGGTGCTCGAGGTGCCGTGAACGCGGGAGCATCACCTTTACTGGCTGTTGATGCTTGGGATATAGCAACAGAAACCTATAAGGCCAATTTTCCAAATACAGAAGTCATAAACGCTAAAATAGAAGTAGTTGATCCGTATAGTTTGGCTCTAAAGTATCAGCCAGACGTTTTATTAACTTCGCCCGAATGTACATCTCATTCTATAGCGAGAGGCTCAAGACCCGGCTGCGAAACAAGTAAAGCATCTGCTTTAGGCATCATTCCTTGGATTTTCGCAATGTCCCCAAGGTGGGTTATAGTAGAAAATGTGCCAAGGATGAAACAATGGAATAGACACAGCGACCTGATAAAAGGGATTGAATCTGCAGGCTATAAAGTTAATCCCTTACTACTTAATGCTGCAGATTTTGGTACCCCACAAGCAAGAAAGCGTATGTTTCTGATATGCGATAGGCTACAAACCAGAATAACAGAAGCCGATTTTTACTCCCTTCGCGACAACCAACGCCTTAGTGCGAGTTCAATCATTGACCAGACCAAACAATACAAATCCAACCCACTCTATGCTGAAACCAGAGCCAAGGCAACTATTCAACGAGCAGAGAGGGCTATAGCTGAACTGGGGCCTAATAAAGATTTCTTGATAGTCTATTATGGGTCAGATTACGCGGGCGGTTGGCAAAGGCTTGAGGACCCCCTCAGAACAGTTACAACACTTGACAGATTCGGTCTTGTGACTTGGCTTGATAATCGACCTAACCTTAGAATGTTACAACCATCCGAGCTAATGAAAGCAATGGGTACAGGTTGCAATCACTTGCTGCCAATTGGCACCCGCAGAGACAAAGTGAAACTTTGTGGTAATGGTGTTTGCTCACCAGTGATGGAAGTTATCTTTGCGAAGATAAATCAAATAATGGAGTTAGAGCTTCAAATGGTATCGTGAATATAATCAAAGACAATCTTTCAGAACAGGATTTGCATGTTGACTGCGTATACGGAGGGTCAAGGAATGGAAATTACTCCGACGATCCTCTGCCTAAACTTCTGAACGTAGATAATGGGGCAGGATTTCGGTGCCTAGGATCACCTAGAACCGAAGTCGAATCACTTAAAATTCTCGTTCTACAAACAGGGTTCTCTGACCAAAACTGGCCGGATCATCTCGACAAAGAAAATGGCTTGTTCATATATTATGGCGATAAAAGAGAACCAAGTGATTTACATGATACTAAAAGAGATTGCAATAATATTTTAAGAAATTTGTTTGATTTTGCCCATCAAAAAAGTCAAACAATAGATAACTTTCCGATTATTTTGCTTTTTGGTAAGACTGGATCTTACCGTGACACACGCTTCCTTGGCATTGCTGTGCCTAGTGCTAAAGGAATGAGTAGTGATGAAGATCTTACAGCTGTCTGGAGAATGAATACTGAAGGAATTCGCTTCCAAAACTATAGATCCGTATTTACGATCCTTGATGCTCCTGTGATCAAGAGACAATGGATTCATGATGCTTTAATTGGAAATTCAGTTAAATCCATTCATGCTCCAAGCATTTGGCTTAAGTGGGTTCAGAATCGAAAATACACCCCTCTACTAACTGAATCATCTATAAAGATTCGATCGCCAAAGCAACAAACTGATCTCACAAAGGAAGAAAGAACTGTAATTGAACTGATTTACAACACATACAAATTAAACCCTACTGGATTTGAGCCCATTGCTGCCGATATTTTGACCTACGCCATGCCCAATGTTCATAGCATTGAAATTACAAAACCGTGGCGAGATGGAGGAAGAGACGCCACAGGCAAATATAAAATCTGTCAAGGCCCAGGTGGCATAGATGTTGACTTTGCAATGGAAGTAAAATGTTATGCAATTAACAATGGCGTTGGTGTCAAGGAGGTAGCTCGACTCATATCTCGACTCCGACACAGGCTATTTGGTGTCCTCGTTACAACATCTTATGTATCTACACAGGCCTATAAAGAGCTAAAAAAAGATGAGCACCCCATTGTTATTTTAAGTGCAGCCGATATTGCATTGTTGCTAATCAAAAATTTTGGCAATCTTGATCAGATAACACATTGGTTAAACAACAAATACTAAAATATTCTCTGCTCCAGGTAAGACAAAGATTTTAACATACAAATTGATATTTCCCTAAATTTGGCATCAAAAATGCAAAAAATCAACAAACTTACTTTACCATTCCGACCAAGGGCACGATTGCTTCAGTTACTTGGAGATCAACTCATCAGTAGTCCTCGATTGGCAATCTTTGAACTTGTAAAAAACGCTTACGATGCTGATGCTGAAAAGGTGAAAGTAACACTGGAAGGCATTGATACTAATAGCCCATCAATCTTGGTTGAAGATAATGGCGTGGGCATGACGCTCGACACAATTAAAGATATATGGCTTGTACCAGCACATGACCACCGGGAACTCCAAAAAAAAGAACTGAGACGAACATTATTGCATCGCTTACCACTTGGTGAAAAAGGAGTAGGGCGCTTCGCAGTACATAAGCTTGGAGATAAAATAGAACTGGTTACAAGGGCTGAGAATAGTTTGGAATGCGTATTGTTCATTAATTGGGCTGAATTAATTGATAAAGAGTTTTTATCAGAAGCTGAGGTAAATATTGAAGAAAGAACACCACAAGTTTTTATTGGAAATACAACCGGAACAAAACTAAGAATTTCAAGCTTACGAGAAGTGAATTTGACCCGTAGTGAAATTCGCAGACTTCAGCGGCAGATCACCTCCATAGCCTCACCTTTTGAAAACCGCTCTGACCGATTTGAAGCCACATTGCACGTCCCTGAGCATCCTGATTGGATTTCAGATATACCTGATATTAGTATTCTTCTTCAGCGAGCCCCATGGTATTTCAAGTTTTCATATGAGAATGGAAAGTTTGATTGGACATATGAGTTTAGAGGCATTTCGGGCATAAAACTATCACCTCGTTACCTAAGCAAAGACTCTCAATCTCTATTGATCGCACCTGAGCGTGACATAGATGAGTTTGGTACGGATCGAGGGAAAAGCAATAAATCCAAAAAAATTATTGCAGACTCTGCTCATGCAGAAGGTATAGGATTAATAACCGGCGAGTTTTATGTATTTGATAGGGATAGGACCATTCTGAGCCAATTTGGAAACAGTCAACTTGTAGAGAATGTATTGGATGAAAACGGAGGTGTCCGAGTATACAGGGATTATATCCGAGTATATAACTACGGTGAGCGTGGAGATGATTGGCTTGGGCTTGATTTACGCCGAGTAAATACCCCAACGAGAAATGTGAGCCGCAATATAATATTTGGAGCTGTAGATCTAAAGCTTGAAGAAAGCTCTAAGTTAAAAGAAAAAACCAATAGAGAAGGCTTTGTTGAAAATGATGCCTATACTCGATTTCGTGAAATCGTGCTTGGAGCACTTTCTATTTTAGAAATAGAACGCAAAATCGATAAAGATAATATCCGAAAACTTACTGATAAAGGACATGATCCAGAGGTTGAGAAAATCAGCAAACCACTCCAGACCTTGCGTCAAGTTGCAGCTAAACATAAAATCTCAAAAGAACTGGATCCACTGATTGACAAAGTTGAAAGAAACTACACCGAGATGCGAGATACTATGCTACGGGCGGGTCTTTCCGGAATGGGGCTGGCAATAGTTTTCCACGAGATAGAACATGGTGTACGAGTATTACATGATGCAATTGTGGCTGGAGGTAGTATGGAGCTTGTTCAGATTCAGGCAAAAGAATTAATCCGCGTACTTGATGGATTTACCGAGCTACTACGCAAGGGCGAACAGAAAGAAAATAGCCTTAAACAACTACTTAAACGAGCGCGGGATATTAACAGGGTTCGTTTCCGCAACCATGAAGTCAAACTACTTTGCCCTGCCCTAGAGGAAAACGTCCCTGATATAAACCAAAATTTTGCGTTTGGGCTTATGTTGGGAGCTCTGAATAATATCTTAGACAATGCTTTCTATTGGCTACAGGTTCGATGGCCCAACAAATTAGACTCACCAAGGCAAATATACCTAAATATTGAACCTGACTTTGCTGAAGGACCGGCAATAATCATTGCTGATAATGGGCCCGGTTTCCAGGATAACCCAGACAGAATCACCAGACCATTCTTCAGCCGGCGACCTGATGGTATGGGTATTGGTCTATACTATACAAATTTAGTTATGGAATTAAGCAATGGCCGGTTGGGATTCCCGGATGCCGATGAAGCAAAAGTGCCGCCCGGCTTTGATGGGGCTGTTTTGGCATTGATCTTTAACAAGGGGGGGAAAGAATGATTTTTATAGCACCACGCTACATTGTTATTGATGACAAAGAGGATCATTTAAGAGCTATTATGAATACCTTTCAACAGCTAGGCACATCTTGTGTCGGATTGCATTATAACCAGGAAAACGATCCTGATGCAAATTTGTTTAGAGGTGTTCGATGCTTATTCATTGACCTCCACCTAATCGATGGTCAGGTTAGTACTGATGAAAAACGCCACTTTGCGTTAATTGCTAATATTCTCGAAGAGAATATTCATGAAAATGGGGGACCATTTATTCTGATAATTTGGACTGAACACCCACAACACGCCAACGATCTACATAAATACCTAGATGATAATCTAGATAAAAAAAAGCCCTATACACACCCATTGACTGTCCTAAGCCTTGACAAGACAAGTTTTATTGATGTAGACAATGGGATTCCAACAAATACGGAGGCTCTAAAAAACGCTGTAAATGAAGCTATAACGACCAACCCCCAACTCGCAGCATTGGTTAACTGGGAGCTGGATGTTTTAAAAGCTGCTGGGGACACCCTGGTATCATTAATGTCCTTGATACCTCTCGAAAATAAAAACTCCACCTCTTTTTCTCCTAGCATAGACGGATTACTAAGCAAGTTGGCAAGAGAGGCGGTTGGCCCTACCAATATAAAAGCAGATTCACGAGCAGCACTAAATAGAGCTTTAGCACCGATCTTGAATGATCGAATCATTAATCAACCAGTAGAAAAAAGTGTGAGAGAACTCTGGGAAAAAGCCATTACTAAACATTCAGATTCGACACCACCAACCGTTAATCTTCATAATGCAGCACAGATAAATAGGATGCTTCATATTGCAAATAAGGACTTTGAGGCGATTCTCCCAACCGACTGGGGTGCTGTAGTGGAATGTCCTTTCAAGGACAATGATGTAGACTTTCAGAATATATTTGGAATAACAAAGAATAATTTATTTGAAAGCGAGTTTAAAATTAAAAGCGAATTGATTAAAGAGTGCAAATTAAAGCTTGTGAGAATTGGTGCTGCTTGCGACTATGCTCAAAATAATACAGGTCCTATATCTTACCTTCTTGCGGCAGAAATACCTGAAAACAGTACTAAAAAAGGCAAGAACACCTCTCCTGCGATTTGGAAATCTCCTTTACTTTTATTAGAAGACGCTCAAGTACCAATGTACCTATATGTACATCAACGCTTCCCTTATACTGTATTAGAAAATAATGCAAGTAATTTTACGCCTACCTATAGAATACGAGAGCAAATGCTTATGAATTTAATATCATCAACAAGCAACTACGCGTCTAGACCAGGAATGTTAAGTATCCAAATTAATTGATAGCCACGGAAATATATAACCAATGTAAAAGACAGTTTTCACGGGTTCGCTTTATATCAATGAGGTCAAGAATTGCTGCATTAAAAAAACGTTCTTTTTACTGATAATTCAATCCCCCATTGATCGCTAACTATAGAGAAACTTGAATATAATAAGAGAATAAATTAACATGACATTTAAAACAATAGATTTATTTGCAGGAGTTGGCGGCATACGATTAGGGTTTGAAGCTCACGGATGTATAAATGTTTTTTCATCAGAATGGGACGCTGCAGCCCAAAAAATGTACGAAGCTAATTTTGGAGAAAAACCTTATGGAGATATTAATCTTATTGAACCCAGTGACATCCCTGATCATGATATTTTACTCGCAGGCTTCCCATGCCAACCGTTCTCAATAGCTGGAAAACAAAAAGGGTTTGACGACACTCGAGGAACTTTATTTTTCAATATTGAATCCATATTAGATAAAAAAAGACCAAAAGCTTTCTTGTTGGAGAATGTAAGGCGGTTGAAAACTCATGATTCTGGCGCGACTTTCCAAGTAATAATACAACACCTCAGAGACTTAGGCTATACTTTATACTACACAATATTTAACAGCCTTCATTTTGGGTTACCACAAAAGAGGGAACGAATCTATATTGTTGGGTTTCTTGAGCCTCTTGACTTCTCATTTCCTATACCTCCTAATTATTATAAGCCCCTTTCAGAGGTTCTTGAAGCAGATGAAACCATTGATAAAAGTTATTACCTCTCCGAAGAAGTGAAAAAGAAGCGATGGGCAGCTGTAAAAGGAACACCGCCATTCCCTTCTATCTGGCATGAAAACATAGGTGGAAATATCAGCGCATTACCCTATTCTTGTGCTTTAAGAGCTGGCGGGAGCTATAACTATCTTGTTGTAAATGGGGAACGCCGCTTAACAAGCAGAGAAATGTTTCGGTTACAAGGATTCCCAGAATCATTTAAAATACCATTACCATATACTCAAGCTAGAAAAATAGCGGGGAATTCTGTTTCCGTGCCTGTTATTGAAGCAATTGCCAAACAAATTATTAAATCATTGACAAAATCAAAGGACACCAACAAGAAAATTAAACTCCCTAATAACCAAGAAGAAATTATATTTGCATGAATGACCAGATAGCTAAGGAGGCAATTGACTCTTTGATCAAAAAAGCAAGAGTTCATTTATATAAACCAATTCAAATTGCCGAAATACTTTATCGTGATAGAATAGTTGGCGATATAAATCTTTCTAGTATAGTTACTTATCGAAATACTTCAAAAAAATGGCGTGATGAAGTTTGTTATCGTTTTCTCGGACGTGCAAGCACGTCATCAGCTCGATTCCAAGATGATTTATTTAATGACAATGCTATCCCGCCAACAGTTTTAAGCCAGCTTGGTCAAATAAATAAGCGTAAGAATGGCATAGTCGAAGCTTATATCTATCGCCGATTCCATGAAAGAATGTCACAAATGTCGACTGGACTGAATTATTGTATTACGCATAATGCGGAGACCTTTAGTCTTGCTGAGTTTATTAACTTATTCTGGCATGAACCTGGATTAAAAAGAAGTATCGACAAGATCTACGAAATAATTGTTTATTCCCTTTTTTCAGCACTTGTTGATGCGATTGGAGTTACAATTGAAGTAAGCATGAATCCAGATAAGTTAGCTATTTTAAAAGAATTCGAAGATTTTGCTCATCTTGTCATTAGACTTTCTCCTGAATCCCCGACTTTTAAAATTGATGCCAAAATTCATCGGGTAGGTGTAACCAATGCTTCTGATAGGGGTCTTGATATGTTTGCTAATTTTGGCTTAGCAATACAAATTAAGCATCTATCATTAACCGAAGACTTAGCAGAAGGTATAGCACATTCAGTATCCGCTGATCGAATAGTTATTGTTTGTAAAGACAGTGAAGAAAAACTCATTGTTTCTTTGCTAACCCAAATAGGATGGAAAGCAAAAATCCAAAGCATAATCACCGAAAATAACCTTCTGATTTGGTATGAAAAAGCTCTTCGAGGTACATTTTCCAAAGAAATTGGAACTGTAGTTATAAACAAAATTCAAGAAGAAATACAACTTGAATTCCCTGCTACCGATAGTAGTGATTTACATGCATTTCAAAAAAGTAGAGATTATGAAAATCTCTTTGATGACATTTGGCTATAGTAGCCCTCCCGCCCTCATCTTATCCTATCTTTATCTATTTTATTGTTATTTATTCCAATAAAATGATAGGAACTATGAAACTGTTGCCTCTTTCGTTCCGAAGAACACCCCAAGAATTTTTGATTCTTCTCCGTAATATAAAAACTCTGGGTTACGGCATCCATTGCTGGAGGGAGCGGCCGGTAGCTTTCTGGTGGCACTGACCCCGTTTAGGAACATGGTCCAGGGCTTTTTGCGGACTCAGCAGTGGCGACATCGTTAAGATGATCCCGGACAGGAAAATGATGGTACTGCAAACCCGCCCTTCAGCTATCATTATTCAACGAATAGCAATGGGAAAATCAAAAGCCTCATCATCAATGCCGGTGGTTCACCCAAATGCTCCAGGCATCGATATCGGATCGCAGTTCCATGTCGTGGCGGTTTCGGCAGATCGAGATGCAGAGCCGGTTCGAACCTTCATAAGCTTCACCGGTGAACTGCATGCCATGGCAAAGTGGCTCCAAGCCTGTCGCATTGAGACCATAGCCATGGAATCGACCGGCGTTTACTGGATTCCTGCATTTGAAATCCTCGAGAGCTATGGGCTCGAGGTATTCTTGGTCAATGCCCGTGAAGCTAAAAATGTGCCAGGCAGGAAGACCGATATCAATGACGCACAATGGTTGCAGAAGCTGCATCAGTTCGGCCTGTTGCGGGCAAGCTTCCGGCCAGCAAACGATATTGTCGAGCTACGGGCTTACATCCGCCAACGTGAACGGTTGCTTGATTGCAAGGCAGAGCATATCCAGCACATACAGCAAGCCATGATGGAGATGAACGTGCAACTGCATCATGTGGTCGCTGATATAACCGGGAAAACCGGCATGGAGATCATCAGGGCCATCGTTGCCGGTCAGCATGATCCTGAAGAGTTGGTCAAGTTCCGCGACTGCCGATGCAAGAATCCTCTTGAGGTGATGATTGCGGCATTGACCGGTAAAACTATAGACCCGAGCATCTCTTTACCTTGAAACAGTCATTGGCGCTGGTTGATTTCTATGCCAGCCAGTTGATTGAGTGTGACGAAGCGATTGAGCTGAAAATGAAACAATTGCAGCAACAGATCGAGCCCCCGCAAAAGCCGTTGCCCAAGAGAAGACAAAGTCATGGTGGCAATGCCATTAACTTTGACGTACGCACCGAGTTGTACAACGTCCTCGGGGTCGATCTTACGGAGATCCATGGTATAGGGCCAACGCTTGCCTTGAAGTTGATCGCCGAATGCGGAACCGATATGTCACGCTGGCCGACATCCAAGCACTTCACCTCATGGCTGTGCCTGGCTCCAGCCAACAAGATATCTGGCGGTAAGGTACTCTCTTCCAGAACAAGGAAGTCATCCAACCGGGTTTCAGCGTTGCTCCGATTAGCGGTTCCCGTTCTTGGCAAGACCGATAGCGCATTGGGGGCTTTCTACCGAAGATTGGCAGCTCGATCAGGTAAGTCAGTAGCCGTTACGGCGACGGCACGAAAAATCGCTACGATCTTCTACAACACCCTCAGATACGGCATGAAGTATATCGATCCGGGTGCTGGTTATTACAATGAAAAGTATAAAGCTCGCGCCCTTGAGGGACTGCGAAGAAGAGCCGATGCCTTTGGGTTTACCCTGCAAGAAAAGCCTGTTGCTGTGATGGCATAGTTGAGTTTTTCAGGAATGCTGATGCCGCGCCCTCCGGGCGTCGATGGCGATGCTGCCGGCGGTGGCTCCCCTGCTGCATTTCCACCCGCTCCTGACAAGACTTTTACCCAGGCTGAGCCTGATGCGGCTATTGACCAGCAGGTTGCCGATGCCAAGACGCCCTTTTTTTAATCAGCTTTGCTACCCCCTTCTACCTGCCTCAACTCTGCTGATCCCCAGCTTCTTATCATCCGAATGACTGATCGCATTTTATAGTCGATTACTCATACTCCCCCCTCTCAAAAAACGGTCGTTTAATGTGACATTCCGATTACTTCGCATAATACTTCAGATTATGGCCTTTATTGTTTTAAAAAACCGTCTCAAATATCTATACCTCATTAACACATAAAAAGAGGGGTTTTTAAGACAGGTGACATACAACAGGAAATATAATTATGTCTGCTCGCCTCATCAACTATGCCCGCGTTTCAACACTTGAGCAGGAACTGCATTTGCAGCTTGATGCGCTGAAAGCTGCGGGATGCAAAAAGCAGCTTATTTTCACTGACTAGGCAAGCGGCTCGAAAGCTGAGCGGCCCGGCCTGAACGCTTGCCTGAAAGAGCTGAAAGATAGGGATACCCTGATTGTCTGGCGGCTTGACCGGCTTGGCAGATCGCTACGGAACCTGATCGATATTGTTGAGCAGCTGAAAAGCAGGGGAGTCGGGTTTCGCTCACATAATGATGGCGGCATTGATACGACAACGGCTTCGGGTGAAATGATCTTTAACATCAAACGCTGCCTCAATTCGAGCGGTGGCTTATTCAGTAGCGGACAATGGTTGGGCTGACTGCTGCAAAGGCAAGAGGGCGCAAAGGCGGGTGATGATGCGCGCATGCTGATAGCGAAGAATAAGAGCATCAGTATCGGGGAGATTTACAACAAGCTGGAGATTTCTCGGGCGACTTTCCACCGCTAACTTTTATTAATATTGAATACTGTTTTCTGGGTTATCGCATTATAGATGCTAAGAAATTTCAAAGATGTTTCTTTCAGTGTTCGATTCAATCGATTTATTGTGAACTTTTCTGGAAGGAAAAACAAAAATAACTTTTCCATTTTGCGATTAGTAAACATTATCGTATACTTTGTTCACGTTAAATATAAATTTTTAGTAAACTGGTTGAACGATCAACGGTATAATAGTTAAAACCATAATACATCATGAGTGAGCTGCAACGACATACCGGAAAAAGCGAAGATTCCGGCACTGAACTCGACAAAAATAAAAATGCAGACGATAAGAAATTTAATATCGGAGACTTTCTGCGGTATGCTAGACGACATGCCGGTATAACGCAAGAAGAGCTTGCAAACAAAATGAACACTAAAAAATCAGCTATTTCACGGATTGAAAACCACTCCGACAATATTAGGCTTTCCACACTTTATAATTATACCGAAGCTCTCGGCTGCAGAGGCATACTGGACGAAGCAATGAAGCCATTAATGGATACCAAAAATATTTTGAATCAAACTATAAGTGAAAGTGTTTTTAAGGCAATGAACGAAGCCATTAAAGCATCGACATTACTGAGTGCTCAAAGCGTTTTTGAACAAGCATCAGCTGCAAGCACTTTAACAGGGATGATCGATGCCTTGAGTGCAGGTAATCAAAGAGTTGATCAAGCAACGCCATTGCTGAGCGCTCAATGCGCTTTTGAACAAGCACCAGCTGTAAGTGCATTAACAGGAGTGAACGAAGCTTGGAGTGCATGTAATCAAAGAGTTGATCAAGCATCGGCATTACTGAGCGCTCAATGCGCTTTTGAACAAGCACCAGCTGTAAGTGCATTAACAGGAGTGAACGAAGCTTGGAGTGCAGGTAATCAAACAGTAGATCAATTTATGGGAGTAAGCCATAACATAATGAACGAAACTATGAAACAGGTATGGGATTCTGAAAAAGTTCCAAACGCTGTTCTATTAGGAAATAATGTGATCAACGAAACAATTGAACCCCTACAGATTGATAAGAAATTTTTTATTACCACGCCTGAAAACCAAAATCTTGCTAGTGAATTTTATAAACGACTTGTAAAAAAAATTAACCACTTCAACGAAAGCTTAGATGATGAATATGAGGTCGGGGTACGACTTGTCAACTTTGGACAAGCCGTAACATTCCATTTGCAGGATATGGATTATTTAAACCCATCACTTATTTCCTTTGTAGGTGATACAAATCCAGGAACTGAGACAAATGAGCGCGTTGAACTTATCCAACATGTATCACAAATCAGCATTCTTCTGATGAAATTAAAAAGGAAAGATCCATCTCAACCAAAACACCCTTTTGGCTTTACGATCGAAGAAAACTTTCAATAGGTAATAGACTGTAGATTGCTCAATAAATCTACACCGCTGTCTCATGTGCTGAATAGAAGAAATCAAGATCGCTTCGCCACGCACTAAAGCAAACAAAGATTCTCACACACCTTCATCTTTGCCCCCACCTGACCGCGTGACTTGGCAGCAACTTCTCTGCCTGCTGCTCATAGCGGCTGCGCTCCTCCTCAAACAGCATCAAGCGCTCACGCCCCTGCGCCAGCCTGACCGCTTGCGCCAGCTGGCGACTTTGCGATTCGCCAAGCCGCCGCTTCAGTCCCGCACTTTTCGCATTGGCTTCATCGAGCTTGGTGACTCTCTGCAGTGCATCGGCCAAATCACACTCTGCCTGCTCGCAGTGCTTTGCTGCAAGCACCACGCGCGCAACATAGCTGCCCAGAAACACCCGCATGTTTGATTAAGCAACAGCTCTGCGCCATACCTGCTAAAATTTGCTAATCTTATTCAATCTTTCTCTTATTATTTAACAATCTTTACTTATTATATTGCATATTATTGTTTCTTATTTGAAATAAAATGCTATGAACTATGAAACTCTTTCCATTTTCGTTCCTGCGCATGCTTTTGCCGCGCCCTCTTGGCATTGATGGCGATGCTGCCGGCGGCGCTTCACCTGCTGCCGCACCGCCTGCCGCTTCTGAAAAAACTTTTACGCAAGCTGAGCTTGATGCTGCTATTGCCCAGCAAGTCGCTGCCGCTGTTACTGCTGCCAAGGCGCCTTTTACCGGTATTGATGTTGACGAGTATGAAAAGCTGAAGGCTGACGAGGTGAAGCGGGCTGAGGATCTCCTGAAGTCGAAGGGGCAATATGAGCAGCTGCTTGCCAATACCGTGAAAGAGAAGGATGTGGCGTTTGAGAAAGCGCAGCGTGAGTCTGAAGAGCGCATCAAGATGCTTGCGGGGATGCTTGAGCGCTCTGAAGTTGACGGGAAGCTGCTTTCCGCTGCAACTGCGCACAAGGCTTTGAAGCCTGACCAAGTAGCGGCTCTCTTGCGTGGTTCGATCAAGTTTGACCCGATAACAGGCGTAAGTGTGGTTGACGCGGCGGGGAATCTGGTCAGCAAGAATGGCAAACCGGTCACGGTGGCAGAGCATGTACAGATGTTTCTTGAGGCAAATCAGCATTTCCTTGCTGCTGGGCCGGGTGGTGCAGGCAGTCAGGGTTCGGGCGATGGCCGGGGCCAATCGGCATTCAAGATCAGTGTGGAGGATGCAAAGGACCCTGCCAAGTACCGGGCGGCACGTGATGCGGCCATGAAGGCTGGAACGACGGTGGAAATTGTGCGATAACGATAACGGAAACCCAAAAAAGGGAGATTGAGCTATGCCGACAAATGTATTGGGGATTTATGACCCGTATTTCTATGCAAACGAAGGACTGATTGCTCTTGAAGCAACGCTTGGGATGGCGGCACGGGTGCATCGTGGATATGACAAGGATTCCAAGACGAAAGGGAGTACGATCGAGATCAAGAAACCGGGCACCTTTATCGCGCAGGATGCCCCTTCAACTGACCAGAACATTGAGACCTCCTACGTTGAAATGAAGCTTGACCAGTGGAAAGAGGTGAAGTTCTCGCTGACTGACAAGGAACTCTCCTTTACCGGTGACCAGATTATTACCGACCATATCCGCCCGGCGGTCTATGCGATAGCCAAAGACATTGACACCAAGCTGAATTCGCTTGCCTCTTATGTGCCTTGGTATGTGGATGCCCAGGCGACCACAGCGATTGATGATCTGACCGGCCTCAGCCAGGTGATGTTTGACAACAAGGTGGCAATGGATGACGGCTTCCTGCAGCTTGAAGTCGGATCGACCATGAGAGCGGGCTTCCAGAAGCTTTTCGCCAGCAGCAACCTTGCCGGCCAGGCTTCGCAGGAACTGCTGAAAACCGGCCATATCGGCAACTGGCTCGGCTATGAGATTTTCGGCAACCAGAATGTCAGCGCTCATGCGAAAGGCACCTGCTCGACAGCCGCACTGGCAATCAATGGCGCATTGCCGAAAGGCAGCACGCTTATTAACATAGATGCCGTTGCCGTTACCGGAACGCTGCTGTTGGGTGACACCTTCAGCATCGCTGGCGACACGCAGCGCTATGCCGTGGTCAATGCTGCGGCGGTGACCGCTGCCGCAAATGCATTTTCCGGTGTGCAGATTTACCCACCCCTTGCCCAGGCTGTGGCTGATAACGCTGTGGTGACGATGAGTCTCATGAACTTCACGAATAACGTTGCTTTCCACCGCAACGCCTTTGCGCTTGCCATGGCACCCCTCTCCGATGTCGGCGAACAGCTCGGCAATGCAAGGGTTGCGACAGTCTCCGACCCGAAAACCAAGCTTGCCATGCGCTCCCGCATCTGGTACGCACCGGATACCTCCTCGGTAAAGGTGGCGCTTGATGTGCTCTATGGCGTGAAATGCCTCGATCCGAATATGGCTTGTTTGCTACGAAAATAGTAAAGAGTGGGCGGTTGGCAGTAGGCAGTGAAAGACGCTTCTGCCAACTGCAGACTGGTGACTGCAAACTGAATTAAAATGAGTTATTCGACTGACAGTGACCTGATGGAATACCAGCCCTATGTGTTTGAGCATGGGATAAGTGACTTCAGCATCTACCATGAGAAGGCGGCCTTTGATATTCAGCGAGATATAAAAGCCTTGTGGATGCCGCTGCAGAACACGCTTACCGACCCTGCCCGCAGGGGCATGAGCCGGACTGCATCTGACATTACTCTGTTTGATACCGCCAAACTCAACAACGCTCAATGGATACGGGCTTCAGTCTATCGCGTTCTCGGCTGGTATGTGTTGCCTCGGCTGGCGGCTTCGGTTGGCGGCCAGGGGTTTCTGGGGATGCTTGCTTTTTATGAGAGAGCCTACATGAAAGAGCTGCAATCGGTCTTTGACGAGGGTGTTGAATACCTGATCAACAGTGTTTACCAGAAGATTTTTGTCATGCCGCTTGCTGCGCGCTCAAGACAGATGCGATGATAACCGGAGCCTATTGCCATGCTGCTCTTTAACGAAACCAAAAAAGTCACCAGACAACAGGGATGGTGCCTGACCGGCCCACCGGTTGAAGAAGGGGAGTGGAGCATCCGGCTGCTGGCAGGAACGCTCTCCGGCCTCTGGTATGATGTGCAGGTACCGGGAAGCCGCTCGCTCATGCTCAATGGCACGGGCATTATTACGATGAACTGGGGACGCGGAACGGCCTATCAGGTGAAGTTTGATGCACTTGACAAGCACTATACAGCGGTCTATCCGGAAGCTGGGCGCTATGACCTGCTGATCAAGGGCGAAGTGCATCTGATAACGGAATTTGACTCGCTTGCTTCTGACTCGCTGAAAGGAGAGATAAAGGCATTCCGGAACCTGACTGCCCTCGAAGTGCTGCATCTGGCAGGCAGCTGGGTGACTGGCGATATCGCAGCACTGCCCCCCTCGCTCCTGCAGCTCTCTTTGCTGGAAACACTGGTACACGGCGATCTGGCGGCAATCGGGCGCTTCCCGCTGCTGAAGAAGATCGACCTGACAGGCACGCTTGTGGAAGGCTACAGCGGCACGCTGCTGCCTGCGTGGGCGAATGGCATTGAGCTGAAATTCAGGGATCTGCAGCTCTCTGCCGGAGACATTGATGAGCTGCTGCATGATTTGGCGGCGACAACGACAGAGAACGGCAAACTGGATATTGGCGGGCTGAATGGCAGACGCACCTCAAACAGCAACCTGGCCTTTACAGCACTTACTGCAAGAGGGTGGACGATTATATGCGTGGTTGGCCATGCGACTTTCGGCTCGGCGGATATTTCGTTCGGGGATGCGAATGCGCGGTTTGAGGAAGAGGCAGCGTAACAACGGTGGAGAGTGGTGAAAGGGGAGTTGGAGGTACGGTAAAAAAATAATAGGGGATAATGGCATATCTGACACCTGTTGCTGATGATTATCTGGGCCCTGGGGGCCATGTGAAGATGCATACGGCGGTACTGGTTGATAATGCGGCTCCCGAGGGTGCGCTGAAGATACGCGATGACGGGTTTGTGCTGGTGACGGGATTGGTGATTGATAACAATGTCGTGGATGGGAAGGTGTTTGACGGAGGGACTTTTTAAAAAATACTGGGTTCGGAGTACTGAGAGAAACAGGGTGGGCTTGTAAACTTAACAAATGACGGTATGGCGCAGATTCTGAAACTGAAACGGGGAAACTATGCTTCCCTTCCGACGACCGGGATGTATGCCGGTGAACCGATGGTGACGCTTGACCGCGGCACGCTGCACATAGCAACGGGCGCTGCAACGAAAATACCGGTTGTGCCTGCCATTGATGCCCTGGTGGCTTTTGTTGCGGTCGATGGCGCCAATGACCTGGTGATGCTGCATGACTACAGTGAGGCGTCAGGCCAGAAAGAGAAGAAGATCACGTTCGATGCCTTCAAGACCGCCCTGAACATTCCTGCCGGTTCATCAGATGAAAAGGTGGCGGTTATCTCCGGCGGTACGGCAGGGTACCCCTGGGGAACTGACGGCACTGACGGTGTGCTCCGGATGGGTACCTCAATGAGCTGGGTGAAGGGTGCCGGCAACGGCTATGTGACGCTGGATGTAAGTCTGGTTGACGCGGGGACGTTCTGATGGCGAAGATGCTTTTGAAAAGGACGACGGTAGCGGCAAGGGTGCCGACTACGGCGCAATGTGACACTGGTGAGCTGCTGGTCAATCTGGCAGACAAGCTGCTCTATACCAAAGACGGGAGCGGCACTATTATTACGCTGCCTGGTGCCATGGCGTGGAGTGCCGTGACGGGGAAACCGACAACACTCTCGGGCTATGGAATAACTGACGCTGCAGCCCAGAAGGCTACGGCAACGGTCTATGGCGGCATGAAAGCCTCGCTTTCGGGGACAACCCTAACCTTGACAACCACCTGACATGATGCCGCTCACTTTCAATGGAACCACCGTGACGGCGGTGACCTTTAACGGCACGGCGCTCACAGCTCTGGTCTGCAACGGGACAACGGTGTGGGGCGCTGCTGCGGCTCCGGTTGTCGGAGCGGCTTATGGCGGCGGAATATGCGCCTATCTGCTGGTATCGGGTGACCCCGGATACAGCTCATCGACACCTCACGGGCTGATTGTCGCCTCTGCGGATCTGGATGCCATAGCGTACTGGAGCAATGTAATCCTTATTGCGGTGACCGGAACAAGCGCAAACTTCGGTACCGGTTTGGCGAATACGACCAAAATCATGGCGCAAAGCGGGCACACAGCAAGCGCTGCAAAGATATGCCGCAACTACAATGGCGGTGGGTACAGCGACTGGTATCTGCCGAGCAGCGACGAACTTGACAAATTGTACAACAACTGCACGGCTATCGGCGTGCTCGACCCTTTAGGAAACTACTGGACGTCCACGGAGAACAATGCCGTCAATGCGCTGGTTTACGCATTCTCTGAAGGAATGGCTTTTGCTGACAAGAAGAACAGTGACTATCCGATGGTAAGGGCGGTACGAAGTTTTTGAGGGCTGAGGATAGAGAACGTAAAAAAAAAAGACGATGAAGAACGATGATATGCTGGGGCTGATGATCAGCGGGTTTCTCGGGGCTTTGACCAATATTTTTCATGGACTTTACCAGAACATGATCCGGAGCAAGCGCGATTTGTTTATCCGCTTTACGGTTGCGGTGCTTGCGGTTTGTCCTGCTTACCTTTTCTGCAAGTACATGGATTTCCCCAGAGACCTCTCTTTTATTGTCGGCTATATCTCCGGCGCACTTGGTGACAGGGTTATCAGCGAGATATACCGGAGGGAGAGACGAATATTCACCTATTTCCTTGGCTCTCCTGATGAAGGTAAGGCGCAAGACAGAAACCAGCCCGATAACGATAAGGAACCATGATGCAAACGCCAGATACGAAAGCAGCACCAATAAAGAACCCTGCACAAACGCGAGTTGTGAAGCTTGAGAGCATACCAGCCTATGCAGCACTCACAGCCTGTTACGGGGCGCCTGGTACAGGACTGGTGACGGTGAACCTCCCTTACCCTTTGCGGCTCTCCTGGGACATGGTGACTCGGATTACAAAAACGCAGTGCCACAAGAGGGTGGCGAAAAGCCTGCTCTCGGTGCTCGACGCGGTGCATGCCGAATACGGCAGCAGCGTGTTTGAGCTTGGCCTTGACCTTTACGGCGGCGGCTATGCGAATCGGGCGCAGCTTGGCGGCACAAAGCTGAGCGTGCATGCCTGGGGCGCTGCATTTGATTTTGACCCTGAGCACAACGAGCTGCGGATGGACCGCGATGAGGCGCGGTTTGCCGAACCGCAATACCATGCATGGTGGGCGCTGTGGGAAGAGGCGGGATGGATTTCGCTCGGACGAACAAAGAATTATGACTGGATGCATGTGCAGGCCTGCAGGTAAGAAGCGGGTTTTTAACAACACAAAACGGAGAACACTATGGAATGGATGCAGGCGAATTGGGTAAACATCACAGCGGTGATCGGCGGCGTGGTGACGGTGGCTTCCCTGATCGTGAAGCTGACGCCGACACAAACCGATGATGAGATGCTCGGCAAGATCATGACAGTGCTGAAGGCGCTGTCGCTGGCCAAATGAACGATTTCATTGCGAAGCTTACAGAAATGATTGCCTTCGGCATTGTGAGGGCTTTGAGCAGGCCGGGGTGCATGACCGGCCTGTGCAATGCATGGCGTGCGGCAATGGAACCGCAGCAGATTATGGCAGGCAAACCAGACAAGGATGACGATGCGTTTATCAGCAATGCGAAAGAGGACGGCTGGAGCGGTGGCGGCGATCACGCTGGCTCTCTGCACTGACCTCAGCGGGTGCGGCAGCCGGGTGGTCTATCTCGGCAGCAGCACGACAAAAATGGTGCAGCTGCGCCAGACGGTGAAGGATGTGAAAGTGTGGGTGAAGGATTCGACCGGCACCGCCATGCCTGGAGTTGCAGACCTGCAGGAAGGCGGCTATTACCGTAGTGACCTGCAGCGGTGGAAATAACTACCTTCGCGATCGACAAACGCGGGATGCTGCAGCACCAGCGTGCTTTCTGGGAATTGCCGAATTTTATCAAGCTGCTGGTTGGCGGGTACGGGTGCGGGAAAACGCGCATCGGTGCCCTCCGCTCTTTATGGTGCGCCTTCGTGAACGCTCCGATTCCGCACCTCTATGTTTCGCCTACCTACAAGCAGGCACGAAAAACAGTCATTATCTCCATTACAGAACTGCTCGACAGGGCTATCATTCCCTACGAATACAACAAGACCAATCATGAATTTTACATGCCCGGCTGGAATGCCTTCATCTGGATTGCCAGCGGCGATGAACCCGAATCGCTGAAAGGCCCGAACCTTGCCACTGCAGGAATAGATGAGCCCTTCATCATGAATGCTGAAATTCTCAATGTGGTGCTCTCCCGCCTGCGCCACCCTGAAGCACGGCACCGTGAACTGTTTCTGACGGGGACTCCGGAACAGCTCAACTGGGGTTATGAACTTGCGCAGAATACCGACGGACGGTACGATCTTGGAACGGTGGTGGCACGCACGGCGGATAACACCCATCTCCCAGCCCAGTTTGTGAAGATGCTGGAGAAAGCTTTCGACGAAAACCAGCGGGCTGCCTATATGAACGGGGAATTTGTCAACCTGACGGCAGGCAGGGTATACAAGTATTTTGATCGCTCTATGATAGCGGAGGGCGGGCCGAGCTCGACCTTGCGTGCAGGCATAGATTTCAACGTCGATAACATGACGGCGGAAATATTCTCAATCTCGCCGGAAGGGGTGATCTTTTTCCTCGACGAGATTCACCTTGACAACGCAACGACCTACGAGCTGGCCGACCTGCTGCATGAGCGCTACCCTGGCATTACCGTGTTTCCTGACCCTGCAGGGCGTGCGCGCAAAAGCTCTTCAGATGCTACCGATTTTACAATCCTGCGCGATAGCGGTTTTCCGGTTGAGGCAAGGCCAGTGCATCCGCCAGTGCGCTCCCGAATCAATGCCGTCAACAAGATGATGCGCGAAAACAAGCTGCGGGTAAGCGCCAAGTGCCCCCGCCTGATGAAAGATTTTGAGCTGGTAAGCTGGAAGAACGGGGAAATTGACAAGAGCAACAATGCGCTCACCCATGCCTCGGACGCTGCCGGCTATGCAATCGAGAAGCTCTTTCCGATACGGATGCCGGACAGAAATTTCAGGCAGCCGGTGCATTGGAGAGTATAAGAAGAGTGCTGAATACAAAAACAACCAACAGGAATAGAACATGTCGAACTCTGTCTTTACGGCAAATTCGGAAGACTGGAAAATGTTTGAGGCTGCTTACAAAGGCGGGCGGGCCTGGAAACAGATGAACTACCTCTACCAGTATATCAATGAAACAGCCGTGCAGCTGCAGGAGCGGGTGAAGCAGACGCCCCTTGAGAACCATTGCGAGGGGGTTGTTTCGACCTACAGCGGCTTCATCTGGCGTGAACCTCCGAAACGCAATCTTGGAAAGCTGAACAACAATGTGCCGCTGAACGCTTTGCTGCAGGATGCCGACCGCGAGGGAACGCCATACAATGAGTTCATGAAACAAGTGCTGATCTGGGGCTCGGTCTATGGCGTAGTGTGGGTTATTGTTGACAAACCGAACTCTTCGGCATATACCAAGGCTGATGAAATCAATGGCGGCATACGGCCCTACCTGCGCTTTTACACCCCGCTTGATGTCACCGATTTTGAGTTTACGCCGAAACCCTCCGGCGAATATGAGCTGACCTGGTTCGAGGTCCAGGAACAGTACACAACACGAGAAGGCGACGTAAAGATTATCCGCCAATGGTCAAAAGATGCAGTGGTAACAAGCACAACGGTAGGAAAAACCACGCAAACAACCACGATAAAAAACCCGATTGGCCGCATACCGGCAACACCACACTACAACAAGAAGTCACTGACAAGAGGCCTCTCCACCTCCGACCTGCAGGATATTGCAGGTGTGCAGATCAGCATCTATAACGACCTCTCCGAACTGACCCAAATGATCAGGGGCGCAAACCATAAGACACTTGTCAAAAACCTCAACGACCAGGCTTCTACCGGTGCAGGCGGCGTTATTATCATGGATCCCGACACACCTTCAGGCAAGCTTCCTTATCTGCTGCAGGCCGATGCAAGCGCACTCACCGGACTGCTCAACACCATCGACAAGAAAACCGAAATGGTCAACCGCATGGCGCACCTCACGCCGGTGCGAACCTATCGCGCCCAGGTTGTTTCGGCTGTGGCGATGGAGACCGAGTTTCAGATACTGAACACGCTGCTTGCCGACAAGGCGGCCCAGCTGCAGCTAACCGAGTACAGAATCTTTGAGATTTTCTGCGCATGGGAAGGAATCGACCATGCAAATGCAGGCTTTGAGGTGAACTATCCCACGCATTTTGAGTTGCGGGACAAACAGGCTGACCTGAACTTCATCAAGGCGGCGCGGGAAGCGGCGGCGATGATCAATTCAGCAACGCTGCAGACGGAGCTGAACAAGCAGCTGGCGCGCATTGCATTGCCGGATGATGATTTGATAGAGAAGATTGATAAGGAGCTTAGCAAGGGGAAGGCGGCGGGGTTGAAGACAGTGGCGAGTGCTGGAGATATGACTTAAGTTCTGCAGAAAAGGAATTTTGCTTCTCACGTTTGAGTTCAGCTGTTGCTGAATGAATGAAGCCTGTTGGAACGAAGAATTGGATGTCATTGCACTGACGAATTAGGTATATCAAAAGCCAGGATGGACAAAAACAGCTCTCTATTCTTGTCATCCCTGTGAGAGAAGCAATACCGGAAGACAGTCTCAATTGACCCTGGTAACACACGATTGAAATTCGAATGGCTCTTGGCAGTTTCCGAGATAGCTGCCAGCACCCTCGAGAAATCCTTGTTACGGTTGAAAATGATGATGGCTACCTTCGTATCCCGCCATGAAGTATAGCTCAGCAGTTGATCAATTGTCTCAGAAAGCATCTTGGGCCCCGACCAAAACTTACATTCCGCAATGAAGATATTTCGTCCTTCCGAGCGAACCAAGATGTCAGTCTTTCCCTGATAATTGAACGTTTCGCCCGTGGCTTGACCTTCATAGTGACCGTTTAACTGAACCAAGAAGTGCGAACGGATTGATTCTTCATCCATCGTCGTAAAAGCCGACGGGCTCCGCTCCATAACGTGAACCATGTTTTGAAGAACACCAAGAATGTGTTCATAATCAGCGCCAGAAAGAGTTGGCTCAGGCATGTACGGAGCTGAACTTGCTGGTGGCAATGTGGGTAAAATCTTCCTCCGCACCTCTGGGGCAGTAAAGGTTTGTTGCGCACCGGGCCGCTCTTTCATTTTGAATCCGAGGTTTCCAATTAGGTTACGATCTGCCAGCAGCTTCTGGCGTCTTGAGTCGATAGCTGACCGAGCTTGAGTCGGAAGTTGAGCAGCTAAACCTGACGCATTAATGCGAAGCGATGAAAGATTCCTCTGAATCTCGGCAACTGTATGATCGATTTCGGTTTTCACGCCTTCGGCATTGAGATCGGTCCCGACTATTCTCAGAACGATCACACTTCCTCGAACTCGCAAACAAGGCAGATTCATCGAATAAGTAGTTGGCTGAATCTGAAACGCATGGGCTTCGCCGATAAAGGGTATTTCGACTTCGATTTCTGTGCCAGTGATGTGGATCGGTCTACTACGATCAAAGATCCTCCGATTATGATCTTGGCTGACATCGATTTTTGTTTCGCGCTGGTCAACAACAATCTGATCGGTGAGCAGTTTTGGGATTTCAATCTGGAACTTCTGTTCAAAGTAAGCTGTAAGATCATCTACTGATGTGTTGAGCAAACGGTTCCCGTCCATTGATTCGACGGCCTTTCGAAGCTCATGAATCTGGTTTCTTTCAACGTCATGCCAACCTACTTTAGAAAACAGGTAATCGCGGTCTCTCACTATACAAACTCCGGACTTGGTGACACCCAACATTGTTTAGACTGAACTACATGATTCTTGAAAAGCATACAGTCAGCTCCTGTATAAAAAATCTCAAAATTACCATTCAAATACACTTAATTTATTTTTTTATTGTGAGATGCCATGTGTGAAAAACTTGATTCTTTCCGATTAAAACAGAACAGTATAACCTAACATGTTGTTTTTTATAAATGTAGCAAAACGTAAACATTTTTCAGCATTACTGCACATAAAATTACACCACGATACCGATCATCACAAATCGGCAGGACGGACTCACAGAAAGTTCTTCGCTTTTCTTTTAAGTTTGATCAGGAATTAAGAAGAGCAAAACGAGAAAAGCGTGCCAGCCAAAAAAGCAATTTGTGCGCGCACTGTTCTTTTTTGTATTTTCCATCAATGTCTGCTGACTGATTTATTTTTTATCTGCTTTTTTTTGTTTCTGTTTCGCAAAATTACCCACCTTTCGAATCCAAACTATTCCCGATAAAATTTGTTCCACCATTGTTCCTTTCAGGTTTTTAATAATCCATATCTCGTTATAAAATAGCTACTTAACGCCAGAAGCAATTACATGGTGCAGTGGGCTTGGTGGAACGGTTGGAATCGTGAGTACGGCAAACAGTCTGGTTGGTTCTTCTAAAAATGACTACATCGGTTCTGATGATTCAGCTTCAAATAACATTAAAGCTCTGGCGAATGGTAATTATGTGGTGAGTTCAAAATATTGGGATAATGGTGCAGTCGCCGATGTTGGTTCTGTAATCTGGTGTGACGGACTTGGTGGTACTGTCGGGGTTATAAGTCCCTCAAACAGTCTGACTGGATCTCTTGCAAATGATTGTATCGGTTCGTCCGTGACAGCCCTATCCAATGGTCACTATGTTGTTGGTTCTCCAAACTGGAACAATGCCGCTGGCGCAGTGTGCTGGGGAAACGGCGAAACAGGGGGTACCCGATTGACGGGTACAATATCGGCTGACAACAGTCTGATAGGTTCCTCGCCGAATGATTGTATCGGCACGTCCGTGACTGCTCTATCCAATGGCCACTATGTGGTTGGTTCACCACATTGGAACCATGGGGCTGGCTCAGTGAGCTGGGCGAACGGCGAAACAGGAGGTACCCGATTGGTGGGTACAATATCCGCTGATAACAGCCTGACAGGTTCCTCGCCGAATGATGGTATTGGCCTGAATGTGACAACTCTGACGAATGGTAATTTTGTCGTAAGCTCAGGATACTGGGACAAGGTGAATACTGACAAGAGTATTGTCGCGGATGCAGGAGCAGTCACGTTTGGAAATGGACTTGGAGGGACGGTCGGAGCTGTAAACGCTGCCAACAGCCTGATAGGGTCATCGAAGAATGACTATGCAGGCTCAGATAATTCGGGATCAAATAATGTGTCTGCGCTGACCAACGGCAACTATGTGGTTAGCTCAAAATATTGGGATAATGACAAGACGGTCAATGCTGGCGCGGTCTCGTGGGGAAATGGGTTTGTTGGTACAGTTGGTGCAATCAGCACGACAAATAGTCTGGTCGGTTCTAAAACTGGCAATCAGGTTGGCAGTGTAACGGTACTGCCCAATGGAGATTATGCTGTTGCATCTCCCTTATGGGACAATGGTTCAGCCTCTAATGCAGGAGCGGTGACGTTTGGAAATGGACTTGGTGGCACAGTCGGAAAGGTTACTTCGTTCAACAGCATGACTGGATCGACAAAAGAGGATCAGGTTGGTTCAGGTGGAATCACCCCTTTAATCGCTGGCAATATGAAGGGGTGTTTTGTTGTCAGCTCTGCTGCCTGGTTGAACAACACTGGTCGAGTTGACATTTTTACACCTGTCCCTGTGACACAGTTATACTCATCCAATCCCGGTGCGGATAACACCTTTACTCCCGACGAGATTACCGCTCTGCTCAATACCGGAGACAATGTTGTGCTGAAGGCTAATAACGACATCACAGTTAATTCAGCTATTCTTACAGGAAATCAGAGCTCTAAGAGCGGCGATCTTGCCCTGGATGCCGGGCGAAGCATTCTGGTTAATGCCAGCATCTCTACCAGCAACGGCAACCTGAGCTTGGTAGCAAATGATACTGTCGAGAACGGTGTAGTGGATGCCTTCCGCTCTCAAGGCAGCGCAGTGATTGCCATGGCCTCTGGTTCAGCAATCATTACCGGCAATGGAAGGGTCGACATCGAATTGCGCGATGGGGCGGGCAAAACCAACAGGGAGAGCGGTGATATTACGTTACGGGATATCACTGCAAACACAATCAATGCCGTTAACTATGGACCCACAACAGGTTCCGGCATTACCATTGCTTCAGGAACTCTTGCCGCGAGTGCTTCCAGCGGCAGCGGTATTGTGCTGGCTGGTAAGGATTTTGACAACAGCGCAGGGGGAATACTCTCGACGTCCGGTACTTCTCGATGGATTGTCTATTCCGAGAGTCCCGGCGCCACTATCAAGGGTGGGTTGACATCTGACTTTCGTCACTACAACGCGGCCTTCAACAACTATGCACCAGATAGAGTAACTGAATCGGGAAACGGCTTTATCTACACTTCATTACCAGGTTCTCTATCCGTATCTCCAACTCTTGCCGGCGGAAGCGCCAGCAGTGTCTATGGGAACGCGCCTGCAGCGATTTACGGTTTTAAGCTGACCAGTTCCGATAGCGAAGATACCATCGGAAATATTGGTCTGACCGGTTCCATGATATTGACAGGAGTGCCGACCGCAGCCTCGAACGCTGGCAGTTACACTATTTTCTACGGTGGTGGTTTCTCAAGCAGCATCGGATTAACGTTCACCGCCGGTACCGGACTGAAATATACCGTTGACAAGAGAGCAGTCAACATTTCGGCCAATGCACTCAGTAAATCATACGGCGACGCCGATCAAACACTAAGTTGGACGGCAGAAACCCAGTCCGGGAGCAGAGGGCTTATACCTGGCGATAGTTTCAGCGGTGCACTCGGACGAGCTGCGGGCGAGAATATTGGTGCCTATGCGATCACTCAGGGAACTCTTGGAAACAAAAACTATTCAATAAGCTACAGCGGCAACAACCTGACCGTCAATCCACGCCGGATTTCCTTGAGCGCCACAGCAGCAGGCAAGATCTATGGTGACACTGACCCCAAACTTGCGGTAGATATAACCAGCGGAAGTCTTGGAAGTGTAACAGTAAGCGATGCACTGAGTGACGTTACCGGTACCCTGACTCGTCAAACCGGCAGCAGTGTCGGGAATTATGATATAGCCCTCGGATCCGGCAAAAAAGTGAGTAACTATGCCGTTGCTTTTGACGCCGACAACAATGCCTTCTCAATTACCAAACGACCGATCAACATTACTGCCGACGATAAAAGTAAGACTTACAGCATTACCGATCCCAAACTGACATGGCAGGCTGAAACCAAAAGCAGTGGTCGCGGAGTGCTTTCCGGAGACAGCTTCAGCGGCGCACTCGAACGAACTTCGGGCGAAAATGTTGGAACCTATGAAATAACGCAAGGTACACTGAATAATAATAACTACGCTATTACCCTTGTTGGAGCAGAGTTGACCATCAATCCGCGGCCGATTATCCTGCATGCCACAGTCAAAAACAAGATCTACGGCGAGGACGATCCTAATCTGGCGGTAAGCATCTCCGGCGGAAGCCTGGGCAGCGTCACCGTAAATGATATCTTAAGCGATGTTACCGGAACTCTCTCTCGTCAGAATGGCAACAGTGTCGGCAGTTATGACATTGCTCTCGGTTCAGGCAGCAAAGCAGTCAATTATGCCATAAATTTTATAACCGACAATAATGCCTTTACGATCAAACAGAGGCCGATTACCATCGTTGCTGATGACAAGTATAAGGTCTACGGTGATGCTGATCCAGCATTGACGTGGCAGTCCAAAGCCGCAAGCACTGGCCGGGGACTCATGCCTGGCGACATTATAAACGGCTCACTTGAAAGAGCAGAGGGCGACAATGCCGGTACCTATCTCATCAACCAGGGAACCCTCGGAAACAGCAATTACGCTATCAGCTTCACCGATGGAGACCTGACCATTACCAAACGCGTACTCTCGCTTTCGGCCGTCAAAACGTACGATGGCGAAGCAAGCCTGACAGGGTGTGTGACCCTTGGCAATCTGGCTGGCAGCGAAACGTTGAATTATACAGGTGCAACATCGAAATATAAAGAGGTCGCCAGCAATGCTGCAAACTACATCAATGCCATAACACTGCAGGACGGGAGGGGATTAAAGGCAAACTACAAACTCCCAGCCCTTAATGTCGCCAACGCACAAGTGACAATCAAACCTCGTTCGGGCGAAATTGCACCCGATACAAACAATAGCGATGGAAACGTTAGTACCGGGGTAACAGTTTCTGACACTGTTGAGCCGGCAACCGGTACTGCCGGCAGTATCTCTGATATGAAGCAGGAAACAATGCTCGAGGCCAGCAATGCTGACTACAACAGGGAATATGTCAGAAAGACGCTGAGCATATACTCAGCACCAGTAATATCAACCCGTGATTTACAGGAAATAAGCAACGGTGCCTGGTCTGACTACCCATCAGCGACCCATGGTTTTATTGCTGAACCAACAATAGAAGTGCACGAACCTGCAATGGAATTCTTCATTTTTCCTGTTCCCCAAGGCACATTCAGGCACAACAACCCCGAAGCTGTGCTTACTCTTGAAGTCCGCATGGTCAACGGCTCTTCACTTCCCTTTTGGATGTCGTTCGATCCGAAGCAGAAAGTTTTAAGCGGTACCCCTCCACCACAAGCAAAAGGAGAGTATCCGGTAGAAATTATCGCCAGAGACCAGTTTGGCGGAGTGGCCCGTACAGTATTGCTGGTCAAAGTTGGATAACAGACGGATAAAAGACGTTATAAACTTGAACTACAGGAGTATTCTATGTCCAGATCGCTGATAATTCTCTTCCTTGTCTCACTCCTTGTCTCACTTAATACCAGCAATTCGGTTTTTGCTGCTGCACTTCCGGATGCGGGTCGTCTTCTCAAGGAAAATAGCCCGCAGAGTACGCTTGTTCCTCAGCAGTCACTTCCTCCGCTCCAGAAACAAGCAATACATGAAGAGCATGTACCGAATGGGGCACGAATAAAGGTTTCAGGCTTTATCTTTACCGGCAACACATTGTTTTCGAGCAGTGAACTTGCTGCGCTGATGTCCGGTTCCATAGGAAAAGAGATGACACTCTCCGAGCTGAATGCAGCCGCTGCCGTAATCACCAATAAATACCGAGAGAAAGGGTGTTTTCTGGTATCAGTGTTTTTCCCTCCTCAGTCGATAAAACCAGGGTTCCCACTCATCATTGAGGTCGTTGAAGGTATCCTTGAACATATTCATATTGAAACTTTGCCGGATAAAACAAGAACTCCGGCTGGCCTTCTGCAAGGCTATGCAAGTCATCTGCCTATCGGTAAACCGGTTGAAGACGGAGCTCTGACCTCAATGATCATGAAAACCAATGAACTGCCAAATATCACATCCCGCATCATGCTGGAACCAGGTTCAAGGTATGGAACCACGAAAGCGAATTTTGAAATAACCGAAGGCAAGCCCTGCAGTTTTTCACTGGACATGGACAATTATGGAAATAATGCAACCGGAGATAATCGTGCTGGTGGAACTATGGAACTCTACTCTCCTCTTCATCTCGGTGATCAGTTCACCATGCACGTGCAGACGTCAACTACTGGAGAACTGCAGAATATCCGTACGAACTTCAGTGTGCCGGTTATGTCCTACGGGACAAAGATTGGATTAGACTATAATTTTGTCACCTATCAGCTGGGTGGGTCATTTAAAGCATTGAACGCAGACGGAAGTGCCCATGAGCTGAATATTTCCATTATCCAGCCACTCGTACGCCGGAGAAACCTGATTCTGAATGCAACTGTTGCCGGTGAAGGGAGAGTGATGGATGATCGTACTGAAAGCCCGCAATCCAGAAATCAGCGTCATACACTATCATGGCAGCTTGGCCTTACCGGTATGCAAATGGATAAAGTTCTGGATGGTGGCTGCACCTCATTCTCCCTTGGATTGGCTGCGGGAAGTTTAGAAATCACAGATCCAGAAACACTTGCCCTGGACCAGTCATCAACGGGGTTAAGCAGTAACGGCAGTTACTCCAAGGTTAATCTGAGTTTTGCAAGAACCAATACGATCTATCATGGATTATCACTCTATGCTGGAGCCTCCGGTCAGTGGAGCGATAAAAACCTGAACAGCTCGGAACAGCTCTCAATGGGCGGGCCGGGTGCAATACGAGCATGGCAGATAGGTGAATCTTATGCTGATAATGGTGTTGTTGCAACTGCTGAACTACGCTATCAGTTCGGAGCAATCGGAGAGCTTCCCGGCAGAGTGCAGGCATCAGGCTTTGTTGATCATGGTTCCGCTCTGCTTCATGCCACACCTCTTCCCGATAGTGGATCCAATACCCGCAACCTGACCGGTGCCGGATTCGGGGTTAAATGGTTTGACACCGACAACAGCACCCTCCAGGCATCCTGTGCATGGAAAGTAAAAGGTGAAACCAATCCCGCCAGCAGCCCGATGATTTATGTTCAGGCAGTAAAACGATTTTAAAAGGAGTACAAAGAGTATCTACTTGTTTGATTCTCTTGTTAACAGATACGAGCATCTGTTCTTGTTGATGCTGTCGACGATATAAACCTTGAAGGTGTCAGGCAGCTTCATAGGTATTGACTTTTGATCCCGCATGATATAGACAGGTCGTCCAAAAGCATCTCGTTCAGGCGGTATCTGTCCTTCCTGCCTGCTGACAAATGTTCCGAACTTGGTATGCACAACATTTTTCTGGACTTTATAAGCTGGAGGAGGTTCTTGATAACTGTTGCCTTTGGAGCGAAAAAGTTCTTTTCCGGATTCATCCGTTATAATGTATGTCCAGTTTGGCCCGTTAGCCATTCGCCACTCATTTCCAAGCAGTTCAACAAAGAGCACGCCACCTTGTGGTACTGATGCAAGCAAAGCCTCTTCCTGATCCCGCGGGAGCATTTCATTTTTTGCCTGTTCCTGCACATCTGCGCAACATTGTTCGTAAGACTCGTAAGCGAAACTTCTTACCCTGGCATGATCCTCCTCAGTTTTTATATCGTATTCAACCGGATAGTTTCGTCCAACGGCCACTTTTGTGCCAATCACCATAAGAAGTGTCATGAAGAGCAACTTGAGTTTCATCGTTAACCTTGTTTGATTAGGAATGCTTAACATAAAATACGCAATGGCCGCAATTTTTTCTACCAGGGACGAATTGTAATGAAGTGCATCGGACTGGATAATGTTTCACTCTTACCTTGTGGAGTAGTATATTCCATTGCTTAATTTGATATAACCTGACCCGTATATCGGTATGCATTGGAAAAGGGGGGCTTGTTTATAGTCACAAAGTAATCGCCCGGATTCTTGCCGGGTTTTTTTGTGGTATTTTTATGGCGAGACGTCTGAATACCGTTTTGATAAGGCTTTTATATAAAAGATAGGATAAGATAAGGAAGAGGAAGAGTATGGTGCTTTTAACAGTTGAAGGATTAGAGAAAAAATATGGTCTGAAGCATTTGTTCGAGGATGTCTCGTTCGGTATTGATGACCGCGATAAAATTGGCATTATAGGAGCGAACGGGAGTGGCAAGAGTACGCTTTTAAAAATCCTTGCAGGGGTTGAGACTCCTGATAAGGGTAAAGTTATGGTGGCAAACCAGAGAACAATTGCCTATCTGCCCCAGGATTCCCCGTTCGATCCTGAGGATACGGTGCTTCAGGCTATTCTGAAATCAAGCGGCAAGGTCATGGATCTTATCTACGAATATGAAGTGGTCTGCAAGGAGCTTGAAACGAAGCACACCGAAGATCCTTCACTGATTGACCGGATGAGCCATCTCGCTCATGAACTTGATGTCTGCGGTGCGTGGGAGCTTGAGTCAAACGCCAAGACAGTGCTTGGCAAGCTCGGGCTGTACGATCTTACAGCCATGATGGGTACGCTCTCCGGTGGTCAGCGCAAGCGGGTTGCCCTTGCTCATGCGCTTGTTGTGCCGAGTGACGGACTTATTCTCGATGAGCCGACCAACCATCTTGATGCCGATAGTGTTGAGTGGCTTGAAAACTATATCAGACGCTATCAGGGCGCGGTGATTCTGATCACGCACGACCGATATTTTCTGGACCGTGTCGCAACACGGATGATTGAAATGGATGGACGCACAGCCGTAACCTATACCGGAGGATATTCAAGCTATCTCGTGCAGAAAGCTGAACAGGAAGAGCAGGCTATCCGGGATGACCGCAAGCGCTCTGCCCTTGTAAGGCAGGAGCTTGACTGGATGAGGGGAGGGTGCAAGGCACGGACCACAAAACAGAAAGCCCGTATGATGCGGGCTGAGACGCTGGTGTACGCCCCTAAAAAGGAAAAGGCGAAAGAGCTTGAAATCGGATTCGGAGCTGGACGTCTGGGCGATAAAATCATGGAGTTTCATAAGGTTTCGAAATCCTATGGCGACAAGGTGCTGCTCAAAGATTTTGAATATCATCTTCAGAAGGGAGACCGTATTGGTATTATCGGGCCGAACGGTTCAGGCAAAACCACCCTTTTCGATATGATTACAGAGCGAATCAAGCCGGACAGCGGCCATATCGAACTCGGCAAAACGGTTAAAATCGGTTACTACGATCAGCAGAGCCGGGGACTTGACGACTCCAAACGGGTTATCGAGTATATTCAGGAACATGCCGAGCAGATAAAAACCAAGGACGGCATGGTCTTTTCAGCATCAAAAATGCTTGAGCGCTTTCTTTTCGCTCCATCGACCCAGTACAGCTATATACGCACCCTTTCAGGCGGCGAGCGCCGCAGGCTCTATCTTTTGAAGCAGCTTATTGATTCGCCGAATGTGCTCCTTCTCGATGAACCAACTAACGATCTCGATATCCCGACACTCAGGGTGCTCGAAGACTATCTCGACAGCTATCCCGGCTGTCTTATCGTAGTCAGTCACGACCGATACTTTCTTGACCGAACCGTTGAGTACATTTTCGCTTTTGAAGAGAATGGTGTTATCCGCCGTTATCCCGGAAACTATACTCTCTATCTTGAACTGAAAGCTTCTGAAAAAGGGGAGAACGAAAAGAAACCGGTAAAAAAAGCTTTGGAGACACCAAAACCCGCAGTGGCTCAATCAACAAAGTCCGGTAACCTGAACAGTAAAGAGAAGCGTGAACTCGAACAGCTTGAGCGCACAATTCAGGAAGCTGAAAGCCGTCAGTTGGAGATAGCGGGACGTCTTGCATCAGTGGGGAGCGATTTTGAGTTGCAGCAGAAACTTGGTGCAGAGCTTCAGAGGCTTCAGCAGCAGCTCGATAAAGAGATGGCCCGATGGACGGAACTTGCCGATCAGGCGTAAACATTTATAAGATACTTCTATCATGGAGGTTACCGCTGCAGTTATCTGTAATAATCTTGAATCCTTGGCTGACCCTGAGGCGGCAATGTTTGCTCAAAGGTTTTTCAAGACAGGAGCAGGTCAGTACGGAGAACATGATATTTTTCGTGGAATCCGGGTGCCTGTGCTCCGAAAGCTCGCTGTGACGCTGGATAATACGCCATTGCCTGAGGTTATCCAGCTCCTCTCATCCGCATATCATGAAGACCGCCTGCTTGCCCTCCTACTGCTGATGCGTCGCTTTAAACATGGCAAAGAGCATGAACAGGAGCAGATTTATAACCTCTACCTTTCACAGACGCACCGAATCAATAACTGGGATCTGGTTGATATTTCGGCCCCTCACATTGTCGGCAGGTTTCTTCAAAACCGCAATCGGGCGCCGCTTTACAGGCTTGTCAATTCAGAAAGCCTTTGGGAACGCCGCATAGCCATAATATCCACCGTTCATTTTATTCGCCAGGGAGAGTTTGCGGACACCATCGCGTTATCGCAGATTCTGCTTCAGGATAAGGAGGAATTGCTCCATAAAGCAACAGGCTGGATGCTCAGGGAGGTCGGCAAGCGTGATACGCCGGTTCTCGAAAGCTTTTTATTGAAGCACTGCCGCTCTATGCCGAGAGTCATGCTCCGATACGCCATTGAGCGGCTTCCCGAAGAGAGACGGCAGCACTACCTTAAAGGTCATTGTATCTGAAACTCAGGATGACCGGTCTGCCATAGTCCGAAACTCAGCACATCTGCAAGTGTTTCGAATTCTTTTGTTTTGCTGTTTCCCATGCCATGTCCGGCTTTATCGTCAGCAAAAAAGATTATTGGCCTTTTAGAAGTGTTCGCCTGCTGAAGTCTGGCGGCAAACTTGGCCGGTTGCCAGGCAATCACTCTCGGGTCATTCAGCCCCGTCGTTACAAGCGTTGCAGGATAGTTTACATGATCCCGGATGTTGAGGTAGGGATCCATGGCAATAAGCGCCTTGCACTCTTCCTTGTTTTTAACTGAACCGAACTCAGGCACGTTTACCGGTCCGTTGGGACTCTCTTCACCCCGCAGCGGGTTTAACGCACCTACCTGAGCAATGACGGCTGAAAAAAGGTCCGGCCGTTCCGTCAGGGCCATGCCGACCAGAATTCCCCCTGCACTTGCTCCGTTGATGGCAAGTTTACCGGGCCCGGTATAACCCTGTTTCTTGAGATATTCAGTACAGCTTATAAGGTCCTTCCATGTGTTTGGCTTTGTTGTTTTCATGCCCTGGGTGTGCCAGGAATCTCCGCACTCTCCGCCTCCTCTTACATGGGCAAAAGCCAGAACGCCGCCTTTATGAGTCCAGAGCAGCATGCCCGGGCTGAAAAACGGGGTGATCGATTTCCCGTATGCTCCGTATCCATAAATAAATGTCGGATTCTGACCGTTTTTTTGTATTCCTTTATTATAGACAATTGAAAGTGGCACCAGAACACCGTCATGTGAGGGTATCATTAGCTCCTCAACAACAAGGTTGCGGTACTCTGGATATTCAGCAGGGGAGGAGAGTGTCTCCTTACTGAAGGTGTTTTTCACTGCATCAAAGCGATATCGCCTATAGTCGTTGCTCCATCCTGCAATAACCACCCAGAGATCAGGAAAGCGGAATCCTTTCGAAGAGAGGCCAATCGTTCCAGCCTTGAATGGCAGTATGAGCTCTCTCGGTTGCGTATTGTCATGCTCTTTAATGAACAGCTTTGCTTCAACTCCGTTCAGTGATTGTGTATAATAAAGTGCGTTGTTGGTGAGCGCGAATGATGTCAGCATTGCTTCAGGGTCTTCGCCAACAACAGTTGTTGCATGCAAAATGTCCGGATTTCTGAGCGAGGTTTTTACGACTTTGAATTTGGGTGCATTTTTTGGGGTATAGAGGTAGAGCTCCTCTCTGGTAGGGGCAAAATCATGAATTTCATCTTCAGGAGTAAAGAGCGTTTTCCATGTTATTTTTTTGTCTGAAAGCATGGAGACCGGCGTATAATAAGCAGTTATCCGCGGGTCAACGTTTGAGACAATGGCAAACAGGAAACCGCTTTTTCTATCGTAAGTAACAGAAGGGATATCTGCACTTCTGATGTGCAGTTCCGGATTTGTTGCATTTGAAAAAATTTCACGGTCGGATGAGGGATCACTGCCTATCCGGTGCAGAAAGGTTTTGCTGTCGTACTGGGGATTCTGCCCAGCGTGAGTAATGGGCTGCATGCGGTTATAAAGAAATGAACGGCCGTCCTTGACCCATGAGGGGGTGGCAAACCTGCAGCGGTCGATTCTTTCGGGATACAGTTTTTTTGATGCAACATCCATGATCAGGATGATGCTCTCTTCAGAACCGTTTGCTGATACAGAAATCGCAATGTTCTCGCCATTGTCAGAGGCAGAAACGCCGCTGATGACATACTCTTTCCCGCTCTTGGCAAAAAATGCGCGGGAATCAAACAGAAGACTCTCTTTTCCTTTGAAAGTATCGCGAACGAAGAGTTTGCCGGTTTCATCGGTCGGGGTCTCTTTCAGGTAAAAATAGCGGTTATTATCAGTGATGGAGAGATTGTATACTTTCGATGATTTGCGACTGTCGAAATCATGCATTTTTTCAATAAGAGCGCTCCGGCCGGGGATTCTCTGCAGGATTGACCTGGCCTCATCTGATTGTTCTTTCATCCACGTCTGTACCTGGGGATTGTCAAGATTCTCCAGAGAGCGGAAGTTGTCTGTCACTTTTATTCCAAAATACTCTTCCACAACAGGCGACGAAGGCGGTGCTGAAAGCTGCTTTACAGGAATATTCTGTTCCGCACTGACACGTGTGATGGGAAAGAGCAGAAAAAGGGAGATGAACGCAAAGAGTGAGTTCCGTAGAGTCATAATGCTGTTTATGCGAAAATGAAAAAAAGTCTTGATAGTGAGAATAGCCTTATCGATGTAAAAAAGCAAACACAGGGATACAGAGAGGCTTGCTGTTTAGAGTGAGGCCAGCGTGACTGCGGAGCGGATTTTCTGAAGTGCACTCTCCATATCTTCCGGTAATGGAGCCGAAAACGAAAGCGGTTCGTGAGTGATTGGCTGATGAAATGAAAGGGTTTCTGCGTGCAGAGCCTGACGCGGTATCAGTTCGAGAAGGTTTTTGACGAAACTTTCGCTTCTGCTGAACGGGAGGGTGCGTAAAGCTGCTCCGCCATAGGTTTCATCACCAAGGATCTGGTGACCGAGATGCTGCATGTGTGCCCTGATCTGATGAGTTCTGCCAGTGTGCAGCGTCAGAGAGAGAACCGAAAACCAGTGAAGATTTTCAGTGACCAGATAGTCTGTGATTGCCGTTTTACCGTCCTTACCTTCAAAAGGGAAGTTTGCCATAACCTTCCGGTCTTTTTTTGATCGCCCGATATTGGTTGTTATTGTTCCTGACAGAGGTTCTGGAACTCCCCAGACAATCGCTTTGTAAATTTTTATCACCTTGCGTTCCGCAAACTGGCGGGCAAGACGGTGGAGCGCAACAGGATTTTTTGCAATAATGATCAGTCCTGATGTGTTCTTGTCGAGCCGGTGAACAATTCCCGGACGGAGTTCAGATTTGTCAAGCTCTTCTGCCTCTTTGCCGATATGGTGCAGAATGGCGTTTGCAAGTGTTCCGGTCCAGTTGCCGAATGCCGGATGTACCACCATGCCGGGTTTCTTGTTGATAACCATCAGATCCTGGTCCTCATAAATAACAGCAATCGGGATATCTTCCGGAGCGAGTTCAGGTGCTGGCGGGCGAAGCAGGGTGATCTGTATAAGATCACACGATTTGATGCGGTAATTGGATTTGACGGTCTTTTCATTAACCAGCACACGACCCTCCTCTATAGCTGTCTGTACCTTGTTGCGTGTGGCATTTTCCACCTGTTGGGTCAGGTACTGGTCGATACGCATCGAGGTCTGCACCCGGCTGACCTGCAGGGTGATTTTTTTCGGCTCAAGAGCAGCTTCATCCAGTTGCTCTGATTCGTTTTTTTGAGGCTGATTTTGCATTTTGTGAAACTTGAACACGGCCAACGGTACATTTACCTCGATAAGTATAACAAAACCATATCATATCTATGCATTCCATGCAACAGTTGTCTCAGGAGCCGGATCCTGCCTTCGATCTGGCCGTCATCGGTTCCGGTCCCGGAGGTTATGAAGCTGCGCTTCGGGCCGCCAAAGCAGGTATGAAAGTTTGTCTTATCGAAAAAGGGGCATTGGGCGGTGTATGTATTAATTGGGGCTGTATTCCTACAAAGGCACTTCTGCGGAGTGCGGAGGTATTCGATCTTGTAAAAAAAGCGGATTATTTCGGTCTCAAGGTGCAGCCGGGAACTATAGATCTTGCAGAATCCGTTAAACGCAGTCGCAATGTTGCACTGAAAATGTCTAAAGGTGTCGCCTTCATGCTTCGTCGCGCAGGTGTTGATGTCAGACAGGGTGAAGCGGTGTTCAGCTCACCGCACGATCTGGATATTTTTCGTGATGGTGTTCGTGTTGAGCGTGTAACGGCCAGTCATATTATAATCGCTTCCGGGGGGCACGCCAGAACGTTGCCGGGTCTTGAGCCGGACGGAAATCGTATTATAACGAGCAGGGAAGCGCTTGCTCTGAAGTCAGTTCCGACTTCGATGATTGTGGTGGGTGGCGGCGCTATCGGTGTTGAAATGGCCTGGTTTTATGCTATGGCAGGAACTGCGGTGACGCTGGTGGAAATGATGCCTCGTTTGCTGCCGTTTGAAGATGAAGAGATTGCTGAAGTACTTAAACGCTCGCTTCAGAAAGCTGGCATCACCGTTGCAACTGGTGCGAAACTGGAGCAAGTTGCCGTAGCGGGGGACAGAGTGAACGCTCTTCTTGTTGCAGAAGGAACTGACTCCCGGGCTCTCAGTGCGGACTACCTGCTTGTTGCTGTCGGAGTGAGTGGTAACTGCAGTGGACTTGGTCTTGAACATGCCGGTGTTGAGAGTTCCCGGGGTTTTATTGTGACAGACAGTCTATGCAGAACCTCAGCCGGTCATATTTTTGCCATTGGTGATGTTCGTGGAGGTATGCTGCTTGCTCACAAAGCTTCAGCTGAAGCCGCGATCGCTGTCCAGACCATAGCGGGTGCTCCATCCCGTCCGCTTGATGATTCCATGATTCCTCGATGTGTTTATGCCGAACCTTCTGTTGCGAGTATCGGGCTGAGCGAAAAGCAGGCGGAGGATGGTGGCTGTACGGTTCACGTTGGCCGTTCAATGTTTGCCTCTTCAGGCAAGGCCAATGCCTACGGAAATCTTGAGGGCCTGGTAAAGCTGGTTTTCAGTGCTGCAGATGGTCGGCTGCTTGGAGCTCACGTTGTAGGACACGGAGCGGTCGAGCTTATCGGGGAGCTGACGCTTGCACGCCATCTTGCTGTGACCGCTGACATACTTGCCGATACTATTCATGCGCACCCGACCCTTTCTGAAACAATAAAAGAGGCGGCCGAAAATGCTCTTCATGACAAGGCTTCCACTCTGGCAAAAAAACCTCTCTAACTTCTTGGTCAGTTTTGGAAAACCATTTTCTATTGTCTTTCTAAAAGCATAAATTCAATGTCTATTATTGAAAATCTTTAAAACAGTAAGCCTTTTTCGGTGAATGATTTTCAAGGTTCACGGGGTGAAGGTATCAACCAAACGATCAATTATGACTCAGACTGAAACAGCTGCAAAGAAAACTGCTGCAAAGAAAACCAGTGCGGTAAAGGCAAAGGCGGATGCAACGGTTACAACACCCCCGGAACCCGCAAAAACCGTAAAGCCTGCTGCAAAAAAGAAGTCAGGTCTTGCTTTTCCGTTTACAGCAATTGTTGGTCAGGAGGAAATGAAGCTAAGTCTGATCCTCAATATCATTGATCCGAGGATTGGCGGAGTACTGGTCATGGGTCACAGGGGTACAGGAAAAAGTACGACTGTCAGAGCGCTTGCCGAAGTGCTTCCTTTGATTGAGAGGGTTGAGGGTGATACCTATAACCGTACTCTTGAGCAGTATCTAGAAGCTGAAGATGGCAAAAAAGGAGCTAAGGCTTTTGATCCGAAGACAATCAGGATTGAGAAAATTCCCGTTCCGGTTGTTGACCTTCCGCTTGGTGCTACCGAAGACCGTGTTTGCGGTACAATCGATATCGAACAGGCACTTACCAGCGGTGTAAAAGCATTTGAGCCGGGTCTTCTTGCCCAGGCAAACCGTGGGTTCCTCTACATTGACGAGGTCAACCTGCTTGATGATCATCTTGTTGACGTTCTTCTCGACGTTGCCGCCAGCGGAAAAAACGTTGTTGAACGCGAAGGTATAAGTATCCGCCACCCGGCCCGTTTCGTCCTTGTCGGCTCCGGCAACCCTGAGGAAGGTGAACTTCGTCCTCAGCTTCTTGACCGTTTTGGTCTGCATGCGCGTATCATCACAATTCTCGATATCGCAAAACGAGTTGACATCGTCAAGCGCCGCCGTGAGTTCGATGAAGATCCTGATGCCTTTATGAAAAAGTATAACCGCGAACAGCTTAAGCTTCAGAAAAAGATCCAGCAGGCAAAAGATCTGCTTCCTGAAGTTACCATGACCGACGCAGTACTTACTGATATTGCAAAGCTTTGCATGAATCTTGGTATTGATGGTCACCGCGGTGAACTCACTATAACCCGAACCGCTTATGCACACGCCGCTTTCCGCGGAGAGACGGTTGTGACCATGAAGCATGTCAAAGAGATTGCAGGTCTCTGTCTTCGCCACCGTCTGCGCAAGGATCCCCTTGAAACACTCGATGCCGGGGAGAAAATTGATCGTGAACTCGCTAAAGTCCTCGGAGAAGCAGAAGCAGTATAATGATAGCCTTTACCGATATTGTTGGAATGGATCTGGCCAAGCAGGCACTCATGCTGCTGGCCGTTGATTCTGAACTTGGCGGAGTGGTTATTCCATCGGCCGTAGGGTCGGGGAAATCAACGATTGCCAGGGCCTTTGCCGATATTCTTCCCGAAGGCACCCCTTTTGTGGAACTCCCTCTGAACGTTACCGAAGACCGCCTGATCGGTGGTGTTGATCTGGAGGCAACCCTTGCTACCGGCGTTCGCGTTGTCCAGCACGGTGTGCTTTCAAAGGCCGATGGAGGTGTTCTCTATGTTGACTCTATCAGTCTTCTCGACAGTTCCGCTGTCTCGCATATCATGGATGCCATCTCACGCGGCGAGGTTCTTGTCGAACGTGAAGGCCTCAGTGAGGTCCATCCCGCCAAATTCATGCTCGTGGGTACCTATGATCCCACCGATGGCGAGGTACGCATGGGACTGCTTGACAGGATTGGCATTATTGTTCCCTTCACTGCCCAGAACGACTACAGGGCACGAAAAAAAATTGTCAATATTGTCCTTGGCACCAGGGACGCGGAGGATACCAGTGACGAGCTGAAGATGCTTGCCGGTCTTATCCAGGCCGCCCGAGAGCAGTTGCCGCACGTTTCAATAACCAGCGAGCAGATGCAGGCACTCATACAGACGGCAATCAGTCTTGGTGTCGAAGGTAACCGCGTCGATATTTTTACTGTCCGTGCCGCAATAGCCAGTGCCGCACTCGCTCAGCGCAGTGATGTTGAAGAAGAAGATATGAAACTCGCTATCAAGCTTGTGCTCATACCCCGTGCTACCCGCATGCCTGACAGGGAAGCTGCATCGGACGAGATGCCGCCGCAGGAAGAGCCCCCACAGGAGGAAGAGCCAGAAGGGGAGGATGAAGAGGCACCGGCCGATACTCCGGATGCTGAGGCCGAAGAGGAGCAGAAAGAGACTCCCGACATGATTGAGGAGCTGATGATGGATGCAATTGAAATGGAGCTCCCAGACAATATTTTAAACATTTCGCTCGCATCGAAAAAGAAAACCACCACAGGAAGCCGTGGTGAAGCGCTCAACAATCGTCGTGGACGTTTTGTAAGAGCTCAGCCCGGTGAAATGCGTACCAATAAAGTTGCTCTTATTCCAACACTCATTTCCGCTGCACCATGGCAGGAGACACGCCGACGTGACAGCAAGATGGCTGGAAGATCGAAAACAGCTCTTCTTATCACGAAAGATGATGTCAAGATCAAGCGCTTCCGCGACAAGTCCGGTACGCTCTTTATTTTCATGGTAGATGCTTCAGGCTCAATGGCATTGAATCGTATGCGTCAGGCCAAGGGTGCAGTGGCAAGCCTTCTGCAGAATGCCTATGTTCATCGAGACCAGGTTGCCCTGATCTCGTTCCGTGGAAAGCAGGCTCAGGTTCTCCTGCCTCCTTCGCAGAGCGTTGACCGTGCAAAACGTGAACTTGACGTACTCCCGACCGGTGGAGGAACACCTCTCGCCTCAGCACTCTATCTCGGATGGGAAACCGCCAAGCAGGCCCGTACGAAAGGTATTTCGCAGATTATGTTTGTTCTGATCACCGACGGACGAGGCAATATCGGCTTGCAGGCTACCTTTGACCCGAATGCTGAAAAAATTCCAAAGGAAGATCTCGAAAAGGAGATCGAAGCTCTCTCTCTTTCTATACAGGCTGATGGAGTCGCTTCTATCGTCATCGATACCCAGATGAACTATCTTTCGAGAGGTGAAGCGCCAAAACTTGCCCAGAAACTTGGCGGGCGTTACTTTTACCTGCCTAACGCAAAAGCCGAGCAGATTGTTGAAGCTGCATTGAGTTTTTGATTATCAAGGACCTTTCCGGCGCTTTTCGCTGGAAAGGTCAATTGCGGAATTATTTCTCTTCTTTTTACATTAGATGGATATTAACGTTTCTATAAAAGTTAACCTCTAATTCCTACCTACTTATTACCATCATGTCTAATCGCCGTAAAGTTGTTGCTATTGTTGGACTTGAGCAGTATAACGCTGGCCTCTGGAAAAAGATAAAAGGCCTTCTTGCCAACGAAGCTGACCTGACACAGTTGAGTGATGTTGATCTTGAAAAACAGAATCCCGAAGCCGCAACAGCAATTCATGAAGCTGACTGTGTTTTCATGAGTATGATCAATTTCAAGGAGCAGATTGACTGGTTCAAACTTCAGCTCGATCAATCGACCAATGATAAAACAGTTTTTGTCTTCGAGTCAATGCCTGAAGCCATGTCATTGACGAAGGTTGGAAGCTATTCTGTTGGCAATGGAAAGGCCGGTATGCCGGATATGGTTAAAAAAATAGCCAATATGCTGGTGAAAGGGCGAGATGAAGATGCTCTGTATGGTTACATGAAGCTCATGAAAATCATGCGTACCATTTTGCCGCTTGTACCAAACAAAGCAAAGGATTTCAAGAACTGGCTGCTGGTTTATTCATACTGGATGCAGCCGACTGCGGATAATATTGCCAACATGTTCCGCCTGATCCTGCGTGAATACTTCAATGAGCGCGTTACTGTAGGGGCAATTGTTGATGTCCCGAACATGGGTCTCTACCATCCTGATGCTCCTGCTTATTTCAAGGATATTAAGAGTTATAAAAGCTGGTTGAAAAAACGCGGAATTAATATTGACAAGGGCCAGAAAATCGCCCTTTTGTTTTTCCGTAAACACTTGCTCCAGGAAAAAACCTATATCGACAACACAATCCGTACCTTTGAAAAGCGTGGGATCCATCTTTTTCCAGCCTTTGTGACCGGAGTTGAAGGTCATGTGCTGGTTAGGGACTGGTTGATCAGGGAAGAGATTGACCTGCTTGTGAACATGATGGGCTTTGGGCTTGTGGGAGGCCCTGCAGGCTCTACCAAACCCGGAACTGCCGCCGAAGCACGTCACGAGATCATGTCAAAACTTGATGTTCCTTACATTGTAGCCCAGCCTCTGCTGACTCAGGGATTTGAATCCTGGCATGAGCTTGGAGTTTCTCCAATGCAGATGACCTTTACCTACGCTATTCCTGAAATGGATGGAGCGATATGTCCGGTTATTCTCGGAGCCTTGCAGGACGGCAAGATAGAGACTGTTCAGGAGCGCCTGGACCGGCTTGTAGGTCTTGTTTCACAGTGGCTCCGTCTGCGGGAAACAGCCAACCGTGATAAAAAGCTTGCCTTTATTGTTTACGACTATCCTCCGGGTCTCGGCAAGAAGGCAAGTGCGGCTCTGCTCGATGTTCCCAGAACGCTTTTTGCCGCACTGCAGCGACTGAAAAAAGAGGGGTACAATGTCGGGCAGCTTCCTGAAAGTTCCGATGCTCTTTTTAATGCACTTGACAAAGCAACTGATCACCAGATTCAGCAAAATCGTCCAGATGCCTTGAAAGTCAGTTACGACACCTTCAAGGTGCTCGCCTCTTCAAAGGAGCGTGAACGCATCGAAGATCGTTGGCAGAAATTTCCCGGTGAAATCGTGCCGATTGGAGATCAGGATGTTTTTGTCGGCGGCATACGATTCGGCAATATTTTTATTGGCGTTCAGCCCCGTATCGGCATGCAGGGCGATCCAATGCGACTTCTCTTCGACAAGGAAAATACGCCGCATCACCAGTATATCGCTTTCTACCGCTGGATTAGCCGTGAATTCAAGGCGCATGCCATGGTGCATGTGGGAATGCATGGGTCGGTCGAGTGGATGCCGGGACTTCAGACCGGTCTTACCGGCGACTGCTGGCCGGATGCTCTCCTCGGAGAGGTGCCGCACATCTATATTTATCCGGTCAACAACCCGAGCGAATCAACTATAGCAAAACGTCGTGGGCTCGCCACCATGGTATCTCATGTTGTGCCTCCACTTTCACGTGCCGGTCTTTACAAGGAACTTCCCGCACTCAAGGATTTGCTCGTTGATTTCCGCGAAAGATTTCTTACAGCTTCATCTGAAGGTTCGGGGGAAGGTTCGGGTATTGAAGAGGCAATTATGCAAAAAGCCGAACTTCTCAATCTGACTGATGATTGTCCTCGCAGAGAGAGTGAAGGATTCGGGGATTTTGTAAGCAGGCTCTACATTTATATCGCAGAGCTTGAGAACCGTCTGATTTCCAATTCACTCCATGTTTTTGGCGAGGCGAGTCCTCTTGAATCACAGGTCATCACTATCACCGAAACGCTGAAGAATCGTGGAGAAGACGGCAAGACTCTGCCCTATATACTTATGACATCGTCCGGCAAAAACGGTCATTATAACAGTTATGAAGATTTGACCACCATGTCAAGAAAGGGAGATGAAGAGGCTATTCGTCTTCGCGAGTGGGTTGAAAACGCATGCCGTAATTTTGTACAGCAGGTGTTTTTTGACAGGAAAAATGTTGCACTTGTTTTTTCGTCCATAACGGGTGGAACCAAGCTTCCTGTTCAATATATGCCCTTCATCGACCAGTTGACCCAGGATGGAGCAAAGCTTCTCTATGCCCTTCGTGACAATACCGGCGAAATGGAATCGCTCATGAGAGTGCTTAATGGGCGCTATATAGCCTCCGGTCCCGGTGGCGATCTTGTGCGTGACGGTATCAATGTGCTCCCTTCTGGCCGCAATATTCACTCAATCGATCCATGGAGAATACCATCTGTAATGGCTTTCAAAAGGGGAACGCTCATTGCCGACAGCATTGTAAAAAGGCATCTTGAAGAAAATGATGGACACTATCCTGAAACCGTTGCCCAGGTGCTATGGGGACTCGATACCATCAAAACCAAAGGTGAGGCGGTAGCTGTCGTTATCAGGCTGCTCGGTGGTGAACCCGCCTATGATGCGTTTGGTAAAATCAGTCATTACAGCCTCGTCCCGCTTGAAAAGCTCGGGCGCCCTCGTATTGATGTTCTTATGCAGCTCAGTCCGATTTTCCGCGATGCTTTCGGTCTTCTCATGGACCAGCTTGATCGGCTTATCAAGGCGGCGGCTACTGCTGATGAGCCGGTAGAGATGAACTATGTTAAAAAACATGTTGACGAAGCTATTGCATCGGGGGCGGAGTTCAATAGTGCTACATCCCGTCAGTTTACCCAGGCACCGGGCGCTTACGGTACCTATGTTGATGATATGGTCGAAGACTCTGCATGGGAAACGGACAGTGATCTCGACGACCTTTTCATCCGCCGCAACTGCAGCGCTTACGGTGGTGGACGAAAAGGGGAGAAGGAGACCGAGATCCTGCAGAAACTGCTCGGTTCGGTCGACCGCGTTGTGCATCAGGTCGACTCCACCGAGTTCGGTATTTCTGATATCGATCACTACTTCTCTTCCTCCGGCTCACTCCAACTTGCAGCAAGACGCAGGAACACGAAGAATGACAATATCAAGCTCAACTACGTCGAATCCTTCACATCCGACATCAAGGTTGACGATGCAGAAAAATCGCTGCGTATTGAATACCGCTCAAAACTGCTCAATCCAAAGTGGTTTGAAGGTATGCTGAAACACGGTCACAGTGGAGCCGGCGAGATAAGCAACAGGGTTACCTATATGCTCGGGTGGGACGCTGTAACCAAGAGCGTGGACGACTGGGTCTATAAAAAAACGGCCGAGACCTATGCACTCGATCCTGAAATGAGGGAACGCCTTGCGACTTTGAATCCGCAGGCAATCAAAAATATTGTAGGCCGTATGCTCGAAGCACACGGTCGAGGCATGTGGAAAGCCGATCAAAACATGATTGATGAACTGCAGGAGATCTACGCAGATCTCGAAGATCGCCTCGAAGGCTTAGTTGACGAATAGTAAAAACTATAAGTCCTATAGGTCACATACGACCTATAGGACTTATAAAACCCCTCATCACATCGAAGTCGAATAATTCGGAGCCTCTTTGGTGATTTTGACATCATGCGGGTGGCTCTCTCTCAGTCCGGCTGAAGTTATGCGGACAAACCGGGTGTTGACTTTCAGCTCCTCGATACACGTCACTCCACAGTATCCCATTGCGGATTTCAATCCACCGATAAGCTGGTAGACCACTTCATCAAGTTTCCCTTTTGCAGGGATGCGGCCCTCGATGCCTTCCGGTACATATTTTTTAGATTCGCTCGTAGCGTCCTGGAAATATCGATCACTGCTTCCATCAGGTTCAGACATAGCACCTAAGGATCCCATTCCTCTATACGCTTTGAATTTTCTGCCTTCATAGAGGATTGTTTCGCCAGGACTTTCATCGGTTCCTGCGAAAATACTTCCTATCATAACGGAATCCGCTCCCGCAGCGAGTGCCTTGGCAATATCACCACTATACTTAACGCCACCGTCAGCAATAATCGGTGTATTGGTTTTTGCCGCCTCTTCCGCACAGTTCACGATGGCAGTCAGCTGCGGCATGCCGACACCGGCGACAATACGGGTTGTACAGATGCTTCCTGGTCCAATACCCACTTTTACACAGTCGGCACCGGCAGCGACAAGATCTCTGACGGCTTCAGGCGTAGCTACATTACCGGCAATCACCTGCAGTTCGGGATAGAGGTTTTTGATACTCCGAACCATATCAATAACTGCCTTGCTGTGACCGTGAGCTGTATCCACGGCTACAACATCTACTTCCGCATTAACAAGAGCTTTCACTCTTTCGAGTGTATTGCCGCTGATGCCGACTGCAGCGCCGACTCTCAGGTGCCCTTGACTGTCCTTACAGGCATTCGGAAACTGTTTGCGTTTCTGAATATCCTTGAACGTAATCAGCCCTTTAAGGTTTCCATCATTATCGGTGATGAGCAGTTTTTCAATTTTGTGGGAAAGCAGAATTTTTTCAGCTTTTTCAAGATCAACATCCTCACGTGCAGTAATGAGGTTCCTGCTGGTCATGATGTTTGCGATTTTAGCATCAAGTTCCGGCTTGATCCTGAGGTCCCTGTTTGTAACAATGCCTTTAAGCTTCATATCGGTATCATGGTCTGATGTCGGTCGCGCAATGACCGGTATCCCGGAGATAGAATGACGAAGCATCAGATCAAGAGCATCCTGCATGGTTGCATCTTCATACAGGGTAAAAGGGTTACGGATAATTCCGCTTTCATAACGTTTAACCCTTGCAACTTCCCGGGCCTGCTCTTCGATTGTAAGGTTTTTGTGAATGATGCCGATGCCGCCGGCACGAGCCAGTGCTATGGCAAGTCCCGATTCTGTTACAGTATCCATTGCTGCACTCACCAATGGTATTTTCAATGTTATGGTTTTTGTAAGCCGGCTTGCAGTCGTTGTCTCTTTAGGGAGAACACTTGAATATGCTGGGATCAGAAGAACATCATCAAACGTCAGTGCTTCATAGAGAATCTTCATAATATGGAACAGGGTTAAGAGATTGCAGTCAAATCAATTTTTGCCAATTTACAAAAAGTGAACGTAGAAAGACAATGTCCGGAATAGAATGCTTTTGAAAATCAAAAATAGAGTGTAAATTGCAGGCCATTTTATATGGAGAGGTCGCATAGTTGGTCTAGTGCGCTCGCCTGGAAAGCGGGTAGGGTGTTAAAGCCCTCGAGGGTTCGAATCCCTCCCTCTCCGCCCAAACACAAAAGTGTCATTTCAACCCTCCCTTGTCATCCCGACCAACGGGAGGGATCTCTCTATGGACTGTCAACCTCTGACTTATATCCCTCAGCACCCGGCACTCCAATCTTAGCACTATCTCTGGCCTCCCTGCCCACCGCCGACTGCAAACTTTATCCTCTGTCAGTTCAAACTCAACGTGAGTAATCTTTTTTTTCATCCACCGCCAAAAAAGTATAAGTCCTATATCTCCCATATGTCCTATAGGCCCTATTCCCCAGCTAAATCGTTCACAACTTGACAGTATCATGGTTTCTTTTGAGATTGACTATATTTCGTGGTATTACAGTACAAAAAGCATACCTTCCTTATTACTCAAGCCCTTTTGCATGGAAGCCGCTACTCGCTCTGATTGAAAACAACGATCTGCACCCGATCATCCGAGCGAATTCAAAGGTTACGATGCTCATCGACAGACGGTGAATATGATTCGGGCGTATTCAGCGGAAAACAAATTATCACCATGTCAGACAACACAATAGATCGTTTTTTCGGATATCTGAATTGGCTTTTCAATCCGTTCCATGGGTTGAAGACAACGGAAGTCTATGATTTGATTGGCACCTCTTCACTTACTGAGAATGCGTTATATCTGAATCTTGGCTATTGGCGTGATGTGGATACCATTGATGAAGCCAGTGAAGAGCTTGCTCTTCTGGTGGCGAAGAGAGGCGGCATGGGTCCAGGTGATACAGTATTGGATTGCGGGTATGGTTTTGGGGATCAGGACATCCTCTGGGCAAGGAACATGAAACCCGAAAAAATCATTGGGCTGAATATTACGAAATCTCAGGTTGAGCGAGCCCGAATGAATGTTGCCGATGCGGGACTCGATAAATCAATAGATTTAAGAGAAGGTTCGGCAACCGAGATGCCAATTGAAAATGAATCCATTGATCTGATTGTTTCCGTGGAAAGTGCTTTTCACTATAGAACCCGTGAGGATTTTTTCAAAGAAGCGTTCCGCGTTTTGCGTTCAGGTGGAAGGCTTGTGACAGCGGACATTTTACCAGCAGAAAACTCCGATAACCTCTTCAGGCGAATAGAGCAATGGATTTCATGGAGCCTTGTCGCGGGAAAATTTAATATTCCGCATGAAAACTACTATTTAATCCCGTCCTATAATAATAAACTCTCCCAAGCCGGATTTGTCAATATTGATATCAAATCAATACGTGACGATGTCTATATACCTCTTCATGAGTACCTGTCAAGAAACCAGACATTTGTCGGCAAGCTGCATCCACTTCCAAAAATTCTTGCACAATTAACATTGAATCGTTCTGCAGAGAGTTTCTACGCTGGCCTGGACTATATCCTTTCTTATTCAAAAAAGCCATAAGTTGAAGGACTTTTTTAGGGACGTGAACCCAAGTATCAGTACCATGCTGCTATGGAATGGGAGGAATCTTCCGGATCAGCGTATCACTCTACCCGGATCACTACCTTACCAAAATGACTCGCGCTGGCGAGGTGGCGATACGCTTCTTGAGCCTGATCAAATTCGAACACGCGGTCGATGACGGGTCGCATCTTGTGCAATGCGATTGCGCGATTCATCGCCTCGAACATTTCACGCGATCCGACATAAATCCCTTGCAGTGTTACTGATTTTCCCATCAACCTGGTGGGATTGATTTCTCCGCTCGTCAGCACGCCGATCAGCGCAATCTTCCCGCCAAACCGAACGCTATCGATCGAACGCGGCAACGTACCCGCGCCGCCGACCTCAACCACGAGATCGACGCCGCGCTTGGCGGTGGCCTCAAGGACGCCATGCTGCCAGTCCGGGAAGGATTTGTAGTTCACTGTTGCGTCGGCGCCCATCGCGTGAACACTGCGGATTTTTTCCTCATTCGACGACGTCGCGATGACCCTTGCACCGTGCATTCTCGCGAACTGCAACGCAAAGATCGAGACGCCGCCGGTGCCGAGCACCAGTACTGTATCGCCGGCACGTGTCTGGCCGAAATCCACCACAGCGTGCCATGCAGTGACAGCGGCGCAAGGCAGAGTTGAGCCTTCCTCGAATGAGAGATGCTCCGGTATTTGAACCAGGCCATCCTCGTGCAGCACCACCTGCTCGGCCAACATTCCGTCGATCGCACCACCGAGCGCACTTGCGCCTGCTTGCGGCGCCCCTTCGGCGGTGACTTCACCAGCGATCCATTTCTGCATGAAAATGCCGGCGACACGGTCACCCACCTTTACTCGCGAGACTTGGTTGCCGATGGCGATCACCTCGCCTGCGCCGTCGGAACAGGGTACCAGATTCGGCCGTTGACCGCCTCGCCCATAGGTACCGCGGATCACCATCAGATCGCGGTAGTTGAGTGAAACCGCGCGGATGCGGATCAGAACCTCATGATCCCCCGGTGCTGGATCGGGTTCCTCGACTAACGTAAGGTTCTCGATCGCACCTGGTTCGGGAATTCGATACAGCTTCATGTCCGTTTGTCTCGTTCAGTCTGAGTTTCCGAAAAAGTCTGCTCAGCAACAGGCCGTATCTTGTTCACTACCTCACCGGAGGGTTTAAGAAGCTTCTGAGTTTTAGGGTTGAAGAGCAGATTTCCAGCCAGAGCTCCTATAGCCCCGATACCAACCCCGTGAATAGCGTGGAAAAAAAGAGGAACAGCTAACGGGATAGCTAATGGAAGCGCCAAGGGAAGAGTAAAAACCGGAGCAAGGATTACAAGTTCGTAAATATCAGGTTGTGTCGTTTTATTTTCTACAGCATTTTCTTGAGGCATGGCAGTGATAACCTATCAAGTGGAATAAAGATGAACTAATTTTCATGTTCGGTTCGATAGCCTGTGAAGTACTTAAAATTACGCTATTTTGATTGATTAAGCCAAAACAATAATTCTCAGTTCCATACAGATTTCACATCATTACTTATACGGGGCAGTCTTTATTAGGATGAACTTATTATCTTTAAATTCATAAAAAGCCACGGTGTTTTCGCCAGTATATTCTTCGGAACCAACCAGGTTACCAGCAAACACCATTAATCGACTGTTCAACTTGTAAAGGTGATCCTGGAAATAATCCACCTCTTTTTCAGAAAATGCTGAACCTGTCGCAACTGGAAACGAGTAAGCTCTGCCTGTTTTCGCGTCAATCACAGCTCCCGCGTTGTAGACAACAAGAGGCCCGATAGTCCATTTCACAACAATATAGTGTCCGGCGAAGTCAGGTTTATTATTTCTGAGAGCCTCCCGCAATCGTGTTCTATAGCTTTTTCCTAACTCGTCAAGAACTAACGGATGGTTTTTGCCTGTATACACTTCATTAGCAGGGTAATCCTTGAATTGAGGCTTGGCATTCCCTGCAAATGCACTCGGAGTTATCAAAATGAATAACACTATGAATACCCACCATTTCTTCATGCGTCCCCACGTTCAAGTTTGCTAAGCATTTGCTCAGTGTCGATATGTTGTACTATTCTTTTCCTTTCCTTTATGATTATATGGTATCGACCTTATGAATACGAACTCGTCATTTTTAAACTCATAAAATTCCACAGTGTCGTTTCCGTCACCTTGTTTTGCTCCTTCCAAATTACCAGCGAAGACCATTAACCGGCTATTAAGTTTGTAAAGATGTTCCTGGCCATCCTCTTTCTCAAACTCTGGTTTAAGTGGAAAGACTGAACTCAGGGCTACAGGAAAAACGTAGGCCTTTCCTGTTTTCGCATCAATCACAGCGCCTGAATTGCATCCTCCACTGCCGCATCCCCATTTTACCACTATGAAATGACCGGCAAAATCAGGTTTCTCATGCTCAATAGCATCACGTAGCCTCGTTCTAAAACTCTTTCCGAACGAATCCATAACCAATGGATGATTTTTTCCGGTATATATTTCCTCGACAGGGTAATTTTTAAACTGAGGAATCTTATTTGCAGCATATACGGTAGGTAGTACAAATAAAAACATCGAGATAAATAATACCCTGAGTTTCATGTTCCCTCCTTTAGGTTGATAAGCTGCCCCATATAATAAGCAAGCATGGGTCTGTTCAACGAACTGTGTAAACGGTCTTTTTAGATAATTGTTTACATACCACTGCCCATTCTCTGATTGGTATAGTTCATTATTCAGTATAGCTGTTAATCTGCATGCAATTCGCTGGTTTTAGCTGCCATGAAGAAATCGTTCTGATGCAGCCCGTTTACTGAGTGTGTCCACCAGACTACCGTAACTTTCCCCCATTCAGTAACCAGTTTTGGGTGATGCTGTTCGGCTTCAGCCAGTTCACCTACCTTATTTGTAAAAGCGATCGCACTCTTGAAATCCTTGAAAGAAAAGGTGCGCTGTAATCTGCTTATGCCATCATCTGTTGCAACTTCCCATTCCGGTATTTTTTCTAATAATTTCTTGATATCACCTGGAGTCATAGGCTCCAATCCTTCTGAACAGGGTATGCAGGTTTTGTTTTTCAATTCGTTCATTTTATTGCTCCGATGAAATTTACGAGTTCAATCAAGACGAGAGAAAGATGTTGGCAGCCAAGGAAAATTCATTGATACAATGCTGGTAATTGATTACGCAGCCTTTTCAGTTTTGGCATATCGTTGATGATGATATAAGGATTATCAGGATGAATAGCGCAATAATTCTGGTGATACTGCTCTGCAGGGTAAAATTGCTGCAGCGGCACGATTTGTGTCACAATCGGAGAGTCAAATTTGTGCGAGGCTGTGAGCGCCTTGATGTAGCTTTGTGCAATTTTCTGCTGCTCAATCGTGGTGTAAAATATCACTGAACGGTATTGGTTTCCGTCATCAGGGCCTTGTCGGTTTAGCTCGGTTGGGTCATGTGCTACGGTAAAAAACACTTGCAGCAATTGCTGGTAGGTAATCTGATTCGGGTTGAAACGAATTCTTACTGATTCGGCATGTCCGGTATTGCCATTACTGACTTGTTCGTAATGCGCTGTGGCAGCTTTACCGCCAGCATATCCTGATTGCACATCGGTAACACCCTTGACATGCTTAAAAACTGCATCTACACCCCAGAAACAGCCTCCCGCAAAGACTGCTTGTTCGGTCGGCAATGCGGCAGCATTGCAATGTGCACTCATACCGAGCATAAGGCAAACGCAGATGATAAAAATATAACTGCTTATAAGCTTGTTGTTGAGCATGATGACTCTCCTTTTCATTAACCGAAAGTGAAGGCAAAGGCCTCAGTACCGGCATCTAAAAATGTAATGCTGAAGGTATGAATGGAATTTTTCCCTCTTTGTCTGTACTGCATGGTGATTCATACGTTTTTTACAATAATTCAATCAATAACAAAATAAGCCAGCAATAAGTGCCGAAGGATGTAACCGTGAGTTGAGTGACACCTTTGACCCTTTCCCGGAAAACTCAACTTTAGAGTGCTCCAGTTATTGGGGAAGGGGTCACTATCGTCAACGATAATTTCTGCCTTCCTTATTTTGTCACTATCCTTGACAGTCCCAGATTTTTGGCATTTGTTCCTTTTCGTTATGTTTGATAGATAGTTCCCTGTTTCAACGATGTTTCAAAACAAATGAAGGAGTTACTGGATATGAAAGGCAAAGTCGCATTGGTCACAGGTGCAAGTCGCGGTATAGGTCGGGCTACGGCCAAACTTCTCGCAGCCGAGGGCGCGGCTGTCGCGGTGAACTATTTCCAGAGTGAAAGGGCAGCGATCGCTGTGGTTGAGGATATCATAAACGCAGGCGGCAGGGCTCATGCCGTCAGGGCGGATGTCCGCGATGTGGAGCAGGTGCGTTTGATGGTCGGAGAGGTGGAAAAAATCCTCGGTTCGGTCGACCTCCTGGTAAGCAATGCTTCGATCGGGTTTCCGGTAAAACCTTTCACGCAATTCTCCTGGAATGAATTCGAAGCGAAGCTTTGCGGAGAGCTCAAGTCGATATTTTTCAGCTGCCAGGCTGTTCTGCCAGGCATGATTGAGAGAAAGTCGGGAAGCATCATCGCCATTTCAAGCACTCTTTCACGTCACTCGTCACCGGGTTTCATTGCCCACTCTTCTGCGAAATCGGGTCTTGACGCCTTCATCCGCTCTCTTGCGGAAGAGGTTGGACCCTTCGGTATACGCGTCAACGTGGTTGCCCCCGGTCTTACGTTGACCGATGCTACCTCATGGCTGCCCGAGGAACAGAAAGCGATGATGGCGGATATGACCCCCCTGAAACGGGTAGCCCTTCCGGAAGATGTGGCCGGTGCGGTGCTTGCAATTGCTTCCGACCACAGCCGATTCGTGACAGGCTGCTATATCCCTGTTTCCGGAGGGATGCTGATGTTATGACGCATCATGTTCGGGGATCGGTCATGAACTGTCCAGGCTGGTTTCCTGAACGTCGGAGTTATCTCCCCCTCCTGGGATGTTCGCTTATGCTGTACTTTAAGATCCAGGTACGGTGTAGGGTGGTATAATGACTTTGCCGGTCTTCAAAGCACTCCAAATCGCGGAGGGGACACTGGGCTCAAATCACACTATTAAACCATAAACGGATATTGTCCACCATCCATCGATACTGTAACTCCGGTAACATAACCAGCTTTTTCTGAAGCCGGGAATATTACCATATCTGCAATTTCATGGGGTAACGCCATACGTCCTCATGGAAGGCGTTCAAGGATGTTTTTACGAGCATTTTCTATCTTCCCCGGTTACAAGAACTACTTTTTCCTCCGTATGGAAGTGCATAGAGTTATCTCTTATTTATTGGATCGATATATTGCTGGTTATTTCACTCAAATTGCACAACCGTTTTGGAGCAGCGTGGGAAAGATGCTTCCTTGGCTCATACTTTGACATATGTTACACTGCTTATCTACAGCACACCACGTTTTGTTTAGTGTAGAATCCAGTATATTTCTGTCTACTTGTATTTTATTCTCCGATCAGAATAAGCAATGCCCCCATGGTAAAAAAGCAGCAACCCAATAACCCCGACACTCCATCAGAGTTGAGCTCTCATGCAGGTGAGCAACCCGGGATTCATCAAGCGGGCAGCCTGGATAGTTTTCGTGTACTTAAGGCCATCAACAATTGCAATCATGCGCTGATTCATGCCGTTGATGAACTGGAATTACTTAATGCCATTTGTCGGATTGTTGTCGAAGTGGGCGGTTCCCGGATGGCGTGGGTCGGTTATGCAGAACATGATAAAGAAAAAACTGTCCGTCCGGTTGCCCAGGCTGGCTTCGAAGAGGGATATCTGGATACCCTGCATATCACCTGGGCAGATGTTGAGCGTGGTCGTGGCCCGACTGGAACCGCCATCCGCACCGGCCAACCAGCTATCATCCGCAATATGCTCTCCGACCCTCAATTCGAACCTTGGCGGAAAGAGGCTCTGTTGCGCGGCTATGCTTCTTCGCTTAGTTTACCCCTCAAAACAGGTACGACAGTGTTTGGAGCAATAACAATTTATTTGACCTATCTGAACGCTTTTGATACGGAAGAGATCCAGCTCCTCACCGCACTTGCAGAAAACCTTGCGTTCGGTATCTCTATGCTCCGATCTCGTAAAGCTCACGAACTGGCCGATGAAGAGCTGCATGCCAGCAACGAACGAATGCATCTTATTATTTCTGCCACAGGTGCCGGTCTTTGGGAATATGATATAAGCACCAATACCAACACCTGGTCAGATAAAATGTGGCAGCTTTATGGTCTTGATCCAAAGAGTATTAAGCCAACCAATGAAGCCTGGATCAATACCATTATTCCGGAGGACAGGGAAATAGTCAAATTGGCTGTTCAGGAGGCCTTGAGCACCGGTGGCGAATATAGTTGCAGATGGAGAATTCCCGATACTGATGGAAAACATCGCTGGCTTATGTCCAAAGGCAGTCCATTTAAAGATGCCTCAGGAACGATAGTCAGGTATGCAGGTGTCGTTATTGATATCACTGAACAACAAAAGAAAGATGATGCACTGAGGGAGAGTGAAGAGCGCTTCAGGATGTTTTTTGTGGAGAATATAGCCATCATGATTATTCTTGATCCTGCAACCGGCACTATTGTCGATGCCAATCAGTCTGCAGCCGATTTTTACGGATGGCCGATTGAGGTATTGAAGCAGATGAATATCAAGCAGATCAATATTCTTACTCCTGAAGAAATCACGCATGAGATGAATAAATGGAAATGGGAATCGCTAAACCAACAGCACCTTTTCTTTTTTCATCGCCGTGCCGATGGTTCTGTGCGTAATGTTGAAATATTCGCACAGAAAATCGAAGTACGAAACAAAGAGCTTGTATACGATATTATTTACGATATCACAGAACGCAAACATGCCGAACAGGCATTGCAGTCAAGCGAAAGAAAATTCCGTTCCATTACTGAACAGATGGCTGAGATGGTTTTTGTGACCGACTCAAACGGATCATTAACCTATGTATCACCAGCAGCGGAACATCTTTTCGGCTATCTTCCCCATGAGATGACCGGCCACACTTTTACCGAATATCTGGTAGAAGAGGATATTTCCATGGCCCAAGCTCTTTTCCAGGAAACCTTATTACAGCATTTCCATACCCGGATAGTCGAATTCAAGTTTTGCAGAAAAAGTGGTGCTCTCTTTGACGGTGAAGTTCACTTTCAATATTATCAGGATAATAAATCTGCAGGGATGATCGGCATGATTCATGATGTTACTGAGCGTAAACATAAGGAAATCCTTCGTAAGCAATATGAGAAGGAGCTGCAGGAAAGTGAGCAATTTCTCGCAAGTATCTACGAAGAGGTCAATCACTCTATTTTTGTTGTTGATGTTTGCCCCGATGGAAGCTTCCGATTCAAGGGCATTAACCCCAACCACGAAAAACTTACTTGTTTCAAAAATGAGGAGATAACCGGAAAAACGCCCGAAGAGTTTTTTGATCATGACGTTGCCTTAGCGATTATCCATAATTATGAACGCTGTCTTCAGGAGGGCAAGACAATACAGTACGAAGAGTCTATCCCGTTCCAGGGTCAACAAAGCTATTGGGAAACGACCCTTAACCCTGTTCGCAATGAGAGTGGCCATATTTACAGAATTATCGGAACCAGCAAAAATATCACCGAACAGAAAAAATTGCTGGATCAACTGATTGCGTCCAAAGAAAAAGCAGAAGAGAGCGATCGAGTTAAATCAGCGTTTCTGGCAAATATCAGCCATGAAATACGCACACCTATGAATGGTATTCTTGGTTTTTCAGAACTGCTGAAAGAGTCTGATCTCTCCGGTGAGGAGATGAACCAGTATATCGATCTCATTCAAAAAAGCGGCCAACGTATGCTCGATCTCATTAATGATCTTATCGATATTTCCCGTATTGATGCCGAAGAGACCAAAGTAAAGATAACCGAAACACCGCTCAATGAACTTATGCATCACATTCATGCCTTTTTCAAGCATGAAGCAGAATCAAAAGGGTTGCGCTTGACTTGTACTACAGCGCTTTCCGACAGTGAAAGCACCATTAACACCGATAGTGGAAAGCTGAACCAAATTCTGACAAACCTGGTCAAGAATGCCCTGAAATTTACCCGGGATGGAGGGATTGATTTCGGATATACCCGGAAAAATGAAATTCTTGAGTTTTATTGTATCGATTCAGGCATGGGTATTCCCGCTGAGATGCAGAAGAAAGTTTTTGATCGCTTCCAGCAGGTAGACAACACCTTGACCAGAGGCTACGAAGGGGCAGGGCTCGGCTTGAGTATTACCAAAGCATACGTTGACATGCTTGGCGGTGCAATCCGAGTTGAATCGGTAGAAGGCGAGGGAAGTACCTTTTTATTCACACTGCCCTATAACCCGGTACTTATCCCTGCACTCTGTATTCTTATCGCCGAAGATGACGAAATGAGTACACTTTTTCTGAAAAACAGCCTGAAAGGGGGAAACATCAACATCCTTTATGCCGAAAACGGCAGGGAAGCGGTGGAGCTTGTTCAGCATCACTCGGAGATCAATATTGTTCTTATGGACATTAAAATGCCGCTGTTAAACGGTGTTGATGCAACGCGGCAGATCAAACAGCTCCGTCCCAACCTGCCGGTAATTGCCCAGACAGCATTCACCTCCATGGAGGAGAGAGACAAAGCCAGGCAAGCTGGATGCGACAGATTTATCACCAAACCCATCAAAAAAAGCGAGTTGCTCGAAATGATGAGGGAGCTTCTCCCCCATGGAGGTATGTCATGATCGTCTATAGGAAAAGATTGCTTTTATTGTCGATGCTGCTGGCAGGCTTCTTTGTCTGGTACTCTCTGGGCATCGCACAAGTTCTTGTCCCGCAAGATTCCGTAGGGAAATTTGTACAGAAGTTTTACGATTGGTATGGTATTGTCTCACACAAGAACGGCAAGCTCGCTCCTGATGAAAGGGCTGTAAAAGAAAAACCGAATATGTTCAGCGCCAGGCTCATCGCTGCACTGAAAGAGGATTTCGAGGCATCATCAAAGCACCCCGAAGAGATTGTCGGCTTGGATTGGGATCCCTTTTTATGCAGCCAGGAACTTGAAGATCGATATGAAGTTGGGGGCGTAAAGAAGCAAGGCCAGCATTACCTGGTAGAGCTATATGGAGTTTCCGGAGGCAAAAGGAACCCGGAACCAAATGTTATTGCCGAGGTGGCGCAAAGCGGCAATCATTGGATATTTATTAATTTTCTTTCGCCGCATGGTGGTGATATGCTCAATGATTTGAAAGAGCTCAAGCAGAGCCGAAACAAGTCTCAAAAATAGAACGCTGCCTGGACAACGCGTTGCAGCAGACCGTTCTAATACTGTACCACGGCTGATTCAGGAGAAAGTCTTGCCGAAAGGTTGGTTAACCTCCGGTTGGATTTCAGGTTTTTAACCGCCATAGCCAATGCTTTTGGTTCACCGATAATCGTCACCAGTTTCTTGCCTCGAGTCACAGCCGTATAAATCAGGTTCCGCTCCAACAGGGTATAGTGCTGCATGGCAAGCGGAATAATTACAGCCGGATATTCTGAGCCCTGGCTTTTGTGAATGCTGGTTGCGTAAGCGAGCGATACTTCGTCCAGTTCTCCGAATTCATATTCCACCGTTCTGCCATCGTAATCAACATGAAGAACACTCTCTTCAACATCAATCTTGAGTATTTGACCGATATCGCCATTAAAAACCTCTTTGTCGTAATTATTGACCGTCTGGATAACTTTGTCGCCCGGTGCGAAAACCGTGCCGAAACGAGTAATCTTCGGTTCAGCTTTTTCGTTGAGCGCTTTCTGTAATTCAATGTTCAACGCACGGGCACCAAGCCCGCCTCTGTTCATCGGTGTCAGCACCTGAACATCTTTTACAGGATGAAGGCCAAATCGTTTCGGAACACGTTCGGTGATAACCTGCATAAGTTTCGTGTAAATTTCCTCAGGTGAACTTGCCGGAATAAAGTAGAAGTCGGACAGTTCGGATCCTTCGGCCCTGAGGGGCATCTCGCCCTTGTTGATACGATGCGCATTGACAACGATTCTTGAAGATGCGGCCTGCCGAAATATCTCAGTCAGGCTTATCGTCGGCACCTTCTTTGAATGAATAATGTCACCGAGAACTGCTCCAGGACCAACAGATGGCAGCTGGTCAACATCGCCGACTATCATCAATGCGGCTTTATCCGGAACAGCAGCTAAAAGGCGATTCATAAGAACAATATCAACCATTGAAGCTTCATCAATAACGACAAGGTCTGTTTCGAGTGGGTTTTCACGGTTTCTTTTGAAGCCGAAAGATTGAGGATCAAATTCCAGCAGGCGATGAATGGTTTTGGCTTCAAGCCCTGTTGACTCCGAAAGTCTTTTGGCAGCCCGTCCTGTTGGAGCACAAAGAGTGACGGTCATATTTTTTGCCCGGATAGTGAGCAGAATACTGTTGACAAGAGTAGTCTTTCCTACACCGGGGCCTCCGGTTATAATAACCGCCTTGCTTGAAAGGGCGAGACGGACAGCCGTTCGTTGAGAATCGGAAAGAGTCAGACTTGTCTTGCCCTCCACCCATGGAATAGCCTTGTCGATATCGATCTCTCCCCAGGGAGGCACTCCTTGTAGGAGTCGCAAAATGTTTGACGCAGTACCCGTTTCAGCTCGATAAAGCGGTGTCAGAAAGAGAGAGGGAATGGCATTGATCTCTTCACTGACAAGGTTTTCTTCAGCAATTTCTGTATTGATCGCCTTCTTGATGATATCAGAAGATATCTCCAGAAGTTTAGTCGCAGCATCAACGAGTGCATCATACGAGGCAGCACAATGGCCATCACCGGATATTTCCTGCAAAACGTGTCTTACTCCAGCCTGTGCCCGGATAAGAGAATCCAGAGGAATGCCAAGCTTTACAGCAAGGGTGTCAGCGGTTTTAAACCCGATACCGTGAATGTCCAGGGCAAGGCGATAGGGATTTTCAGTAACCTTGATAATAGATGCATTGCCATAGGTTTTGAATATCCTGACGGCTCGACCGGTACCGAGACCATGAGACTGAAGAAAAACCATGATTTCACGAACCACTTTCTGGTCTGCCCATGCAATGGTAACCTTGTCCATTCTTTTCTGGCCAATACCGGGCAGCTCAAGCATGCGTTGAGGTTCTTCCTCAATGGTTGTAAAAACCTCTTCCTTAAACGCATTGACCAGCACCTTTGCGAAATGGGGACCAATTCCCTTGACCATTCCGGAACCAAGATATTTCTCAATTCCTTCAAGAGTGCTTGGAGGGACAACGGTAAGATGATTGGCTTTAAATTGAAGACCGTGAGTACGGTCATTACACCATGTTCCGAGACATTCGATATATTCGCCGGGGGTGACCGAAGCAGCTGATCCAACAACAGTAACTAAGTCCCGATGCCCTTTGACCTTTGTACGCAAGACGCAAAAACCGGATTCTTCACTGTGAAATGTGACACGTTCAACCGATCCGGAGAGTCGTTCGATAGGGCTTTCAGTTTTTTTTAACTCACTCATGGATAACGCTTCCAACTCTCTTGATGTTAAACGAATATTACTGTCGCAAGTTGATAAACCAAAGTTTTATTATATTTGAACCCGATTTTAAGACAACAGTTTAAGGTGTTAAGGTACCTCAGGTAATTGATCCTCACAGATTAAATTTCCTGATATTCCCTGATAATTGCTGAAAAAAAGAAAATCAATCAACTTCTTTTTTTTTCTGGCATTTCAAGGAGGATTCCTTATCTTTGGAACCTGTTCTTTACAACATCGAGGAGGATTAGCCTAATTGGTAAGGCAGCAGTCTTGAAAACTGCCGGGTTCACGCCCATGGGGGTTCGAGTCCCTCATCCTCCGCCAGATCACCATGGAGAGGTGGCCGAGCGGCTGAAGGCAACGGTTTGCTAAACCGTCATAGTTCTTATAGGGCTATCGAGGGTTCGAATCCCTCCCTCTCCGCACAACACAGAAGCCCGCTACACGCGGGCTTCTGTGTTTAAAGTCCGAAAGACAATCAATTTCACCCCTTACCCATAATTCTGCGCCATTGTCATTTCGAACAAAGTTAGAAATCTGTCACTTCTCCACTCAGTCTTCAGCACTATTTCCTCACATTGGATATCAGTTATTTTATATGCTAACTCACGGATAAATACACTTCTTGTTTTGTACATTATTTAAAGGGATAGCAAGGCTTAAGCGATCAATTCATTGAAGTTGTCAAGTATATTTTTGGAGAATGTGTCCCATGCCTGCAGACATTCGTTGGATTCAGCGTTTTAACAACTTCAAAAAAGCTTTTTCCCAATTGGAAGAAGCTGAAAAGCTTGCGCAGGAGCGCCCACTCTCAAAGCTTGAAGAGCAAGGATGTATTCAGGCATTTGAATACACGCATGAACTGGCATGGAAGACGTTGAAAGATTTTCTTGAAAACCGTGGAGTTCAAAATTTATATGGCTCCAAAGATACTACACGAGCCGCCTTTAAAACCGGTTTAATTGGGAACGGTGATATATGGATGGACATGATTCTAAGCCGTAATTTAACATCTCACACCTATGACGACACCACTGCCGACAACATAGTTTCTGCTATTCACTCCGATTACTTTTCAGAGTTCAGGGCACTCAAAGCAAAGCTGGATATACTGAAACAGGAGGAAGGCCAATGAAATACGGGTTGCAGGATACCACTATCGAAAAAATCAGCACTCTTCTGTCACTTTATCCACAGGTGGAACAGGCCACTCTCTTTGGCTCCCGTGCTGCAGGCAACTACAAGAATGGTTCAGATATCGACCTCACACTCTATGGTGAAGCACTGACTTTAAGTACGCTGAATAAAATTATCGATGACCTTGACAACCTTTTTCTGCCATACACCATTGACCTGTCCATTTTCGCCAATATCAGCGATCCCGATATCATCGATCACATCCAACGCGTCGGTGTTACGTTCTATAAACGAAAGAGCGAGACATACTCCTGAGAACAAGCCATTTGCTATATTACAGTTCACGTTTTTATTTTCGCTGTCTTGTCATAGGGAGTGATACTGTCTTGTGATGCAATTTATGGTCGAGTATTTTTTTTCCAAAAGATTGTTACATTTTTTTGTTAATTGCAGTTGTAATCCCCGCTTTATAGTAATTCCTGTGTTTTGTGGATTTCGCTCCATAAACTTCATAGTATGTTTTGCATTTGACTGAATGCTTTATAGCAAAATTTATTTTGCATGAATATGGATTGTTCGGCGATCAAGTTGCTCTCATCTTTGCTGACCGGTGGATATCCTGAAACGACACACGGGAGAAACCTCACAGGCTTAACAAGTAGTAACCAACAATGGATCTTAACTTCAGCACTTCTTTTCTTTTGAATTCAATCGATGCTTGGGAGGAGGACCGCAAGGATCGGTTCAACCTTGAAGTTCTTACGCAATCCTTTCACGAGTCGGTTCCGGCTCTTGGTTTTATTGATTGGAAAATTACGGTTGTTGAACGTGGCTATGTTGAAACTGAGCTCCCGCTTATTCCAAATTCATCGAATCAGTATATCGCTCATCAAGGTCCCCTGATGTTACTTGCTGCAGAATATACCGGCGGTCTTGCCCTGACCACGTTGTTTCACCGAGTGCCAATTATCGGTTTCTGGCCTTCAGTTGATGAAAACGCCGGTTATATGTGGGGGGCGAAGGCTTCGATCAAGTGGCTTAGCCCTAGTTGTCATGACCTGACGTGCAAGGCCGAGATTGAAAAAGAAAGATGGGATGGACTTGCAAAACGTTTTGCCAAAAGCAATAAGGTGGTGTTGACCATTCCAGTCAGGATGTTCAATGGTGAGAAACTTGTTGCTGTGGCGGATTTTACCTACTGGGCGCAGGATATCAACGGTCTGAAACGAAATGCCTTTGAAGCTGAAAAGATCAATCTACTCTACGAACACAAGACAAAAACGACGGCAAAGTTGATTGTCGGATTGCGTGCGCTGGAGCAAGAAAAACCGTATGAACAGAGGCGGTTTGACGATCCTTACGCATTTATGCTGGCCGGAAAGCATGGCATTACCCTTGCCAGAAGGTTTAGTGTCGCTACTCCGCAACTGCAGAATATGATAGCAGTCCGAACACAGCATCTTGACGAGAGTATACAGCAGTTTGCTTTTGGAAAGATGAAATTCAATGTGGTCAATATCGGGGCAGGATATGATAGCCGTTTCTGGCGACTGAATCTTGCAAATGCCGTTATATTCGATCTCGATTTACCGGTAATGCTGCATGAACGACAAAGGATTTTTGATTATAGTAAAAACAATTCGATCCATAATGTTGCAATAGACCTGGAAATTCAGTCGATTGACCAGGCATTAATTGAGCTATCGGATTTCAAACCCGAATTGCCGACCTTTTTTGTCTGGGAAGGTGGTTCGATGTATTTCCGTGAAGTGAATATCGACATTATTTTCAGTTCGATCAGAAAGATCATGAATCAGGACTCCTGTATTTGGCTTGATTATGTTTCTAAAGATCTTGTCGATATCCGTACCGGTATTCGTGAAGCTGAAGGATTTATTAACAATATCCGAAAAATGGGTGAACCTTTTATTAATGGATATAATGATATCAGTGTTCTTGCCGATAAGTATGATCTTGTCATAAAAGAGAATATCAGTTCTGGAGTACTTCTCGATATCGAAGAAGATGTTTATAACCATTACAGTTTCTGTGTGCTGAAAAGCTAATATTATACCACATATGGCCCCCGGTTATTTTATCAAACAATCTTTCCTGAAACGGGCAACGCATTTTCTTCAGAAAGATTATGAACGTAACGAACTAACGATAAATTACATCAGGTATATAGGGTTATGGGGGCACCCACTGTATTACTTGCTTTGTACATTCGTGTTTCCCCAGCCTTATGAGTCTTTTGATCTGCGTTTTGGCTCGGCGATTTCGTTTGTTCCAATTCTTTTTCATTTGCGTTATTCCGATAAGTTCAGGCCTTTGCTGATGCTGTATTGGTATCTCTGGTTGACTTTTACCTTTCCTGTTATTTTTACGTTTCTGTTGTTAATGAACAATTTTTCCGGATTATGGTTGGTCGCGGAAACAGTTATGCTGTTAGTTTTCATCATCTTTATTACCAATTATTTTCTCTTGGCGATTCTGTTGATTTCAGGTATTTTTATTGCTTATGCAGGATTTGTTGTTAGTACCGGAACCCATCTGTTGATTACAACGAAAATTATAGAATACTTCTTATCAATACCTGTCGCTATTTTGCTTGGGTTATTGGTCAATTCCACTAATAAAAAGGGTGCACTGGCACAGGAGCGAAATTCAGTACTGCAATCTCTTGCTGGCAGCATCGCCCATGAAATGCGTAACCCTCTTGGTCAGATTCATCACTGCTTTTACAGCATTCAGAATCTTCTGCTGCAGGTTAACCCGGTTAAGTTTGATAACCCTATCGATAAAGAGAAGCTTGATAGTCTTTTGGAACGAGTGCAGCATGGTCAGATGGCGGTGAAACGAGGTGCTCAGGTGATTGATATGGTTCTAAGTGAGGTTCGTGAACAGCCCATCGGATCGGAAAATTTTGCCTATTTGTCTGCAGCAAGCCTTACGCGCAACGCATTTGATGAATGGGGCTATGAATTAGAGCAAGATCGGAGACGCGTTCATCTTGTTATAAAAGACACGTTCATCTTTCATGTCAATGAAACCCTATTTTTTTTTGTGCTCTTCAACTTGCTGAAGAACGCGCTGTTCTATTTCAAAAACTATCCTCATAGTAAAATAACGGTTTGTCTGGAAAAGGGTGAATTTTACAATTATCTTCGTTTTCGTGATTCGGGTCCAGGGATATCAAGTGAGACTCTTCCGCATATTTTTGACAGTTATTATACCAAAGGCAAGACCGCAGGCACAGGCCTCGGTTTGGCGTATTGCAAACGGGTCATGACGGCGTTCGGGGGAGACATCAGTTGTGAATCGGTTGAAGGGGAGTACACGGAGTTCAAGCTTTCATTCCCGGTTATTTCAGCATCAGAGATGAAAATCTATACAGAAAGCGTTATTGCCATGGGGCAGTCTCATTTTCAGGGAAAGCGATTGCTGATCGTCGACGATGAAGCTCTTTACCGCATCATCCTGAAAAAGTATCTCGCTCCTCTGCAGATAGAGATCGACGAGGCGGTTGACGGACGTGAAGCGCTGAAACTGTTGGCCGTCAGGTGGTACGATCTTGTTATCATGGACCTGAACATGCCGTCGATGGGCGGATATGAGGCTGTCGAACGCTTGCGGCGCGGAGAAGCCGGCTCGGAATCCTGTTCAGTGCCTGTGGTGGCACATAGTTCAGAGTCCGTCTTAACTGCTAGCAGCCTGTCGGACTAACAAAGCTGCATAATGTATTGGAAAATCGACTGTAAAGTGTTATATTAAAGATAGATAGGTTCTGAGTTTAGAACCAAAAACTTCAGCCATCACTTCCTGATTTCACCCCATGAGCATAGAC
>CAJAJL010000058.1 GCA_903940125.1 uncultured Chlorobiaceae bacterium | reverse complement strand
GTATCGACTGCAAGAAACTCAGATATCTGCTGGAATTTTTTTCATCCATTTTTCCTCATAAAACCATTGCTCCTGTTATCAGGCAGATGAAGGAACTGCAGGAAAATCTCGGTGACTTTATCGATTTTGCTGTTCAGCTTCAGTTTCTTCACGACCACCTTGCTTCAAAGAGTGTGCATAAAGAAGACCTGTTATATTCCGCATCAATGGGCGGCCTGATGACAACTCTGTTCCATAAACAGGAAGAAGCACGCCAAAAATTTCACAAAACATTCCGCTCGTTTGATAACGATGAAACCGCTCATCTGTTTCGCGATCTTCTGTCAGCCGCAGCTTCTTGAATGAGTTAAGTGCCGTTCTCAGCGAATCAGCTGATGATGAACTGATAATTTTTGTTAAGTAATAGTTGATCCAATTAATACTGAAAATGATTGAAAACAACAGGGCTGAATCTGCTTTAAATTTTTTTAATACCTCCTTGTATGTCAACAGGGAGCTGAGTTGGATTGATTTCAATCAGAGGGTGCTTGAGGAAGCGCTTAATCCTGAAGCGCATCCGCTACTGGAGAGGGTAAAATTCATCTCGATTTTCAGCTCAAACCTCGATGAATATTTTATGATCCGGGTTGCTGGTATCGAAAATCAGTATGAGGCTGGTATTCAGGAGCGTACAATTGACGGTTATACTCCAGCTGAACAGCTCCAGAAGATCCGTACAATGGTTGTGCAGCAGCTCACCGTGCGTAATGACTGCCTTTATCATGACCTCCTGCCTGCCTTGCAGAAAGAGGGAATAGAGTTTCTTCGGGTATCCGAACTTTCAGCAACAGGGCAGCGGGCCTTGAGTCATTATTTTCGCAAAGAAATTTATCCTGTTCTCACACCTCTTGCCTTCGATACCGGCCATCCATTTCCTTTTATGTCAAACCTGTCGCTGAACCTCGCGATTGAACTTGAAGATGAGGAGAGCGGATCTCAGAAGTTTGCCCGCGTGAAGGTTCCGAATATTCTTCCTCGGCTTCTTCGACTCAATGATATCAAAGGGTTTAATGATGAAAGTGGCATTATCCGCTTTATCTGGCTTGAAGACCTCATTGAAAACAATCTGTCACATCTCTTTCCGAAGATGACGATTAAAAAATCGCATCTTTTCAGATTGATTCGTGATGCTGATATTGAGATTGAGGAAGATGAGGCTGGTGATCTGCTTCAGAGCATCGAGCAGGGGCTTCGGTCACGCCGTTACGGCAAAGTTGTCCGGCTTGACATCACTCCGGCTATGCCTCAGTCCGTGAGGGAACTGCTCATGAACAATCTTGGTGTTCATCCAAGAAACGTCTATGAAATAGATGGGGCGCTGGGACTCAGCTGTCTTATTGATCTTTTGAAGATAGAGCGTCCTGATTTGAAAGATGAGCCGTTTGTACCAAAGAACAGAATTGAAGAGCAGTTCGGCGCTGATATATTCAGTGCCATCAAGGCTAAGGATCAGCTGCTCTACCATCCCTATGACTCGTTTCAGCCCGTTGTCGATTTTATCAATCAGGCAGCAATTGATCCTGATGTACTTTCGATAAAGCAGACACTTTACCGGGTTGGAAGCAACTCGCCCATTGTCAAGGCATTGATGAAGGCAGCTGAACGGGGTAAACAGGTTGCTGTTCTTGTGGAACTCAAGGCAAGGTTTGACGAAGGAAACAACATTGTCTGGGCAAGGGCTCTTGAAGATGTCGGAGCGCATGTAGCCTATGGTTTGCCTGGACTGAAAACCCATGCAAAGCTAACCCTTGTTGTTCGTCGTGAACAAAACAAACTGAAGCGTTATCTGCATCTTGGTACAGGTAATTACAACCCTGCAACAGGAAAGATCTACACGGACTACAGCCTCTTCATGGTCAACGAACAACTCGCCAATGAAGTGGCTGAACTGTTCAATGCCCTGACCGGCTATTCAAAACATACCGCGTATAAAAAGCTGCTTGTCTCACCGATCAACACCCGGGACAGACTGATCGAAATGATTGATCGTGAAGTTGAGTTGTGTCGGCAGGAAGGAAAGGGAAGAATAATAATGAAAATGAACGCCCTTGTCGATGCCAAAACCATACGGTCACTCTACAGGGCATCCTGTGAGGGTGTGACCATTGATCTTATCGTTCGTGGCATTTGCTGTCTGAAGCCCGGCATTCCAGGCATAAGCGCCAATATCCGTGTTATCAGCGTCATTGGACGTTTTCTTGAGCACAGCAGGGCATACTACTTCCGTAATGGAAGCAAGGAGGAACTCTATCTTGGCAGTGCTGATATCATGCCCAGAAATCTCGACGATCGGGTTGAAACCCTTTTTCCTGTGTTTGACAAATCACTCATTCAGGTTGTCAAAGCAAATCTTGATCTGCTACTGAGCGACAATGTTAAAGCGTGGGAGATGAACCCTGATGGCGGATACACAAAAATTAAAAATGATGAACAGAAAGTAAACTCTCAGGCTCTCTTTTTAAACCATTCGACACTGACCTCCCCCGAATTCCAAACCTTATTGTTCAGAACTCCGGTGAAAAATCAAGCTACGACACCCTCGTGATGGCATTTGAGCGTGCTCCTCATTTTTTATAACTCCTATAGGTCACATAAGTCCCATAAGACACTTTATTGCCAAAAAATAACTTTCAATTTGTCTTTGCTTATGTTATTTTAATGTTAAATAATTAAACATTTAATTTTTATTGGATGGGTACAGTAATTGCGGCATATTCTGATTCTGAAAGAAGAGCTTTGAGCGCATATACAAAGCTGATGCGGGCTGCAGAGTCAATAACAGGACGAACCAGCCGTATTTTGGCAGCATCAAATCTTACCGTCAGTCAGTTCGGAATTCTCGAGGTGCTCTTTCATAAAGGCCCTCTTTGTCAGCGCGAACTTGCCGCTAAAATTTTAAAAAGTACGGGCAATATTACCATGGTTATTGATAACCTTGTAAAGCAAAACCTTGTTCGGCGCGAGCGTGATCATGACGACAGACGTTTTATAACCATACATCTTACAGAATTTGGGCAGTTACTGATAGAAAAGGTATTTCCGTCAATCATGGTGGCTATCGTCAAGGAAATGAGCATTCTTAAAGAGGGTGAACAGGATGAGTTGGCAAAACTTTGCCGTCTCATAGGCCTGCAGGAAGAGAAGGGTATAGCCTGCTGATTTTTATTCGATATATAGCTTAATGTTAAATTACGCAACAACCGATAACACAATAAGGAGAACGAACATGAGAAAAAACATCACCAGAGCAATGCTCACCGTGGCAATCATGGCCTTACCCTCATTTGCCTTAGCAACCCCCTGGAATATAGACACCGATCATTCAAATATTGGATTCAGTGTCAGTCATCTTATGGTGTCGCATGTAAAGGGCAACTTCAATAAATATACAGGCGTCGTTGATATAAACGACAAAGATATCACAAAATCCAATGTCAACGTCACTATTGATGCCGCTTCCATCAATACGAACGTCCAGAAAAGGGATGAACATCTGAGGAGTGCTGATTTCTTCGATGTAGCAAAATACCCGTCATTGACCTTTTCCTCCAAAAAATGGACAAAGGCAGGCAATGGAGCACTGAAGGTTACGGGAGACTTGACGATCCATGGCATCACCAGAACGGTAGTCCTTAATGTGGCCCCGTTCTCCAAAGAAAGCAAGGATCCCTGGGGTAATTTAAGACGCGGAACCTCGGCAAGCACAACAATTAACCGCAAGGATTTCGGGTTGGTCTGGAACCAGGCGCTGGAAACGGGTGGAGTTGCTGTTGGTGAAGAGGTCAACATCTCGCTGGAGGTTGAACTGGTAAAATTGCAACCAAAGTAATGAAAGCAAACCTTTCTCTATCAGAAATGATATAGTATTGATTGCAGGTCAACTCAGTCTTAATAACACTCATATGGGAGGAAAGGGCATGGGAGAAGTAATGCCGGCTGTTTTTTTGGGGCATGGCAATCCGATGAATGCGATTCAGTCGAACGCATATACTGAAAGCTGGCGCAGCTTTGGGCAATGCATACCGCGCCCCAAGGCGATACTTGCCATATCGGCCCACTGGTACCTTCCTGAAACCGCTGTTTCAGGAAGCCTTTCCCCCGAAACCATACACGATTTCTACGGCTTTCCCAGAGAACTTTTTGATTTTAACTGGCCGGCTCCAGGCAGTCCAGAACTAGCGGTACGGGTGCAAAAACTTCTTCTTCCGTATGATGTTCGTTTCGATGCTCATCGGGGTCTTGATCACGGTACCTGGGGAGTGCTCTGCCATGTTTTTCCGGATGCCGATATTCCGGTTGTTCAGCTCAGTATTGACGACAGGAAGCCTCCTGAGTTTCATTATGAGATTGGCCGTCTGCTTCAGCCGCTTCGGGATGAAGGGGTGCTTATCGTCGGAAGCGGCAATATTGTGCACAACCTTCGTGCCTATGCATGGGATGATGAAAAGATGCAGCCATTCGATTGGGCGCTTCGCTTTGAATCTGCAACCCGAAAACTCATACTTGAAGAAAAAGATCGTGACCTTGTGGCTTACAGAACTTTGGGAGAGGATGCCCGGCTTTCCGTTCCGTCACCTGACCATTTTCTTCCTCTGCTCTATGTGCTGGGTCTTCGGAGAAACAATGAATCGGTCAGCTTTCCAGCCGAAGGAATTGAGGGAGGCGCTCTCTCAATGCTTTCGGTTCGTATCGGCTGATCAGAAAAGGAGTGCGGGGAATGAAAGGTCGAAATATTGTTGTTTGATTCGCCATTGAAATCAAAATATATTACCCTTAATAGGTCATTTACATTAAGCTTTTTTACGCTAAGGATACATCAATGCAATCTGTTACCGAAATTGAAACCGGCAGTATTTCCATAGTGATAAAAGGCCTCAGAAACACCACTGGCCAACTTGGTGTTGCGCTTTTCACCTCAAAACATGGTTTCCCCGACAACACTGAACATGCCGTAGCTAAAACCCTTAAACAAATCTCCTGCACTGATGAGGAGGTACACTTCAAAGACATTCCTTACGGCACCTACGCCGTTAGTGTGCTGCACGACGATAACTGCAATGGGAAAATGGACAAAACTTTTGTAGGTATACCTGAAAAAGGTTTTGGTGTCTCAAATAATCCAAAAATAAGGTATGGTCCGCCAGATTTCCTGGAATCAATGTTTACATTACATGCCGACAATGTTGATCTGATCATTACTATGAATTATTTATAAGCTGCAATATTTATGCTTGATTCCGTGATTGCTTATGTGCAGTCAGCCGATCCAATGGCAATATATTTGTTCCTCTTTTGTATTGCATTTCTAAAAAACTTTTTTCCAATAGTACCTTTTGATGCTCCCATTGCATTTACAGGGTATCTGCTTTTTTACAAAAAGCTTAGTATTGCTTTGGCAGTTATGTGGCCATCACTTGGTTCAACACTGGGTTTTATGGTTATTTTCTTCATCAGCAGGAAGTTTGGAATGATACTCTATGCCAGAGATACCACATCAATACCTCCTCGATGGGGTGAAAAGATTCATCGTGTTTTCCCTCCTGCAGAGATTGAGTTTATACGTAAAAGGTTTGCTGCTCATGGTTATTTAGCAGTCCTGCTCAACCGCTTTCTTTTAGGATCACGGTCATTTATTTCTCCGGTTACTGGCTTAATGCATCTGAACGCTTTTCTTGTATTCCTTGCGTCAGGGATAAGCGCTGTATTCTGGAATATTTTACTGGTCTACGGTGGTTATCTGCTCGGTAAACATTGGCAGAACATTGGTGAATTTGTTGTAATGTACAGTATTCCGGTAACGTTGCTTTTTGTTGTGATCATTGCGATTGCAGTGATAAAATATAGAAAGGAACGAAAGAAACCGCAGCAGGTAAATCAATAACTTTTATGCGGAAGAACTTGACACCTGATAACCCATTTCTCTATTATAAGCCCCCACCGTATGAAAAAATTTGCAATAATTTAACGTATCAACTGGTATAAAACCGCAGCACATTTAGTAAACTCAACAAGCTATTATTTTGTACAAGTTATCTCTTATGAGTTCTCCCGGCTATCATCCATGTAAAATTTATATGATCATCAAATTGAACCGCTTATGAATAATGTAAAACCCTTTAAGATTGTCATAGAGTGGAGCGGGACGGAAGATTTTTACTTTAGTTGTGACTATAGAAATCCAGATATTGATACAGTCACGAAAAAAAATCAGATTAATGCGACCCGAACGCTTCCCTTTATGACACAAGCTATGGGTAATGTGTTTAGAAAACTGAGAAAGGAGCACATTTCTTTTCCTTTGTTTCTTGTAACCCTCGCATTCAATCACCGTAACCTGCTACATGAAATTGACCAGTTGCTGCTGATTCTTCACCATCATCTCGAAAAACAAAAAGACTCCGGCACCTTTTCATGCTTTATCACTTCAAATGAAAGTGCATCCTTGTCATCGAGTCACGAGTAAACAGATTCATGTGATAGTCGCTATTCCCTACACATCCCATTCTTTTTATTAATGTCATCCCGAAGCATTGAGGGATCTCTTTTTTTCTCAACGACACTGAAGAGGCATCGGTGATTATTATCAAAGCCATCTGGAAACAGCTGCGAGCAGATATGAAAGTTCCTGTATAAGCCTATGTTCTCAGTTTGATTGAGAATCTTTCCAATTCTGCCTCAGTGTCCCTTTCTCTGGAACGATGATCCAAATCTTAACAGAATCGTAACACAGATATAATCGTTTTTTATGATATGGTATTTCAATATTTCAAATATTATTGTATAATCAAATATAAAAAATTACAGCAACAACAATTATTGAATCGCTCTCATTCTGGTCTTCTTTCCATGGAGCAGTAAGGCCGCTTTCAGCGCTACCAATCCAACCTTCTGTTGATGTTGGCTGAAGCTTCAGGGACACAGGAGTAGGTGCTTGTTGTTTTCAGTCGGGTTCGACATAAGATCAACAAACGATTCCGAAAGTTTTATAACAATAAATTAACCGGCAATTATGCAAAAAAAACAAAACGTGCTTTTTCTCTGTACCGGCAACTCTTGCCGGAGCCAGATGGCGGAAGGGCTACTTCGTCATCTGGCTGGTGAGCGCTTCGAAGCATTGAGCGCAGGACTTGAACCTGGCAAAGAAGTCCATCCTTTGGCGATACAAGTTATGGCTGAAATTGGTATCGATATCAGCTCTCAACAACCGAAAGCTGTAGATGTATACCTCGGAAAGACAATGATTCATTACCTGATTATTGTGTGCAACAAGGCACAATCAACCTGCCCTCGAATCTGGCCCGGACTTCCAAATGAAAAACGGTATTACTGGCCAGTCAATGATCCGGCAGAAATATCCGGTTCCATCGAAGAGAAGTTGAGTTTCTTTCGCGAAGTTCGTGACGAACTTCAGGATAAAATAACCTCATGGCTTAACGAAGTCCCGGCTTTTGTTTAATTTAAAACCTGATCCAAGTTCAATCCGCGCTTCCTTTTTTTGCCAGAAAAGGGGGCGTATTCTGATTTTCCATCCTGCTTCTACGGTAGTAGTACAGCGCACGAAATGACCGTTGTCCAGAGTCCGTTTTCACCCTTTGCAGACTGTGTAATATTGTAGGAATTAATAATCTTGTGACTCATCTTGTATATACCTTCCCTTTCATCCCAGTCTTTGTTTGGATCGAACTCAATACCAAGAGTTGTTGCCAGCATCGTTGCAGCCAGATCCTCAGCATACTCACCCGAATGTTCGGCAGATTCTCCGTAAGGCTGATGTTCTGACATATAACCGTACTGTGTCTCATCCGCCGGTATGGCAACACCTACTGACGCCGCAATAAGGCGATTATATTCATTTGTGGAATTGCGAGCCATGACGGTAAAAGTAATTTCTCCGGGACATAGTAGTTTTACCCCCTCTTCAACGCTGATGCGCTCACAATGAGGCGGAAAAATACTTGAAACAGTAACCAGATTGCATCCTTCAATTTTAGCATCCCTCAACGCAAGCTCGAACGAAGAAAGATATTCCTTATGCTTTCCTACACCTTTGGTGAAAAATACTTTTGATGGAACAAATGACAATGTCGTGCCTCAATATTACTGCGTGGAACAATTATGATTAATATATTAAAATAATGACTTTGTTTAGAGGAGATTGTCATGGGAATCCCTGTGCTTGACAAGTTCACCCGTCACAAGATAAATAACCTCTTGCGCAATCTTTGATGCATGGTCAGCCATACGCTCGATATTCCTCGAAACGCTTAAGGCATTGGTAAGCTGGGTTACATCAGCATCCGCAATTTTCATTAAAGCAGTCACTTTTTTAAAGGCCGCTCGATGCATGGTATCAACCTCATCATCATGGGTACATACCTGATCTGCAAGATCGCGATCTTGCAGCACAAACGCATCAATCGACTTTGTAACCATCTCCCCGGCCAGCATAAACATCGAATCAAACTCCAGCAATTCTAGCAGAGCTGGACTTATTTCGATCATCGAATCCATAATATGAAGTGAAATCTCACCGATACGTTCAAGTTCATCACTAATCATCATGATGGCTATAATAGTGCGCAGGTCTTTTGCAACCGGATGCTGGAGAGCTATAAACTGAATACATTGTTCCTCAAGGTCAAGCTCCTCCCTATCCAGTTCAGTTTCTACAAGCTTGATACGCGGTACACTATGCTCATCCTGATATTTCACCGCACGTAACGCGTCAAACAAATTCCCGACTACTCTTGAAGAAATGTTCACAAGAACTTGTGAAAGCTCTTGAATGTGCACATGAACCGGTCGATTTGGCATAAGAATAAAAGAGTTTTATGGGATTAAAATTATCGCCGTCCAGAGTCCGTTTTCGCCCGTCCAACCCCTTTGGTGAAAAAGACTTGTGATGGAACAAATGACAATGCCGTACCTCCAGATTACTTCGTGGGACAATTTTTGAAATATATTAAATAAGTATAATAAGACTATAGCTTATTGCAGGTTTTAATTTCTAAAACCATTTTTTCGATAACTTTCAACCCGTTATTTTGAAAGGATAAATATTTCTTACTTATTTATATGAATTAATTTAATGGTTATTTTTATCTCAAAGTTGTAATTATTATGAGTTATTAGCTCAGATAAGTACTACCAGATTTAACATATATGTAACATAGTTTCTCTTGTCAAGAGCTCGATAAATTGGTACAATGTACTGTTGTAAATCAAGACGTTGTGTGTGGTTCATTTATGTGATTTTCATTGCTGAAAAACCAATTAACGAGAGCGATCATGTCAAACGAAACGAACGAAAGAGAAGTATCTGCACCGGAACAGCAAGAGGAAGCGATCAGACTTTCTGCGTATTACCTCTGGGAATCGAAGGGTAGAGAGCACGGCTCAGATGTCGAAGACTGGAATGAGGCGGAAGAATCTTTTAACGACTGACCTCGTCCAATCTAACATCATAAAGGCCATTCCGAAAGGAGTGGTCTTTGATGTCAACGTCAACAAAAAGCTTACCCTTGCCTGAAAAGTTAAGTTTCATTCTGTACTGATCAGTCTGATTAATGTTTGGTCTTTTAAGAGGAAGTTTGTGACAACGGTAAAACGTATCTCCAACGCTTGTCCGGGAAACGCGGACATAGAGGGTACCCTGAATGAACTCGGGGTCATCAGGACGAATATTCTCTCAGAACTGGCTATATCGCAGACACGTCTCGATGAGGTTCACGCGAACAACAGGGACAGTGCACGGAACCTCCTGCATAATATGGCCTTGCGTTGTCACGATCTGCGCCCGTTGCAGTTGCGGCTGGCGAAGCTGGGCTTGTCCTCTGGCAAACCAAATAACCGAGATCACCCATGGCAAAAAAATCAAAAAAAGAGGAAGTAACTGCACCGGACGATTACGAAGCCACAATATCACCGGAACAACAGGAAAAAGATATCCGAATTACTGCGTATTACATTTGGGAATCGAAAGGACGACGCGATGGCTGGGACATAGAAGACTGGCTTGAAGCAGAAGAATTTGTAAACGACTGATATCTGTTACATAATTGCAAATAAAGCGACACCAAAAAAAACATTAGGCTGCCTCTTGGTATATTATCAACATTGTTCCTGAAATATCAACGATAAACAAATGTTCAGCTTATGCCCTTCGAACTTTAATTCTTTGGACCGTTTGTGTCCACTTTCCGTTTCTTGGAATAATAAGGCATATATAGAACAAAGCTTAAGGAACAATGACCAGGTACAATGATGCAGCCCTTATTCCTTATGCAACCAGAAATGTGCTCTCGGGGAGCTAAAGGAAAATTCCCCATAGAGATTGAAAAAAATATATCTACATTCACCTTTTATTTAAAAAATAAGGTGAAAAATCGTGATTAATTTTAACAAAAAAATACTCATTATTGGATTTGGCTCTGTGTCTCAATGTACAGTTCCTATCCTTTTTAAGCACATCAACGTCGATTATTCTCAAGTCACTATTATGGATTTTGAGGATATTCGCGAAAAAGTATCACCCTGGACAGCATTGGGCGTTACATACATTAATCATCAGATAACATCGTATAATATAGCACAAACCCTTTCGACATATGTTGCAGAGGGCGATTTGATCATAGATTTAGCGTGGAATATTGATTGTTGTGAAATCCTTCAATGGTGTCATGATCATGGTGTCCTCTATATGAACACTTCGGTAGAAGTGTGGGATCCTTATACAGGGGTTGAGACTCAGCATCCTACCAAAAGAACACTATACTACCGGCACATGAACATCCGCAGCATGACTTCACAGTGGCAGGATAAAGGTGTCACTGCGGTACTTGAGCATGGCGCCAATCCTGGATTGATATCGCATTTTACCAAACAAGGGTTACTTGATATTGCCAACGCAGTCATTGCCCGGAACAAGGTCGGCTCTGCTCAAGCCGAAATTATTAAAGAGCTGGCTGAAAAAAGAATTTTCAATGAACTCGCTATGGCGCTTGGCGTCAAAGTGATTCATTGCTCTGAAAGGGACACTCAAATTTCTGATGTTCCCAAACAGGTTGACGAGTTTGTAAATACATGGAGTGTCGAGGGATTCAGGGAAGAGGGCATGACTACTGCTGAAATGGGGTGGGGAACACATGAAAAAGAGCTTCCTGAATTTGCCTATACCCACGAGGAAGGACCACAAAACCAGATTTGTCTTGCCAAAATGGGTATGAATACTTGGGTCTGCTCCTGGGTGCCTGACTATGATATACGTGGAATGGTAGTCCGCCATGGCGAAGCGTTCACGATTTCCGACTACCTGACTGTCTGTAACGAGGGGCAGGCCATCTACCGTCCGACGGTACATTACGCCTATTGTCCGAGTGATGCCGCTATTACGTCTTTGCATGAGCTGCGTGGTTATGACTATAAACTTCAGCCAAACTTCAGGATCATGAATGATGAGATCACCAAGGGTTCTGATATTCTTGGTGCATTACTGATGGGTCATGCTTTTAATTCCTGGTGGACAGGCTCCAGTCTGAGCATAGAGCAATCCAGAACGCTGGTACCTCATCAGAATGCTACCACCATGCAGGTGGCAATATCAGTGGTCGCAGCCTGTATGTGGATGATCGAAAATCCTGACAGGGGTGTTGTTGTACCCGATAATATCGATCATGAGTATATCCTTGGAATTGCAAAACCCTATCTTGGCAACTTCATATCAAAAGCTTCTGATTGGACACCTTTAAAATACAATCCCAACTTTTTTGCAGGGTTTAATAACCCTGATATTGATGAAACCGATCCCTGGCAGTTTAAGAACTTCCTCATTACCGATAATGATTAAAACAGTAAACAGAATAATGGACCCTCAAAATTTAAAACAATTGGCTCTGGAGCATGGTACACCGCTGTTTGTGGTGGACCACGACGTTTTGCGTGCTAATTACCGGGAGTTTAAGCAGCATCTTCCAAGGGTTCAGGCCTATTTCGCTGTTAAGGCAAACTCAGACAAAGAAATAGTTAAAACGTTCTATGACGCCGGTGCCAGCTTTGATGTGGCATCAATGCCTGAGTTTCTTAATGTTTATGAAAATATTAAAAGCCTTACACCTGAAGAGCAGCAGGATTTTATATGGGATAAAATCATCTATGCGAATCCGATAAAGCCAATACCTACGTTAAAGGAGCTCGACCGATACAAGCCGCTGGTCACGTTTGATAATGAAGATGAAATAGCGAAAATCGCTACCTATGCACCGAACTCGGGTCTTGTATTACGAATAAAAGTGCCCAATACCGGAGCTATGGTAGAGCTCTCTTCCAAATTCGGTGCCGACCCTGGTGAAGCTGTTGATCTTATTGACAAAGCCTTTAAAAAAGGACTGGTGGTTGAAGGTTTAAGCTTCCATGTCGGCAGTCAATGCACAAATTTCCAGAACTATGTTCAAGCCCTTAATCTGGCATCCAATATTTTCAAGGAATCGTGGGAAAGAGGGTATAAAGAGGTAAAAATTCTTGATATCGGCGGCGGGTTTCCCGCTCCCTACGACAATAGTATAAAACCATTTGCTGAATTGGCAGTAATGCTCAATTCCGAATTTGACAGACT
>CAJAJL010000057.1 GCA_903940125.1 uncultured Chlorobiaceae bacterium | reverse complement strand
GTATCTTTCCCCATGGAGCTTCTTTATTTTTCGGTTTCTGTTGCATTACAAATGGTAATTTCCCGTTACCCATTTTAATATAACACTTTAACCGTGAATATGGAGGCTTTTTTTATGGCAGATCGATCAACTTAGGTAAAATATTATTGTTGCGTCTTTATTCCTGTTCCGTTGTACCATTCACCATCCCCACATGGTAAAAAAACAGCACAGTATCAAACCTGCTATCCCTTCAGAGCTACGCTCAATTGCAGAAGAGCGTTTGCAGAAGCAGCCCTTGACCACACCCGATCTATCCACTTCATATGATACAATGATTCGGATGGCCCATGAACTGGAGGTTAAGAAGATAAAGCTCGAAATGCAGAATGAAGAACTAATACCAGCAGGAGATGAACGGGTTATGTCCTATAAAAAGATGGAGGATAGTCTGGAACGCTATAAAGAACTTTATGACTTTGCACCAGTGGGTTATCTCACCCTTGAGCCTGATGGCCGGATACTCGAAGCAAATCTGACGGCATCTCGGATACTTGGAGTAGAACGCTCTCAGTTACCGGGTAATCAGTTGCAGGATTTTTTTATCACAGACCATATCTCTCTTTTCAAAGCAATGCTCGATGCTGTTTTCATACAGAAAAAGCGTGGATCATGCGAGCTTATGCTTTTGGCCCTCAATACTCAGCACCTTCAAAACCATCATCCCCCGACAGCGTATACCGTTCGACTAGATGCCACAGTAAACAAAAATGGTCGGGAATGCCTCATCATTCTCTCCGATATAACTGAGCAGAAGCAGGTTGAAAGTGAACTCCGCAGGCTGACTCGCGCACTCCAGGCAACCAACCATTGCAATCAGGCACTGATTCATACCGCCAATGAAATGGAGTTACTTCAAAAGATATGCAGCATCATGGTTGAAGTCGGCGGCTACCGGATGGCATGGGTTGGATATGCAGAACAAGCCAAGGCAAAAAACATTCGTGCAGTTGCTTACGCTGGGTTCGACGAAGGTTACATGAACTCAGCCAAGGCAGTCTGGTCAGATTCTCCGCTTGGTCAGACTCCTACTGGCAAGGCTATTCGCACTGGTGAGCCATTCATCATTCGCGATATTCGAAAAGAGCCGAACTTCAAGCTATTGTTACCTCAGGCACTGAAGTTAGGTTGTGTTTCAGTGCAGAGTATACCGTTGAAAACAAATAAGGATGTCTTTGGGGCAATTACCATATGCTCTGAAATACCCAATGCCTTTGATACTGAAGAAACTAAGCTTCTCACTGCACTTGCCGACAACCTCGCCTATGGAATCACGATGTTGCGAAACAGTGAAAAGAGAGAACAGGCGGAAATTGCGCTGCGAAAAAGTGAGCGTAACTTTCGTTCCATTACAGAACAAATGGCAGATGAGGTATTTGTGATCGACGCCATTGGCACCTTAACCTATGTTTCACCCGTTGTTGAGCAACTTTTCGGCTATCTGCCCCATGAGGTCATTGGTCACCCCTTTACCGACTACATACAGGAAGAAGATATTCCTGAAGCCTTGCAGGTATTCAACAACACCCTGCAGTTTAAAACTGCGAATCAGACCTTTGAAGTCAGGTTAAGGAGAAAAGACTCTTCTCTTTTTGACGGAGAAATACGTCTCCAATACTATCAGGATCAGGATATCTCAGGAATGATCGGCTTGATTCGCGATATCAGTGATCGCAAGCTGGCGGCTTTAAGAGCACAGGAAGCCAGTGACCACTATGAGGCCACTATTGAGGCTGCGCAGATTGGAACCTGGGATTGGAATTTGCAAACCGGTAAAGTGAAGTTTAATACCCGTTGGTTTGAAATTGTAGGATACACCCCCGAAGAACTTGCACCAGAAAGCATTCAGACATCGATAAATATCTCTCACCCGGATGACTTCAAAGAGTCCATAGCCATTGCAGAAAAACATTTTAATGGCGAGTCACCCTATTATGAAATCGAGTACCGGATGAAGCATAAAAACGGTCACTGGGTTTGGTTTCTTGACCGTGGTCGCTTGATGAGCCGCACAGCGGATGGCAAGCCATTGCGTATGCTTGGCACACATATCGACATCACCCGACGCAAGCAAGCCGAGCAGGCATTACAATCGAGTGAAAGAAAATTTCGTTCCATTACCGAGCAAATGAATGCGATGGTATTTCTGACTGACTCAAACGGAACATTAACCTATGTATCTCCTGCTTCTGAAGACCTTTTCGGCAATCTATCCCATGAGATGATTGGTCATTCTTTTACCGAATTTCTGGCCGAAGAGGAAATCTCAAAAGCTCTTGCTCTCTTTTACGAAACAGTGTTACAAAAGTTGAATAACCGGACAGGTGAATTAAAATTTTGCAAAAAGAGAGATTCTTATTTTTTCGGTGAAGTTCACTTTCAATACTATCAGGACAATGATATTTCCGGAGGGATCGGCATTATCCATGATATTACTGAGCGTAAACATCAGGAAATTCTCCAAAAACAATATGAGCTGGAATTAAAGGAAAAACAGCATTTTCTCGCTTGTATTTACGAAGAAGTCAATCTCTCTATTTTCGTCGTTGATGTTCGGTCTGACGGGGGCTTCCGCTTCAAAGGCATTAACCCCATTCATGAAAAAATGACAGGCATAAAAAATAAGGAGATATCAGAAAAAACACCCGAAGAGTTTCTTGAGCCGGAAGTGGCCGTAACCGTCATCCATAATTATGAACGCTGTATTCAGCAGGGTAAAGCAATACAGTATGAAGAGTCTATACCGTTTATGGGCCGGCAGACCTGGTGGAGAACGATACTTAACCCGGTTCGAAATGAGGCTGGTCATATCTACAGAATTGTCGGCACCAGCGAAAACATCACCGAGCGTAAGCAGGCTAACGATCAGCTAAGAAAAATGAGCGCTGCTGTTGAACAAAGCCCGGCAGTAGTGATGATTACGGATGCTCATGGCATTATAGAATATGCCAACCCGATGTTCACCAAGCTTACCGGATATGGTTTAGAAGAAGTTAAAGGTAAAAATCCACAGATTCTTCAATCAGGTCTGACGCCAAAATCAGTCTATGACGAACTCTGGAAAACAATCGTATCCGGTAATATCTGGCATGGTGAATGGCAAAACAAAAAGAAAAACGGAGAGCTCTTCTGGGAATCCGTTGTCATATCGGCCATTCAAAATCCAGAAGGCGTCATCACCAATTTCGTGGCGGTTAAAGAAGATATCACCCGACAGAAAAAAATGGTATCAGAACTCATTGCCGCCAAAGAGCACGCAGAAGAGAGCGACCGCCTCAAATCAGCATTTCTTGCCAACATCAGCCACGAAATACGCACCCCGATGAACGGCATTCTCGGCTTTTCAGAGCTGCTGAAAGAGCCGCACCTCACCGGAGAAGAACAGATCGAATATCTCGACCTTATTCAGCAAAGCGGCCGGCGCATGCTCAATCTTATTAATGACCTCATTGATATTTCACGTATAGAAGCCGGCGAAACAAAGCTTCAGAGCGCACCAACACCAGTCAATAAGGTTTTGCACGATCTCCATGCTTTTTTCATGCCCGCAGTCAGCAAAAAAAAGTTGCAGTTACACTGTACCCTTGGACTTCCTGACACTGAAAGCATCATTGAGACCGATAACGGAAAGCTGGTACAGATCTTGACGAACCTCCTCCAGAACGCCCTGAAATTTACCAGAACAGGAACCATCGACTTCGGTTATACCAGACAAGGTACGGCACTCCAATTTTATGTTACCGATACCGGAATCGGCATTCCTGATGAGATGCAGGAGAAAATATTCGACCGCTTCCACCAGGTCGACAATACCCTCACCCGAAACCATGAAGGATCAGGTCTTGGATTAAGCATCACCAAAGCCTATGTAGCAATGCTTGGCGGCAAACTCAGTGTCCAATCAGTTGAGGGATCAGGAAGCACTTTCACCTTTACCCTGCCGTATAACCAGGTGAGTATAGCAAACCTCTCATCTGCTGACCAGCCCTCAGTACTCAACCCTCAACCTTCAGCAATAAGCACTCAACACTGTATTCTCATAGTCGACGATGATGCAGTAAGCAGACTTCTTCTTGTGAAAACACTGCAGAGAGAAAATATGACCGTTCTCACAGCCACTAATGGACAAAATGCCATTGATCAGGTTCTGCAACATCCCGAAATAAGTCTTGTCCTCTTAGATCTTCAATTGCCTCTGTTAAATGGATATCAGGCTGCAAAAGTAATTAAACAGCATCGCTCCGACCTCCCCGTAATCGCCCAGTCAGCTTTCACCTCCAAAGAAGATAAACAAAAAGCCATAGAAGCCGGCTGCAACAGTTACATCACCAAACCCATAAATAGAATCGAACTTCTCAATCTTATAACTGAACTTCTCAGCCACTGACCGTATATCCTCTGTCATCCCTTCCCTGAATTCTTTCATGGTACGTTGAATAGAAAAGGGAGTTTTTTACTGCGGCCAATGATTATGATTTTTCTTTAAGCAGAACCGTGGAAGTGCCTATCGAAGCGATGTTCCAATTGATACGGGAATATTTTTTATTTGGCCATCAGAAAATGAAATGAATTCGAATCCTACATGGATATGGCCATTGCCTTGAGGCATTGGGCGATATGAAGAGAACATTAATCCTACGTCCAGCGATTGACCGGGCAGGATTTGTGTATAGCTGCTCTCTTCAAATTCCAATCCGCCTCTGTTAGCTGAACTTTCCTTGATTCCATAATGAGTAATCAGCGTTGATGTAATATTCGACTTATCATCAATGATAAATGATTTGGAAGAGTTGTTAAGAGCAAGAAAAAGTCTTTTTGATGAAATATTTGTTATCGTTGCTCTCACATGAATACTCTCATCATGAGTTGCAGGATAGAGCAAAACCGTGAAACGATCTGTTTTGAACACAGTATCGGGAGGATTCAATACAGGCTGCGTAAAGGGTTCAGCCCCTGAACTTGGAGCGATGACCGCAATAAAGCTTGATGCGACTCTTTTTTGGAGCCTTTCTACTGGATTCCAGTGAGGCGCTATGGCATGGATTGACAGAGCAGCCAAACTCAAAAAAGCGAACACGGCAGTGACAATTGCTCCAATAGTGGCGAACAGGGCGGTAAGGGCGTTGAATATAAATGTTGATAAACGTGACGAAACGCTCTTTCTCTTACCGTTTTCTGTTAGAAGAGTGTCGGTTGTTTTGTTCTTGCCCTTTCTGTATAAGAAAAATTTGAACACAAAAAACACTGCATATATCGCAGTTAAGAAAGAACCCAGTGTTGCGAATCCAATAATCCACGTGCTTTGTTCCTGCATAAAGGTTTTGTTATGATTGCAGTGAGCTGTTTATTTCTCTGATAATCTCTCCGATGTCGTATCGTTCAGCAGTGTTGATTTTTATACATATTTCTCTTTCTTCCGTTGAAAATGGTTCAAACCTCTCAAGCTGCGATGCCAGTACTGCGGTGTCAGCCTCCGAAGCGTCATCTCCCCGCAGATAGCGACTCTGAACTCTTTGCAGAAGTACCTCTTTTGGTGCATCGAAATGGAGAACCCTGCAGCAACAATTCTGCTTTCCTGCAAGTTCAATAAATAGACGCCGGGTTTCAATCTTAAGAAACGTTGCATCCACAATCACCCTCACTCCTTCGTTAATGCAGATCTCTGCAATATCAAGCAGTCGCTTATATGTCAGACGCCCCATCTCTTCCGAATACAGTGCAGCTTGTATTGTTTTGTCGCTCCTGTCAAGCGCTTTAAGTCCGGCAATTCTTTTTCTTTCAATATCCGATCGGATATGCAGACTCTCTATTGCTTGAGCAATCTCGCGAGATGAGCTTGTTTTCCCGCTTCCCGAAACTCCACAGGTCAAAATCAGTAAGGGCTGTTGTTTTATGGCGAATAGCTCTGCAAGTTGGAGGTACGTAAAGTGTTCTTCAACAATTTCATTTTTTGCTTTTTCTTCTGTCGTCTGTAAGTAACGGATTGCGGTTACTTTAGCCCTCACCATAGCCCTGTAAACAGCATAAAACCTGAGAAGCGGAACTGCTCCATAATCACCGGTATTCGTCAGATAATTATTCAGAACTCTCCAGGCAAACTCGGGGTATCCGGCATGTTCAAGGTCCATAAAAAGAAAACAGAGATCGCTGATAACATCAATGATGCTGAGATTCTCATTGAACTCAATACAGTCAAAAATAAATATCCGGTTTTTCCACCATACCATATTGCCGGTATGCATGTCGCCATGGCATTGACGGATAAATCCACCACGTTGTCTCTCCAGGAAAAGAGGATATAACCGTTGATGTTCCCTGATTGTCCACTTTTTAAGCGCAGCAAGCCTGATCGCTTCATTCCTGTTCGATGCTACCGGTTCACTATGGCTGAAATTATCAAGAACCGGCTTTATAAGATTGTCAGGATGTCCAAAGCCACTCTCAACTTTTTCACAGGGAATTCCCTGATGAAATTTTGATATAAGACCTGCAATAATATCGATATGATCGGTATGAAGCAACCCTGAGGCAAGCATTCTGTCAAGCTCCATGGTTCTCTCAAAACGCACCATCTTAACGGCATAGTCGACAGTCGTGCCGGAACCCTCCACAATAAACGAATTCCCTGATTGTACAACAGGTACGACAGAGAGATAAATTTCAGGGCACAGCCTCCTGTTGAGTCTTAGCTCCTCATTGCAGAAGTGTCGGCGTTTTTCCAGAGTTGAAAAATCAGCAAAACCAAGATTCAGCGGTTTTTTTACTTTATAAGCATAGGTTTCAGTGAGAAATATCCACGAAATATGGGTTTCAACCACCTCGATTGTTTCTGTGGAATCAAGATATGCTTCCTTGTGGCTTAAGGCTTCAGCTAACGTCTCCATAGTGCTCCTTTGGTTGATGTATGCCTTAACAATCGAATGGATTAGGTTGAAAAAAAATGTAAATTAAAAGTTTGTTGCAGGTCAATGCTGTTCGTCATTCTTATCGAATAAACTTACGCCTATGATCCATCTTTCCAAGATACTCTGTCCGACTGATTATTCCTCAACATCGGATAATGCTGTACGTTATGCTGTAGAATTTGCACGAAAAGTTGGTGCCTATGTCCGTTTTGTTCATATCATTTCGTCAGCGAATCCTCTTGAAAAACTTACCGGAAGCCAGGAAGGGGCCATAGTTCCCGTTGAAGAGGACGATGTGCTTCCCGAAAGTTTTTCCCGCATCCTTATGACTGAAAAGCAGAAAGGGCTCAATGCAGATATCCGCGTTCTCAAAGGGGATGCGCCTAAAGTTATTGCCCAGCAGGCTACCTCCTGGGGTGCCGATCTCATCATTATGGGCTCACATGGCAGAAGCGGCCTGCATCGGCTTATTATGGGCAGTGTTGCTGAAGAGGTATTCCGTTCATCCGACGTACCCGTTCTTCTGGTTAAACAGGATGCCGTCCAGAAAATCGTTTCCGATTGACCATCAATACTTTTTTTTATATAAAATTTTGTTGCTACCGGCTATGAAAAATTTCAGGGATTCAATACTCGCTCTTGTTACAGAAACATCGGCAAATCTTCCAAGCGACGTCCGGTGTTCCATTTCAGACGCCATCGAACGGGAAGACCCCGACTCTCAGGCAGGCCTGACCATGTCAACCATATCAGTCAATATCGATATGGCAGTCGATAATGTTTCGCCTATTTGCCAGGATACCGGTATGCCAACCTTTTTCATCCACACGCCGAAAGGTGTTGATCAGCTTCAAATGAAGCGAGAGATAGAAGAGGCAATAAAGGAAGCTTCAATCACCGGTAAACTCCGTCCTAATGCGGTAGATGCCATCACGGGCAAAAACTCAGGTAATAATCTCGGCTTTCATTTTCCTGTTATTCATTTCGAACCCTGGGAAAAAGATGAGATAGAGGTCAAACTTATTCTGAAGGGGGGAGGCTGTGAGAACAAAAATATTCAGTACTCTCTGCCGATGGAGATTCCCGGCCTCGGCAGCGCATCCCGCGATCTTGATGGAGTCCGAAAATGCATGCTGCATGCAGTGTTCCAGGCTCAGGGCCAGGGTTGCAGTCCAGGTTTTATCGGTGTAGGGATCGGCGGCGACCGTACCAGTGGATTTGAGCTTGCCAAAAAACAGCTCTTACGCAGAATTGACGACCGCAACCCCGACATTGAGCTTGACACTCTTGAGCAGTATATTCTGGAAAAAGCCAACACTATGGAAATTGGTCCCATGGGGTTCGGCGGAAAAGCAACTCTCCTTGGCTGTAAGATTGGAAAATCACATAGAGTTCCGGCAAGTTTTTATGTTTCTGTGGCGTATAACTGCTGGGCATACAGGAGGCTTGGTGTGCTCATTGACCCGCACTCCGGCTCCATCAACAGCTGGCAGTATCGTGATGCCGATGAGATCAAGCGTATGGCAAGAGGAGAGGGTATGCCATTGACCGGTAGAGAGATCACGCTTCAGGCTCCGGTCACTGATGATGAAATTCGGAGTCTGCAAGTAGGTGATGTCGTTCTCATCAACGGCACCATGCACACCGGCCGTGATGCATTCCACCACTACGTGATGCATCATGATCTTCCCGAACATCTTGATACTGAAGGCGGGATTCTCTTCCATTGTGGTCCTGTTGTCATGAAAAATGCTGACGGCACCTATCGGGTTACAGCTGCAGGGCCCACGACATCAAGCCGTGAAGAGCCTTATCAGGCTGATGTGATTAAAAAACTCGGTTTAAAGGCAATTATTGGTAAAGGAGGTATGGGTCCCAAAACGCTCCAGGGACTCAAGGATCATGGTGCAGTCTATCTCAACGCCATTGGAGGCGCAGCACAGTACTATGCCCGCTGTATTGAAAAGGTCACCGGTGTTGATTTTCTCGAAGAGATGGGTGTCCCTGAAGCTATGTGGCATTTAGAAGTCAAATCGTTTCCGGCAATTGTCACCATGGATGCCCATGGCAAAAGCCTTCATAGCCTGATTGAAGACAACTCTTTCAATCATCTCTCTGCCTTGGCCGACGGCAGCCACTGAATCTGTTCATGAGCATTACCATCAATCGCATTGTTTAACCGAAAAGGACTGTGGGAATATGAAAAAAATAAGATTTATGGACGTCTCTTTTCGTGACGGTTTTCAGTCATGTTTTGGCGCCCGGGTAAAGACCGAAGACTTTCTTCCTGCACTCGAAGCCGCTGTTCACGCAGGTACCGACAACTTTGAAATAGGCGGCGGAGCACGCTTTCAAAGCCTTTACTTTTACTGTGAAGAAGATGCATTTGCCATGATGGATGCAGCCCGAAAAATCGTCGGGCCAGACATCAATTTACAGACTCTCTCGAGAGGAGCAAATGTTGTCGGTCTGGTCTCACAATCACGTGATATCATCAATCTTCATGCCCGACTTTTTAAGAAGCACGGGGTAACGACGATCCGGAATTTTGATGCTCTGATGGATGTCCGCAATCTTGCCTACTCAGGGCAATGTATTCATGAAGCGGGCCTTAAACATCAGGTAGTCGTAGCCATGATGGGTCTTCCACCCGGTTTGAACGAAACCTATTGTCACACACCGCAATTCTATCTCGACAAACTGAAGGAAATTCTTGATGCAGCAATTCCTTTCGACAGCGTTGCCTTCAAGGATGCTTCTGGCACAACAACTCCCGCCGTTGTCTTTGAAACCATTAAAGGCGCACGCAACATGCTGCCTGAAGGGACCGAAATCGAGTTTCATACTCACGATACCGCCGGAATGGGCGTAGCATGCAACTTTGCAGCAATTGAAGGCGGTGCCGATATCATTGATCTCTCAATGGCACCGGTCAGCGGCGGTACTGCAGCCGTCGACATTCTAACCATGTGGCAAAGGCTTCGTGGCACCGGATACACCCTTGACATCGATCATGAAAAATATCTTGAAGTCGAAGCACTTTTTATCGATCAGATGTATAAGTATTATATGCCGCCTGAAGCCACCGCAGTCAACCCCGTTATCTCATTTTCTCCTATGCCCGGTGGGGCCCTGACGGCAAATACACAGATGATGCGCGATAATAATACGCTTCATCTTTTACCTCAGGTCATTAAAAACATGCGTGAAGCCGTTGTTAAAGGAGGATATGGCTCATCAGTTACCCCCGTTTCACAGTTCTATATTCAGCAGGCGTTTGCCAATACCATTCAGGGTCCCTGGAAAAAGATCACCGACGGATATGGCAAGATGGTACTCGGCTATTTTGGTCATACTCCCGCCAGTCCTGATCCTGAAGTTGTTCGCCTTGCCTCTGAACAACTCGGTCTTGAACCAACCACAGAAGACGTTCACGACATAAATGACCGTAATCCTGAACTGGGAATCCCCTATAACATATCTCTTCTTCAGAAAGCCGGTCTTCCGCAAACGGAAGAAAACATTTTTATTGCAGCAACATGCGGCGCCAAAGGGATAGCTTTCCTCAAGGGTGATTGTGCGACCGGTATCCGCTACAAGGCAGACATTGCTGTCGAAATAAAAGCAAAAACAAGAGCAGAGGTCGTGGCGGCCTACCATGAAGCTCACAAACATGACATCCATCAGGAGGAGGTCAACAAAAGACTTGTCGATCTCTTTTCCAAACCTGCACCTCAAGAGCCGTCAACAGCTGGAGCAAAAGTTATCTCGATGGCTGGTAATTTTACCGTTTTTGTCGATGGATCGCCGTACACGGTCTCTTTTGCCGAAGGCTCAGCTATAAACCCGCAGGGAACGACTCATTCTGAAGCTTCTTCCACTGCCCCAGCAGCATCCTCTGTTTCTGCAGGCTCACCTGTACTTGCCATAATGCCCGGCAATGTACACGCGATCTCTTTCAATGTCGGTGATGAGGTCAAGGAGGGCGAAGAGGTTGCCATTATTGAAGCAATGAAGATGGAAAATTCAGTCAAAGCCCCCTGTTCAGGTAAAGTCCTCACAATTTCTGCAGTAAAGGGAGGTACCGTCTCAATGGGTGAAGTGATGATGACTATCGGTTAACCCCCTGGACCGCCCGGCGATGTTACGCAAAGGGCGGTCAGGTTGATCCTGTTATTATTTATTGTTTCAGAACAACTTCGCATTCGGGATGAAGTTCAATAAAGCGCTCGACTTCCTCTCTTGGAATATGAAGAGACGAAAGTTCTAACTTTTCAAGGAGCTGAAGATGCATTATAGGCTCAATTGAGGTGATAGGGGTATTCGATATATCCAGCTCTTCAAGGTTGATAAGCTCTTCAAGAGGATCAATAGACATGAGCGGTGTACTTGCTATGCTCAGCTCCCGAAGATCGGTAAGATATCTCAGCGGTTCAATACTGGTGATCCCGGTTTTATTGCAGCGGAGATATTCAAGAGAACTGAGGGAGGTGAGTGGTGTTAAGTCGGTAATATTTGAGCTGTTGATACCTAGTTCGATAAGATTTTCCAACTCGCTGAGTGGTTCGATAGAAGAAATTTCTGTTTTGTAGCAGCTGATTTTTTCAAGGTTGAGCAGTCTTTTTAGGGGGGAAAGGTCATTGATCTGTGTTTCGGAACAATACAGTTCCTCAAGATTGAGCAGGTTGCGTACCGGTTCAAGTGAACTGACCTGCGTGCTTGAAATCCAGAGAAGTTTTAAGCTTTTCAGGTTGCGCAGAGGCTCGAGAGATGAAAAGTCGCAGTCGAATGCATAGAGGCGTTGCAGCTTTTCCAGATGCTGCAGCGGTTCAAGATTTTCAACCGGTGATTCATCACAACGCAGTTGCTGCAGTTTTTCAAGCACTCTGACCGGTAAAAGGTTATGAATTCTTCGGTTGTCGCAACGAAGATGAGTCGTTTCAAGAAAGTCAAGTAACTCTTGTTCCGATGGCTCACGGACAATTTTAAGAGTTGTTTTAATGATATCTTTCCAGTCAGCGCTCATCGAATTCCACCACTTTTTTCTCGCTGAACACTCTTTTACAAGATCCGCTTTTGTAATTGTTCGTAGATATTCATTTTCATCCGTGCTGGAAGGGAGCTGCTGAGCATGTTCCTGATAACAGTTCTCTTCTGCACTGTCAGTCTGAGGGATTGGACTGTAGTTGAGATGTTCAGTAAGGCAGTAGGCATACCATGAGGCTTTTTTTTCCTCTAAATTTTTATGGTGCAACTCTCGCGATTGCTGATCAAGGGATGTTATATCTTCAAGAATATCATTTCCGCATCTGGGGCATACTGCACTTTCCAAAGTGAGGGGATAGCCGCAGACCGGGCATTGATTATAGGTATTTTGCTCCAAAATGATAGGGTAGTTAAGTCATTGAAAGGCTCACAGTACTGCATATTCTTAAATAATAAGAAAAAAAGCGTTACCGACATAAAGGAAGGAATAAAACAGGACTATAATTTTTTTCTCACTCTCATGACATGCTGACATAGGGAGCGCTGCATTAAACTTATTGGATGATCCATGCGTTCCAGTAATGACTATGTAATGAATGACAGCATGTGAGATGTTTTGTTATACCAAGTGATAAACAACAGGGAAAACGCGTTATGATTGAGCGTTCTTTGATTAAAAGTTCATCTGGCAGTTCAGTGCCGGAGCAACTGCTTACTCTGTCGGATGAGCAATGGTTGTTGAGGAGAAAAGGCTTCAGGAATACCCGTAAAAGTATCCAGGTCAATGAAACGCTGTTGACTGTTGGAAACGGTTATCTCAATATCAGGGGAAGTCTTGAGGAGTTGCCGCCGGAGCATTCCGGCGGGATGTATTTAAACGGAATTTACGATAAATCAGAAGCAGCTGTTGAAGAGCTGGTCAAGTGTCCTATGTGGACTGATGTGTCGATATGGAGCGAGGGAGATAAATTCTGCCTATCGACCTGTAAACCGCTTTCGCATGAGCAGATCCTTGATATGAAAAAAGGGGTCTTGCACCGAATAACTACGTTTAAGAACCCTTCCGGACAGATTATCACTCTTGAAACGATACGCCTTGTTTTCATGCACAATGTGCATTTCGGATATTTGCTGGTCAAGATCACTCCGAGAAATTTTTCTGCGCCTGTACGTATATTAAGTGGTCTTAACGGAGAGGTTTGCAATAGAGGCTTTTTCCCTCGTGAAATGCTCAAACATCTGCAGCTTGAACGCATTGAGCGAGGCAGGGCATTTATGTATCTTGAAATGAAAACCCGTGAGCGGGGGATACGAATTTCCGAAGCGGCTTCATGGAAACTTGTTTCACCCTCCCTCCAGAGCTATACATGGGAGCCGAGAATCTACGGTGAAAAGTTTACCAGCGAAATTACCATTGATGTCCAGAAGGGGGAGACCTATCTCTTTGAGAAACTGGCAGTTGTTTCCACAAGCAGGGAAATTCCAGCCGAAGAGATGTTCAAAGGCACGATCGGTAAACTTAAATCGTTTGTACGTAGCGGAGCACCTTACGAAATAACAGCTCATCTTGCTGTATGGCAGGAAAAATGGAAACAGGCTGACATTGTCATTACCGGGGATGCCGAAGCTCAACATGCTTTGCGATTCAATATATATCAATTACTGATTAATGGTCCCGTTCGCCCGGCTGGTATCGGTGCAAAATTTTTAAGTTCCGAAGGCTACCTTGGTCACGCATTCTGGGATACCGAGATTTTTATACTTCCTTTTTATATCTATAATTTTCCGGATATAGCGAGGAATCTTCTCCTCTACCGCTATAATACACTTGCCGGTGCCAAGCTGAATGCCCAGAAAATGGGCTTTAAAGGTGCTAAATATGCATGGGAGTCTGCGACTACCGGAGAGGATGTTACTCCGCGATTTGCTTCAAAACTTGAACGTACCATACGGCTGATCTATACCGGCACAGAGGAAGATCATATTGTTTCAGACGTTATATACGGAGTGGAAAAATATTTCCGTGCTACAGGTGACGAGAGTTTTCTTCTTGACTACGGACTTGAAATGGTATTTCTTACTGCCCGGTTCTGGGCATCGAGGGTTGTTCATGCAGGTGAACAATACGAGATTCGTTGTGTCATAGGTCCCGATGAGTTTCATGAACATGTCAATAATAATGCCTATACCAATTTTATGGTAAAATGGCATCTCCGCCTTGCTGTTATGCTTTTCAAGTATATGGGTCGACACAATTCCGAATTTCTTGATCGGCTTGCGTCCCGTTTAATCCTTCATAGAGCTGAGGTCGATTCCTGGCTTGATATCAGCCGAAATCTCAAGTTGTCGTACGATTCGGAGACAAGGCTTTTTGAACAGTTTGACGGTTACTTTGCCCTGAAAGATTATGTGATCGAGGGGGTAGATCGAAAAGGCCATCCGATACTTCCCCATGGGATTAACTACCGGAATATCCAGTCGACCCGTCTCATCAAACAGGCTGATGTACTCAGTATGATGATGCTTTTCCCCCATGCATTCAGTGATGAGGATAAATCTGCGAACTACGATTTTTACGAAAAACGCACCGCGCACAAATCATCTCTGAGTCACTGTATTCACGCCATGATGGGGCTTTCAGCAGGCAGGCGTACACGAGCATATAACTATTTCATGAAGACGGCACTTTTTGATTTGGAAAACCTGCATGGCAATACAGAGCTTGGAATTCATGCGGCTGCTACGGGAGGTACATGGCAGACTGTGGTCTATGGTTTCGGAGGGTTTTCAATAAAGTCAGACAGAATGGTTCTGAAGCCATGGCTTCCTAAAAATTGGGAAAGCCTCTCCTTTTGTGTACGTTGGAGGTCAAGAACCGTTGATATTACTGTTTATCACCATACGGTTTCACTTCTGATCAATTCAGATGAAGAGACAGTGTTCCCTTTGAGCCTCTATCACAAAACATATTCGATAATGACAAACCGGCTCATAGAGCTGCCATACAGTACGTCCTGATGCATATTCTGAAAAATGTTCTATTTTTACCCGCCAATCCCCTCGTAATCAAACGCTGAAGCCGCTCCCTATGGATTTTGTACATTTACATGCTCATACGCATTATTCAATGCAGAGCAGTCCTGTTTTTCCTGGAGAACTGTTTTCCTCGGCGGTAAAGTTCGGTATGGAAAGTATTGCTGTTACCGATTATTGCGCAATATTCAACATGCCGGAGCTGTTCAAAGAGGCTAAAAAAGCCGGTATAAAGCTTATTATCGGCAGTGAGCTTCTGCTTCTTGAAACTGATGCCCATCAGCACAGCCCATCAGCAGTCTCACCATCTCTTGTGCTTCTGGTTCAAAACGATACCGGATACCGCAACCTCTGCATTCTTTTGTCCAGAGCAGCAAAAGAAGGTTATGTCCATGGAATGCCTCATATTGAGACCCGCCTGCTGGAAACCTTTCATGACGGACTTTTCTGTCTCTCCTGCTACTCATCCGGAAGAATAGGCAGGGCGCTTCTGGCCGGAGCAATTGATGAGGCGGAATCATTTACTGCTTACTACCGGGAGATTTTTGGCGACAACTTTTATCTCGAACTTCAGTGCCATAACACCCCCTTCGACGATAAGCTCAATGAACTGACCATAGCACTGGCTGAAAAATTTTCAATTGAACTCGTCGCCACCAACAATGTTCACTATCTCGAACGAAAAGATGCCGGTTGCTACAGGGCAATGGTGGCCAACAGAACCAAAGAAAAACTGTCAAGCCATAACCTTCAGGCGCTGCCTGGAAACGATCACTATCTGAAAACCTCTGAAGAGATGAGCCGTCTTTTCAGTGATGAACACCGGGAGCTGAGCAACAGTCTGATAATTGCAGGCAAATGCACCTATAACTTCAGCAACAAAGAGCCTGTTGTACCCCACTTTCCGCTTCCCGAAGGTTTTGCGAGTGAGTTTGAATACCTCCGTCACCTCACATGGGAAGGTGCGGAAGAAAAGTATGCCGACTCCGAAAAGGATGGAATTTCCGCTGAAGACGTCAGGTCCAGAATAGAGCTGGAACTCGGTGTTGTCGAAAAGATGGGTTTCAGTTCATATTTCCTTATTGTCAGTGATCTCATAGCAGCATCCCGTCGCATGGGTTACTCAGTCGGGCCGGGCAGGGGTTCTGCGGCAGGAAGCATTGTAGCGTATCTCACTGGAATTACAAGGATCGATCCTCTGAAATACAAGCTGCTCTTTGAGCGGTTTTTAAATCCTGAACGCTTATCCATGCCGGATATTGATATTGATTTCACACCGGTTGGCAAGCAGAAGGTTCTTGAATATACAGTCGACAAATATGGAGCGGAGAGCGTGGCAAAAGTCATTGCCATAGGGACGCTTGGTGCCAAAGCAGCCATCCGTGATGCGGGAAGGGTTCTTGAAGTTCCGCTTCCTTTGGTCGATAAACTCGCAAAACTTGTTCCTGTAAGGCCGGGCATCACTCTTGAAAAGGCATTGAGCGAGTCAAAAGAGATGAAGGAGTATTCCGAGAGTACGCCGCAAAACCGTGAACTTATGGCTCATGCACGGGCTCTCGAAGGTCGGGCGCGTAACGTGTCGATGCATGCAGGAGCGGTTGTCATCAGCGACGGCCCGCTTGAAGAGCTGGTTCCGCTCTACGTCTCCAACAAAATCGAGACCGAAGTCCGTAAATTCGCCGATGAGATAGATCTTGACGAACCGGAACCTTCCAGAGGAAAAAACGCTGACGGTAACGACGAAAAGCAGGTCGTCACCCAGTTTGACAAAAACTGGATTGAAACAGCAGGACTCCTCAAGATCGACTATCTCGGTCTTGAAACTCTTGCCGTTATCGATGAAACCCTCAAAATGATAAAACGCCGGCACGACATCGATATAGAGCTTGAAAAAGTACCTGTCAACGATCGCAAAACCTTCAGGATTTTTCAGGAAGGCAAGATGGCCGGTATTTTTCAGTTCGAATCATCAGGCATGCAGAGCTACATGACACGCCTCCAACCTACCCAGATCGGCGATATTATAGCCATGAGCGCGCTTTATCGTCCTGGCGCTCTCAACGCGCGGATTGATGAACGCCGAAATGCCGTGGATCTTTTTGTAGACCGTAAGCACGGCAGGGAAGCAATCGATTATATGCACCCCATGCTCGAGGAGATTCTCAAAGAGACCTATGGCGTTATTGTCTATCAGGAACAGGTTATGCAGATATCACAGGTTATGGGCGGCTTTTCTCTTGCCAAAGCGGATAATCTTCGTAAGGCAATGGGAAAAAAGATGCCGGAAATCATGGAGAAATACAAAGCGGATTTTGTTCAGGGAGCTATAAAGCAGGGCGTGCACGATACCCTTGCAACACGAGTTTTCGAACTGATGGCCGAATTTGCCGGTTACGGGTTCAACAAAAGTCATTCAGCCGCCTATGGAGTTCTTGCCTATTGGACAGGCTATCTGAAAGCCCATTACACCATTGAGTTTGTGACAGCGGTGCTGAATAGTGAAATAGGCGATACTGAGCGGATGAAACACCTGACTGACGAGGCAAAAAGTTTTGGGATATCGACCTTGCCGCCATCGATTAATAAAAGTGATGCGCTTTTTTCTGTTGAAGATATTGCCGGACGTTCATACATCCGTGTGGGTCTCAGTGCAATCAAGCAGGTCGGTGGAGCGGCAAGGGCGGTCGTTACCTCAAGGCTCCGCAGAAAACGTGACTTTGTAAACCTTTTTGATCTGGCCGTATCGGTCGATCTCAGAGTCATGAACCGCAAAGCACTAGAGTGCCTCATCCTGTCGGGAGCTTTTGACGAGCTCGACAACCATCGGGCGCGGCTTATTGCCAATGTCGACAAGGCTATCAAATTCGGGCAGATGCAGAACCGCTCTGTCACGCTTGGCCAATGTGGTTTTTTTTCAGCTGAAGAGGGTGCGCAACTTGAGGATAAGCACTATCCTGATATGGATCAGGCCGAAATCATGCCCGAAGCAGAAAAGCTCCTCCACGAAAAAAAACTGGTCGGGTTTTATCTGAGCCATCATCCGCTCACCCCCTACCGGCGTGACTGGCAGGCATTTGCAACGTTGCAGCTTCAGGCAAAAGAGGTTGTCAAGGCAAAACAGTATAAAGTGATAGGTGTTATTGTCTCATTGAAACCTTATCAGGACCGTAAAGGCAAGAAGATGCTTTTCGGTTCTATCGAGGATTTTACCGGCAAGGCTGACTTTACGGTCTTTGCAAGCCTTTATGAGCAGTATGGACATCTGATCAAACCTGAGGCGGTGCTGATGCTTGTAGCCGAAGGGGAGGTCAGCGGCGGTATGCTCAAGCTTCTTGTCAGGGAGATCGTCCCGATAAAAAAAGTAAGAGAGAGTCTGGTTAAAAAAATCATTCTTAAAATCGATGCGGATGATCAGTTGCAGCTCGATAAGCTTATTGGAGTAAAACGGATATTTGATTCGAACCGGGGCGGTACGCCGGTCGATTTTGAAGTTAAAGCCCAGACGGGTGATGTTATTGAAACATTGACACTCTTTGCCCGCAATACTCCGATCGATCCTGCGGAAAGCACCATTGAAAAGCTTGAGGAGATTCTTGGTCCCGACAATGTTCGGATTTCAGGGTAACCGGATTCATTTAATAAATAATTTTTATTACTTTCATGACTTATCGATTGCATGAATATTAAGTTTTTAAACATTCACCAAATTAAAAGGATACATAACAATGAGCGGAAAATATTTTGTTGCAACAGACCAGAATTTTAAAAAAGAGATCCTTGAATCAGACAAAGTTGCCCTGGTTGATTTCTGGGCAGCATGGTGCGGTCCATGCATGATGCTTGGACCGGTTATTGAAGAACTTGCCGGAGATTACGAAGGGAAGGCAGTCATTGCAAAGCTGAATGTTGACGAGAATCCCGCAACTGCAGCACAGTATGGCATCAGAAGCATTCCCTCTCTTCTGGTCTTCAAAAACGGCCAGGTTGTCGACCAGATGCTTGGAGCTTTACCGAAAAACCAGATAGCCAAGAAAATCGACGAGCATATCGCCTGAAACGCTTATTGTGCCAGATTGTCCGTTATCCCGACGTTACTGTCGGGATTGATGGAGCTTGCTGATGCAGAGTGATTCCAGATTTTCTTTCCCGCATTTGAATCCCCAGTAATAGTCCGTACTGTGATACAGTTACCTGAATTTTAACTATTTTTTAAGGGTAGTTTCAGGGCATTTAAAGGTTAGTGGAGATATATTTATACCAATGACATTACTTATGACGCAGGTACTCTCACTAATTTAAACTGGAACTTAACATGAGTGGAAATTATCTTACAGCTACAGACCGGAATTTCAAAGCAGAGATTCTTGAATCAGATAAAGTTGCTCTGGTTGACTTCTGGGCAGCATGGTGTGGTCCGTGTAAGATGCTTGGACCGGTTATTGAAGAACTTTCAGGTGATTACGAAGGAAAGGCAGTTATTGCAAAGCTGAATGTTGACGAGAATCCTGCAACCGCTGCGCAGTATGGCATCAGAAGCATTCCCTCTCTTCTTCTGTTTAAAAACGGTCAGGTCGTCGAGCAGATGCTTGGCGCCTTGCCCAAAAACCAGATAGCCAAAAAAATCGACGAGCATATCGCCTGAAAACGTTTAATTTGCCAACTACTCCCTATCCCCGGCAGATGTTTCGGGATTCGGGGATACCAAACCTGTAACACGAAAAATAAGCCCATTATGGACTGTGAAGTACGCGACATAATCATTATAGGAACCGGCCCTGCAGGGTATACCGCTGCCATATATTCGGGAAGGGCAAATCTCAAACCTCTTATTATCGAGGGATTTCAGCCTGGAGGTCAGCTTATGATCACAACAGAAATCGAAAATTTTCCGGGCTTTCCTGAAGGTATCCGCGGACCCGAACTCATGTCGAAAATGCGCGATCAGGCCGCCAAGTTCGGTGCGGAATTTGCCTCCGGGAGCGTTACTGAGGTAGATCTTTCAAGAAGCCCCTTCTGCCTGACGCTTGAAGATGGTCAGGAATATTATACACGCTCACTTATCATTGCTACTGGAGCAAATGCCAAATGGCTCGGCATAGAATCTGAAAGCCGTTATCGTGGTAAAGGTGTATCCGCTTGTGCGACCTGCGATGGATTTTTCTTCCGTGACTGTCATGTCTTTGTTGTCGGCGGAGGTGATACGGCAATGGAAGAGGCTCTCTATCTGACCAAATTTGCCTCTCAGGTTACACTTGTACATCGCCGCGAGGAGTTCAGAGCATCAAAAATTATGACGCTCCGTACACGCAAAAACCCGAAAATCAACACAATGCTCAATCTTGTCATTGATGAGATTCTCGGTGACGGTCTGAAGGTCACCGGAATCCGGCTGAAAAATGTTCAGACAGGTGAACTCTCTGTTCATCCCTGTGATGGCGTTTTTTTGGCTATCGGTCACGAACCCAATACCAGATTGTTCAAAGGACAGATCGATACCGATGATTATGGCTATATACTCACCAAAAAGACATCCACAGAAACGAATGTGCCAGGTGTGTTCGCCTGTGGAGATGTCCAGGACTTCACCTATCGCCAGGCTGTTACCGCTGTAGGAACCGGATGCATGGCTGCCGTAGACGCTGAACGCTTCCTTGAATCAATTCGCTGACCCCCATTACAGCGAAGCCCCCCCCTCTTTTGCGCCTGTCATGGGCGCAATCCTGGTGGTGGTGAACATACCGTTCGTGTCTACGGCATCCTTTACTGCAGGAAGTTGAAAAAATCGGAAACCACCTCATTGAATCCATAGGCCAGTGCCGTCATTTCCGTTTCTCTCTGTGTAAACCATCGCAGCATCTGTCCCTCATGCAGTACTATGTTTTCTACATCAAACTCCGCATGGAGGATGAATACATGCTCAGTCCGGTCTGAAAACTCATAGACTCTGAAGAGTGCACATTCTTCAACATTGACTTCAATCTCCTCCAGCATCTCCCGCACAATGCACTCGGCAGGGGTTTCACCGTCTTCAACATGTCCTCCCGGCAGATCCCACATATTCGGGCAGGCTATTGAGGGTTTATCATCCCTCAGTACCAGCAAAACCTCATGCCGGCTGTTGAAAAAAATAATACTCGTACCAACGTGTCTCATGATATTGCTTATTGATCAATGATGCCGCCTTGTTCATCAAGCATAGGGTAGGATTCGCCTTTCTGCTTGAGCTCCCGGCTGAGGCGTGGATAGGAAAACTCAAACAGAAGCCGGTCAAAGCATTCAGTTTCCAGCTGCGGCACCACATACATTCCTTTTAATGTCCTCTGCCGCTGTGCTTCAAAAAGAATGACTGCGGTTGCTACAGAAACATTTAAAGACTCAATCATGCCGAACATCGGAACAGTGATTGCGTGGGCTGCACCTTTGATGGCCTCTTTTGAAATGCCGTCCCATTCAGCACCAACCACCAGAGCCGTTGGAGCGGTGTAGTCTATATCCCTGAAATCCATGCACCCGTCGCAGTTTGTTGCGACAATGATCTGCATGCCATGTGAGGATAGCTTGCTGTAGACCATCTCAATGTCCGGATAGAGGTTCAGCGTTGACCATTTGCTGGCTCCCGCCGCCGCATTCTGTTCGGTATGCACAGTTTTGCGATAGGAGACGGCATGAATGTCGCAGATGCCTACACTGTCGCAGCTTCGTATAATTGCCGACAGATTGTGAGCTTTATTGACGTTATCCATAACAACCGTCAGATCAGGCTGCCGATGAAGCAGCATGTGACGGATTTTTCGAAATCGTTCCGGGGATATCAAATTCTGGGGATAATTTTTGAATGGTTGAGATCACTCTTCTAACACAAAGAAAGCTATTTTTTCGCTTTTTCCTTAATCCCAGGGGTGTGATCAGGAGGTTTTCATTTTGCGGAGCTACATTATTTTAATTATATCACTAATACCTTTCCGTTTCGATGGTTAAATAATCCGGGGATGGAAAGACAAGACTGTAGTGACATTATGAGCCTGCGTAATAAAAAACATCCTCAGCTTGAGCGCCTCCTTCAGAAAGCAAGGCCGGTGACTCTTGACCAGTCATCAAAGGTTCTTATTCTCAGCGATCTGCATATGGGCAATGGCGGAAGGAGAGATGAGTTCCGTCGCAACGCTGAACTGGTCAGGACCATGCTCGGGAGCTATTATCTGCCCGAGAAGTACAGTCTGGTGCTGAATGGCGATGTCGAGGAGCTCTTTAAATTTCCACTTGAAAGTATCGGGGAGGAGTGGGGTGATTTCTACGACCTTTTTCTCAAATTCAAACACAACGGCTTTTTCTGGAAAACCTACGGTAACCATGATGCTGAGCTGCTTGAAGAGAAAGAGTACCGTCTGGCATCATCAATGGTTGAATCGGTGAAGTTTCATTATGGCGACGAAACCATCCTGCTCCTGCACGGCCATCAGGCATCGGTTCTGTTGTGGGAGACCTATCCGATAGTGAGCCGCTCCGTTGTCCTGTTTCTCCGGTACGTAGCAAAGCCTGCCGGAATAAGAAACTTTTCAACAGCCTACAACAGCCGTCGCCGGTTTGCTATCGAAAAATCCATTTATGAGTTTTCGAACCAGTTCAAAATTGTCTCCATCATCGGCCATACCCATCGGCCATTGTTTGAATCCCTCTCTAAAGTTGATTTTCTGAACTTCAGGATCGAGGAACTCTGCAGGGCATACCCTTCGGCGGACAGCGAAAAGCGCAGAGCAATCGAGCAGAAGATTGCAGCCCTGAAAGTTGAACTTGCAACCTGTTATAAGAGAGGCAAAAAAATAGGACTACGCAGCGGCCTCTATAATAATCTTACCATCCCGAGTGTTTTCAATTCCGGCTGCGCCATAGGGAAACGCGGCATCACAGCCCTGGAAATTGAAGGAAGCAAAATCAGACTTGTCTACTGGTATAACGGCAAGCAGAGTCGCAAATTCACCAGTGATCGCGATAACAGTCCCAAGGAACTCGGGTCGACAGGCTTTTCCAGAATCGTTCTGAACGAGGACTCCCTCGACTACGTTTTTTCCCGTCTTCACCTCCTTGCCTGAACTGAAATACCGAATCGGACATTCCATTTAAAATTGCTGTCCGATAAGCAATCGCGTAAGTGTGCTGTTTGCTTTGTGTTATAACTTCAAAATCGGACAAATCGGACACCTATAAAAAAGGAACATGTAAAAACAAAAACTGTCGATGATGATATGATATATTATTGCGTAAATAATGTGTAATTTATCCTGCTCAGATCAATTTAATGTAACGTATTGAATAATAATAAGATACGTAAGGTCATGCTGATACAATGATATTATTGTTATCTGTATATAAATTAACGTCTTATAGGGTTTCCTGATGTAAAAAGTATCTGAGCAGGATTAATACGCTATAGGCAAAAGGTCAGCTGCAAGGAAAATCCTCGAAATTATGTCGGGTGGAGCTGGAGTGTCAGAGTCTGTTTTGCGATGGATTATGCTGCCGGTGTGCCGAGCATGCCGATAATTTCTTCAGGGCGGCTGACCAGGGTTTTTGCTCCGAACTCCAGGAGTTCGCTTTCGGGTCTGAATCCCCAGAGGACGCCAAGAGGGTACATTCCGGCCCTTGTTGCGGTGAGCATGTCTATGCCGCTGTCTCCGACATAGAGAATTGCAGAAGGATCTTCGCCGAGCATCGCGGCAACAAGCAGAGCGCCCTCAGGATCTGGTTTGTGGGCGATAGCGCTGTGGTGACCCATGACGACATCGAAATTCCAGGGTGCCAGCAGGGTTTCGGCACACAGTCGGGTGAAGTGATCGGCCTTGTTTGAGAGGATCGCCATTTTCATCTGTCGTCCGGCAATGGCATCGAGGAGGGTGGCAATGCCCGGATAGGGTCGTGAATTCACATTCCAGTTATCAGCATAGACTGTCATCATTTCCTTAAGCAGAAGGTCGATGGTTTCCTCGCTGCCCGATTGTTCCGGAAGCGCTTTACGAACGAGCTCTCTCATGCCATGGCCTACAAAAAACCGGCACTCATCGAGCGTATGGGTGGGATAGTTATGGCGTGCGAGGACTGCGTTAAGGGTGTTGACCAGATCCTGAAGGGTGTCGAGCAGGGTGCCATCGAGATCAAAGATAACGGCGTTGAAGGTCATGCGGGTTCTATTCAAGGGGTTGGAGTTGGCGGTTTCATACATATTGTTCACTATTATGACGCTTAAGTGTATATTTTAGTTATGAAATTTCAAAGTTATCATGCCTCTGATTATCTTACTGAACATAAGATGTATTGGATTGCTGTGATGAAACAAGTATTCACCGGACTACGATGATAAAGAAACTGCTCCTGCTTTATGCCCTTGTTGTTCTGGCCGCGGCAACGGAGCAAAAAGCCTGATCAACGGATCGTGCACCATTGCCTCAATGTCGCGCCCCATGAAACCAGAGGAGATAGCCGCCGCAAGGCAGAAGGGGGTTAATCCTGTTGCTCATGTGATTGCGCTTGATGGTCTTTCCATGGTCGTTCATCCGGGAAACCCGATTAATTCACTCACAAAGGCTCAGATCAGCAGCATCTATAGAGGTGCCATCACCAACTGGAAAGAGGTCGGAGGACCAAATGCCCGCATTGTCCTCATTCAGCGTGAATCCAACAGCGGCACCCAGGACTCTTTCAAGGAGCTTGTTGCAGGCAAAGGCGTTCAGATTACAGGAAATGCTGAAACCCAGTCGAGTAACGGGGCGGTCAAGAGCAGGGTGAGCACGACGGCTTCAGCAATCGGTTTTCTCGGTCTCGGGTTTGTGGATCGTTCGGTAAAAGTCATAGCCGTCAACGGTGTGCTCCCAAGTGTGACAACGGTGAAGAACCATATGTATCAGGTGTCGAGGCCACTCTATTTTTATACCAACGGTCAACCCTCCGGTTCAGTCAAACAGTTTATCGATCTTCCTCTGACAGCAGACGGGAAGCGGATTGTTACCGAACTTGGTTTTATAAACAGTAAATAAACCACTGGACTTCATGGCTGACGAGAGTGTCGGAGGCAGCAACCGCACAACAGCATTTGTCATAAGCGCCCGCAAACGCACTTTGCAGAAAGTCGCTAAAACAGTCGGAGAAGGCTTGCTCCTCGGCATTGCCTCGTTTGTCGCGATTGTCGTCCTGTTCATTTTTTACTTTGTCGCCCGCGATGCCGTTCCTTTTTTTCAGCTTCGGGGATTCAGTGAATTCTTCACCAGCACGAACTGGTATCCAGCCGATCACCCGGGCGGCTTCGGTGCGCTTGCCATTATCTACGGCAGCGTGATGGTGACGCTCGGTTCCGCCCTGATTGCCGTACCGATGGGTGTTGCCGCAGCAATATGCCTCAGCGATATTCTTCCGTTTTCAATCCGTCAGTATGCAAAACCGGTCATTGAAATGCTTGCGGCAATTCCTTCCGTGGCATTCGGATTTTTTGCGCTTGTGATCCTGGCGCCGCTCCTGCAGAATAATGGCGGCCCCATGCTGATGTGGGCCTGGTGGATCCTGGTCACCCCCTTTATTGTGCTGGCTGTACTTGTCGCCGCCGATCTTCTGACCAACTCCATCAAGGATCCCAAGCGCCGTCAGCAAGGCTATGTCATGCTGCTGACGGTGTTTGGCCTTATCTCGGTTTTCCTGCTGTACAAGGTCGG
>CAJAJL010000056.1 GCA_903940125.1 uncultured Chlorobiaceae bacterium | reverse complement strand
GAACGAAAATCCGCCCATAAACATATCAATGCCGCCACATCCGGATTTGAGTTTAGGCAATGAGGCTGACACCAGAAAATCGTTGCTGTTTGGCCATCGAGCGGAAAAGCTGCCACCGGTATAGTAGCCACGCTTGGAACCCTCATAATAGCTGGGAGACGTAGAGCTTTTTTGCTGAATCCAGTCATCAACCCAGCCACCTGACCATGAAACAGTCGGAGACAGTGCAATTGACAGTGCTAAGCCGGCTGCTGTCGTTTTAAATAGTATTCCATGCTTCACAAAGTTCTCCCTTGGAAAAGATCTAAAGCAGCGACTGGTTTTTCATCTTCGCTTTTTGATGTCATATCCCCCACCTCTCTGGAAGTCATATAAGGAATACTCTTCAGGGGTGATCTCGCCTTTCAGCAGCCTGACAGCCCGATACGTCTTGTCCTCGATTTCATCAGCTGATATGACTCCAGCTGATACCGGAAAATAGTCCTGATTTCCTTTCTGAATGAGGATGATCGTTGGCGTGATTTCCACGTTAAATTTCGCTGCAAGAGCCGGATTCTCATTTATATTGACCTGCTTGACCGTCCAATTGCTTGTTTTGGTAAACCAGTCCAGTATTTTTGACTGTTCGTCGCAATAGCTGCAATCAGGGCGATTGAAGTAGACCATCGCAAATTCATCTCTGGCTTCCTGAAGTTTCCGTTGCCGCTCGTCTGCTATCTGTGATACGCGTGCCAGATTGCCGGGCGTGGTGATCGGGTAGTCCTTCTTGGTGGTCAATTCCGGGTATTTCTGCCAGACGTATTGCGCGACGTTTGTGAAAGCAAGGGCCTTCTTCCTGGCAATTTCCTGTACCTCGTAATACTCTTTCACGTTTCCTTCAGTCGGTGTTTGTACCGCCTTTTTTTTCACGGTATCAGCAAAGTCCTTGAACTGATCAGGATGCATATTCCACATTTGATCATAGGTAAAATCCTTAAAAGTCGCAGCCTGCTTAGGCTTCTCAGTGCTCTTCTCTGCCTCAGTTGCCTCCGTTTTCTGCTCCGGCTTTTCATACCACCACCAACCTTTACCGGAGTCAGAGTAATACCCGGCATGAGACGTGTCTGCAAAAGACAGAATGATCGCGAAAACGGCAAGATTCCACCTGGTCATTTTGCTGCCTCTTTTAACTTGATGTCTTTGATGAGCTTTTTAAGGATTGCCGGTTTCGTACTCTCAAACTCTGATGGTAACACTCCAAAAGCTGACGCTCTGAATGGTATGAGCAGCCAGTTGGTGACTTTGTCATTGTCGTTGATAACAGCAGTTTTGATGGTGAAGTAGCTCTTCGCCATCATCTCTATTGCTGTTGCGTCTTTTGATCTGCCGAGTTCCCATACGACGGTGAAGATGTAGTCACGCTTTGCCGCTTCATCACCAGCGGCGACCAGAACAGATGCATCACGACCAGCGCAGGTCTCTTGAATTGCTTTCCATAGCCCTTCCGGTTTTACATAGACAATCCCATTTGTCATAGAGACAGCCGTCCAATGAATACCGGAAGGTGTCCGCTCAACCTGATTAACCTGATGTTTTATCAATGCGAGTATATTGTCTGCGTCATACCAGGACGGTAAAACGACCTTTTTCGGCTTGTATTTTACTTTTGGTTCGCTGCCAAGTGGGTGATCAGTCGCTTCAGGTTGTTCTGTCTGCACTCGAAGAGATGGATCTTGTACCGGTTCCAAGGCGAGCGGTATGGTTGGGTTCGACACCACTTCCGCTTGAGTCTCTTCCAACTGGGTGTCATTATCCGCTTCCTCTTCATCATTCTCATCAAACTCAATTTCCTCGGCTTCTTTCTGCAAAGCGTTGCGGCTGATAATCGCACCAAGTTCGTCGTTACGAACTTCCTGGTCACACTGTTTCAAAGCTACCGCCAGCGGATTATTTGGACTCATCTGATGATGACCTCGAATTATACGATCCAGTTCACTGCGATTTGGCAATTTCACATATTCAGGGATGCTTGAAAGGATGATCAATGAAATCTGTGGATGATCACCTGTAGAGTAATATTTGTTGTGATGGGCCGGGATTTTCCCGAGGTCGTGTGCAAGCGCTGTGATCAGGACGTTTGGCAGGAGTATTTCCTCACTGGTCTTTCCCACAAATTTGCGGGCAACAGCAAGCGAATGCTGATACAGGGGAACCATTGCCAGCTGTGTGAATGTGCTTTCATCGAAGTCTGAGTCAGGATCTTTGACATTGCAGCTGCTACGTACTACAGATGGACACGTTCCTTCATTGTCCAGCATCACCAAGATCTTCGTTATAATTGTTTTTCTCGGCCCTTTGATAATCGGTTGTGGTGCAATAACGTCATTGTAGAACCTGGTAAACTCTACATGGGTGAAGACTGGCATTTGTACCGACTGTTCTTCGCCCTCCTCTCCAACCTGCTCTCTCCAGTACTTTGCAATATTCTTTAAGTAGACTTTAGTTCCAGCCCAGATGTTTGACACATTTGATAGCTTGGTTTGCTGAGATCCTTTATCCTCTGTAATCCGGAATGGTAGGAATTTAGGTATGAAAACTTCCTCTATGACCACTCTATTGTCAGATTCCGAGCCGGGCTTGCGGTATGACCAGATACCGTATCCAATCATTGCCGTTCCCGCCAATCCGAACATGATTAATGCTGTGTTCATTTTTTCTCTCCACCTGAACCCTGTGATGAATTTGCCGAGGGGAATATTACCTCTATTTTCGGATCGGTAGCTGGGAGCGTCTTCCCCTTGTATCGGCCTGAATAGGTCAGCATATAAAAGTCCTGCGGCTGCAGGCGCAATATGTTCTGTGCGTCAAGGACATCTTTTTCTTCTTCTCTGGTTGTCACCTGATTTGAGCCATAAATACCGGTCAGCTTCTTGTGTTTTCCAAAGTGCCGGACAACGTATTCAGATGTTTCGGCATCTGAACAACGCATGAATATCTTGGTATTGGTGTTATCGAGAATCGATTTCCCGAAGTCTTCACCGATGGCGGCATAAATCTGGTTTACCGATTGGGCAAAAGCATGGACCATAACATCAGCCGAGCCTGCTTTGGCAAAGAGGTCTTCTATTCCCTGGTAGAAAAGGCTTTGTGCCTCGTCGATATAGATTGCGAGGGGGGGACTAACCTTCTGTCTGTCGGAAAGATACACCCTGCCAATAAAGGACTGGATCATTGAGAGAAGCACTTTGCCAAGGGTTGTAGCGGCCTCCCTGGTTATCATAGCGCCGGTATGGACGACCAAGATGACGCTTTTTCCTTCTTCCAATCTGCTCATAAAACGGTTTGAGTCGGCCTGGCCGATTATTTTGCCGATATTGCCGGCCGACAAATCCATAAGGCACGTACTGAGAGATGATGAAACTTTTGCATAGTATTCTGGCGGCTTTTCAAGAATATCCTCCATCATTTCTGCTGTTCGCATTGCTTCCCGCGAGCCTATTTCTTTGAGGATTCCGATGGTTTCTTCTATTTTTGATCTCCGTATAAGCTGACGAATTGAATCAAAGTTTTGAGATGGAAGTTTGCCTTTCCAGTTCGCGATTATTATGTTCGCGGTAATGACGGTTAGTGTGACCATTTTTGCAAAATCACGGTAGAAGGGTTCTTTTCCACTCTGGATGCCGGAAATAATATGGCCAACCAACTCATCCGGCATGAAGTAGTATGCCATCGGGTCCACAACTGCTGAGTATTCTGGGAAAATGGGGGTGATGAGCATCAGGTCGTCCAAGCGATCCGCTTGAATTGTCACTTCGACAATCTTGGCAAATATTTGCTGATCTCCTTTTGGGTCAAAGTAGACGACACTGTTCCCCTTGTGGATGTCCTGTTCGATCAGGTTTTCACAAAGGCGGGTCTTACCGACTCCCGTTGTACCGAAAACGAAGGTATGGCGTTTTCGGACAGAATCTGGGATTGAAATGGGAACCATCTTTGTTGGATGTTCCATCTGCACGCCTATACCAATATTGGTAATCAATGCTGTTGGTTTATTTTTTAACGCTAATGGTTTATTTTTTGATGAAAACTTGAACATGTTCTCTTAATTCCTTTCCAACCGTGTTGATTGCAGATTTAGGAATGCGTTGTGGTGTAACTATTTCGCTGTATCCACCTGCAATCCGCCGTAGGCATTTAATTCCTGCCACCCCGGTCAGTTGATAGAGTAAGCGTGCCGGTAAATCCCGTGACGTTCTGTTCAGGACTATCCTCACTCTAGCGAAAGCCCTGCCTGCAATTGGCCGAACACTGGTTACGAGGAACCTTTTTGTGTCTCCTATGCGATAGAGGCTGCGCTCGTGGGGCGGTTGATATGTCAACGGGCACTCTCCGAGGAGTATCACCCTATTCACAAAATCGTCTATTTCCAGCATTACAAAGAGGACATTGTTATTGGCAATCCGGCTGATTGTTCCGGTAATGACTTGTCCTTGTAACTCACGCATCGAGTGGTATTCGGTGATTGCCTGGCGCTTCTGCAATTCCAGTTCGACGTTGTAACTGATAGCTCGTCTCAACTTCTTTGAGATACTTCCCACTTCAATCGTCATCGGATCATATAAACCCATTAAGGCTGTTACGTTCAGCTTGCCTTCTTGTATCCGGCAGGTTACTGGCGACCGGTATGCTTTCGTCAGGGTACTGCTTATAGCTGTCTCTACGGCATCCAGAACTATCGGTTCAGAAAGACTATATTTGTGTATTAGTTCATCTGAAAGCAGTTCCACCGAAGACCTCATCCCATGGGGTAACAGCCGTTATACCGCTTATGTTGTGGGCAAATTGCTCTTCCCGCCTTGGCGGTATGCGTTCTCGGACACCGTGTTGCTGTATGACACGAAAAACTTTAGCGGCGTACTTGTCTCCCTTGGACGGTGTGCGTGAGTTGTAACAACCAACCGCACGCCAGGTGTTCCCATAATCCTGAATACATTGTGCCAGTATCCAG
>CAJAJL010000055.1 GCA_903940125.1 uncultured Chlorobiaceae bacterium | reverse complement strand
TTCGGATGCAGTTGCACAATTGAAAACCAATGCCAACTGGATACAGGCAAGTGGAGGAAGGAAAGTTGTTGTTGAAGGTCATTGTGACGAGAGAGGTACCAATGAGTATAATCTGGCACTTGGAGAGCGTCGTGCAAACAGCGCAAAAGATTACATTGTAAATCTTGGTGTTGAACCTGCCCGACTGAAGACGGTAAGCTATGGTGAAGAAAAGCCATTTGCAGAAGGTCACAACGAAGATGCCTGGGCTCAGAACAGAAGGGCGCACTTTGTTGCAGATTAACCTCTGAATGAGTCGTTAAATAATGCCGAATAGTGTTGTGTGTGTTTTGTTCTTTCGTTGTGAATGGTGTGTGTTGGTGGCTCCAAGGCTGTTTCTACTTCAGAAGAGCAGCGTTGAAGCCATTTTTTTTAAGAAGGGAAATATTGAGTGAAGAGCGTAGGAAATAATTAATCGTAAATTCTACTATGAACGTAATCAAGCTTACAGCAATACTGTTAATTATAGCTGGTGCTCTTGGGTTAGGGTTTGGCAGCTTCAGCTATACCAAAAAGACAGATGAAGTAAAATTAGGGCCGATTGAGCTGTCAGTCAAAGAAAAGCAAACAGTGAATATTCCAATCTGGGCTGGAGTTGGAGCAATAGCGATCGGAGGTCTCCTCCTCCTTGTTCAAAGTAAAAAAAGTTAAGAGCAACCACCCAGCTCTCCTGAACTGGGTGCCATGGACCAGCGATTTACCTCCCTCGTTTAACCATACTCCGCTAACGGTTTCGGTTTTCATCACTGCGTTGCTGTTCAAGAAGTCTTCTGTTGTTTTCATCCGTGCGCTGCTGATCCAGATTTCTCCTGTTGTTTTCATCACTGCGCTGTTGGTCAAGTTTCCGCTGGTTGTTTTCATCCGTGCGCTGCTGATCCAGGTTTCTTCTGTTGTTTTCATCGCTGCGCTGTTGGTCGACTCTTCTCCTTCCTTCGTTGTTGCGGTACTCACTATCTCGGTACCCCCTGATCTCTTCCATACGATGTCTTCTTATCCTGGAAGGGAGAGCGTTCTCATTGATATCAACCCAGGGACCTCGGTAATCAGATGAACGGTACCAGGAACCGTTCTGGTTTATATAGTACCAGTTGTCATAGGTGATAATATCATAAGGGCTTCCAACTGAAACTGAAAAGCCCTGCTCAGGAAGTTCAATAAAATCAGGCCGTATATCAATGACAAAAGTCGGCCTGTGTCCTGGCGAACTCATGCATAATTCTACATGAGCATCTGCTGTAGGGCTTCCAAGAAGCATTCCTGTAATTCCGGCGGCCAGCCAGATGTATTTTTTCATCGTTACTCTCCTTTTTTTATATGGTTGTAAGTTGATGTCCGATAAAATCCCAGAGCGTCAAGGAAATATCGCGCACTGCCAGGTAGATGTTTTTTTCTGTTAAATACGTTGTCCTTGAATAACACGAATCAGGATAACCACGATCGCGATAACCAGAAGACCATGAATAAGCCCCCCCATTGTGTACGATGTTGCCAGACCCAGAAGCCAAAGCACAACTAAGATCACTGCAATAGTTTCAAGCATTTTACTCTCCTTTTGATTATCAGTTCAGGTATCAGCAATCAAAAGGTCAACTGTCGCCTATCGATCACCTCTTATATACTAATATATATAATATTTCATTATTTTATGCGTTTTATGCCATTTTATTTGACTTATTGTATATAATATAAATATATGTATAATAAGCATGAATGTAAGTGAAAGCACAATAACAAAGCATCCATAACGTATGGGAGATCATGATGAACGGTAATCCGAAAATAATTGAAACTCTTGACAGCTTGCTGGCTGATGAGCTGACAGCTATTAATCACTACATGGTACATTCTGAAATGTGCAGCAATTGGGGATACGATAAACTGCACAAAGCTGATGAAAAGCGTGCCATCGACGAAATGAAACATGCTGAAAGGCTTATTGCCAGAATTCTTTTTCTCGATGGGATTCCGGTTGTCAGCAAGCTTAAAAAAATTGTTATCGGCTCAGAAGTTGCTGCACAGCATAAAAACGATCTGAATTCGGAAATTGAAGCTATTGCCTTATATAATAATAGTATAAAGCTTTCAGGAGAGATCGGAGATAACGGAACCAGAGAGCTGTTGGAGTCAATCCTCAAAGATGAAGAGGGACACCTCGATTGGCTTGATGCACAGATTACACAGATCAGCCAAATGGAAATCCAGAACTATCTCGCAGATCAACTCAGGTAGCATATGCACAGGGATAACGAAACCGTCCGTCTTGAATCATTCAGTGATGGTGTTTTTGCCATCGCCATGACACTGCTTGTCATACAAATCAAGGTTCCTCGTCATGAAGTAGTTGCTGTAAAAGGACTGGCTCTATCCGTTGCAGCACTTTGGCCAAGTTATTTAGCCTTCTCAACCAGTTTCATCACCATACTGGTTATCTGGATACACCACCACTGGATTTTCAAGTTGATCAGAAGGGATGGTCATGCCTTGTTTTATTGGAATGGTCTCTTATTGTTCTGTGTCTCGTTTATACCATTTCCGACAGCACTGCTGTCAGAGTACCTGATCCATCCCGAGGCAAAGGTGGCATCAACCCTGTATTCAGGAACATTTCTTGCCACTTCAATAGCCTTGTTTGCCCTATGGCGGCATGCCTCAAAAAATCTGCTCTCTCCAATAGCAACCGAGGAAAAAAAAGATGAAGCCATTCAACTGACCAATCAATATCGGTATGCTCCTCCTCTCTATTTATTAATATTCATGTTATCATTTGTGTCTGAATCGTGGAGTGCGGGACTTTGTTTAATGCTCGCATTATTTTTTGCACTCAGGGGCTGGCCTGTAAAAAACGTAGCCGTTGTCGCCTGATCAATAGTCACATATAAAATAACTTGCGGCCATAGAAAAAAAGGGAAGTACAATTCAAGGATGTTAACGTTTATTCAACACCCTTGAAAGTGGCAGCAGGAACGGTAACTTACAGTGAGATTCTTAGACCAAGCAGAAGGCTATTGCTTGCGAAATGGGTATCATATCCATCATCCATACGGAAATCAGCCGTGGAGAAATAGCGGTAGCGTGCATCAATCTTTACACCAGGGCTGATAGGAACTGCAACACCAGCACCAACCTGATAAGCAAATGCGGTTTCATGTTCGCTGTAGCCATTACTGTAACCAGCAAAGCGGAGATTATCAAATTTAACCCGGGCTGCGCCTAAGCCTGCGGTAAGATAGGGTTTAAATCCCTTTCCGTCATAAATGTTATAGTAGCCGTTTGCCAGCAGGGACCATACATGAACATCGCCACGATACTCTGAAGGACCAAACCTGCTGGTAACTGTATTCATGCCAGTGGTCTGATATCCAATTTCAGCTTCAAGACGGCAATCTCTTTGGGGGCAGCGTATACCGATTGCTCCGAGCACAGTTGTGCCGTCATCTAATGAATACCGGACCGCTCCGTCCTTGATGTCATTAACCCATGACATTCCGACATTTCCGCTGACGTATTGCTCCATGGCTGAGGCGGGAGCAGCCCATAGACCTGTAATCAAAGCTGCAGCAAGTAGTGCAAAATTTTTTTTCATTGTTTTTCCTGTCAGTTTTTGTTCATAAAAGCCAAAAAGCCTACACATAAGTCTACATTTAATATATATAACATAAAACAAGAAAAGCCTAAATATAAAGAGTTATCATGTCGGTGCATCTTATTGATGCGCATTGTTTAAAAATAATCATATATTTATACTATATAATAAAGTTGGCGTGGGGTCAGCTCCATGAATGAAAAAAACTAAAAACGAGGTGAAAAATGAAACTGCTTAAACCGTCATCGGTATTAAGGACATTGTTTGTTCCGGGAATGATCTTTCTGGGTGCCTGCTGTCATGAACAGCCTGTTGTTGTAGCTCCTCCGCCGCCGCATGCAGAAATCATTCTGCCGGGCCTCGGTGATGTGTTTTTCGATTTTGATAAATCAGAGCTTCGTTCGGA
>CAJAJL010000054.1 GCA_903940125.1 uncultured Chlorobiaceae bacterium | reverse complement strand
TTCGGATGCAGTTGCACAATTGAAAACCAATGCCAACTGGATACAGGCAAGTGGAGGAAGGAAAGTTGTTGTTGAAGGTCATTGTGACGAGAGAGGTACCAATGAGTATAATCTGGCACTTGGAGAGCGTCGTGCAAACAGTGCAAAAGATTACATCGTAAATCTTGGTGTTGAACCTGCCCGACTGAAGACTGTAAGCTATGGTGAAGAGAAGCCATTTGCAGAAGGTCACAACGAAGATGCCTGGGCTCAGAACAGAAGGGCTCACTTTGTTGCAGATTAACCTCTGAATGAGTCGTTAAATAATGCCGAATAGTGTTGTGTGTGTTTTGTTCTTTCGTTGTGAATGGTGTGTGTGGGTGGTTTCAAGGCTGACTCTGTTTCAGAAGAGCAGCGTTGAAACCATTTTTATTTTCATGCGCATGCGGCAAACTTTTTCACCCACGCGACATACAGGTTCATCCAGTTCTGGAGGAATGATTTGCTATTTTCGCCGATGTTGCCGGTTTCATCAAACAACCCGTCCTTAAACTGGATAAATGCTTCAGGTTGAGCCAGTGTTGGTACATCAAGACATGCAAGAATGTTACGCAAATGCTGTTGTGCCAAAGCGGTGCCGATGACCCCGGTCGAAACACCTGCAATACCAGCAGGCTTGCCTTCCCATGAATTCTGGCCACGTGGACGCGAACCATGGTCGATAGCATTCTTGAGCACACCGGGTATAGAGCGGTTGTATTCCGGTGTGACAAACAGAAGGCCTTGGGCCGACATAATTTCATGTTTAAATCGCTTGACGGATTCGGCTTGGTTGTCATCATCATCCTGGTTATAAAGCGGCAGGTCACCAATATGCAACTGCTTGAATGATAACTCCGGATGTTCCAGCATGCCAAGGGCAGTTGCAAACTTGCGGTTTAATGATTCCTTGCGCAGGCTTCCAGCAATCACAGCTATCTGGTATATACTCATTACGCTCTCCTGTATAAAGATGAAAAAAAATCCGCTGATCCAGATCATTGCTAATGAAGCTGTCATTAGTTAATCATCGAATCACATATCTTCCTCCGGATCAGCGGAAAGGGTTGTCACACCGCACTCATGTAGCGGCGGGATACGGTATAGTTATTGAACAGATGCGATGGCAGCAGATTGTAATAAAGCTGTTCATAATTATCGACCATACACTCTCTGGAAAAACGCTTTTCAAACTCCTTGCGACAGGTTTTTCTCGATAACAAGTCCACATTTCGAATAGCTTCGATAAAATCAAGACGAGTGTTACAGATAAACCCTGTCTTGCCATGGGTAATCACTTCGGGGGCTGAACCGCATCCCCGAACAATCACAGGCGTTCCACAGGCAAGAGCCTCAATCATCACCAGCCCGAAAGGTTCCGGCCAGTCTATAGTATTGAGCAGGGCTTTAGCATTTTTCAGCAACTCCACCTTCCGGGTGTCATTAACTTCACCGACATAGTCAATAAGCGGATGATCAAGCAGTGGTCTTATTTTTTTTTCAAAATAGCCTTTATCGGTCGGATCAATTTTTGCGGCAATTTTCAAAGGTACGTTGCATGCCCTGGCCAGCCTGATTGCATCTTCAGGCTTTTTCTCTTCTGAAAAACGCCCCAGATAGAGAAAATAATCACCGGGTTTATCGTTAAATTCAAAGCAGGATTCGGGATAACCGTGATAAATGGTTTTCACCCAGTTGATCTCCTCGACAGGACGTCTCTGTGAATCACTGATGGAGACATAGGTCATATCAGGGTAAGATCTCAGCATTGCAGCACTGTCGCCGAGATCAAGCCTGCCGTGCATGGTTAGAACCGTAGGTACCTGTGCTTTATAGGCATAGGGCAACGTCTGGTACTCGAGATGCGAATGAATGATGTCAAATTCATGGGCCATTTTCTCATAAACCCGACTTAACATCATCATGTTCACCATTATTGGCGTATGAGACTTTTTTCCAAGGCGTAGGCTTTCTCTTATCGGAGCAACCAGCCGTGCAGTTGTCAAAGAATCTCCCGAAGCAAACAGGGTGACATCATGCCCCTTCTCGACCAGTCCCTCAGTCAAATGGTAGACCACGCGTTCTGTTCCTCCGTATTTTTTTGGCGGCACCCGTTCCACTAATGGTGCAATCTGGGCAATGCGTAGTTTTTTCATGATACTTCTCTCCTTCGGTAACAACCGGTATTCAAAAAAAGGTACTCGAAACGGGCATCATGGACCAGCGATTTACGCCCCTCTGATAACCATGCTCTTATGGTCATCAGAGGTTTGCCGAGTATTCTGGATATGGCGCGGTGTTTGAGTCCTGAAATCGCTGACAGCAAGACTGATAATCTTATATCTGCGTCCTGTTTAAAGAGTGACATCCCGGGAGTTTCCTTTGAAAAACAAGGCGTTTCAGGGAGACTGTTTGCGTCATCCTCATCAATACTGTCTAAATAACAGGTTCTGAAAGTTGTAAATACCTCTGTTTCAGAACTTTCATTATCAACATTCATATAGGTTTTGTTTACCAGTTCAGTTGCTGTTGTTTCAGAACCGGTCAGCCAATGGGCAAGGCTGTAAATATCATCCATTAAATCCAGCGGTGTTCTTTTTGCCTTGATCATAGAATCTCCTTGAATATGATTACGTAGATCATGAACCTATTCATATATGCATACAAACGGATTCGTGGTTTGTTTCTTGCTGCGAACTCGTTTGAACGCCATTTTCAGTCGGCTTCAATCTTTAAACTTGTCAGCGATATCCTTAATAGCTGCGCTAAGAGAACGTAAAGCATTTTCAACACCATCTTTAAGTTTTTCCCAAACCTCTTCGCTGGCTTCACCCAGCTCTTTCAGCAACTTCTTCGCATCATCAACCGCTTTTTCAAGATGATCAACCTGCTTGGCATAGGTTACACTGGTGTCTGCTTTAATCCCCTTGACTTTAGCTTTGAATTCAGCTAACCGGGCCTGAGCCAACTCCAGTTCGGCTTCCGCTTTCTTTTTGTAGGCATCTTTTAAACTCATAACAAATCTCATTTAATGATTAATTGGAAAGAATCTTATCTGTTACGGTTTTCATCACTGCGCTGCTGATCCAGGAGTCTCTTGTTGTTATCATCGGTGCGCTGCTGGTCCAGTTTCCTCTTGTTGTTTTCGTCACTGCGCCGCTGATCGAGGTTTCTCTTGTTATTCTCGTCACTGCGCTGCTGATCGAGGTTTCTCTTGTTATTTTCGTCACTGCGCTGCTGATCGAGGTTTCTCCTGTTGTCTTCATCGGTGCGCTGCTGATCCACTCTTCTTCTGCCTTCGTTGTTGCGGTACTCCGTATCCCGGTACCTTCTGATATCTTCCAGACGATGTCTTCTTATTTTCGATGGAAGCTGACTCGATCTG
>CAJAJL010000053.1 GCA_903940125.1 uncultured Chlorobiaceae bacterium | reverse complement strand
CAGTACGGCAAGATCCAGATAAACCATATTTATCCCGAATACTATCTGATCCGACTCAACAACTTTAACAGCGTAGCAAAAACATCGCTCGACGAATGGATATCAGCATGTCTGAAACAGAACAGTTAGCCTACGTTCGTTACCAGGATGATCTTCGGTATCAGGCCAGTCTTGTAGAGTCCAACTATGGACTTGGACTGAGAGAAGGCAGAGAAGCTGGTATTGTAGAAGGTCGTGTAGAGGGTCGTCTGGAAGGTGAATCCAAGTTACTGAAAAGATTATTGGAACGTCGTTTTGGAGCCTTACCAGCATGGGCAACAGAGAAGTTAAGCTGCGCATCTGAACAGACTTTAGACGCGTGGGGTGAGGCTGTTCTTACTGCTTCGACTCTGGAAGCTGTTTTCAATACAGATGCGTTCCATTAATAAACTCAGCACCAGTAAAGCATAGTATTTGGAAAAATTAGGGGGCAAGTACACATAGTCAACAACGTCCCCAAATACCTAGCAAGTGATTCTTTTCCGATAGTGGTAACGGCAGGAGCTGTTGATCTGACAGGATACTCTGGAGATGGTGTGCGATTCGTTGTAGGTGTCGGAACCGGTATAACGTTATAAAACTGTATAAACATGAGCACTACTTTTAATACCATAGCCGTTCGGGCATCGATATTAAGCTTTGCCGCCTTATCATTTTCAACACCACTGTTCGGGCAGAATAATTCTGACAGTGCTGTACAGAGCATTGTTTCCCCAGTTATTCCATCCTGGATTGATGTTCCTGTACTGGTGTCGACAGCATTTGTGCCTGCGCCAGTAGCAGCACCAGCAGCACCGGCACCACCTGCAGCACCAGCAACGCCGCCAGCACCACTCAAACCAGGCGAGCCAGTATATATCGAAAAACCTAAAGATGTCGCAGTTGCACAGCCAGCTGCTGCACCAGCACCACCACCTGTTGCTGCACCACCTGCAGCACCTGAAACAGAATACCTGCCGCCAAAATCGGCACGTAATTAACCTGCAATGAAGAGTTGAGAGATCATTCGAGTATATGACAGCATGATCTTTACCCACCAGTGCAAGGATTATGAATTTCTTTATTCACATCCTTGCACCTTATCGGGGCATCTTACTTCTTATCTTTTATGTCATGGACCTGAAGACTCAGTAATCGTTTAGGCATGTAATCACGGAATTTTTCTATGAGTTAAGGACTTTGCGATATTAGCCGAAAACCCTTTCCGTACCATTTTCATCACATATTTCACGACGGGATTTTTTCTTATGAATAATATGTATTATATTATATAACACTAATATAAGTTTCGGTTTACAGGTTTTTCTGTGACTGAAAGCAGCGAAGCTTTTAAGAAATTATTCCAATTCAACGCATTAAAAAACGGACAACTTACTAGTTACTACGCACGCATTGATACCTTGAATCTCAATGGGATAAAAATAGTGGCAGTACCGATATTATAAGTTAATACACACAAGAAATATCCGCACACCCCCCAATAAACACCCCATGACCTCCATTATTCAGATGATAAACGACAGCAAGCTTATGAAAAAATGCTATCAAATCCATAACCGATAAATATTTGTGACAGGTTCTTAAGTTATTCTGTTTGTAAGCAGAGTTAGTCGATAATGTAATCAGATAAAATAAAATCTGTTATGTTCAAACTCAGACTAATTTATCATTCTTTACTGTAAATGATCGCAAATAGTGCAAATAAAATACTTGCATATTCTATTAACATTCACAGGCATGGCATACAATTCAATTTCTCAGATTGAGTTGTGAATGAAAGCAGATGTGTGTTGAATAAATGCCGTCTGAATAGCAAGCATGTAGCGTCCGATTTCAGAGTCATTAACTGTTTGATGTAAGCAATTGAGGGTTTCTTTTTCTATTTTAGTTTCTGATAAAATAATGTTCTATTTTTGACTTCAGGAAATTTGTTTTAGTGTTTGTTTTGTACAGTACCCCTCTTATTTCATGATGTTTTTACACAATTACTCAATAATACACAACTTACCTATGCGTATTACTTAAAAAAACTTACCTATGCGTATCCTTAAAAACATTACTCTTCTCATTGCTGCTTTTCAGTTCGTGATGCTTAGCTGCTTCGGTTCCATTGTTCACGCAGAATCAAGCACATCTGCTGATCATCCTGAACAAGCGTCAGGCTTCAAAGGAGTTTACGGCCCAAATTACCCAATGGTACAGGACTCATATTTTGCGGACGATTTCGGCAACATCCTTATGATCGTCAACGTCCTTGGTATGGTCAATCGTCCAGGCCAGATCATTGTTCCAGAAAATGCCGACTTATCCACACTCATAACCATAGCGGGCGGAATGAGGGAAGAAGGCAATCCACAAAAGGTGATGGTTATCCGCAAAGAGCCCGAAAGCAACGGAAAACAGGCTTACAAGGTTGATCTCAGGCCTTTTTTTGAGAAAGGTGATCGTTCAACATTTGTCATGTTAAAGCCAAACGACACTGTCGTCATCCCTGAAAAAAAGGGACTGTCTTTAGCATTGGTTTCCCAGATAGTGTCACTGGTGTCTGGCAGCATAAATACTATGTACTATATCAAACATTGGTGAAATACTCAGCGCTATGATAAAAAAAATGACAACACCCTATAACCCATCGAACTCAGACCAATTTGATGACAGGCAGATCTCAGAGCAGGAATTGAGGCTTGAAGATATACTTAAAATCATAAACCGTCGAAAATACGGTATTATTTTGATTATGATACTCTCAGTCTCTATTGCATTTTTTATTCACAAGATCGAACCCCCTGAATATTTTGCTGAGTCGATTGTTATGATCAACACTCCTCCAAACCTGGCTGAAAGTCTTCTCGGTTCAAATGGCAGTTCTGATAGTAAAAGCACAATAAAAGACATTGAGCTTCTTCGTTCCATACCCATATCAAAGATGGTAGTTAAAAAATTGCTCCAGGGTGGTAACAAAGATTCCTTGGAATTTTTTGGTAATAATAAAAGCATATCAGTTTCCAATCGACTGATATCATTGCTTATACCTTTTATCAATTCCAATAACGTTTCCAGATATAACCTTAACAATGCAGAAAATAATGATGAATTTTTAAGGCTTTTTGCTTATAAGCTTAGCAGGAGGATACGTGTTTTGCCTGTTCGAGAGACCAGCCTTCTTAAAGTTTCGGTATTAAGCCCTTTAAAGGACGAAGCTGTATACCTTACAAACACGCTCTGCGAGGTATACAGAGAGTCCGATATTGAGCGAAAATCAGAAAAGTACAAACAGTCCAATACATTTATTTCTGAAATGCTCACAGGTCAGTCGCAAAGTGTCGGCGAAGCAGATAAAGCACTCTCGAAATATATGGAGCAGAACAAAATTTATGAGGTATCCGGTAATGTACAGCAGCTTCTCAGTAAACTTATCGAAACAGATTCAAAACTTAATGACACTAAGGTTGAGTACCGTATTACCGAAAACAGCCTTAATTTTCTGCAAAACAAACTTACCGAAGCCGATAAAGCTCTCAGCAACCGTATCGGACAAAGCGTCAAAGCAAAACTCAGTACTATACTCGAAGAGATCAAAAAAAACGAAACTGAATATGTCGATTTGATTCGTGATAAAGGTATCAACAGCCCTGAAACAAAAGCAAAGAAGCAGCAGGTTGACCAAGTAAAAGCCCGCTATGAACTTCTGAGTCGAAGCAAAATAGCAGGTGAAATCAATTATGCAGGCCGCGCCCAAAAATACAGTTTCGATCTTATTGCAGAAAAACTTCAGACTGAACGCAAGCTCAACCTTCTTGATTTCAGTGCCAAGGAGCTTGAACACCTCAAGCAATACTATGAAGCACAAGTCAATCAGCTTCCCCAAAAACAACAGGAGTATGCCAAACTTCAACGCGACCGCGATGTGGTCGGTAAAACCTACATCTACCTTAAAGAAAAGCTTGATGAAAGCCGTATAATGCTTGGCTCCGAAGTCGGCAGCGTCACAATGATAGGAGATGCATTCCGTCCATTTCAATCAGAAAATGAAAGTCCTATAAGAAATCTGTTCATAGGTTTTGTGTTAGGAGGATTAATCGCTTTTGCTTATTCCTTTGTATTAGAGATAGATGATGATACCATCAAAGATGAAGAGTTTTTTAAGCGTAATGGTTTACCTATACTTTCACATATACCTTTTCTTTCCAATAAAAATCTTAAAATAGATAGTAAAAGCAAAAATGAGACCCCTGAGCAGACGGTAATTTCAACAAACCTAACCCCCATAATGACGGATCGCCTATCGTCCTGGTTTGCTGAATCTTTCCGTGCACTTCGAAACTCTCTCAATTATTGTTTTATAGATAGTCCGCTTACATCAATTATTGTTTCCGGAACATCGAGCAGTGAAGGTAAATCAACTGTTTGCTCTAATCTTGCAATTGCACTTGCCATCAACGATAAGAAAACGATCATTATCGACTGCGACCTCCGTATGCCAACCCAGCATAAAATATTTAATACTGCATTTGAGTCCGGGCTTACTGATTATCTTTCAAGCGAACAACAGACTGTGGACGATAAATTTATAAAGCCGACCAATATCAATAACCTTTTTTTAATGAGTTGTGGAAAAGAAATATCAAACCCTAACGAACTGCTATCATCACCAAAAATGCAAGAACTCATTAAAGAGCTTGAAAGCAAATTTGACAAGGTTATAATTGATAGTCCTCCACTTTTTTTAAGTGATGCTGCGCAGCTCGCTAACTCGGTCGACGGTATTCTGATTGTGGCACAGATGAACTTCAGCTGCCAAAAACCAATCAAAAAAATTGTTTATGACTTTTTTTTAAAACCAAAAATTCTTGGTATTGCCCTTATCAGCTCACAAAATTCAAAATCTCATGGCTTTGGTGGGAATGGTTATGGTTATGGTTATGGTTATGTGCTCGTTAGAGAATAACTATAACAAAATAGAAAAAAGCAGTATATTGTCGTCATGGATATTATTAATGACGACATTGAACGCATCCGCACCAGATTTAAGAAGCTCGAGTGGGCCTTGGATGAACGCTTGAGACGTTTG
>CAJAJL010000052.1 GCA_903940125.1 uncultured Chlorobiaceae bacterium | reverse complement strand
GTATCGACTGCAAGAAACTCAGATATCTGCTGGAATTTTTTTCATCCATTTTTCCTCATAAAACCATTGCTCCTGTTATCAGGCAGATGAAGGAACTGCAGGAAAATCTCGGTGACTTTATCGATTTTGCTGTTCAGCTTCTGTTTCTTCACGACCACCTTGCTTCAAAGAGTGTGCATAAAGAAGAGCTGTTATATTCCGCATCAATGGGCGGCCTGATGACAACTCTGTTCCATAAACAGGAAGAAGCACGTCATAAATTTCACAAAACTTTCAGGAAGTTTGATAATGATGATACTGCACAGAAATTTGACAATCTTTTATCAGACTCTTCGTCATCATGAAAACGATAGCGCTCTACAGTATCAAAGGAGGGGTAGGCAAAACAGCCGCCGCAGTGAATCTCTCTTATCTCTCAGCACTGCTCTCCCAGCAAACCCTGATCTGCGATCTTGATCCACAGGGAGCAAGTTCATTCTATTTCAGAATTACAGCCTCAAAAAAGTTCAACAGTGATAAATTTCTTAAAGGAAATAAAAAAATCTATAACAATATCAAGGGAACCGATTATGAATACCTTGACCTGCTTCCCTCTGACTTTTCGTACAGGAACCTTGATATCGAGCTTTCTGAAGAAAAAAAACCAAGAAAAAAACTCAAGAAAAACCTCGAAGAGCTAAGCGAAGATTACCGGTTTGTTTTTTTCGACTGCCCACCTAACCTTACCCTGCTCTCTGAATGCGTGTTTGCCGCTGCCGATATTATCCTGGTGCCGATGATTCCTACGACGCTTTCAATGCGTACCTACGTTCAGCTCATAAATTTTTTTGATGAAAATAACCTTGACAGCTCTAAAATCCGGGCATTTTTTACCATGGTCGAAAAAAGAAAAAAATTGCATCGGGATATCATCAGTGAATTCCGCAATTCACCGAGGTTTCTCTCACAGACTATCCCCTACAATTCTGAGGTTGAAAAAATGGGTATCTATCGGGCGCCGCTCAACGCCGTCCTGCCAAACTCCCCTGCGGCTAAAGCCTACCGTAACCTCTGGAAAGAATTGAACAGCGATCTCGAAAAATGAGAGTAACTGGAGGCTTATTTTTTGTTCCTTCTCCATCACAAAAAATGCTTACATTTGCGGGCCGTATGAGCTGAACCAGCATTATTTATTATGCTGTCAGACAACTCTCAGAAAAATAAAAACTGCGTACAATGATGTATTTCAAAAATGCTGAAGAGGTTCTGTTTCAGTGGGTTTCACGTGTCTGCAGCGGTAAGCCTGATGACATAGCGGAACTTTATCATGAATCGGCTGTGCTTGTCCCTACATTTTCGCCCCATACCGTCACAGCTCCGGAAGGTGTCAGACATTACTTCAGTCAGCTTGCTTCAAGAGATGGTCTCGGAGTGCGGCTGCACAACAAAGCCCTCAGAAAACAGTCGCTGAGCGATACCGTACATACACTGAGTGGAATTTATTCCTTTGAATTTGAGGTTGACCAGGTACTTCTCTCATTTCCTTCACGATTTTCATTTATGGTGGATATCTCATTGCCGAAACCAATTCTTCACCATCACTCATCACAGGTTCCAAGAAATCTCTCGTAAGCCTCTTTTGAAGCTTAGAGAGGAACAATGACGGGAACTTGACAAAACAGGAATTCCGAAATGTACAGACGCATTGCCGATTACGGACTTATCGGGAATCTCCATTCAGCTGCACTTGTTTCGAAAGATGGTTCTATCGATTACTGCTCCCTTCCCTGGCTTGACTCTCCGACTATCTTTGCTGCGCTGCTTGATGATGAAAAGGGGGGCTTTTTCAGTCTGCAACCATCGGTCCCGTTCACTTCCGACCAGGAATATATCACTAACACCAACATTCTTTCCTGCAGATTCACAACAGAACACGCCGAAGCAGTGCTTTATGATTTCATGCCTGTGGAAAACTCACGAACAGGCAGGAAGCAAAAACATTACATCCATCGCTGCCTAAAGGTCATACGGGGCAGTATGCCTTTTACTCTGACACTGATACCAAGACCTGATTATGCAAGGGTTGTTCCCTCTCTGACAGAAGAAACAGGAAATCGGTTTATCATCAGATACAACCAGGAAATTCTGACGCTTGCTGTTGACTGCCGGACAATGAAAACGCTCAGTAGTGAGAATGGTCAACTCACGCTCGCCTTAACACTCGAGGCTCTTGAGGAAGCACATATTGATTTTATGTACGGATGCCTGGAAACTGCTGATCATTTGCCTTGTACGTATGAAGAAAACAGAACGTTCTGGCATGAGTGGGTTCATCACTGCGTCGGTGAGCGATGCGCATTCCTCGGAGAGTTCACTTCGATGATCAACCGCTCTCTTCTGTTGTTGAAACTTCTCACCTTTCAGCCGACCGGTGCGATTGCTGCTGCACCAACGACATCCCTCCCGGAAACTTTGGGCGGTGAAAGAAACTGGGATTACCGTTTCAGCTGGCTGAGAGATGCTGCTTTTACCCTGAAAGCTCTCTTTGCGCTCGGCCACGTCATTGAAGCTGATGCCTACATGCGCTGGCTTAATGCCACTTACCGCAAATACGGAAGCCGTAACCTCCAGATCATGTATACCCTGCAGGGTAACGATAGGCTCAAAGAGGTGGAACTCCATCATCTGAAAGGATATCTCAATTCACGTCCGATCAGAACAGGCAATGATGCGCACCAGCAGAACCAGTGGGACGTCTATGGTGAAGTCATGGACTCTGCCCTTAGACTGTCGAATTACGCGGGAAAAATTGATGAGGAGCTCTGGCCTTTTTTCAGGGAGATTTGCGGTCTCGCTATGAAGAACTGGCAAAAACCCGATGACGGCATCTGGGAGGTGCGCAACGGACCGCATCATTTTGTTTACTCAAAAGTCATGTGCTGGGTTGCTTTGGACAGAGGAATCACCATTGCACGCCGTTACGGCTTTGACGCTCCTCTTGATATCTGGATGAAGGAACGCAACCGGATTAAAGAGGATATCCTTGTCAAAGGTTTTGATCATAAACTTAACAGTTTTGTCCAGAAATACGGGTCAAGCGAGCTTGATGCAAGCCTTCTGCTGCTGCCACTTAACGGATTTCTTCCTGTAGACGATGCAAGGATGCAGGGTACAATAGATGCATGCAAAAAACAGTTGATGGATCGTGGATTTCTTCTTCGCTACAGGTCTGATGATGGACTTCAGGGAGAGGAGGGGGGATTTGTGCTTTGTAATTTCTGGCTGGTGGAGTGCCTGGCACTTTCCGGAAAAACTGATGAGGCCCTTGATCTCCTTACAAAGACGCTCACCGCATCGAATCATCTCGGGCTCTTTTCCGAAGAGTATAACAGCGCGACCTGCGAGATGCTGGGAAATTTTCCACAGGCTTTCAGTCATATCGGCTATATCAATGCGGTTTCAGCCATTATAGGGGCACACAGCCTATCGTCCAAAACAGAAAAGGAGCCATCGTTCACTGCTTGGCTGCGAAATCTTATCCCGTTCCAGACAACGCTGAATAAAAGCCAGAACATCCACCCGGCAACAACAAAAACAATCGGCGCCGATTTAAAGAAAACACTGAGCCTTCTGCAGGGAGGATTTTTCAATATAGAGACCGGATTGGTCAATTACGAGGCAATGAAACAATCTGAAGGGTTCAGTAAATACCTTAAGCTTGCGGAGTCGCTGAACAACTTCAATCCTGAAACACTTCAAACTGATGATGAGAAAAAAGCTTTCTGGATAAACATCTATAATATTCTTATCATTCACGGCGTTATTGAGTTCGACATTCGCGGTTCGGTACTTGACATCATCAATTTTTTCGGCAGGATAGGTTACAATATCGGCGGCTTCTTTTTTACTCCCGATGACATTGAACATGGTATTCTCCGGCGAAACCGCCCACATCCACTCTTCCCTTTCAAACCTTTTTCCAACTCCGATCAACGCAGGCATTTCATCGTCAGCTCATTCGACTTCCGTATCCATTTTGCACTGGTTTGCGCAGCCTCATCCTGCCCTCCAGTTGAATTCTACGATGCAGCTATCATTGACCGACAGCTTGATACTGCAGCGAGAAGCTTTATCAACCGGAAAGGAATCGAGATAGACCGCCAAAGCACTACACTCTGGATATCCTCTATCTTTGATTGGTACCAGGAAGATTTTGGAAGCAGCAAACGCGAAACAGTGCATTCTCTGCTACCCTATCTAACGAAAGATAATAAAGAATGGATTGAAAAAAATCTTACCTCCTTGCGCATCCGCTACCTTCCCTATAACTGGCATTTGAACAGTACACTGCAGTAACTGATCAGTTTTAATCACATATATAAAAAGCCCCTTCTTGCGAAGAGGCTTTTTATGTCATCCATCAATCACTGTATTCTGAAGTTAAAAGCTTACTTCGACGCTCTCTCTCTTGCTTCAGCTCTTACGTGGTGAGCTCTTCTATGTGCTCTTCTGTGTTCTTTTCTGGCTCTCTTAGCTCTTTTGATTGCTCTTTTGTGTTCCTGCCTGTCAGCTTTTGCTTCAGCTTTGATTTCAGATTTAATCTCGGCTCTTTTTTCTGCTCTGGCTTCAGTTTTATGTTCTGCAGGTTTGTCAGCGGCGAAAGAAATACCACCAAAAATTCCGGTCATTGCAAGAGAAACAATCATCCCTGCGATCAGGTTCTTTTTCATAAGTATCGACTTTTAGTTGTTTAGTTGATTGGAAGCAGGATTATCCTTCCTCCTATCTACTACTACGCCGAACCATCGAATATCCTTTCAAGAAATCTTTCGGCTCTGCAACTATTTTATTTTCCAACACAAAACAGGACGTATAAAGCAGTGTAATTGCTGTTACCACAACTAAACAAATATATTTTTATTATATAAACTGTAAACAAAAATCACTAATAAAGCATTTATTTTGTGAACAGTAGCACTACTATGAATTATTTATATATATTATAGATATATAAAAGGAGGATTTGATGGAAGTTTGTCTATTGAATTCCACATCATGAATTCGTAATCAAAAGGAGAGAGAAATGCTTGAAACTATCGTGGTTATTCTGCTTGTCCTCTGGCTTTTAGGCCTTGTCACCTCGTACACAATGGGGGGGCTTATTCATGGACTTCTGGTTATCGCAATTGTGGTTATTCTGATTCGCGTTATTCAAGGACGACGGATTTAACATATGTAAAAAAGAGTCTCCGGCAGTGCTCTCTGTTTCCCAACTGCTTACGGATTAATGAGATATTGACTTATAAACACAGTAACAGGAGAATGTAATGATGAAAAAAACTATTTGGATTGCTGCGGGAATCACAGGAATGCTGCTCGGCAGTCCCACCACCGATGCAAAGGCTGCATTGAATGTGAGAATCGGAAGCCGGCCGTCGTTTGTTATTGACAGGCGCCCTGATTTTGTAGAGCTCAGAAATCTCGGCTTTTCAGTATCCGTAGGAAGCCCTTATGACATTGTCTACTACGGCAATTTGTACTACCTGAACCAGAACGGCTCATGGTACCGCTCTTCTGATTATCGCGGGCCATGGATCAGCGTCAGATCGAGT
>CAJAJL010000051.1 GCA_903940125.1 uncultured Chlorobiaceae bacterium | reverse complement strand
TGAGCACACCGGAGTATAGTGTACCACCTCTACCGGAGCATAGTGTACCAATGATTCCGGAACAATATGTACCACCCGTACCGGAGCAAAGTGTGCCACCCCATCAGGCCGGATTTGTAACATCATAAACAGTACCTTCGGTCTCATAAACTGGAGGTATACAATGGCAAACAAAGCCTTGACTATGTTACAAGTTCGACGTATTCTTAAACTCTTTATGGAGGAGTCTTCCCAACGGGAAATCCATCGCAGTACGGGTATTCACCGCGTCACCATCAAAAACTATCTGCATCGGTTCAAGAGTAGCGGAAAAGCGTTTTCAGAGCTGTTTGCGCTCTCTGATTACGACCTGTCGCTTCTGGTTCATCCACCGCGTTCCAACAAGACCACTGACGAGCGGTATGCGGATCTCTATCCCCAGCTTCAAAGCCTTTCTGAAGAACTTGGCAAGAAGCACTCCCATCTCACCAAGCAAGTGCTATGGGAAGAGTATCTGCAGGATCGCCCTACCGGGTATCAGTATTCCCAGTTTTGCTATCACGTTGAGCAATACATGCATCAGCATGATGTCACCATGCCGCAACAGCACCAGCCAGGGTATCGGCTCCAGATTGACTTTGCCGGTGATCCACTCTGGATTATCGAACCGCTTACCAGAGAGCGTATCGCATGTCCCGTTCTGGTCTGCACCCTGCCTTGCAGCAGCTTTTTTTACGTTGAACCGCTTTCCTCAGCCCGGCAGGAGCATCTGATCCCTGCACTCAATCGGGCGCTTGCCTATCTTGGCGGTGTTCCAAAAAACATCCTGAGCGACAATATGAAGCAGGTGGTAACGAAAGCATCACGCTATGAGCCAATTTTCAATGAGCTTATGGAGCAGTGGGCCTTGCACTACCAGACCAATATGCAGGCGACCAGGATCGTCAGGCCGAAGGATAAACCATCGGTTGAAGGCTCAGTGCACCATGCTTACAGCCAGATTTATGCACGGTTGCGCAATGAGGAATTTACCAGTCTCAACGCCTTGAAGTATCGGGTTTTGCAGTTGCTGGATAATGCCAATGACCGGCTGATGACCGATTATGGCAAGAGTCGCAGACAGCGGTTTATAGAGCTTGAGCAAGGGCTATTACAGCCACTGCCGCTGACCGATTTTACCTACAAGCGTGAAACGACCGCCACCGTCAAGAAAAATTACCATGTCATTTTGGGCGAAGATCGTTGCCAGTACAGTGTTCCTCATGTACATATCGGCAAGATTGTCAAGCTGATCTACGATGAAGCGGTTGTTGAGGTCTTTCTTGATTTTCAGCGCATCGCCCTGCATCAGCGTATTGTAGGCCGGCGGGGAGTCTACAGAACTGTTGAGGAACATATGCCGGAATCCCATCGCCGGTACCGTCAGCAACAAGGGTGGACTGAGGAAGACTTTACCAGCAAAGCGGCGGCTGTCGGGCCTTGTACAGAAGAAGCCGTCCTTCGGATATTGAGTTCAAAAGCCTTTGTCCAGCAAAGCTTTGATGCCTGCCTTGGCATCATCCGGCTTCAAAAAAAGTATGGAACCAGCAGGCTCGAAGCCGCTTGTGGTATTGCTTTGCAAGTTCCCAGCGTCAGCTACCGACTGGTCCATAATATTCTCGAAAACAACCGGGACAAGGCTGCGGTAGCAGCAGTATACCATGCGCCCATGCTACCGTTTCATGACAATATTCGCGGCAAAGAAGTCTACAATTAACCTCATCCACCACTATGACCATGAACACACAGCTTACTCTTGACCAGCTTCGCTCCATGAGCCTTTACGGTATGGCAAATGCCTATGAAGCAGCGATCATGCTTCCAGTTCACGAACAACCGGCAGCGGACACGCTGCTCGGCAAGCTGGTTGATGCCGAGCAGCTTTTTCGAAAAGAACAGAGCACTAAACGATACCTGCAGCAAAGCAAAATCCGTTATCCGGCCATACTCGAACAAGTGCACTGCAACGCCGCCCGAAACCTGAGCAGGGATCAACTCCTCAGCCTGTCTGACTGCGGTTTTATCAGACGAGGGGAAAATATCCTGATTACCGGGGCCACAGGATGCGGCAAGAGCTACCTTGCCTGTGCATTGGGACGACAGGCCTGTTCACTCGGCTATCGCACCCTGTACTTTGGCATGAACCGATTTCTTGAACGGATTTCCCAGACAAAACTTGATGGAACCTTCGTCAGGGTACTTAACCAAATTGAACGAACCCATCTGATTATTCTTGATGATTTTGGCCTGCAACCCCTCGATGCAACAACACGTATTGCATTGCTGCAGATCCTTGAAGATCGGTATGAAAAACAATCAATAATGATCGCTTCTCAGCTTCCGGTCGCCCAGTGGCATGACGTAATTGGGGAGCCTACAATTGCCGACGGAATCATGGATCGGTTGGTCGGAAATGCTCACCGGCTTGAGCTGAAAGGTGACTCATTAAGAAGGAAGAAACTGGAAAAAATAGGTTAAGTTCTAACAACAAATCTGGCCTGAAATAAGTGGCACACTTTGCCACGGAATAGGTGGTACACTTTCGCCCGGAATCACTGGTACACTTTCCCCGGAATACTCATATTTTGCAAGCCTCCCCTCAAGGCCAAGGAGGGTTCATAATATTTTGTGATCGCTATTTCTGCATATTTCATCTTTTGGCTAGGCAGATTAGCTGCTTCAGCTCTCTCGTAGTAGACGTTGCCGGTGTTTACGAGGATGGTCACCCTAAATTCGTCATCTTTTATTTTTTTGGCATCAAACAATGACATTGCCCGCAAAAGATGTTGCTCTGCTGCGTCCAATTGGCCCTTGTCCTTGAGTAACGACCCGATCATATTTTCTGGGCTTGGATTAGTTGGATCGAGTAAAGCTGCTTGTTGACTAGCCCATATAGCTTTATCGACTTCGCCAACCTCCTCATATATATCAGCCAAATTCACGTAACCTGAGTAGGAAGGCGATATTTTGACTGATTCTTCAATCTTGCCTATTGCTGTTGCAAAGCGATTGTCATCGGCTGTTGTTGTTCCTCTGATGAAAGTTTGGTAGGCGATGTTCATTGTTTCACCTACAACCTTCTGCTTATCTAGCTCAATAGACCGGTATATTCCAAGTGTCGCTACAATCAATATGGCAATAACCGATATTGCAAATGCAAAGAGATAATATTTTTTACGTTCGTGATCGAGAAATTCTCGTGAACTTAATCCTGCCTTCGGAATTAACTTGTATTCAAGTTCCAAAGCCTTAAGTCGCTTTTCTTCTGGCAAGAGAGACAGAGCCTTGGTGATATTTTTTATTCGCGCCTCCTTCCAGGTAATCGCCGCCCATGCAATAGAAATCACTACATATGCGACGAACGAAAGTGGGCTTTTGGCAGCTTCACTTAACCCTTTAATAAGTATGTCGATATCCATTTTTATTCCTATTTCTTGGGCTTACGTGACGGAGGTATCAGGTCTAACAATAATTAGATTGATCCGCCTATAACGCGAATTATTGAGTTACAACCCATATAAGAGGTCATTTTCAAACTACTAATAATATTGCCAATCGATTTTTTATAAATCACTTAGGTCTATTGTTGCTTTTTATTTCAGCGTCTTATATGGATCGGCATAACACCGTTGACTACAAGCCGTCAACAGGGCTGCGAACTCCGGATGGCCCTCGATTTAAAACATGGGTGTGAATCATCGTTGTTCGTACATCATTAGGTCCAAGTAGTTCCTGTACGGTTCAAATATCATACCAACCCTCCAGCAAATGAGTAGTAAAGGAGTGGCGGAAGGTATGGCAAGTAGCTCGTTTTGTCAATTGTGCATTAAAAGCCGCATCTTTCACAGCCCTTTGAATCAAAGACTCATCGATATGATGCCGTCCCTCTTCGCCGGTTTTTGTGTTTCCATCGCTTACCCTTTAATAACAACAGCTTACTGAAAGTATAGCAAAATAATATCGGGCCTTCAAAAAAATACGGCAATAAATATCCGATAAATACTCCGTAAAGCGCCTGCTTTTAACAATCTCCTGTTACAATAAAGCGGGATGTAATCAGGCGGCCACTACCAGTGGTTATACAGAACCGGAGAAACGGCTGTTGGGGAGTGAACCAAAACACCCCTTGCAGGGGCGCTTTTGGCGACTTATACGACTGTTAATGTGCCGACGAAAGATCGACAGGCTCCTTCTGCTGTATTCTGATCAGCAGCAGCAGAGGCAGGCATATTGTAAAGAGGAATGCTATCAGCATGAAGGCGTCCATGTAGGCAAGGTGGTAGCTCTGGGCGGTGAGGGTTCCTTCAAGCGCTTTGAGTGCTGCAATTTCAGCTCCGGCTGGTGATAGCCCGCCTCTCAGCGTGGCGGCTTGTTGCAGTACGTTGATCCTTTCTGCGGCTGCCGGGTCATAGGGGGAAAGATGGCTGAGCAGTTCCACCCGGTGTGTCGCCATGCGGTTGGTAATGTAGGTATTGGTGAGTGCAATACCGAATGAGCCGCCGAGCTGGCGCACCATGTTATTGAGCCCTGTCGCCTGGCCAATATCGCGGCCATGCAGCCCTGATACGGCGAGCATGGTGACGGGAATGAAGATGAAGCCGAGCGCCACACCGCGTACAAGCAGTACCCAGAAGAAGTTGGATGAGCCGGACTGCATGGTTTGCTGGCTGAGTTCAAAGCAGAAAAAAATAAAGGCAACCATGCCAAAGGCCATCAGCTTTTTTGGTGAAACACCCCGTTGCATAGCTATGCCGAGCGGGAGTGAAATGATACCGGTTACCATGGCGCTTGGAAAAAGTACCGTTCCGGTCAGTACGGCGGTAAAGCCGAGCAGTCGCTGTACAAAGACAGGAAAGACAAAGAGGGAGCCATAGAGACCGTAACCGACAATAAAGGTGAGGACTGCTGCAATGGCGAGATTCTTGCTCCGGGCCAGGACGCGGAGATCGACTGCGGGCTCTTTGGTGTGCAGCTCCCACAAAACAAATCCAAGGAGGGCAGCCACGGCAATGAAGGTGAAGAAGGTGATATAGGGCGTATCAAACCAGTCTTTCGATTGTCCCCGTTCAAGAATGAACTGAAGCGAGCCGATGCCGACGGCGAGAAGCCCGATACCCGTCCAGTCGATTTTTGAGACGGCATGGCGTACCTTTGGCTCCTTGAGAAAGGTGTAGGATGACCATGCGGCAAGAAGTCCGACCGGGATGTTGACAAAAAAGCACCACTCCCACGAGAAGTAATCTACCAGATAACCTCCAAGCAGCGGGCCAATGGTGGGGCCGAGCACAAGCCCCATTGAAAAGATTCCGGTTGCCTTGCCGCGCTCTTCAGGACGGTAGGTTTCGTAGAGGATGGCCTGGGATGTTGGCAGAAGCGCACCGCCGCCGAGTCCCTGAATGAAGCGGAAGAAGACCAGCGCCCAGATATCGGTAGCCATGCCGCAAAAAAGCGATGCAAGCGTAAAGAGCAGGATGGAGCCGATGTAGTAGTTCCGCCGCCCGAGCAGGTTGCCGAGAAAACCTGAGAGAGGAATGACGATGACGTTGGCGATGGCATAGCTGGTGACCACCCATGAGACATCCTCAATGCTTGCCCCGAGGTTTCCGCTGATTTGCGTTATGGCGACGTTGACAATGGTGGTGTCGATAAGCTCAAGCATGGCCGAGACGATAACCGTCAGGGTGATGATGAGTTTGCGAAGTCCGGTGTCGTAGGTCTGAGCCGGATTCGGCAGCATTGCGGCTACCGAAGTGCCATTCTGTTGTTGTGGTCGAGCCATGTATAAATTTATTTTACCTTTACCTCTACCACAACGTTCATGCCAGCGGATAGCGGGTGGTTTTTATCGGGCTTTTCGGTAAAGATGATTTTTACCGGAATACGCTGGGTGACCTTCACAAAGTTGCCGCTGGCGTTGTCGGGGGGCAGCAGGGCGAATTGTGCTCCGGTACCCGATGAGAGCGACTCTACCTTTCCCTTGAACTCTTTGCCGGGGTATGCGTCCACCTTGATAACGACCGGCAGTCCGGGAGCTATTTTGTCGAGCTGGGTCTCCTTGAAATTAGCGTTCACCGTGAACTCATTGCTCCCGACAAGCGCGATGAGCTGCTGCCCTGGAGAGACGTACTGGCCAGGCTCAACATTCTTTTTCGAGATATGGCCTGATGCCGGAGCGGTGATGGTGGTGTAGGAGAGCTGAAGCTCGGCATTGCGCAGTTCAGCTTCCTTCAGTCGTACCTGTGCAGCCGCGCTGCTCTGTTGGCCTGCCGCTGCTGCATGTTGTGCAGACGATGCTTCAGCACCGGCATGGACAGCATCAAACTCTGCCTGTGAAATGACGTCCTGGTGGCGGAGATTTTCGTTTCGGCGCAGGTCGGCCTGCTGTTTGCGGCTTGTTGCTGAGGCTGCACGTGCGTTTGCTTCGGCGGCAAGCACGGATGCGCGGGCATTCTGCAGGGCGGCTTCAGCGATGTCACGCTTGATCTTGTAATCGGGAATTTCGAGCGTGATAAGGGTGTCTCCCTTGTTTACTCTTTGATTGGTGCTTACCACTACCGTACTGACTGTTCCCGGAATCCGGGAAATGACCGGGTAGATGTCTCCGACAATCTGAGCGTTGTCGGTCTCGACATAGAAGAAGGAGTGGTAAAGCTTGCTTCCGCCCCAGATCAGGGCGACAGCAGCGAGAACGCCAATAATGACCATGCGCAGGGGCTTTGCAGCTTTTGGGCTCTCTTTTCCGGACGGGTTGTTTTCAGCCATTGTGTTTGATTCAGGTTGTTCCATGGTCTTTGTTATTGTCAGGTGTTTTCAGTATCACGACGGGGCATGTGGCGTGGCGCAAAACCGCTTCGGCCGTGCTTCCTACCAGAAGCCTTCCTATTGCTGTGGTTCCGTGGGAACCGAGCATGATCATATCGGCATGGTGCTCTTTTGCATAAAGGAGAATGGTGGCTGCGGGTTCGCCGTGCTCAACCGTGAAGAGGGCACGGGCCCTGTTTTCGGAGAGCATGTCGCTGTAGCGCGAAAATTCATGCAGGTGCCTGCTGAACAGGCCGTTCTCATGCTCTTCTTCCTGAACGACATAGAGCACAACGATTTCCGTATTGGCGCAGTGCATTGCAGCCGCATAGCGCACAACGGCATCTGAGGAGGCGGAAAAATCCACGGCGCAGATAATTTTTGTCAGAGGTTTCTCCATTTTACCAGAAAACCTCGCCGGTTACCCGTTTCAGCGTATAGTTGCTCATCACATAGGCATAGGCGGCCTGAAGCCGGGCAAGTTCTGCCTGTGAAAGGGAGGCTTCGGTATCGAGCAGGTCGAGCGCAGTGGCCATGCCGTTTTCGTAGCGGGCCCTGACGTGACGGGCTGCAAGTTCAGCCTGTTGCACCTGCACTTCGGTCGTGGTTATTTTTTCTGAAGCTGTCTGGAGGGCATGGAGGCTCTCCTCAACATCAGTTTTCACCTGCTGCTCGGTATCGATTCTCCGCTGTGTGGCCGCCCGCATCATGGCATTGCTCTCCTGCCGCTCTGCGCTGGTACGGAATCCGGTAAAGAGCGGAATTTCGAGGTGCAGGCCTGCGGCAACATTATTGCGCATTTCATTGATATCTGGTTGATAGCCGTTTGTGACGCCGTATGAGATGCTCCCGGTAACGATTGGCACACCTTGTTTCATGGCAAGGGAGCGATGCAGTTTTGCCGCTCTCTCATTCTCCCGGGAGAGTTGCAGCTCAAGGCGCTGCTCCAGTGCCTGAGCGACAAGGCCGGAGTTATCGGAGGCTGTCGGGGTCAGGGCAAATGATCCCTGGAGCGCAAGGGTTGTGTTTTCCGCTATGCCGGTCAGTCGCCGCAGGGTTAACTCGCTGCGACGAAGTTCATGTTCAATATCGAGTGTTCTGTTTCGGGCAGCCGCGATACGCACTTCGGTGGAGAGGACATCGAAGCGGGTGGCCGATCCTGCCTGGTAACGTTTGGTTGTATAGTCGAGAGCCTTGTTGAGTGAGGCAATCTCTTTCTCCTCTACACGGAGATTTTCACGCAGAAAGAGAATGCCGTAAAAGAGCTGCACGGTTTGAAAGGAGAGCTCCCGGCGGGCCAGTTCCAGCGATTCTTCGGCTGTTTTTTTGCCACTCTTCGCCAGATTGACATTGGTGCCCCTTTTTCCGAAATCAAGCAGGGTTGCCCGTGCCGTTACTTTGGCGTCGTAGTTGTCGTTTGGCATGAATTGAATTTCTCCGCTGTTGCCGAAACTCATTTTTGAGACCGTATCGAGCCAGGTGTATCCCGCGCTGGCGCTTATCTGCGGGAAATATGCGCTTCGGCTCTGGGTG
>CAJAJL010000050.1 GCA_903940125.1 uncultured Chlorobiaceae bacterium | reverse complement strand
TATGCCTATCTCCTACTTTGAGAGCATCGGAGTACCTCGCCTCTCATGACCTCAACTACTCGAACCGCCCGGTGCGGACCCGCTTGCCGTGGTGGTGTGGGAGGGGCACGGTCAGGATTTCTGACCGCCCCTATCCCGATTCCCCTCTTTTTGGTCATCCGCATAAAATACGTAGCTCATCTGAGCATTTGTAGTGTCCGCCTCAGAATTATATCTGACGTACCTCATTGCTGTTTACCCTATTCACACCAATAACTATAGGCAGCACATTTACCCTTGGCTGATCTTGCTTTTCATTCTGGAGCATACAGAAAACCAATTCAAAAAGAGGCCTACTAACCATTGAACTACTTCGCAGATCAGCAGCAGAGTGGAATAAGATTCATCAGATTAATCAGGCACTTAAGATCGACCTCAGCGAGCCAACCTAAGCTTTACAATCCACCGCTATGCAGACCTTCAGGCAAAAGGTGAACATTGTTGGTACGCATCGCATTATATGGAGCCATGGAAATACATCCATGATCAAATTGACGGAGCCAAAAAAAAAGCTAAGACAAGCTTTTCTTGATTCTTTCAGAATGTAGCGTAAAAAGTCAATGGGTCAAAACAGAGATTAGGAAAGCAAAAAAAGCGGGACATTGATAATGGCCAACAGGTTCTCAAAAAAAGGGGCCGGATCAACCTGATTTTCTAACACAATATTCATATCTCTACCAACTGAATCTGATTCAAAATCGTCAAGGAATTATAGGTAAGAGATGCTTCAAAAGAGATCGGGTACAATCTGCTATCAGCATTCGGCAATAGACATGGTACCATTCGAGGAGATGACAGAAAAAGAACTTTTCGACATGGCCTGCGCAAAATTTGGCGGGAGATAACGTCAAACAAAGAATTGACAATGAACAAACGTCAATATTTTTTTGAGAATTTTTTTCTGAAAAGCAGGGTTATGGAAATTTCTTTAAAAAAGAATAATCGAGTAACATCTTATTATCAAGTCAATTATAGCCTGATAAAGTAACAATAGTTATATATGAAGGAGGACGATGAAAATGACAGATCATGTGAGAAAACATCTGCACCAGACAGACATAGTATTATGCGAAGTATGCGATGTTACGGCAACTCATATATACCAGATCGAAAGGCATGGTGCTGGTGGAGGGCACAAGCGCTTTGATGAAATCAATAATCTTATTGCCATGTGTGATTCATGCTATACAGCGTATTGCATGAGTAGAGAGCTCAATATAATAATCAAGAACATATAACCTCATGAAATCAGAGAGGGTACTGATTTCAATGATGCCTTTGCGATATTTCACCGATTTTCCAGCAAGGCTCAGTATGCAAAAACCTTTGCCGAGTACCTGAAAGTATAGAAGTATTTATCACAAACGGTGAACCAGCAAGGATAGAGCAATGGGCAGTACCCGGAGCTCTCCGTTGAACTTCTCGGGTAGCCTTAATGCGACTGCCCCGTGGGACGAATCAGAATGTCATTGACATCAACATGTGGTGGCTGGCCGACAGCGAACATGACAGCCCGGGCAATATCGTCAGGCAGTAACTCTTTAGCAGCATCAGGTTTCTGCAGATTATCCCAGAAGGGTGTATCAACGATTCCCGGCTCAACAAGCGTGACGCGGATTCCGGTTCCGACCATCTCATTGCGTATCGCCTGAGCCATGCCGGTGACGGCCCACTTGGTAGCCGAGTAGAGGTTGCGAATAGAGGTGACACGTCCAACAACAGAGCCGGTGATAAGAAAATGGCCACTTTTTTTTACCAGCTCCGGAAGGGTCAGCCGGGCAGTAGCTGCAGCACCGAATACATTGACCATAACCATCTCCTTCCATTCATCAGGTTTATCCTCTCCGCCGTAAAATGTTGAACCTTTTGAAAAACCGGCGTTTGCAAAAACAACATCAATTCTTCCGAAATGTGTTAAGGTTTGCTCTATCATCTCCTGTTGTGATTGCCAGTTTGCAACATCGCACGTGACAGCAAGTGCTCTCTTGTGGCCAAGTTCTCTCTGCAGGTGTTCAAGCTTATCGGTTGAGCGTGCTGCAAGTACAACCCTGAATCCTGCCTCAATGGCCCTCCTTGCTGTAGCTTCACCGATACCCGTAGAAGCGCCGGTAATGAGAAATACTTTACTCTCCATCGTTACTCAGTCGTTATTGTTTGCTGTTATTCAGTATGCTGTGCTTCCGCCCATAAAAAAAGTAAATGACAATCCCTATAATGAGCCAGACAAAAAGTCTTATCCAGTTTTCAGCCGGCAGAGAGAGCATAAGGACGAGGCAGGTAAATATACCGGCAAGAGGCACAAAGGGTACCAGAGGTGCCCTGAAAGGTCGTTCCGCTTCCGGATGTTTTTTTCTCATGATGAGCACTGCGCTGCAGACGACCACAAAGGCAAAAAGCGTTCCGATATTGACCAGTTCAGCCAGCAGTCTTAAGGGAAGCAGTGCTCCCAGCAGAGCAACAAAAAGACCGGTCAGTATGGTTGATTTCCAGGGTGTTCTGAATTTTTCATGAATTGCTCCAAAAAAAGATTTCGGCAGCAGGCCGTCCCTGGCCATGGCAAGAAAAATTCGCGGTTGACTGAGCATCATGACAAGCAATACAGAGGTGATACCGGTTATTGCTCCAAGCGAAATGACAAACTGGGCCCAGCCAATTCCGACCTGCTTGAAAGCATTTGAAACTGGTGCGTCAATATTGATTTGATTGTAGGGTACCATACCAGTTATAACCAGCGCAACAGCAATATAGAGTACGGTGCAGACAACAAGGGAGCTGATCAGGGCAATCGGGATGTCTTTTTGAGGGTTTCTTGCTTCCTCGGCATGGGTTGAAATAGAGTCAAAGCCGATATAAGCGAAAAAGATCATGGCGGCTCCAGCAAGTACCCCTACAGGAGCTCCTCCGGGAGTTGCTTCGCCGAGAACAGTATGGCCGAAGATGCTCAGACCTGAATAGCCGAAAGGAGCAAAAGGGTGCCAGTTTGCCGGATTCACATACATTGCGCCGAGTACAATGACCAGTAGAACAATTGCAACTTTAACAATGACCATTCCCGCATTGAACCCGGCGCTCTCCTTGATTCCCTTCACCAGAACAGCAGTGACTGCAAAAGTAATCAGTACAGCAGGAAGATCCAGCCAGGAGCCGGTCATGCTCATAATGCCGGTTTTTGGATCAAAGTCAAGTGGGGCATTGGCGAACAGTTTGGGTACTCCAAGCCCGAATATTCCTATGAAATCCTGAAAGTAGTGCGACCATCCGTGAGCGACCGTTGCTGAAGCTACACCATATTCCAGAATCAGATCCCATCCGATAATCCATGCAAACAGTTCACCGAGGGTGGCATAGGCATAGGTATAGGCTGATCCGGCTATCGGCACCATTGAAGCGAACTCTGCATAGCAGAGAGCAGCAAAAATACAGGCCAGACCAGCCAGGGCAAATGCAAGACTTACTGCCGGCCCCGCTTTGTCATGAGCGGCAACACCGATAAGGACAAAAATTCCCGTTCCAATAATGGCTCCCACGCCGAGACTTGTAAGAGCAACCGGTCCGAGAACCCTGTTCAATCGATGCTCGCTTTTTATCTCCTCAAGCAGAAGCGAAAGCGGTTTTTTTCTGAAACTGTTTTTCAAGGCTGTGTTGGGATTATGAGTTTCGTCGATTCATGACAGTGAGGAAGTAGAACAACTGCATAATGGCCTGTGCCGCCGCTGCAACGTAGGTCAGCGCCGCAGCATCCAGTACGGCATTGACTCCTTTCATTTCAGCACTCGATACAATCCCCTGTGAAACCAGAAGCTCTTTTGCCCGGCGGCTTGCATCAAACTCGACAGGAAGAGTCACGAGTGCAAACAGTGCTGTAGCACCAAAGAGCATGATTCCTGCCCACGCAAGCGTTGTTCCAAGTGTTCCGGCAAGAAACATGCCAGCCATAAAGATAATCGGGCCGAGATTACTTCCGATTGAGACAGCGGGTACCATAATTGAGCGCAGTTGAAGCGGCATATAGCCCGACTTGTCCTGCAATGCGTGTCCCGCTTCATGAGCGGCAACACCCACGGATGCAATGCTTGGAAGGTTGAACACCTCTTCACTCAGACGTAATGCTTTGCTGCGGGGATCATAGTGGTCGGAAAGCATGCCCTGAGCGGCTTCAATAGTCACATTCCCGAGGCCTCCGCGCTGAAGAATACGCCTCGCAGCTTCTGCACCGTTAATTCCGGTCTGGGTGCGTACTTGAGAATATTTATTAAAAGCGGATTTAACCTTGAACTGAGCCCACAAACCAAGTACCATAGGTGGCAGGGCAAAAACGAAATACATAGGATCAAAATACATATCAGTAAAAATTATCGTTTGCGTAAGTATCGTCAACAACGGTTAATAAAAGAAAATAACCCCGAATAAAGGGTCAACCATAAAAGATACAACAGTACCCTGATTTTAATAAATCCGGGGGTCACTTTTTAAGTAAAAAATATAAAGTATAATTAGCGAAATATTTGGAGATCATCTCTTTCTTTGCTTTATTATTACGCCGATAGTGTATTTATAGAGCAATAAACAATGTAAAGAAAGGATTTTCCTATGAAACCGGTTAAATCAACACTTCTTACTCTATCAGCATTTCTGCTGATAAATTTCCCGGTATTAGCCACCGAAGCTGACGACTTTGCCAATATCATGCAGACCGGATCAAACGGTACAGTCACGATAGATCAAACTATGTCACCTGGAAATCCAAATCTGGCTCAAATCAGTCAGCGTGCAGGGTCGTCGAATGAAGTGGTGCACATAACGCAGTCTGGTAACGGCAATCACTCAGCGACGGTATTTATGACCGGCGATAATGATGTCGGCAATGTGTCGCAGATTGGCATCATGGATACTGCATTGATCATGCTGTCTGGTTCAAGCCTTAACACTTCCACCATCTTTCAGGATGCAACGTCTGAATCGAATATGGCAAATATCCACGAGAGTGGTCTCTCCAACAAATCCTCCATCACTCAGAGCGGTCAAGGTGCGCAGGCATCCATCGCGCAGTCAGGGAGTATTAACGATGCCGCGATTACTCAGGAGATCGGTAGCAGTAACAACGACGCTACCATTTTACAGACAGGCAGCTCCAACATAGGCAGTATTGATCAGTCCGGTATCTCCAACATCGCGGAAATTTCGCAGAATGGCCTCTCAAACAGTGCGGAAATTGTGCAGAGTGGCAACTCCAACTACGCCAATGTTAGCCAGGCAGGTACCTTCAAGCTTGCACAGCTGACGCAGACAGGCAACAGTAATTCAGCCATCATTACTCAGCATTAACACTGAATACGTTGTTTACAGCAATTAACCAAAGTGAGTTCTCTCTTTTAGTCTTCTAACATGCTTAAAAAGAGTTGCCTTATGAAATCTATGAAATCAACACTTCTTGCTCTATCAGCATTTCTGCTGATAAACTGCCCGGTTTTTGCCGACCAGGCTCCTGGCGACACTGTCTATATCACTCAGGCAGGCTCAAACGGCACAATCACGACAGAGAAAACGGAGACAACTGGGAATCCAGATACTATTACTGTAAAACAGGAAGGGTCGTCATCATACGAGAAGGCGGAAGTCAAGCTGGCTGGTAACGGCAATCACTCAGCAACAGTCAATCAGAATGGTGATCATGATAAGGCGGAAATGTCACAGCTTGGCATTGGCGATACGGCGGAGATCAATCAATCTGGTGGAAGCGGTAACAGCACCAAGCTCATTCAGGGAGATTTGTCGGTTGGAGACACTGCAGCTGTCAATCAGCTCGGTGTAGGCAATACGGGCGACATCACTCAAAATGGCGTGAGTGACATTGCAGCCATCAGTCAGACAGGGAGTGGCAATGCTGCCGACATCACTCAGGGAGATTTGTCAGTTGGGGAAACTGCAGCGATCACGCAGGTCGGTAGCGGCACTAAGGGTGAAATATTTCAGTACGGCCTGGGTGACAATGCAGCCATCAGTCAGACTGCTGAAGGCAACCATGCAACGATCACTCAAGAATTGGCTGGTGAAAATAACAAAGCCACAATTAATCAAAACACAGGAGGTAACGGGAACACGGCTTCGATTGATCAGTATGGTAAGAACCATACAGCTTTAATTGATCAGCGCGGCAGCTCTAATTCTGCAAATGTCGAACAGTCAGGGATGTTGCAGCAGGCCCGTATAATGCAGTCAGGCAACAGTAATATCGCGATGATTACTCAACATCAATAAACATTAACGCCGGCATTAATCCGGCATTGGAGCCGTGCTTCGCAAGCTGCGCGGCTCTTCGATATAATTTTAAGAAGAGGAGGCAAGGATGAATAAAGCGGCGATTATCCTGATGAGCTTCGTGTCTCTGATCGGAGCTTGTAGTACAGTGGCTCAAAGCAGGGAAGCGTATCAAATGACCGGAAAACAGGGGAGGAGTGAAATAACCATGAATAATAATCAAGATGAAGTATTGTCCAACTCTGAAACGAGCGGAGCTGCCCGGACAGAAAAAGTCCGTTCGGGAGGGAATACGGCAATCATCAATCAGAACGGATCCCGCAATAAATCGAGTGTAGTGCAGACGGGGGGCGACAATGTGGCCGACCAGACTCAAACAGGTGAATACAACGATCTGCGGGTGGAGCAAACCGGCAGGCATAATTGTTCTCGTGAAATTCAAACCGGTGAACACAACCGAAAGGTAAAAATACAGAATGGTTCGGAAACGATTATTGAGCAAATTTGGCCATAAAATTCCAATCACAGGCGTTCACCTTGATTAATCTTAAACATGAGACAATCAGTAATGGAATTTTTCAGCAGATTGACGGGTAGCGTTCTGCGCAGAGCAGGGCTTATCGGTTTGGCTGTTCTGGCAAGCCACACTCTGGCAGCGGAGGCGAGCACTCTTACGTTTCAGGGACAGAATGCCGGATTGTTTTCGAGTGCAAATCCTTCTGATACATCGATGCTGATGAACAGCGTCGCTAAACCAGCGGTGACGTCGTCAATAAGTTCGGCGACTCTGATCGAGCAATCCATTATCAGTCAAATCAGCCTGAAGATTTACAATGAGATTTTTAAAGGAACAGCTGCATCAGGCTCCTATGATCTTGGTGGAGGAAACGCCATCAGCTATATGCGGAGCGGCGGCTACATCACGGTCAAACTGACCAATCCCGGCAATGGCACTACGACGCTGAGCGTGCTCGATCAATAATCTTAAATCACACAAGGTGCTATTATGAAAACAAAAGTTGTCGTTCTGTTGCTTGTCAGCATTGCTGCACTCTGTGGATGCTCGTCACGCTCGTTTTATGAAAATGCAGTGGTGTCGAAAGCGCATGTCACTGATCGGACGCGGGCAAGTGAAATACTTATGGGGCTTCCTGCTCCTGCGAAGGCGGTTTCGGTGGTCGTTTACGACTTTCAGGATCAGACGGGGCAATTCAAGAATAACGAGAAATATACAGAGTATTCAAGCGCGGTGACAAGAGGTGGTTATTCTATTCTGGTGAAGTCGCTTCTCGACACTGGCAATGGTGATTGGTTCACGGTGGCAGAACGAGGGGCGTTGAAGAACCTCCTGCAGGAGCGCCAGATCGTGAAAGTAACGCGCGGTGAATACCTGGGTAATAATAATCAGAAGCTGCCCGGCCTGCCGCCCATGCTCTATGGCGGGACGATGATTGAAGGCGGAATTATTTCCTATGACTCGAATATACAGACGGGTGGTATGGGTGCCGTGTATCTGGGCATAGGCGGCAGCGTACAGTATCGTCGTGACCTTGTAACGGTATACCTGCGTGCCGTGAGTGTCGAGAGCGGACGTGTATTGCTGGCGGTCAACAGTTCCAAGACGATCTACTCGCTGGCTGTTGATGGTAATTTCCTGAGGTACCTGACGGTTGCCAACCTCTTTCAATCGGAGGCCGGGTTTACCCAGAATGAACCAGTCCAGCTGGCAGTTCGGCAGGCGATTGAGACCGGAGTCTATTCGCTGGTTATGGAAGGTGCGCTGAAGCAACTCTGGGAATTTAAAGACAAGCGTGCAGGAGAAAAAGCGATAGCTGAGTACCTGGTTCAGCGTGATGGTCATGGCAAGGCAGGGAAAGTGCAGGATTCTGATAATCAGACGAATAAACAAAAGAACAAAAAAGGAAAGAAAACGGAATGATGGCAGGAGCCAATTCAATACTTTCGTAAAAGGCAACTTCACGCGTGTCCGTATCGTTCGAGCTTTTTAATCAGCCCACCCCCTCAGCACTCCCATCAGTCACATTTGTCCCATCAGTCCCATCTGTAGTGTCAAAAAAATAATAACAGACCATTAGGTAATGATCCTGAGTTGGTGAAATAATAATTCACAATCATTATTCACGGGAACGGTTACAGAATTAAAATGTTTACATATTCTTGGCATCTCTCATCATAACGGTTAACTCTCTATCACCATGGGAACTACAACAACAAAAGCCGATCTGGTCAATTCCATTTCCGGAAAAACAGGCCTGACGAAATACGAAACAGAATCGGTGGTTGATGCTTTTTTTGAAAGTGTCATTGATTCTCTGAAAGCAGGAAAAAGAATTGAAATCAGAGGCTTCGGATCGTTCAATATCAGACACAAGAATTTTCGCGATGCCCGAAACCCGAGAACAGGGGAAAAAGTGACCGTAGATGCTAAAAAAGTGCCAGCATTCAAAATTTCCAAAGAGTTCAAGCATGCTGTCAGTGACAGTCTGAAAACCAGTGGTGAATAGAGTTGTCCCAACGTTATGAGAGCTCTGATTGATTATGACTTGTCTGTGTCCTCAGGTGCTGACTTTTTTTACTGCAGTGCATAAATAAACGAGACAGATGAACAAAGTCACAGCAAAATTAAGGATAGCTGGATTACTTTTGTGCATTTGTCTGTCTCTCCTGATGATGACTGGCCTGTTTGTTTATGCGAACCCTATCGATGATAAAGCATCTCAACTTGTCCCCTGGGGTGCACCTGTCAGCTCAGTAACAGATCATGACCAGTACCTGCTCAGGACAACGTATGCCGTGCATTACCTCTACAGAACCAGAACAGCAGAATATGTTTGTGAACATCTCACCAGTAAAGCTATAAACGGTAAGGCAAAGCGAACTGATGATTTTAGGCCTGATCCCGACATTCCGGATTCGGTACGGGCTGATTTGAGCGACTACGATAAAGAGTACGACAGAGGCCATCTTGATCCGGCTGACGATAACACGCAATCGGCTAAGATCATGTCGGAGTGTTTTTTGTTGAGCAATATTGTACCGCAGAATCCTCATCTCAATCGCGGGCTATGGAAAAAGCTTGAGACAGTTGTAAGAAGCTGGGTTAAGAAAGGAAAAGACCTCTACGTGGTCACCGGCACATGTTATGGCTCAAAATACAGAAAAATCGGACGGGATAGCGTTGGCGTCCCAATGGCAATGTGGAAGGTTATCCTGGACCGGAAGGCGGGCAGGTTTATCGGTTTTATGATTCCTAATGCGGCTGTGTCGGCAAAAGATTTACCAAAATACGCCATGCCGATATCGGACATTGCAAAAGAGACCGGCATTACTTTTTTTCCTGCTCTACCTTCAAATATATTAGCGGAAGAGACCACTGCACCTGACCTGAAAGATTGGCCGGGACTTTAAGAAAGTAAAGATTACAACTCATTAAGCTATATTCTGTTAAAAAATTTCTTTTCAATCGGTAAAGTGAAATGTTATGGCAGGTAAAGTATTCAGGATTCTGCTGGTCGTAGTTTTTTCTTCAATTGTAATGCTGTCGGGCTGCAGTAAAAGAGAAAAAATTACAAAGCTTCAACAACTTGATGGTAAGGAAATTGCAGTCCCGACGGGAACCGTTGCCGACAAGCTTGTTCTTTCAAAATTGCCAAACGTAAAGTTCAAGTATTTTAATAGCGTTATGGATGCGTCATTGGCTGTTAAATCCGGCAAAGCGGATGCTGCGGCTTATGATGAACCGATTTTGAAGAATATAACCGCAAAAAATAGTGGTCTTGTAGTGCTTCCGGAAATGATAACCACTGATAATTATGGATTTGCAGTTCATCCTGAAAATCAAAAGCTGAAGCGGAATATTGATCTTGTTGTAAGCGAGCTGAAAATAAATGGCGGTTACGATGACATGATGCGACGCTGGTTTCCCAAAACAGGCAATCCTGCTCCCATGCCTTCTATTTCATTAAATGGTACCAAAGGAGTGTTGAGGCTTGGCACATCAAGTGTCACAGAACCTTTTTCTTTTGTCGATGCTTCAGGCGGTATCGTGGGATTTGATATCGAACTGGCACGTTATATTGCTAAAAAGCTTGATATGAAACTTGAAATTGTCAATATGGAGTTCGGTGCAATGATTCCAGCGTTGATTTCAGGCAAGGTTGATATGATTGCTGCATGTATTACAATTACTGAAGAACGATCAAAAAAAATTCTATTTTCTGACCCGTATTACGTCGGCGGTATCGCGGCTGTAGTCAGTGAATAAAAAGCCCTGCTTCTGACCCGGAAATCAAAAGAAAACAGAGAAAGCAATGTTGAATTTCCTGACGAAATACAGGCTTCTCTTCATGGTTGCCGGGTGTCTGCTCTGTGCAGGTTTTGTCAGCAAAACGTATCATACGCCAACAATTACACAGTATACATTGTTTTCCGATCTGGTGCCGGGTGTGAAGTCAGTGCACGTTGATGCTCTTTCCTCATTCTTGACCGGGGTAGGCAACAGCTTTCAGAGTAATATCGTGCAGGAAAATCGTTATTTACTTATTCTGGAAGGTCTTAAAACTACTGTTGTTATTTCGGTGTTCTCAACATTTCTGGGCACCTTTCTTGGTGCCATCGTCTGTTTTATGCGAATGTCGAGCAGCACCATACTGAGTATGCTTGCCAGAATCTATATCTCGATCTTACGGGGAACTCCGGTGCTGGTTTTTTTAATGCTGATATTTTATGTCGTTTTTGCTTCGATAAATATTGATCCTGTTATTGTTTCAGTGATTGCATTCGGGATGAATTTTGCAGCTTATGTTGCTGAAATATATCGTTCAGGCATAGAAAGCATTGATAAAGGGCAGTCTGAAGCCGGTATCGCCATGGGTTTTACCAGGGTTAACACATTCCTTTATATTATTCTCCCGCAGACTGTTCAGCGAATTTTACCGGTTTATAAAGGAGAATTTATTTCGCTGGTTAAAATGACCTCCATTGTTGGATACATTGCAGTGCAGGATTTGACCAAGGCGAGTGACATAATTCGCAGCAGAACCTTCGATGCCTTTTTTCCACTCATCATGGTTGCCGTTTTTTATTACTTGATTTCATGGTTCCTTATGTTGTTTATGGAGTATGCTGAACGGTTAGCCAATCCAAAGCTCAACAGAAAACGGATAACAGCCGCATGATAAAGATAGATCATCTTTCCAAGAGTTTCGGAACACTGGAAGTGCTGAAAGATGTCACTGTTGAAATAAAGGCTGGCGAAGTAATTTCAATTATCGGACCTTCCGGAACGGGAAAAAGTACTTTTTTACGCTGCATAAACCTGCTTGATCGGCCGGATGGTGGTTCAATCTCGATTGATGGAGTTGATATCCTGAATCCAAAAACCGATGTTCCAAAAGTTCGGCAGAAGATGAACATGGTATTTCAATCGTTCAATCTTTTTTCTCATCTATCCGTCATGGATAATTTGACTCTCGGGCCGATCAAACTTCTGGGGATGAGTAAGCAGGATGCTGAACGCAAATCCATTGATCTTCTTAAAGTTGTAGGTCTTGCCGAAAAAGCTGAGAGTTATCCTGATGAACTTTCCGGTGGGCAGAAACAACGGGTTGCCATCGCTCGCTGCATGGCTATGGATCCAAAAATCATTCTTTTGGATGAACCGACCTCCTCTCTTGATCCCACCATGGTTAGTGAGGTTTTGTCAGTTATCCGTCGACTGGCAAAAGATGGCATGACTATGGCAATCGTCACCCATGAAATGGATTTTGCCAGGGATGTTTCAAATAGGGTACTCTATATGGATGAGGGTGTAATCTACGAAGAAGGTACTCCTGAGCAGATTTTTGTTCACCCGCAAAAGGAAAAAACAAGGACATTCATCAACAGGATCAGAAGTTTTACCTATCATATCGGTTCTCCCGATTATGATTTGTATGCGTTGAATGCTGAAATTAAAACATTTTGTGAAAAACAGATTCTGCCAGTCAAGACCAGACAGAATCTGATTCTGCTTGTTGAGGAGATGCTTCAGTATTTTAATCTAATCCTTTCCACTTCGCTTCTTGATATCCATCTTGCCTATTCGGAAAAAAAAGAGAGCATGGAGGTAGTCTTTGAAAGTACAGGTGCGGCTATGAATTTGCTTGATAACAAGCAGCTCCTCGAAAAATCGGGATTGACCCGCATCCGGAATGTGACGGATAGCATAGATTACTGCCGGCTGAATAATAAAAACAGATTAACGCTGATCTTAAAAAAACATTAGGGGAGCCATACCCGGCACGATCCGGCAAGGTAAGTGATGTGTGCTGAAATTCACATTTCTTTCGCAGCCCGCTCATATTTAAACAGGCAAACGCAACTCCCAAAAGCCTGCCGACTGAGGATCTCACCTTTCATCTCAGGAAAAGCCCGACTGGTAGCTTCAATGTCCATTTCACAGATCACATGGCATGGAGTCTCAAAACCATATTCTTTACAGATCTCTAAATACGGACAATATTTCTGTATTTCTATTACCGCATCCTGGTTTCTGTTCGAAATATCAACAACCTCCATCTCCATTCCGGCACTCCTGAAAAAAGGAATGGCTCTGGTAAATCCTTCAGCCAGAGTGGCATTGGCAATAAACGGGGTCATACGATGCTGCTGCTGCTCAGGAAACCCCTCCAGCATTTTTTCCCAGGCATATTCTGCTCCTGATTGCTCGCTAAGCTCCTTGAATTTGGAAAACTTCTGATGGGTTGCTGTCAAAAAATCTTTGTTATCGTTTTCCATAAAAATCATCTCCCTGTTATTCAATAGTTATAATGGCTGACTGGCGTATCGCACACTGCAATGTTAAGGCTTTTATACTGTCATAAGCACCGTCTGATTAATTCGTATATTTGCTATGTATAACAATGCAATACGGTGCTTGGTTCCAGCTTTAATGTCAAGAAACGTTATAATTGTGGCAATTCAATGATAAAGCGTATCAAATAAATGTTTTAAATTTAGATAATAAAATACGGGATTTCAGGAAGCGCAGCTTCATTGATAAAAAAAGTAAGATTCAGTAAATTTTTTATTATATACTAAATATATATTTGTTCTTGTGCTATAATTCAGATTTACCTATGAAAACCAACAAAAGAGGAGATGCCGCCATGTCACTGACACATTACAAAAGAGATCCCTTAAAAATGTTCGAGGATGTCTTTAACGAAAAAGTATCACCATTTTTTTCCTCATTGATGACAACCCCATCATTCAAGGTTGATATCAGTGAGGACGACGGCGCTATTTTTATTGATGCTGATATGCCTGGAATTAAGAAAGAGGATATCAAGGTCTCAATGGTGGATGATGTGCTGTCCATCACTGCAGAGAGAGCGCAGAGTGAAGAAGAAAAGAACAAAGGATATCACCGTATCGAGCGTTCATGGGGATGCCAAAGCAGAAGTTTTACTGTGGGAGAGAACGTTGATACCGAAAAAATTGAAGCGAAATACGATAACGGTGTACTCAGTCTCATTATCCCTAAAGTTGAACCAACAAAAAAAACAGGAAAAGCAATTCCTGTACAATAAGGGGTGAGCGAAAAGAAGAGCCTTTTCAATACGACAGTTTCCGTGTCGTTCGATTTCTTGTTATGTATTTATCTTAGAAACTTTTACAAAACAATAGAGCCATGTCAACCGCACTGATAGTCATAAAAAATAAATCTGAAAACTCAGAGCCGGAACTGACCCTTGAACAGCGTGAAGAACAGAACAGTCTTGATGCTTATTATCAGTGGAAAGCAAAAGATGGAAATCTCTGGTCAGATAAAACAGACTGGTTTGAAGCAGAAGATTACCATGTTGACGGAATTACCGACTAAACTTGAGTATTTACCCCTTACCTCTGGTGAGGGGGTAATTTAGTAATGAAAGGAGATCAAAATGTACGTACAAGGTGAAGAGATGATAAAAAAAAGCGCCTCCTTGAGGGGACAAGGTGAATTTGATGAGGCAATCAACTTGATTGAGGAAAATATGGATTTGATTGATCCGTCAATACGGCTGCATGCCTGGGTGGAAGCTTTTAAAGCTGCCGACGAGAGCGGTAATATTTCTCTTGCAAAAAAATACGCTTCCTTCCACCTATAGGGCGAGTTTTTCATTTCCAAATCAGATAGCATAGCAGTAAAAAAAGCACCTTATACCAGAAGTATAAAGTGCTTTTTAATTACATTACACCTTACCTTTTCGGGGTAATAACTGACTGGACACCCTGCAAAACCGCATCGACTGTCTTTAATAGGTTATTAGCAAGGTTGATAGAGGCTGTTCCTGCAAAAGTAATCAGATTTACTGCAGAGACGATCCCAAATTTTATTACTTCAATCGGGAATAAGGCAACTTTACTGATGGTTCCCGTTTGAGTGTTTGGAACTCCTTCTGGCTGATAAATGGATACGTTTGACATGGCTTTTATTATTTAAGTTTATGAAAGTTCAACATGTAAATCGCTACTCTCCTGAGTAATAAGATCCTTGCTGTTTTTATTTACTGGCAGTGCTTCTCGGGACTTTTTTCGTCGACCCAGTAGCCGTGGAGCTTATAATGCCTGTGCAGTCCGGTTTCATAATCTCTTGTAAGCAGAGATTCCTCTGTGTATTCCGGTGCTTCTTTGATAGCCTCGCGGCGAAGATTGACAAAAACTTTTCCTTCTTCCCAACTGACTTTTTCAATCCATCGGGGCGATAGCAATACCTTTTTTCCCGGCCACCAGTTTCGTGTATTGACAATGAGATATCGGATAGCCCAGGTCTCGTCATCAATAATAAAATCCTCAACGTGACCGATCTCACCGTTAATAGCCTGGATGTGATAGTCTGTTACCTGGTGCGTACTGCGCAAATGGGGATCCCATGCTTTTTCACCGGTTGTGAAGTTTTTCCATTGTTCACTGTCACGTTCCAGATACGGGTAATTTCCCCACATATACGGTGCACCCCAGTATATCGGCCATCCATAATACCGGTAGTAATCGGTCTCAAATTGCTGCGACACGGGTTTGTCACTGTCCAGCGATGGACTGTTTTCAATCTGGTTTCTGGTTAAATCGACAGAAATAAGTTTTTCTTCTCTGTCAACAGCACCCAGAGCATAAGGAGAAATGAGAACCTGCCTGCCCGTGAGCCAGTTTCCTGTATCTGCTACCAGATAACGAATTGTCCAGTGACTGTCGTCGAAGTAAAACTCCTCGACCTTTCCGATCTCTCCATCAAGGCTGTTCAGTTGATAACCTTTGAGCGTTTTGGCTTTGCTTAAAATCATTGCAGTAGTATCAGTTTATCATGAGTGTCAGAATGAAAACCCATCGGACTGTTCAGTATGAAAAGAGAAAAGCCCGAATCACATATATAATTTATATATAATATTGTCATATTCTAACTATTTATTTGCTTTATCACCTTGAGAGCGCAAATAATGCAGGTTGATCAAGTATATCTCTATTATTTATATATGGTTATACTCTTATAAATAGGGTTTTCATTTTGTACCGAACCTTTTTTATTGCTTGATAGCTCAGAAAATCGAAATGAAATTGTATATGAAATTTCTATTCAGGCAGTTGCTGCTGCAGAAGGGAAATACGAGAAAGCGTTGCAAGTGGAGGTAGTTGACTCTACTCGTCAGACAGGAGGACAAAATCTAAAAGAAGATTTGAGATTTTATAAAAATAAAGTTGCCTATGCGAAAACTGCGTTGAAAGAAAAGCAAGACCAGCGAACCATGGTAAAAGATATCATGTCGTATATTTTAGGTGTTCTTTCATCAATACTGACATCAATCTTTAGTTACTATTTTGGTAGTTCGAAAAGCAGCTCACAGAAAAATGATACGTTGAATATGATGGTAAAGAACGCTGGCCATTGATGCCATCTGCAACCCCCCCAAGAACAAGAGCTTCTTTGCTGTTACTCAGGGGGGATTTTCAGCGTGAACAATCAGAGGTTAAATCGCCATTTTGAGCACCACCGGAGCCGTTTTTCCTTCAGACACTTTAACAATTCTCTTTCCCTGAGGCTTGAGCTTTTCGCTCCAGGCAGAGATTTCATAAGTGCCGGCAGGAACATTGGGGATAGTGAACTTGCCGTCATGTTCAGTTACTGCCGCATATTGATTGTTCGTTACGATGACCCACCCTGTCATTTCTGCGTGTGGCTTGCTGAGCAACTGAACTACACCGGATTTATCAAAGGTGAGCCTCTTTGAAACGCCTGAATCCAATTTGTCCACGTTGAATTTTTTTGCGGGGCTATATGATGTGATGCCCGAATTGAGCTTATCGTTGTTGGTGAATACAATGCTTGATCCAACTGGTATAGTTGTTACTTTAGGCACAAAAGTCAGGCTTTGTTGCTCAATAGTTTTATGCTCATGCACAACTGGCCCTTTGACACCCGACAGGTAGACCACGGCATCTCCTTTATACTTCGGCATGTTTGTATCAATTGTGCCTGTGATTGTTCCATTGCAAAATGCATTCGTGGTGATGAACCCGAAGCTTGCCATCATCAAAGCGGTTTTGATGAACCTGGGAGTACTTTTAATCATGTTCAGCTCCTTACGTTTAGTGTTATAAAGACTTGCCCTGCAAATCAGATATATCCATATCTACAGAGGTCATTTTACGCAACACTTCCTTAAAGAGGCCTTTATGAAAACTTAAATTTTAGTAAAAAATTAGACTATGGCCATTCGGCACTCAGGGTTTCAGCCTGTTCAAGAACCAGCTTTATAGCCTCTTCCTGTTTTGTCGGGGGGTATTTGTATTTCCGCAGGATGCGTTTTACCATCAATCGCAGCCGTGCTCGCACACTGTCGCGGACTGACCAGTCGACGCTGATATTCTGGCGGAGGCTTTCAGCGAGTTCGTGGGCTATTTTTTTAAGGATGTCGTCACCCATCTCCCTGACTGCCTCTTCGTTGTTGGCCAGTGCATCGTAAAAAGCAAGTTCATCGGGGTTGAGGCCGAGTTTTTCCCCCCTCCCAATAGCTTCCTGGAATTTTTTTGCCATGGCTATCAGCTCTTCAATCACCTGTGCGGTTTCGATAGCACGGTTCTGATAACGAAGGACAACGTTAGAGAGCAGTTCCGAAAACTTTTTCTGCTGCACAACATTTGTGGCAAAGCGGGTTCTGATTTCACCACCCAGCAGGCGTTCCAGAAGTTCAACCGCCAGATTGCGTTCCGGCAGGTTCCTTATCTCACTCAGGAAGGTGTCGTCAAGAATTCCGATGTTCGGCTTATCCAGCCCTACCGCTTCGAAGATGTCCACTACCTCATCGGATACAAGAGCTGAGCCGATAATCTGGCGGATCGCCAGTTCGCGCTCTTCATTGGTTCGTTTTTTGACGCTGATCTCTTTTTTGGTCAACACTACCTTTATTGCCTGAAAAAAAGCGACCTCTTCACGAACGGCTTTTGCTTCATCGAGCGTGCAGCATAGGCTGAAAGCTTTGGACATGGCGAGTGCACTGTCGCAAAACCGCTTTTTGCCATCCTTTATACCGAGCACATGGTTTGCGGCTTTAGCCAGCATACGGTGGCCGCCGGTGAGGAAGGCACTGTAATCGAATTCGAAGAGCATTGCGCGCAGTACATCAAGCTTCTCCTCCAGTACGGCATATACTTCGTAAGCATCAACAGTAGGCCGCCCACGTCCCTTGCTTGACGTGTACTCCTTAAGGGCCTGCTTGAGGTCGTTGGCAATGCCGATATAGTCAACCACCAGACCGCCCTGCTTGTCGCGGAAGACGCGGTTGACCCTTGCAATAGCCTGCATCAGAGTATGCCCTTTCATCGGTTTGTCAATATACATGGTATGAACGCACGGGGCATCAAAGCCGGTGAGCCACATATCCCTGACAATGACGAGCTGCATCGGATCGTCAGGGTCTTTGAATCGTTTTTCGAGGCGCTTTTTGACCTTGCCTGAATAGATATGCGGACGCAAAAGAGGCTTGTCGCTGGCTGAACCTGTCATCACCACTTTTATCACTCCTTTTTCAGGATCGAGGTCGTGCCACAAAGGGCGCAGATCGACGATAGCGTTATAGAGGTGGACGCAGATTTCGCGGCTCATGGCGACAATCATTGCCTTGCCTTTTTGTGCTTTATTGCGTTCTTCAAAGTGTGAGACCAGGTCAGCTGCTACCTGCCTGATGCGAGGTTCCGCCCCGACAATCTTTTCGAGTGCGGCCCATTTGCTTTTGAGCCTTGCCTGCTGGTACTCCTCTTCGTCTTCAGCAAGCTGGTCCACTTCGGCATCGATATCCGGCAGCAGAACACTGTTCAACCCAAGCTTGGCCAATCGCGATTCAAAATAGATGGCAACCGTCGCCCCGTCATCGCGGGACTGCTGCATATCATAAATGCTGATATAGTCGCCAAAGACGGCACGGGTGTCGCGGTCTTCGCTTGATACGGGGGTGCCGGTAAATGCCACAAAGGTTGCATTGGGCAGAGCGTCACGGAGATGCTGGGCATAGCCCGCCTGATAGCCTCTCTCGTCACCTTTGAATCTGGATTCAAAACCATACTGGGTGCGGTGGGCCTCATCGGCAATCACGACAATATTGTGCCGGTCAGAAAGGACAGGGAAGTTGTCTTCGTCCTCACCAGGCATGAATTTCTGTATGGTGGCAAACACAATCCCGCCTGATGGCCGGTTGGAGAGCTTGGCCCGTAAATCCTGCCTTGTTTCACCCTGTACCGGCTGCTCACGCAGAAGATCCTGAGAGAGTGAGAAGACGCCAAAAAGTTGACCGTCCAGATCGTTACGGTCGGTAATAACCACAATGGTTGGATTCTCCATTTTCCTTTCGCGCATGACACGCGCGGCAAAGCAGACCATCGTGATGCTCTTGCCTGATCCCTGGGTATGCCAGACAACCCCGCCCTTATGGTTGCCATTGCTGCCTGAAGCCGCAATGACCCGTTCAATAGCCGAGCGCACCGCATGGAACTGGTGGTACCCGGCGATCTTTTTTATAAGGGTACCGTCATCCTCAAACAGCACAAAGTAGTGCAGAAAATCGAGCAGGTAAGTTGGTGACAGCACACCACGAATCAAGGTTTCCAGTTCGCTGAACTGCCCGAGCGGGTCGAGGGTGACGCCATCAATAGTTCGCCAGGCCATAAAGCGCTCAACATTGGCAGAGAGTGAACCCATAAGGGCCTCGGTTCCGTCTGAAATCACCAGAATTTCGTTGTACTGAAAAACATCCGGAATCTGCTCTTTATAGGTCTCTATCTGGTCAAATGCTTTCCAGATGTCCGCATGTTCATCCGCCGGATTCTTCAACTCCAGCAACACAATCGGCAGGCCGTTGACCAAGAGCACAATGTCAGGGCGGCGTGTCTGCTTTGGCCCCTTAATCGAGTACTGATTTACCGCCAGCCACTCGTTTGTATCCCCATTTGCATCCCCAAAATCGATCAATCGAACAAAGTCGCCACGAGTTTCGCCATCCATCTGATACTCGACCGGCACACCATTAATCAGCAGCTGATGAAACCGCCTGTTGGCCGCAAGCAGCACCGGTGTATCAAGATTCAGCACCTGATGCAAAGCATCCTCCCGAGCACCGAGAGGCACCAAAGGGTTCAGCCGGTTTATCGCTTCACGCAGGCGACCAACCAGCACAACCTCGGTATACGTTCTCCGTTCCGGCGAAGGCCCATCAGGCGCAATATCAAGCCCAGAGCGGTGGATGTACCCCACATCACCAAGCCAGCCCAAAGCCTCCCGTTCAAGTTGATCTTCAGTCATTTCAGAACCTCCCAATGGCCGCCTTTTGCTGCACCGATTCGACGTAACCGGCCATCCTTTTGCAGTTGTTGCAGATTGCGTTCAATTGAACGGGTTGAAATGCCAATCATGTGAGCGAGTTCCGAAATAGTCATAAAGCAGTTTTTATTGAGTGCATCAATAATTTTCCCCGACGTTTTCCCCGACGTTATCCCCGACGTTTTTATGAGAACTTCCATCATGGCATCATGCAATGCCTGCAGCATAAATTCAATAAACGGGGTGGCACTTGCTATCCTGTCCGCCTCAGCGAGTGCCTCGTAATAGGCCGTTTGCCGCATCCTGATCACCGATTCAACCGGTAGATAAGCCAGTATCGGCTCCCACTTGCTCAGGATGAGCGTTTGCCACAACCGACCCATGCGGCCGTTGCCATCCGCGAATGGGTGTATAAATTCAAACTCGTAATGGAAGACAGAGCTGGCAATCAAAGGATGCACCGGAGCCGATGCAAGCCACTCCACCAGATCAGCCATAAGGCCGGATAGCCTCTTGGCAGGTGGAGCCATGTGCACCAATCCCTTGTCGCTGTAAATGCCTACGCCACCCTTGCGATAATGTCCGGCATCATCAACAAGCCCATCCATCAGCAAACCATGGGCAGCCAAAAGATCACTCTGAGAGTGCGGCTCCCATTTCGATACCTGTTCATAAGCAGTAAAAGCGTTGCGAACCTCCTGAATTTCACGAGGCAACCCGACAACCGCTTTGCCATCAAGAACATCAGTCACCTGCTCAATGCTCAAAGTGTTATTTTCAATAGCAAGGGAGGCCTGAATAGTACGGATGCGATTATTGCGTCTCAACTGAGGTGTCAGAGCACTGTCATCCGAATAGCTCCAACGGGTTACAAGTTCAACGATATCAGCCACCTGCTGCACAATCTGCGGTGTGATAGTATAAGGTGGCTGATAACTCATGCGCTCGTCTCCTCGATGAGTGCCTCAGCTTCCGGTATGCGCAATTGTCCCGAGATCAGACGGGGGAGCAGGGTGTCGCGCAGGGATTCGAGGGTTTTGGTTGTATGCACATTTGCCATCATCCTTTCAAATAAAGGGATTACAACATTACTATACTTTTTAGCAATAGTGCTTGAAGGAATACAAATTGTATATGCTGCAATGTCCTTCCAATTTACTCGTGGCATTTTCGCACCGTTTGAGAGGCGATTTGCGTACTCAACCAACTTGATGCTGAAAAGGTGCATAGTTATTATGCCATAATAGGTCGAGTGTTTTGAGCGACAAACCAATATGTCTGTGGAGCATACCCCTTCAAATGGGGCAATTATCACTTTATGAAAATAGGGACGAAGCTTTCCAAATAAAATATCACCTTTGCTGAATGCCGCTTTTGCACTTTCTAATCCTTGTGCATTGTCCCAATTGCAAATGCTTAAAGATTGACGTGGCATATGTTCTAAGCCTATATAACTCAATTCAGTATTCAGTTCTGACGTGGGGATTTGTTTTCTAATAGAAACTGCAATATCACCCAGCACTCCAACCTTCCAACCTTTTGGTACCAATCCCAGTTCCGACTCCTCAAAGCTGTCAGGGAAAAGCGCAGCGGTATCAGCATCCATGCCCTCCGGTTCACGCCCTTCCTGTTTGGCGCGCACAGGGTCGAAGTCCACAAACCATGATTTGAACAGCGCCTGAGCAATGGCTTCAAGAGTGGTGTTGGTTTCGCGCAGCAATGCAATGCGGTCATCAAGAGTGGTCAAAATATCCGCAATTTTTGTCTGTTCCCCATAACTTGGTATAGTTACCTCGAAGCTACCAAGGGCACTTCCACTTATTTCCTTAAAAGTTGAACCAGTAGCTATTGCTTCAATGTCAGGTGTGTGAAACCGAAGTAAGTAATAAAAGAATCGGTTATCTTGTTCCGTATTTAATACAAGGCTCTTAAACCCTTGATTCGTAGAAATTGCTTGTTCTGCAATAGCCAAATAACCGATAGGTGCACGACTTGTAAAAAGGACAGTGCCGGGTGGTACAATTTTAGCAGAACTTCCATCAAGACCAGCTTTAGTAATACAGCGCTCACCTCGTTTAACGTACATCCCTGTATGACTTGATAAATCTTTTGGGGTAAGCCATGGTATATTCCCATCCCAGTATGTAGCTTCTTTTGTCGATGGGGTTCCCCCGCCAATGATACTCGCAACATCACGAAGAACGAATGTTTTCCATTCAGAACTCATAACCCAGCCCTCCCAGCTTTTGCCGAATCAGAGCATCCAGCTCAATCCCCTTAGCCATCTGTTCCCCAAGCGTCTCCGTAAGCTTCAGCATTTTGTCACCAAAAGCTTCATCGTCATCCTCAACCGCCTCAGCTCCAACATAGCGACCCGGTGTCAAGACGTGCCCATGTTCGGCAATTTCGGCCAGTGTCACACTCCGGCAGAAGCCTGCCACATCGGCATAGTCGACACTCGCTTCACCATCTTCCCGCCATGCATGCACGGTATCAGCAATTCTCTGGATATCAGCATCAGTAAACTCAATCTGCACACGGCTGATCATGGTGCCGAGCTTGCGGGCATCGATAAAGAGCACTTCGCCCTTGTGCTTGCTCTTTTGCTTGACCAGAAACCATAGACAGGCGGGAATCTGGGTATTGAAAAAGAGTTGACCCGGCATCGCAACCATAATTTCAACCTTGTCGGCCTCAACCATAGCCCGCCGTATATCGCCCTCCGAGTTCTGGCTGGACGACATGGAGCCGTTGGCGAGCACAATACCTGCCCGGCCATTAGGCTTCAGGTGGTAGAGCATGTGCTGCAGCCAGGCGTAGTTGGCGTTGCCTTGGGGCGGGGTGCCGTAGACCCAGCGTGGATCGCCTTCAAGGCTGCCGTGCCACCAGTCGGAGATGTTGAAGGGTGGATTGGCCAGCACAAAGTCGGCACGCATGTCGGGGTGCTGGTCGCGGACAAAGGTATCGGCTGGCTCTTTGCCAAGGTTGAAGTCGATGCCCCGAATGGCAAGGTTCATGGCAGCGAGCCGCCAGGTGGTAGGGTTTGACTCCTGTCCGTAGATAGAGACATCGCCGATGGTGCCACCGTGTGCTTCGATGAATTTTTCAGACTGCACAAACATGCCGCCGGAGCCGCAGCAGGGGTCATAGACCTGACCCTGATGGGGTGCGAGCACTGCTACAAGGGTTTTAACAATACTGGCTGGCGTGTAGAACTGGCCGCCTCGCTTGCCTTCGGCACTGGCGAACTGACCGAGAAAATATTCATAAACCTGGCCGAGCAGGTCGCGGGCGCTCTGGCCGGTTGTGCCAAAGCCGATGGTTGAGACCATATCCACCAGTTCGCCAAGCTTGCCATCAGGGAGCTGAACGCGGGCGTAGCGTTTGTCGAGAATGCCTTTGAGCTTTGGGTTTTCTGCCTCAATCAGGGTAAGGGCATCGTCGATGCGCTTGCCTATGTCGGGCTGCTTTGCCTGCGCCCGAAGGGTTTCCCATCGGGCCGGTTCCGGTACCCAGAAGACGTTTGCCTCTTTGTAGTAGTCGCGATCTTCCAGCTCTTCCTGCAGGATGTTGGCATCGGAATTGTCGAGGAAGTAGTCGTCGCCAGCATCTGAAAGGCGCCGGGTGAGTTCGGTGCGGTGGGTCTGGAACGAGTCGGAGATATACTTTACAAAAATAAGGCCGAGTACAATGTGCTTGTATTCGGCAGCGTCCATGTTGGCCCGGAGTTTATCGGCAGTAGCCCAGAGCGTTTTTTTAATGTCGTCGATCATGAAGTGGTGAACGGTCATAAGGTTAAGCGGCGGCTCGGATTCTCAGGGCTTAAAGTGCTCGCACTGCTGTAAGATATTATTTACAAAATAATTGCTT
>CAJAJL010000049.1 GCA_903940125.1 uncultured Chlorobiaceae bacterium | reverse complement strand
TAGTATCTTTCCCCATGGAGCTTCTTTATTTTTCGGTTTCTGTTGCATTACAAATGGTAATTTCCCGTTACCCATTTTAATATAACACTTTAACCGTGAATATGGAGGCTTTTTTTATGGCAGATCGATCAACTTAGGTATAAATTAACACTGTATGACGTTGATGATACATAAACAGGGAGAGCTCCTCTGTTGTCGGGACAGAGGTTGTATTCTTTACGGAGTCATTCATAACAGTAAAACTCTCTACAGCCATGGGAACAACGACAACAACAAAAGCAGACTTGGTCAATGCTATTGCTCACAAAACAGGTCTCACAAAATATGAAACAGAATCAGTGGTCGATGCTTTTTTTGAAAGCGTCATTGATTCCCTGAAAAGTGGCAAACGTATTGAAATAAGAGGGTTTGGATCGTTCAACATCCGGCACAAGAACTTACGCGATGCACGAAACCCGAGATCAGGCGAGAAGGTAACTGTAGAGCCTAAAGATGTACCGGTTTTTAAAATTTCAAAGGAGTTCAAGCTTGCAGTCAGTGAGAGCCTGAAAAGCAGTACCTAACCCTTTCACCTCGACATCGTTCAGGAGGTGATGCGTAATTTTTATCAATATTTAATCTTTTATTAAGAATCCTTTAAGATTTGGTTGATTACTATGTTCTCTGTGAATGTCAACCAATAAATTCAAGGAGACTAACATGATGAAAAGTGCCCCCTGGTTCATCAAGACCGCTTTGTTTATAACAAGCTTCGGATTCATTGCCTCGAATGCATATTGCAATGGAACTATCATGGGTACCATTGAAACCGACCTGGTGAAATACAAAGGCGATGCTGTCGTTTATCTGGTAGACGTCAACGAACCTGTTATACCGCAGCATAAAACTATTGATCAAAAAAGTCTGACTTTTGTTCCTAAAGTAACAACAATACCCGTCGGCTCTACGGTTGATTTTACGAACAATGACAGAGTTTATCACAATGTCAATTCAACAAGTGAGAGTAAAAAATTCAGCCTTGACACCTATGATCCGGGAGTTCCCAAGCCGATTACCTTTAATAAGCCGGGCGTGGTGCACTTGCTCTGCAAAGTTCACCCGGAGATGTCAGGCTGGGTTGTCGTTACTGAAAATCAGTATGCTGCAGTTACAGAACATGACGGCAAGTTCACTATTTCCAACGTTCCTGCCGGTACCTACCATATCGCCACATGGAATGAAAAACTTAAAGTCAAAGGACAGACAACGGTAACCGTAGCTGAAGGACAAACTGTGCCGGTTGTGATCAAACTGTCTGACACCACATCCTGAACCCACACCACCCCCTCAAGTACCCCTGGCTGAATAAAACCTCATGTCGGGGGACGCTTTTCCCTCTTTATCAATGGAATAACTTTTCGAGGAATGCAACCTCATTCCTTGCATGAGTGTCAGCGTTGTCCAGCATATCTATATTATATACGTTTCTTAAAAAACAAGGGGCATATTTCGTTTATATTTGGAATATTCAGAGGTTTTATCAGATAATTATATATATTGATATATAAACAAACGGATTTGAGACAGAATAAAGGATTGTGATTGCCGCATTACGTTGTCATAATAACATGAAGAAACGAGATGCATAATTCGATGAGATACAATTGATAACCATAATAACAGGAGAATGTAATGATGAAAAAAACTATCTGGATTGCTGCGGGAATCACAGGAATGCTTCTCGGCACTCCCGCCACTGATGCAAAGGCTGCATTGAATGTGAGAATCGGGAGCCGGCCGTCGTTTGTTATTGACAGACGCCCTGATTTTGTCGAACTCAGAAATCTCGGCTTTTCAGTATCCGTAGGAAGCCCTTATGACATTGTCTACTACGGCAATTTGTACTACCTGAACCAGAACGGCTCATGGTACCGCTCTTCTGATTATCGCGGGCCATGGATCAGCGTCAGATCGAGT
>CAJAJL010000048.1 GCA_903940125.1 uncultured Chlorobiaceae bacterium | reverse complement strand
TTGCTTTCGCTTTCGAGAATCTCAAGGATCAGAATATCTTCGCCCAAAAGTTCGCTTAAAAACCCTTCAAGGATCTCAAAGTTGGCTTTGCTGCGCAGCAACCGTTTCATTGCCCAGTCAAAAGTGATCAGTTTTCGTGGTAATCGGTGGGGCATGGCCAAATGTTTTTATTAGCTTTAAATATCCCCTTGCTTTCTTGTGGGAACCATTCTGGGTTTTTCTTGATTTTATCTACTTGGATAAACAGCATTTGTTGAAATTTCTTACCAAGACCTTCCTGTAGCAGGTTATACCATTGAATCGCTTCGTGTAGTTCTTTACCTGCTAATTCATGAATATTAAGAGCTTATCCATCATTGCAGTTTTTTGAGTGGAAAGAAAATGCTGAGGGCTGAGCGAAAGTAAAACAGTTGGCTACAGTTTGTAGCCAACTCACTTCCTTCTTGAGACGTGTTTTCAAAAAATAACTCTTGAACCTTCTCCATTATAAAGCTCCGCCTCTTTCAGTCACAGCGCAAACTGTGAAACTGAAACCTATCTTACTATATTATAATATAATACATATTGTTCATAAGTTAATATCCTTTATCAGGATTTTAACCAAAATAAACAACTACATGCTTTACGCTCATTACGCAAAGGACTCAGACAACAAACGTTGCTCGGTGTTACCGATATTTTCTCAAGTATTCTCTCGATAAGAACACCTGTGACAATACACCCAAACTGTTGGTTGAACTTCAGACAATGTATAAGTTTGAAATTGAAAAGCTTAGCCCTGTAAGGCGCGAGGGGGGAGTGCATTGAGCAATGCAAATCCTCGCGCTGGGTCTATCAACTCCTCATTGTTGATTAATTTCGTGCAGATTTCGGCGGCAGATATTCGGCATCTGGCGCTGTTGGTGGTGCAACAACAACATCTTTATGGCTGTCAATATATCCCGGATCACCTGGTTTCAGTGGTATCGGAGGTGCTGTTGGTGCTGCCGGGACAGTTGGTGCGACCGGCGCCGATGGTACTGTTGGTGCTGCCGGTGCTGCCACAAAAGCTGTCGTCACCAATACAGGAATCTCTATCCAGCTTGGAATAACCGGCGAAACAATGCTCTGTACAGCACTATCTGAACCATTCGTTAAGGCTCCGAAGAGTGGTGTTGAAAATGATAAGGCAAAAAAGCTCAATATCGATGCCCGAACGGCCAGGTTATTATAGGTAATGCTCATGATTATTCCGTTTTATAATGTTATACCGGTTCCTACTGCTACAATGTAACGCACACCGTCTCCAGAGTATCCTGTCAGATCTACAGCTCCTGCTGTTATCACTATCGGAAAAGATTCGCTTATTAAAAAAGTCTTCGAAATACCGGCATTCAGATTCATTCCGTTCCAGTCAGTTATGACGTTGAATTGGTTAAACAGCTCGTATGCTATATTACCAAAAACGTAAGTACCATGCTTTCCCTTCCCGGCACGAATATCATCCGGCGTTTTATTACCGTATTGCCCACTCCCTGCTCCTATGCTGTAATGGAGTCGTGTTGTGCTGTTGTCTGTATTAACGAAAGCAGGTGAAAGAACTCCCTTACTGTATACAATATAATAACTTTGCTCTGAATCAGTACCCGAACTCAACATTAAATTTTGAGCCCCCACAGCTATTGAACTTGCTGATCCGAGATAATGGTGCACATGAAAAGACATACCATACCGATCCCATTTGCTCATATCATACTGTGTGAGTGCAACCTGCAGGCCAAGGTTGTCAACTGGATTTCCAACTCCTAACCCTATAATTGCACCGCCATCACCGGCATTGTTGCTGAAAGCCGATCCATGACTGTATGGAGCACGTGATTCTATTCCGGCACCTGCAAAAACAGTACCGTATGCGGCACCCCATGCAACAGGGGTTGTCAATGACTTTCCGTAAATATTCGGAAGAAAATTAGTGTATGCACCTGGAACCTCTGCATGCAGTTTGCCGGCAGATAAAGTCATGATAAGCGTAGCTGCTGCAGCAACATATTTCTTGATAACAATATTCATGCCTCTCCTGTTTATATTAGCGCTTCTGTTATACTCTTTCTTGCTTAACAAAACGTACAAATTATTCTTGAATTTTGCATCATACCTGACACCTTAAAAAGGGATTTTTATACCGAATGTTCAAATATCCCCTAGTAAATCTCATAACAAATCCCAATTTTTTTCTTAACAAAAAGATACAATTTTTTTTAAATATTCATATACACTTTATATAAAATAATATGTATTCTCTTTTTTTCTAAGTGTACCATGAAAACCAATGCGACCTATGTTATCTGACAGCCAACGTATTATAGCGATAGGAGATGTCCACGGATGCCTGCTCTCCCTGAAAAAATTGATCGAACTTATTCAACCCTCACCCGATGACCAGCTGCTGTTTTTAGGCGATATTATTGATCGGGGAGAGCGCTCAAAAGAGGTGGTTGAATATCTGATTGAACTTGACGCATCGCACTCATGCCATTTTATTATGGGTAATCATGAGCTGATGTTTCTTGATTACCTTGAAAACCAGGACACGAGGGATTGGTTTGCCAACGGTGGAGAGGCAACGTTGAAATCCTACAATAGCCCTAAGGGTGGCAATTTTCCTCCTGAGCACATTGCTTTTTTACGACGTTCCCATTTCTTCATTGAAACAGACAGCTATTTCTTTACGCATGGAGGTCTTGATCCTGAACTCTCCATTAAGAATAACCTGCTCTACTATAAACCCTCTGATTTTTGCTTTCAGAGAATGCATATGCGCCCGGACTTCCTTGAAAACAACCTCTTTAACTGGGACAAAACTCTTGTCTGCGCACACACCCCAGTGAACAATCCGGTTATGAAAGAAAAACTGATAGCTATTGATACAGGTTGTGTCTATAAGAATAATCCTACGCTGGGCAGGCTGACAGCCGTTCTCCTTCCTGAAAGACGCATCATCCAAACCAGAAACATCGACTGAGTTATGACCGATTTTCAGCGGCGTCAGAAAAGATCATCAAGAATAAGCGTGATGGCCTGGAGCTCCTGAGAATAGACATTGTTGATGACGCCATAGTGTCATGTCACATATCAATTGACGGATAAAGGTGCAAAAGTTTGATTCTTGCTTTCTCTGTTGTAAAGCGCCAACGAATCATCGAGTTTTTATTGTTTCTTTCTTGTTCCCATGCTGCAACTTGCGCCCTGACCTCAGTG
>CAJAJL010000047.1 GCA_903940125.1 uncultured Chlorobiaceae bacterium | reverse complement strand
TATTTTCATGCCCGTTCGAAACTTATTTCTGCCATATTTTTATGGTGGATAACTTGGTAGTCCTTCAAAGATATGATATTACCGCGTCTTTGCCTTACTTAGATATTGGGTTTATAAAGGATTACGGATCAATATTTCACCCTGAAGGTTGGGCTTTCCTCCGGCCGGCTTTTTCAGCGATCATAGAGCCGTGTTGTTGAAACATTGGCATGACCGAGCCACTCCTGAACCTTTCCGATATCGGCGCCGTGTTCCAGCGCATTCGTTGCCGCTGTTGACCTCAATGAGTGGACGCAGAACCCGTTCACGATGGCGATGTTGCCGGTTTCTTTTCCGTATGCGGGATAATACAGGTATAAACTGCCGGAGGATCAAGCGGTTTGAGCAATGTACCGGTGATGTTGTTTTTTACCGGTCGGAAGAGTGGGCTTTTCTGGTCATCACGGTGGCCGGCAGCATCAAGATACTCATCAATTAACCGCTGAGCCATCGGATGCATCGGTAGAAACTTTAGTCTTTGCGTAAACTTACCCTGTGTTTTTGTACCCGTTCAATAACTCCAGCAATCTTGCTCCTCTTCGTTCGTTTGAAATTATTGGCGAAACTCCTTGACTTGGAGGGTGAACGTCAGTTAATAATTTCTTAACGGTTTACCAAAAGAGTGTCCGGAGGGTCAATTAAGCGATCAATATATTGATCATAAATTATCCTTGCGGTTTCCATGGTTCGTTGGTCGCTGATTGCGGCAAGGTCCGCGTAGATGAGGATTGGGTGTGCAGTATCGCCATCACCAAAGCCATTCCCCAGAGGCCAGAACCGTTCGAAAATCTCAATATCGCCTTGGGGGAGGGATGTATCTTGTCGCTATCAGGAATGGATGCGGCATCTTATCCATGTTCATCAAAAACTGGAGCTTTCCGGTTTTGGTAAGGTGTTTTTTTACCTCGACGCCCCGAACAAATTCTTTTCCGAAAACTTTTACTCTTACCATGCAGTCGTATTTCTGGTCAGGAAGGACGTAAATCGGTTCTATCGCGTATTCCAGTGGTGCGATCGCATTGAGGGCTTCCATTGCCTGCCGAAGGATTATTGTGTCGTTCTCGGCTAATTTATGTTCAATAATTTCATTGTTCATTTATTTTGAACATAAATCAATAAGATTGCCTAACCTGAACGCCGGGTTGCCCTCAAACATTGAGCTACATGAAAGATTTGTAATCATTCCGCTATTTAACTCAATAAACGGTCGTTTGATGAGACGACGAAAAGGTGAGCGAAACACCCCTCTTTTTGGGCTCTTTTTGTCTTATAAAACCATGTCGTATTTCTATATTTCAGAAATACGATAAAGAATCCTCGAAGCAGAGCTTCGAGGTATTAGAAGAAAGACAACTGCTGTGAATGCAGCTTTTTATACTCTGTTGCACGACCTTGACGTTGAACATATTCTCTGATCGTGCTTTCATTTCCGTGCTTTCCGACTGTATTCACATAGAAACCTTTTGTCCAGAACTCTCCACCCCAAAGTTGTTTCTTGACTTCAGGATGTTTTTTAAAGATTTCTTTCGCTGTTATACTTTTTACAACCTGTATGATTTTTGTCGGACTATACATCGGAACACTTTGAATCAGAAAATGAACATGATCTTTGTCCGTCCCTATTTCGATAAAGTCTATTTCATATCTATATGAAATTTCAAGACATACTTCTTTTAGACTGGCATCAACTGTTTCTGAAAAAACTACACGCCTATATTTCGACGGACACACGTAATGGTATAATAACACCGATACATTGTGACTCTTGTGTATATACTCACTCAAATTACCACACTTTTACGAAGCAAAGCTTCGGGGAATTTACCCTCAGAGATTAAAATTGGTTCTTTTTAAGATTATCCAGAGGATTTATGGAAGGACGACTGATCGGTTATGCCAGGGTATCAACTTCAGCCCAGGAACTGAACCTGCAGCTTGATGCGCTCAAACAGGCCGGCTGCAAAAAGCAGCATATCTTTACCGACCAGATAAGCGGATCGAAGGCCGAACGACCGGGACTTGCCTAC
>CAJAJL010000046.1 GCA_903940125.1 uncultured Chlorobiaceae bacterium | reverse complement strand
TGTAGCTGGACCGTTGAGTGCCGCACAGTTCTGGTCAGCCGCTGGAGCAGTCACAGCTCACGACAGTACTGACCGAATTATCTATAACACGACGACAGGAGCGCTCTACTACGATGCTGACGGATCGGGTGGGACTGCTGCTGCGGTGCAAGTTGCCATAATCGGTACTAGTACGCATCCCGCATTGGCTTATACAGACATCAGTATTCTTAACTGATATAGGTTAAGGATGGTTTTATCAAATTGGCTTATCTTCAACTAGTCGAAAGATACCAAGGGTATGAAGTGATGTTGGGAATTTTCTTAAAAGCAAAAAATAAGTATAAAAGATTAAGGGAAATGTATGGCACAGAAAACCGTTAAGGTCATGTTTATAGGTGATGTAGTTGGTACTCCGGGTTTGCAGATCGTAGGCCGGATGCTGAAAAGTTTTATCAGTAAGTACCACATTGATTTTGTGATCTGTAATGGAGAGAATGCCCATCATGGTAAGGGAATGAGTCTGGAAGCACTCAATCAGCTTCTTGAAGCGGGTGTTAATGTAGTGACAGGGGGAAACCATACCTGGAGTAATTTTAACTTTTTCGATACACTAAAGACGCATACTCAGGTTTTGCGTCCGTTGAATTATCCTAAGGGCACCTACGGAAAAGGCTACGGTATATACAAGCTTCCGAATGGACTGGGTGATATTGCCGTGGTCAATCTTCAGGGAAGAACGTTTATGTACTCCATTGACTGTCCGTTCAGAACTGCGGACTGGGTGATAAAGCAGATTAAAGAGCAGGTCAGAGAGAGTGTCCGGTTAATTTTTGTAGATATTCATGCCGAAGCTACAGCTGAAAAGATTGCTTTGGGGTGGTATTTAGATGGGAGGGTGTCGGCCGTCATTGGGACTCATACGCATGTGCCAACGTCGGATGAACGTATTTTACCTAAAGGAACAGGCTATTGTACGGATGCCGGCATGACGGGGCCGCATAATTCGGTTATTGGTATGCAGATTAAATCGGCAACAGACAGGATGCTCTATCAGACACCTCATAAGTATGAGTGTGCCGAGGATGACGTGCATTTTTCAGGGGTGCTGTTATCGTTTGATCTCTCAAGTGGAAAAACAGTCGGTATCGAACGGATTTTTTATCCGGAATTTGATCGTGGAGTGATCTAAATTGTAGGATATGGCAACAAAAAAGCCTCTTTGAATGGGGCTTTTTGTTGCTGTTACTGAGCTCTGTTCTGTACTTCTTTTATCGCAATCCCTGCTCAAACTCTTCAGCGATGATGACGTCCTCTTCACTGCCGATATAGAGCGGAGTACGCTGATGGAGTTCGGCTGGTTTTATGTCCAGGATACGTTGTCTGCCGTTTGTAGCCCGTCCGCCGGCCTGTTCGCAGATAAATGCAAGAGGGTTGGCTTCATACATGAGCCGGAGTTTTCCGTTGAGGTGTTTCGTTGTTGGTGGATAAACGAAAACTCCGCCGGTTAAGAGATTGCGGTGGAAATCGGCAACCAGGGATCCGATGTAACGAGTGCTGTAGGGACGACCTGTAGCAGGGTCTTCTTCTTTGATATAGTCGAGATACTTTTTGGTTCCATCGTTGAACTGTGCATAAGAACCTTCATTGATGGAGTAATATTTTCCGCTTTTCGGGGTGGTGATATTTTCGTGCGAAAGAAGAAACTCTCCAATGGTGGGATCGTAGGTAAAACCGTGAACACCATGTCCGGTTGTATAAACCATGACTACCGATGAGCCGTAGATCACATAACCGGCAGCTACCTGTTCGTAACCGTGCTGCAGACAGTCACTGATACTTGCTTTGCATGGATCGTCTCCCTTGAGCTTATAGATGGAGAAGATGGTGCCGACGCTTACATTGACGTCGATGTTTGAAGAACCGTCAAGAGGATCAAACAGCAGTGCATAGCTGCCGGTCTCATTTTTTGGCGGGATAATGATGCTTTCGTTCTCTTCAGAACCCATGATAGCAAACCGTCCATGCTGACCGATAGCGGAAATGATTTTTTCATTGGCGAAAAGATCAAGTTTTTTTACCTCTTCACCCTGGACATTGGTGCTGCCTGCGAAGCCGAGAATGTCGACCAATCCTGCACGGACTACTTCTCTTCTTACCAGTTTGGCGGCAAAGGCAACATCATTCAGAAGGTCGGTAAGTTCTCCGCTTGCTTCCGGAAAATACTTCTGCTGTTCGAGGATGTGGCGTTCAATAGTGATCAAATTACTCATGCTCAGTGTTTCAGATTGTTAGTGTATAATGAGCTTCGAACTGTTAATGTAGAAATTTTTCAGGTATTCCTTCATATTCAGAAGTCAGTTAAGGAATACTGTTTTTTTTGTTAAGCAAGGCTGAAGTGTTATATATCCTGACCTTTATCATTAGTTATTCTGGACATTTTCATGAAACGATACCGCTGGAAGCTTCTTTCTCATGATGACAAGGCTGTATTGGCTCTTTCGGAAGCGATCAATGTGACTCTGCCTGTCGCAAGAGCACTGTTTAACCGTGGTATTCAGACCTTTGATGAAGCAAAGGTTTTTTTTCGTGCCTCGATTGATCATCTTCCATCTCCGTTTCTTCTGCAGGATATGCATAAGGCGGTTGAACGCGTTTGTCATGCCATGAGTGAGCATGAAAAAATAATGCTCTATGGCGATTATGATGTTGATGGAACGACAGGCACGGCACTTCTTTTTCTTTTTCTGAAAGAGTTGGGCGCTGAGGTTTCCTACTATATCAATGATCGTTTTGCGGAAGGGTATGGTGTATCGACAGAAGGCATTGATACAGCTGTTGAGCAGGGTATTCATCTTATTATTACAGTCGATTGCGGCATACGGGAGAATGAAGAAATAAGTCGATGTGCAGGTTTAGGTATTGATGTGATTGTTTGCGACCATCATGAACCGGATGTTCTTCCCCCTGCCTATGCCATTTTAAATCCAAAGGTTTCCGGTTCTACCTATCCGTTCAGGGAGTTATGCGGATGCGGTGTGGCTTTCAAGTTTATTCAGGCAATAGCTGAATATTTGCATGCCGATAAAGAGAGCTGGCTGAAATATCTTGATTTCGTGGCTATTGCTACAGCCGCTGATATGGTTGCTCTGGAACATGAAAACCGAACAATGGTACGTGAAGGGCTGCAGAGAATGAGAACAAACCCTAGGCGAACCTTAATGGTTATGTTTTCGCTCATGAAGGTTGCTCCAGCAGAGTTTGGCATGTTTCATATTGCATTTGGAATTGCTCCGCGCATCAATGCGGCAGGCAGAATGCACTCTGCACATCTTGCAGTCGAATGGTTGCTTTCAGATTCATTAGCCGATTCCGAGCGGCATGCATACGAACTGGACCGGATGAATGCACTTCGTCGGGAAACTGATGCCGATATTCTGGCTAAGGCGGAAAAAATGCTTGAAAGCCATCTTGCTTCATATTGTTCATCGATTGTACTCTATGATGAGTCATGGCATCTTGGAGTTCTTGGTATAGTAGCTTCAAAAATGATTGAAAAACATTACTTGCCGACGGTCATCCTTGGCGGTATGAATGGTCTTATCAAGGGCTCGGTTCGAAGTGTTGAAGGGTTCAATATCTATGAAGCTCTGCAGGAATGCAGCGGCTATCTTGAACAGTTCGGGGGGCATCACCAGGCCGCAGGCATCACGCTGCGACCTGAGAATTTTGCAGGATTCCGCAAGAAGTTCGATGAGGTTTGCAGCAATTCTCTTTCAATTGGCCAGCGCCAGAAAGAACTGGTTGTTGATTCAAAACTGGCTCTTGAAGATATCAAGGCAAATTTTATCAATGTTATCGAACAGTTTGCTCCTTATGGTTATGGTAACAGGGAGCCGTTGTTTCTTTCTGAAGAACTTGTGCTTTTCAGCCCGCCGAAACTTCTTCGTCAGAGACATGTGAAGTTTTCTGTAAGGGATAAACACGGAAGAACCTTTGATGTTATAGGTTTTGACCGTCCGGATATCTACAAAGACCTTACCGCACGATCCCGTCCAGTCTTTGCCATGGTCTATTCAATAGAAAAACGGATATGGAACAACACTGAGCAATGGCAGATCAAACTGCGGGATCTTGAACTCAAGCTGCAGTAGTTTGCCTGCAATCAGCTGTTGTTAAAGTGTTGCGTCATATTCCGGTACTGTTTTTTCGTGACTGATTCTGGTCAGAATACCTGCAAGTGATGAAACAGCGGAAATGGCAAAAAATATGAGCGACAGTGCCACTCCGACGCTGGTTTCGAGTTCTATTGTTCCAAGCAGATAAAGGAAGGTTATCTCTCTTGCTCCAGCTCCTCCGATGGTGATAGGAATGATGGTGGCTATAGTCGATATCAGGAAAATTGCGAGATAGTCGATGATGTTGGTGTCGTGTGACATCGCTTTGAGGATAAAAAAAACCGATATAACCTGGGTAATCTGAACCAGCATCGACTCTATGGCGGTAATGGTGAACACTCCCATAAACTGCTTGTAGAACAGTTTGTTTACAAGCAGTGCAAATGGGTAGGTTGCTCCAAACAAAACCCAGGCATAGGGTATCAAATGAGGAAATTTCAAAGCGAAACTGCTCGGTAGCAGGAGTATAATCGAAAGAACTACAAGAGCGAAGATTCCGCAGATTCTGTCCCATAACACCGCATGAAAGACATTGATCATTTTCATGCCATGGTTTTTCTGCAGAACAAAGATTTTATACCCGTCACCGCCGATGCCTCCCGGAAGGAAAAGATTATAGAACATTCCGAGATAGTAAAGCTTAAGGTTGTACATGGCCGACAGCTCAATCCCTATAGCCTTGAAAAAACGGTTTAAGCGAATAGCATTGAAGATCTTCGATATATTGAAAAACAAGAGGGCCAGCAGGAGATACCAAAGGTTCGCGCCCCTGATGAAACCGGCAAGTTTTCCAACATCGGTTTTTTTTAGGACCAGATAGAGTGCCAGAGCGGTGACAAGAAGCTGGAGAAGTGGTTTGAGCAGCTTTTTCAGGCCGGTTTTACTATTTGTCAACGATCTTTTTAACAATATAGGGTTTCTTGTTTTGAGACTCGTAATAGGTACGCATGATGAATTCGGCAATAAACCCGGTTGTGATGAGCTGAATGCCTATAAAGGTCATAATGATTCCTAAAGAGAGCAGTGGACGTCCTCCGATGTCCTGTCCTAAAATTTTCAGAGTGAGAAGGTAGAGGTTCAGAGCTATTCCAATAAAAAGCGAGAAAAAGCCAAGACTTCCGAAAAGATGCATTGGCTTCTGACTGTATTTTTGGAAAAAAACCATGAATAACAGGTCGCTCAGAACTTTGAACGTGCGGCCAATTCCGTATTTCGACTTGCCGAATTTGCGCGCGTGATGCTGGACATCCACCTCTTCCATTCTGGCGCCATAGAGTTGCACGAGGACAGGTATAAAGCGGTGAAGCTCTCCGTACAGGCCCAGATTTTTTGCAACATCCTTTTTGAATACCTTCAAAGTACATCCATAATCATGGATATGCACATTGGTTAAATTCCTGATGATGGCATTGGCTATCTTACTTGGAATTTTTCTGAGAATCATGCCATCCTGCCGTCCTGCCCGCCTTCCTGCCACAACATCAAGATCGTGATCCTGCAGGTACTGCATCATCATCGGAATATCCGAAGGGTCGTTCTGCAGATCGCCATCAAGAGTGGCTATAAGCTCGCCTTGTGCATGATCGATACCGGCAGCCATCGCGGTTGTCTGTCCATAATTCTTGTTCAGGACAACCAGATGTGCGTTGGTTGGAGCATATGCCTGAATTTCAGCGACGGTGCCATCGGTAGAACCGTCGTCAACAAGAACAATTTCATGATCAACAGCAGCGAGTGACGATGCGAGAGCAGCAAACAACGGTTTGATGTTTTCAGCCTCATTCATGACCGGGATGACGACTGAAAGCTTCATGATATCAGATTCATTGTTTCAGTTTTGCCAGCACAATACCGTATTTGTTATAAAGCAAGGTCGTATTTTGAAGGTTTTTTAGCTCTTTGACTGTTGTCAACACAATTTCTCCCCGTTTTGGGGCACGTATTTCAGCAAGAGATTGGGAATATACAAAAAATGAGGGGTTATAGAGTTCCCACATCACTATTTTATAGCCCTCTTTTTTGGCAAGAAGGGCAGCATCTTTCACAGGTTTCTGAAGAACATTTCCCACAAGGGGCATAAGATAGAGATTGATAAGAAGAGAAAATACTACTCCTGTTGCAATCAGTTTGTCCCCGGCTGAAAAGTGAGGTATGAATTGAATGGCAGAAATAAACATCATGGTGGCAATGATGATGAGTATATGATTCACTCCCGTCAGCTCAACTCCTCCGGTAAGGATTGCTTTGATGAAGTCATCATCAATGTTCTGCAAAGCAATCTGCAGAAGATAGGGGAGAGAGGCAAGCACTGCGAGCAGAAGGAGAGGCCACAACGCAAAACGTCCAGGATGCTTGCAAAGCGGCAGAACTCTCGCCATGAGTATAAAGAGAGGAGTATAGCCGTAAATGGTGTAATGCGGCAGTTTTGTACCGGACAGAGAGAAAAATACAAAGACAAAGACAAACCAGATCAAAAGAAATCGGTTCGTACTGTTGGAAAGTAATGTTTTAATATTGAAAAGAACGGTAAAGAAAAGACCTGTAAATGGCATCATACCAACTATAATGACCGGAATATAATAGAGTATGGAACCTGAATGCCCTTCGAATGAGGTATTGAAACGGCTGATGTTATGTTTGAAGAAAAAACCTTCAATAAAAGCCATTCCCTGATCTCTATACTCAAGGAGATACCATGGAAGTGCAATACAGAGAAAGAGCAGGATCCCGATGGGGTTGAATATCATCCTGATCCATTTATTAAGACTTCCTTCCTGAAGGGCGAACAACAAAGATACCGCTCCAGGTATAAGAATAGCTATCGGGCCTTTGGTGAGCATTCCGAAACCGGCAGCGGCAAAAGCAAGATACAATGCAGATTTTGAGCCGGTTTTGAAATGATTGAGCAGGGAAAACATGGTTATGGCAAGGAAACAGTTCAGCAGGCCATCGGCTATGGCTGCTTTAGCGATAACGACGACCTGAAGCGAAAGTATCATTAGTGCGGCAGCAAGAAATGTCTGCCGGTTGCTGGACTCTTTGCGCACAAAAAGAAAAATCGACGTTGCCCATGCTGTTCCGGCAAGGGCAGAAGGGAGGCGGAATGCAAACTCGTTGATACCGAACAGTTTGACGCATACCAGCTGTGCCCAGTAAATAAGAATTGGTTTATCAAAACGAGGGGAACCGTTCAGATAGGTTGTAAGATAATTTTTACTGATCATCATTTCGCGCGTTGCCTCGCTGAAGGCCCCTTCGTCAACATCAAAGAGAGGTGCGGATCCCAGCCCTAAAAAAAAACTCATAAAGACAAGGATTCCGAGTGCAGCCAGAAACCATGTGGTTTCATATTTAGCGGGATTCAGGGACATCAAATTTTCGTTTGAAATAGAGGTTATAGAGCAGAATTGACGATGTTATGCCTAAAAATGAACCAGCAATAACATCGCTGATATAGTGATGGGTAAGAAAAATACGGCTGAATGCAATCAGTGTTCCTGCAAAAAGGAAAAGGATTCGCCATTTTGGATAAAGAATTGTCAGGACTATTGCTGCACTGAAAGCTGTTGCCGCATGGCCGGAAGGAAAGGAAGTCCACTGGTATTCATAATGGAAACTGTTGAATCCATAAACCTGTTCACTGAAATAGAGTATCGGCCTTGCTCTTCCGGCTATATATTTTATAATATCCGCACTGACTCCCGAAGCAGCAACGGACAGGGAGAGAAAAAGACCCGAATCTGCTCTTAACTCGTTTGTTTTGCGAAAAACAATAAAAAGCAGCATTCCTGCAATGAGATACCATTGTGATTCACCAAAGTCCGTGATTATGTTGAACAGATCACTATACCATCCTTTATTGATTGTATGAAACCATAAAGCAGCCTTAATATCGGTAAAGATATAGCTGAGGAGACAGAGCAGAATAACAGTCGCCGCAGCGATACTCCACCTATAAGGTCTGGTCATAAAGGAGCTGATACTTTTTTTCACAGATTGCTCAATTGATCGTAAAAATACATTAAATTTTATAGTAGTATATAATACCCCTCTAAGCACTTAGCAAAGATGATAATGAGCCATTAAACAATGATCAAGCTTGATAAAAGTTCTCAGAATGTCATTTTGCTCTTGTCATGTGCTGATCGAGCCGGTCTTGTTGCTCGTATTTCACAATTTATTTATGAGCGAGGTGGTAACATTCTTGATCTCGATGAACATGTGGATCCTGTTGAAAAGATTTTTTTTCTCAGAGTTCTGTGGAACGAGAAGTTGTCATTACCGTTATCAGAGTTGGAAGAAGCTTTCATGCCTTGTGCAGAAGAGTTCTGCGCTTCATGGAAAATCCGTTTTACCGGACTGAAAACCCGTATAGCAATTTTTGTTTCCAGGTATGATCATTGTCTTCTTGAACTTCTCTGGCGGAACAGTATCGGTGAGTTTGCAATTGATCTTGCGCTTATCATCTCAAATCATCACGACCTTGCTCCTCTTGCCGCGCAGTATGGAATTCCGTTCCATGTTTTTCCACTAAACGGGGATAACAAGGAGGCTGTCGAACGTCAGGAAGTGGATCTTCTGGAAAAATATGCCATTGATACTCTCGTGCTTGCCCGTTATATGCAGATTCTTTCGCCCCATTTTGTTGAACAGTATCAAAGCAGAATCATAAATATTCACCACTCTTTTCTGCCGGCGTTTGTTGGCAGCAGTCCCTACAGGCAGGCTTATGAACGGGGAGTCAAAATCATTGGTGCGACAAGTCATTATGTTACTCAGGAGCTTGATCAGGGGCCGATTATCGCTCAGGATATCATCAGGGTGAGCCACAAGGATACCCTTGATGATCTTGTAAGGAAAGGGCGCGATCTTGAGCGTTTTGTTTTAGCCAAGGCACTTCGTTTTCATGCTGAGCATCGTATTCTGGTGAATGGAAAAAAGACGGTAGTGTTTGATTGAAACGAACAGGAAATATTGAAAACAGTGAGTTGTAATAACGACAAACAGAGGGCATACACTCCTAACTCATGAGCAATGCAACGACCGGGCATGCTATGCATGATGGACATTCCCATCACCATCATGCATCAGGAAACATAAAGCTTGCCTTTTTTCTTAACCTGGGATTTGCGGCTGTCGAAATTGTTGGTGGAATAGTAACCGGCAGCACAGCAATTCTTGCCGATGCTGTTCATGATCTTGGAGATTCGTTTGCTCTGGGGCAGGCATGGTATTTTGAAAAAGTTTCACTTGGTAAAAGCAATCCCCGTTATTCATACGGTTATAAACGCTTCTCTCTTCTTGGTGCTCTTATAAGTACGGTCGTGCTTCTCACCAGCTCACTCTTTATTCTGCTCCAGGCCATACCCCGTATTTTTGCCCCGAATCACCCAAATGCTGGCGGTATGATTCTGCTTGCTGTTGCAGGTGTTACAGTCAACGGTTTTGCGATGGCAAGACTCTCAAAAGATAAGGGAATGAACTCGCGAGTAGTTGCTTTGCATCTTCTGGAAGATGTGCTTGGATGGGTAGCCGTACTGGTGGTTGCAGTTATTCTCTATTTCTGGGATGTTCCTGTGCTTGATCCGGTTCTTGCCGTTTTGATTACACTCTATATTCTTGGCGGTGTCGTAAAAAATCTCAGGGCAATGCTGCCGGTTTTTCTTCAGGCAGTTCCTCCGGAACTTGATCTTGCAGTTATTACCCGTGAAATAGAGCAGCTTCAGAATATTCACGCAGTGCATCATGCTCATATTTGGTCGCTTGATGGAGTTCATTCTGTGTTTACAGCGCACCTTGAACTGAATATTCTGCTTGATGTTGAAGCATATATGCAGCTCAAGGATGAAATCAGGAAGCTTGTTGAGCGCCATGGACTTTATCACTCAACCGTTGAGATAGAGTATCCCGGAGAGGCCTGCCGGAATGCAGTTTCTGTATCATAAAATAAACCACCAAAAGCTATGATAAAAAAACTCTTGTTACTTTCCCTCCTGTTTCTTGCAGGATGTATGGGCATTCCTCGCGGAGTTACAGTAGTTGATAATTTTTCTCTCGATCGTTTTCTCGGCATTTGGTATGAAGTCGCCCGCATTGATAACTCCTTTGAAAAGGATCTTGGTCAGGTATCAGCTTCATATACCGCTGCAGGGGATGGCAGTGTTACGGTGTTGAACAAAGGGTATGACGCTAAAAAAAGAGAGTTGCAAACTATTGAAGGGCGAGGTGTTTTTGTCGGTGATATCCACAAAGGTGCTTTAAAGGTATCATTCTTCGGGCCTTTTTATGCCAGTTACAACATCATTGCACTTGATAAGACCGGTTACCGCTGGGCAATGGTGTGTGGACGCGACAAAGCCTACTTCTGGATTTTGTCGCGGGAGCCTGAAATGGATCCCCGGCTTCTGAAAGAGTTGGTTGTACACGCGAAATTATTGGGTTTTGATACGGATCGTCTGCACTATCTCGGCAATAATAAACCGTAAGAAAAATTTAAGGTACAGAACCCAAGGGGAGGCTGATGTATGCTTGATCATGGGGTTGCTCTATGCTGCAACTCCCACATTCTCCGATAAAGCCCATTACCGGCCATCAGCTCCCCATGCACACCCTGCTCCACAATCTTTCCTTTTTCAAGCACAAGAATCCGGTCATACTGTTCCATTCCCTTTAACCGGTGGGTAATCGTTATCAGCGTCTTCCCCGCACTGATAGTTTTCAGTGTTTCCGTAACCTCTCTCTCCGTCACTCCATCAAGGTTTGCCGTCGCTTCATCAAGAATGACTATTGGAGCGTTTTGCAGCAGAATGCGGGCAATAGCTATTCGCTGCCTCTCTCCCCCGCTGAGTTTCATCCCGTGCTGACCTGTCCACTCATCAAGTTTTGAAGTAAACTGGCTTAGCCCGGCGGAAGAGAGTGCATTTTTTATCTCTTCATCAGAAGCGTTCGGTTTCGCAAGGAGCAGGTTTTCTCGGATTGTCTCGGCGAAAAGGTAGGTTCGTTGGGATACAAGAGAAATATTGCGCCGCACCTCTTCCGGGTCAAAGAGGTTGATGTTAAGCCCTCCCAGTGTAATCTGACCTTCCGTGCAGTTCCAGAAGCGCATGAAGAGGGATGTTATGGTCGATTTTCCAGCACCGCTTGGTCCGACAAGAGCGATGTGCTGTCCGACTGGAAGAGAAAAAGAGATGCTGTCAAGTGTTTTCGAAAAGCTTCCGGGGTAAGTGAAGCTGAGGCGTTCAACCATGATCTCATGGTTAGCCGGAAAGGGCAGAGGACTAACCGGTGCTTCGGTCTCAGGCTTGGCATCGAGGATTTCAAAAAGGCGTTCACCGGCGTGCTTGTCCGCTTCCAGGTGCTTGACTGTGGCAGGCAGGGGAAGAAATGGTTCAAACGATGCTATAACGGCAAGTGTTATGATAGCCAGTGATATGCCGTTCATCCCTCCACTCGAGACTGCTGGAATCAGTGCCCATAAAATGGCGATGACCGCACCATTCATGAGCATACCGGTGAGAGAATCATGCATGCCTTCAATCAGTACGTTTTTTCGCTGGAGCAGGAGCTTGCTTTTTTCGGTAGAACGCATCTGTGCGAGATGTTCCGGAAGTTTTCCGTAAACCTGAAGTTCTCCGGTGCCCTGAAAGAGATCAAGGGCAAGAATCTGCTGAACGGTCTTGTGGTTCATGATGCCGACCGACAAGCCGCGGCTTAACCACGTGGTAAGTAGCGGTACACCGACACCCGCAAGCAGATGGAAAAGCATGATGAGCAATGCGGCCTGCAGTGAGTATATTCCAAGAAGAAACCACATCAGCACACCGACAAGCAATGCCGTGAGCGGTGGGCCGAGCACTCTGGTGTAAATATTTTCAAGGCTCTGGATATCATCGACAATACGCTGCAGCAAGTCACCGCTTTTGAAGTGCATGAGCCGTGCAGGTGCCAGCGGTTCGATGGCATCGTAAAACCATAACCGCAGTTTTGCAAGGATCTTGAACGTGATGTTGTGGGAGATCAGCCGTTCGGCATAACGCAGCACTCCCCGGGCCAGGCCGAAAACTCTTACCCCCAGGATACTGAGCTGCAGGGCAGCCATAGGCGGTTGCAGAGCCGCTTTTGCAATGATATAGCCGGACGTCATCAGCAATCCTATACCGCTTCCGGTCGTTGCAAATCCAATAAGAGCCGCAAGCGCCATCCACCAGAAGTAGGGTTTGACGAGGGCTGTCAGGCGTAAAAATATTTTCATAGTGTGCTCTCCTGTTGCAGCAGTAAGGCATCGTGATAGAAGCCTCCAGCACTGAAAAGTTCATCGTGTGTTCCGCATTGGGCGATTTTTCCCTGACTGATAACGATGATCTGGTCAGCCGACCGTATGGTTTCAAGCCGGTGGGCAATGATGACGGTTGTTAGCCCTTTCATCAGCTCTTCCATGGAGCTTCGCAGTGCTGCTTCAAGCTCAGGGTCGGTATGAGAAGTGGGTTCATCGAGTATAAGAAGGGGTGCGTTTTTAAGAAATGCCCGTGCAAGAGCAACTCGCTGTGCCTCTCCTCCGCTTAGTCTCGATCCCTGTTCACCAATCATGGTCTCCAGTCCGTTTGGAAGCGAAGTGACAAAAGAAGAAAGGCCGGTTTTTGTCAGTGCAGCACTCACTTCCTTATCCGACGCATCTGGTCGTGCCAGAAGAATATTTTCTTTCAGACTGGCATTGAAAAGGTAGGGATGCTGAGGAACCCAGGATATCTGGCTGTGCCACTGTTCGAGGGGAAGAGCGTCTATTGAGTTGCCGTTAATGGTTATGCTTCCTTGAGCTGGTTCCAGAAAACGGAGCAGCAGGTTGATCATCGTACTTTTACCTGAACCGCTTGGCCCGATCAGAGCTGTAGTTTTACCTGAGGGGATGGAAATATTGATAACATCAAGTGCGGGACAGGTTGCACCGGGGTAGATATACGAGAGATCGGTCACAATAATGGGGTGTTTTCCAGCGATATCCTGTTGTAAGAGCTCTGTTGTATGCTTGGCAGCAGAAGATTCCTGGTCGAGAATGGCAAAAATCTCTTTTGAAGCACTGACTCCTTCCATACCGGCATGAAATTTGGTGCCAAGCTGCCGCAGCGGAAGATAAAAGTCCGGAGTGAGCAGTAAAACGAAAAGTGCATGTTGAAAGGTAAGTTTGCCTTCCATAATGCGGGCCCCAATGCCGACCGCAATGATTGCAATGCCAAGAGTTCCGACAAGCTCAAGCGTCAGGGATGAGAGGAAAGCGATTTTCAGAACCCGCATGGTTGCGTGGCGGAATGTTTCCCCTGTCTTTTCAATGGACTCACGCTGCATCCTGCTTTGCGCAAAAAGCTTCAGCGTCGGCAGTCCCTGCAGCACATCAAGGAAGAAACCGCTCATTCTGCTCATGGTTTTCCACTGCTTTTCAGTCATGGCACTTGCCGATTTTCCAATCACAATCATGAAAATCGGAATAAGTGGTGCTGATGCCAGCAGAATCCCACCCGAAATCGGATCACTGGGAAAGATTGCACAAACAATCAGGAGTGGTGTAAAAAGGGCAAAAAAGATTTGCGGAATATACTGGCTATAATAGGCATCGAGCGCTTCAACCCCCTTCAGCAGTGTTGTGCTGAGCCGTCCGCTTTGCACTGAACGGCTATACATCGGTCCAAGGGTGCCCACAGTTCCAATAAGCCTGCTGAATATTTTTTCACGGATTGCAAGCGTCCCGCGATTCGCCTCACCATGTGATGCCCAGTTGAAAAACATCCGAAGTGTCGTGAAAAGCGCAAAAAACCCTATAAAAGGCAGAAGCTTTTCTATACCGATTTTTTGAATAAATGCGCTGTCAATAACTCTGCTGAGATAAAATGCCTGAGCAATCAGCATGGCTGACGCAATACATCCTGCAATCACAGAAAAAATAAATGGCGCTCGTTCTTCCTTAAGGAGCTGAAAAAGGCGCCTGTCAATGTTCATTGTTCATGCTTGTTCGTTTTTCTGAAAAAACCGTAGTAGTGTACATAATAAAAGGATTTGATGCAAAAGCTGCGGGCTGTATAGGAATGGTTCTTGAGCCCTATGAGTTCCCGATGTGTCACTGCGCTATTCAACATCAGCGAAAATCTGCTGTTTTATTTCCAATTCACCCGTATATTTGTAATATCTATTTTACAAGAATCATGGGTTAGAATTATTGTTATGGAAAACTTTTTCAGAGAACAGCATCGATTGATTGAATCTGTGAGCGTCGTGAAACGATACCTCTATAGCCGTATTGATTGGAATGAGCACTGTATAGGGATTCTTGGGGCGCGAGGCACGGGGAAGACAACATTGATGTTGCAGCATGTCAGGGATCGGTATGGCGACTCTGACCGTGCACTCTATATTTCAGTTGACTCTCCCTACTTTCAGGCGCACAACCTATTCAAGTTTGCACGAGAGTTTCACCAGTTTGGCGGAGAACTGCTACTCGTGGATGAGATTCACAAATATCCAGACTGGGCAGTTGATATTAAGGCGATTTACGACTCTTTTCCGAAGCTGAACATTATCTTTTCAGGCTCAAGCCTTTTGCAGATCTCCAGGCAAAAAGCGGATCTAAGCCGACGAGCCATCATCTTCAACTTGTACGGCCTCTCTTTTCGGGAGTATGTCAACTTCACTGGGAACAAAGAGTACACTGCGTATGTACTTGAAGATATTCTTGCAGAGCATCGCCAGATTGCCGAAACCCTGTGCAGTGAGATAACTGTTCGCAAACTCTTTCGCGATTACCAGCAGATCGGGTACTATCCCTTTTTTATGGAGAGTCCTGGCACCTATCTTTTCCGCCTTAGGGAGGTGATCAATCACATCCTTGAAGTTGATCTTCCCTTGGTGAATCGCATCGAAGTGCGGCAGCTTTCGAAACTTAAAAAACTGCTCTACCTGCTGGCGACAAGTGTTCCGTTTACTCCAAATATCTCAAAACTGGCCGAAGCAACCGATATCTCGCGGCCACGTCTCTATGAATATCTGGAAAATCTGCAGGATGCAAGGCTGCTGAATCTGGTGCGCAGTCAAGGAAGAGGGTATGAGGTGTTGACGAGGCCCGACAAGATTTACCTTGAAAACAGCAATCTGATGTACGCCATTGCTGAAAACGTCAATACCGGCACCTTGCGGGAACTCTTCTTCGTCAATCAACTTCGCAACGCCAGTGCCCTCCACCCCGGCCTTGTTGAAAACATAGTTGAGCTTTCAGCCAAAGGGGATTTTATCGTCAAGTCAGAGTACACCTTTGAGATAGGTGGTAAAGGGAAGGGGTTCAACCAAATCAGCGGAGTCGAAAAAAGTTTTGTGGTTGCTGACGATATCGAGACAGGATTTCAGAACAAAATTCCGCTGTGGCTCTTTGGGTTTCTTTACTGAGATGCTGTCTGACTGTACTCTTTTCCCCAGCCTATGTGCTTGATTTTGGCAAGAGCGGCAGCTTTTACTTTATCCCAGCCAATAACATCATTTGGATTTGCAACATGGTCTGCAAGGCGGCGGTCAAGTTCAGTTATTTGTGCATCTGTCAACGATGGCGCTTCATCTCGGCTAACTATACCATTCCAGATTGCCTCAACGAGTTCGATCTGCTCGTTAACGTCAAGCATACTTGCTTGTTGTAAAAGTTGTGTGTTTATGGTTGCGACAGAGTTGATAATAGCGTAAGCTTTAAAAAAAGATAGACAATATTTGATTATTTCGCGAAAATAACTCTGTTTTTCGATGGGAGGAGTGCAAAGCTGTATGTTTGTAACTGCTCATACACACGTTCTGAATTGACACTGAAGCCGACTAAAATAATCGCATCAAGATTGTTGAAGCTGACTTTCCGTGTTACATTTTTTCCCCTCAGCTTGAACTCCCGTAAAATACTCGGTATTTGGAAGCAATACCGTTATCCTGTCTCTTGCAGAGGTGCACTGACAATGCCCAAAAGCGCATCAATGGAGATATCTTCATCCAGGAGAGGCCAATGTATTCCATACCCTGATGGCGAAACCTCGAATATTCTTCTTTCTGCTTCAGAAGCTTGATTCAGCAACGCTGATACCTGTTTCAGTTCAAATTTTCTAGTTATTCCATCAATAGTTATTTCAAAAACGTCTCCATCAAACTGGATGCTCCCAATATCATGATGTTTGTTCATTGCTTGCGTCTCCGTTGAAAATCATCACATTATTTCTTGAAGACCAATGTGGTGGAGAATGATAGAGCATGTTATTCATAATGAGTCCACATGCGATATACCTTGATGATCTTTGTCTCTTCAATAACTTCGTACACAAGGCGATGTTGTTTGTTAATCCTTCTACTGATCTATCCCTTCATATCACCGTTCAAATACTCAAATTCAGGAGGATATTTGTAAGGATCATCTTTGATGATTTTTATTAATTTAAGCGCCTTCTCTTTCAAACCACTTGCGCCAAGTCTTTTTGCATCCTTTTTAGCTTGGGTCATAAAGAGTATGGTGTACATCACCACTCAAGTTTATCAAGTGACACTCCATTTTCTGTCGGTTCTTTTTGTGCCTCATGAAGGCTTTGAACCATGCCGTTAATACTTCTAAGATAATCATCATCGCTCATATACTCAGATTGTTCGAGTATTTTTACCTCACTCGATGAGAAATGCTCAAGTAACCATATAAATTTTTCGCTAACGCTGTCATCAATTTTCAGTGTCAATGTTTTCATCGTATTCTCCAGGATTTATCGATGGTTATCAATATAATACGCAAATTGGTAACTGTTTAAAACTCTTTGAATCCCCTGAATATCAACTCGTTAAGCATCAATGTTTTCTCTTCACCACCCCTTCACCACAAACCACACCCCCGTCGCAATCATAATAATACTTGCCACACGGTAAAACCACCTCCGCATTCGGTTGCTGATAGTATTCACTACCTTTCCCACCAATATCAAAGCTGGCGAAGTGCCGATACCGAAGAGCATCATCATCAGCGCGCCTTGCAGCATTCCTGCAACGGGATGATGCGCCTCCATACCACTCCTTGCGGCGGCAAGCAGGGCGGTGTAGGTGAGGCCGCAGGGGAGAAAACCGAGAACGACTCCCATCGGGTACCATGCACCGATGGATCGCGGCGCATTGAAGAGCACCATGATCTTTTGCATAAGTGAGCTGCTGGCATTGCAGCTCTTTGTTGGAAGGAGTGGCAGCCACTCCGCTGTAGAGAGTCCCATGATGATGATGGAGAGTCCGGCAATGATCATGATGGCTCGCTGGAGCTGCTCAATGGAAGCGGCAAGCACAAGGAATGAACCGGAGAGCCCGACAATGGCGCCAAGTATGGTATAGGTGGTGACTCGTCCCAGGTTGTAAAGCAGGTGGTGGAGTATTCCTTGCCGGGTTTCACCCACGGAAAATGCTGCAACCAGCGGTCCGCACATGCTGATGCAGTGGCCGAATCCTCCGGCTATTCCGGAGAGAAGCATGGCAAGAAGGGGAGCATTGCTCATGGTCGATTTTTCTCTGCGGGCTTTACCGCTTTTGCAGGCTCGTCGTCATCGTCAAGCATTCGGTATTTAGGCGCTTCCGGGTCGTCGAACTGGCCGCTTTTTACTGCCCAGATGAAGAGAAACCATGCGGCGAAGCCGACAAAGAGACCGATGCCGATCAGGTAAAAGATGGTGCCCATGGTTGTTTTTTCAGATTTTTTTCAGCCGCAAAGAGTTGCTTACCACAACAAGCGAGCTGACCACCATGAGCAGTGCGGAGATGATGGGGTGCAGAACTCCCGACACAGCAAGTGGCAACGCTATAAGATTATACGAAAAGGCCCAGACAAGGTTTTGCCTGATGATGGAAAAACATCGTGAAGAGCTTGTAATCAGGGTGTTGATGAGCCTGAGATCATCTTTTAGTATGGCAACGCTGGCGCTTTCAAGGGCAATGCCGGAAGCATGGCCGAGAGTGACGCCGATGTCGGCTACGGTCAGTGCAGGAGCATCGTTGATGCCGTCACCTACCATCATGACGTATTCGCCCTTTGCTTTCAAGGCGCTGATCACCGCTGCTTTTTCGAGGGGTCCAAGACCGGCCTGCACATCGGTGATACCGCATCTCGCAGCGATGTAATGTGCCACTCCACGGTTGTCGCCGGTAAGCATCATCAGTGCCAACCCTTTTTTCCGTAGTCCTGCAATGAGGGGAAGAGTGTCCGGGCGCAGGTCGTCAATCATCCCGATCACTCCGGCTAGCCTGTTGCCGCAGGCAACCATCACCACTGTTTTGCCTTCAGCTTCGAGCGAGGTGATGTGGGTATTCTGTGCACTCTCAATCTGAACACCCTCATCTTCCATGAAGGCTCTTGAGCCTGCCTGCCAGAGAGCTCCTTCAATAACTCCGGAAACTCCTCTTCCCGGTATTGCCCTGAACTGCTCTGTTTTGAGGAGTTTCCCTTGCCATGCAGTCACAAGAGCGCGGCCGGTTGGGTGCTCTGAGGCAGCTTCAAGCGAGGCAACATATTGCATGAATGACGGGGAGATACCGTAGTCTTGCAGGTCGGTCATGGAGGGTTTACCGGTAGTGATGGTGCCGGTTTTGTCGAGTACCACCGTGGTTGTTTTTGACACAGTCTCAAAAATATCTCCCCCTTTTACAAGAATTCCTCTCTTTCCGGCAGTTGTTGTGCCGACCAGAATTGCCAGTGGAGTAGCAAGACCAAGGGCGCATGGACATGCGATGACGAGCACCGAGACGGCGTTCATCAAAGCGGTTACGGTATTGGCTGAGGTGAGCTTCCAGTAGAAAAAGGTGACAAGAGCGAGAACAATGGTTGCCGGTACAAAATAACCGGCAGTTTTGTCCGCAATGCCCTGAATTGGTGCCTTGCGTGTCTGGGCATCTTCCACCGTTCGTATGATCTGCGCAAGCAGGGTGTTGCCCGCATTGCCGGTGACTCGGATTCGGAGTCGTCCATTCATGGAAAAGCTTCCGGCAAACACCTCGCTGCCCACCGTTTTCAGCACAGGATTAGATTCTCCTGTCAGCATCGCTTCGTTAACTTCAGCTTCGCCTTCCACAACCCTGCCATCAAGCGGAATCCGGTCGCCCGGGATAATCTCAATCATCTCGCCGTTTTGCACTGTTGCTACAGGCACCATTGCAGTTGCTCCGCTCTCGGAGACAAGCATCGCCTCATGCGGCTGGAGCTCGGCCAGCTCGGCAATGGCATTACCCGCCTTGAGCCGTGATCCAGCCTCGAGAAATCTTCCCAGCAGAATGAAGGTGATGATCATCGATGCAGTGTCGAAAAACATTTCACCGCCATAGAAAATCATGGCAATACTGTAAAAATAGGCTGACAGGGAGCCAAGTGCTACCAGAATATCCATATTGAGTGTCATCCGTCTCACCGAGCGCAGAGCGCTTGAGAGAAAAGGATACCCCGAATAGAAAAGCACTGGAGTTGCCAGCGCCCATGAAATAAGCTGGAAAACAAGGCGGTACCGCTCCTCCATTCCCTCGAAAAATCCAGCATAGAGCGCGGCTGTAAAGATCATGAGCTGCATGGAAAAAAATCCGGCAGTACCGAACCGAAGCAGCAGATCCTGTTTCTCCTGGGCAAAAAGATCAGCACTTCCATTACCATGGCTGGGATGGGGCAGATAACCGATGGAGCGGATGGCATGTAGAATGGTGTCGAGATTCACTTTTTCACCACTCCAGATGATGGTTGCCTTGTGTGTGGCATAATTGACCCGTATCGAAACCACACCATCAACCTTCTTCAGAAACTTTTCGATGAGCCAGACGCAGGAGGCGCACCGGATTCCCGAAAGCAGCAGCTCAATACGGTGCTCGTTACCGGTAATGGTGACGGTGTCGGTGAATGCCGAGGCCTGGAGTTTTACTTCAGTTGCCGGAGGGCCTGGCTGCCAGTCACACCGCGTCTTGTAAAAAGCATCAAGCGCGTTGCTGTGGATAAGTTCATAAACACCGAGGCATCCTTTGCAGCAGAATACCTTGCTTTCACCGTTGATCTTGACGATAATGGCCGATGTTCTGCTGGTATCCTGAAGGCAATGGTCGCAGCGAACCATATCCGTTCCGGATTTCTCACTCCGTGACATTAAAGGTAAAGGCTGGATTTTTCAGTTCATCGGAGAGAATCGTTATTTGCCAGAGCGTCTGCCTGCTCATACACCGGACAATAATTCCTTTACCTTCGTAGATGTTGGGGCTCTTTTTAACAAGAGTAACTTGATTCTTGCCCATCTGCATGCCCGGCATTGAAAGATCCAGGAGCAGCTTGTCGGGAAGTTTGTCGCATGGTGTTACCGTCAGGCTGAAAGTGAGCTCTTTCATGGCGCTGACCGGTTTCGGTTCAATGTTGAGTGTTACGGTGTGATTGCTCTCCTTTGCCATAAGCATACTGCCTGAAATCAGTAGAACGGAGGAGAGGAAAAAAGCATGCAAGACCTTTACTTGACCTCGAAAAACCATTTTTTACTGCTGATAAGATGTTGCTGTTGTTTGAGGTCAACTCTTGCAAACCACATCCCCTTAAAGGGAATAGTGGCGGTTGCCTGGTAGATGCCCGGAGAGAGTTTTTGCATAAACATTGTCGAATCGTAACGGGTATTGGAGAGGTTGCCGATAAAGAGTGAGAGTGCTCCCTTTTCAAACGGTTTGCCATGCGATGTTGCCTTGACCCGAATGACGTTGTGTCCCAGTTTCAACGTGTCAGGTCGGCTTACTGCAATGCCAAGTTTTTCTTCAAGAGCTTTTGACTGGAAATAGCCTCTGCTGTTTTCGTAATAGTTGCTGTCCACCAAACCGTCGGCGCTCTTATAGGCGATGTAGATACCGCAGCCCATGGCAAAGAAAAAAATCGGATAAACGATGTAGAAAAAAAGCTTCATAGAAAACCGGTCTCTCTGTTTATCGAAATTCCGCCACCGTAAATGCGGAGATGCAGCTGCTCCAGCTTGCCTGTCGATTTAACTAATATACTGCCTTTCGTGACAGAAAATGGCTGCAGCCGGAGTGAGTGTTCACCAATCAGGGTGACGTTATCCGGCGAGGATAGCTCAAGGGTAATCGGCTTGCCTCCATTGTTATAAATAGTGTAGGAGTATCGGTTCAATCCCGAAGGAAGAAGAGCATTGTCACGGATAACAAGGAAGTCAACTGGTGGACGGTTCCAGAGCAGAAGAAACAGAACGGTTGCCGCAATAGCTGTTGTGCCCCCAAGCCAGAAAGTCTTCGGACGAACTATCCGGCCTTTATAGTTCGGAAAAGGCGGCATCCCTCTTTTTTCACTGAGCAGCCGGCAGGCGTCAATACATTCTGCGCAGGCAATACAGGCCGAGTTTAAGCCGTTCTTGATATCGATACCGACAGGGCACACCCTGACGCACTCATCACACTTCATGCAGGTGGCGTCACGGGAAACATCGTATTCAATAACAAGGGTGTCTTTGTCGAATAAGGCATTCTGCAGCATGGCATAAGGGCAGATCGAAATACAGAATCTCCTTCCCAGAAACGCCAGTTCAAGGTAGACCACAATCCACAGAACAAGAAAAATAGAGGTAATGGTAGGTGAAACAAAAAGAGTGTTCAGTGTTTCAGCAGGTGGCACAAAGTACCAGATCATGGTGATCGATACCAGAGACGAAAACAGAATCAGAAGAAAAATCTGAATGTTTTTCTGGTTTTTTCTGCCGAAGAGTTTCGCGATGCTTTGGCTCAAATCGAGCAGTACCGTCTGGGGGCAGAGCCAGCCGCACCAGATTCTTCCGAAAATGACTGTAACAAAGGCAATGCAGAGCAGGAAAAAAAGTGCAAACCCAAGAATAAAATAGAACTCTCTTATCCAGATGACCGAACCGAAAACATAGAGCTTGAGTGTTGGAATGTCAAACCGGAGTGCACTTTTGCCGTTGATGGCAAGAAACGGCAGGCAGGTAAGGATAAAGGCCTGAAGTGTCTCGATAGCTCTTCTGTATGGTTTCCACAAAATGGCAGGCTCCTGACTTGGCGCAAATTATTTTTTTCTCAGAGGCTCCAGAAAAGCTATGACCTTGCTGATTTTTTCTGAGCCAATCTGCTGAAGAAATGGAGGCATACCGTTGGGGCGCCCATTGGCAATCGATTCATAGATATCCTTCTCGGTCGCTCCGAACTTAAGTGTTGCAGCAGTCAGATTAGGGCCGATTCCGCCTGTTGCATCAGCGTTATGGCAGGGTGCGCAGGTATTTGCAAAGATCTCTTTGCCCTCCTTTATAGCCTCTTTATCGCCCGAAAAATGCTTGACGTCAACTGATGGCCTGGTTTTAGCTGCTGCTGCCATCTCCTTTTCAAACCCCTTGTAGAATGACCAGCCGGAAATGGCCGGTGTATAAGAGACGATATAGCCGATCATAAAAATAATCATTCCGAAAAAAAACAGCAGCCAACCTTTGGGGATTTTGTTGTGGCTCTCCTGAGGTTCTCCGGTATCATGCATGGTCATCTCCTTTTCGCTCTATTCAATTGATCAGTTATCGTCATCCAGCATTCTGTGTTTTGGCTCCTCAATCTTCTGCTTTCGCTTCGGATTGTAGTAGTACGCTATGATTCCACCCGAAATTATGGCGAGAAGCACGGTGAACAACACATAAGCCAAACCAGCAAAACTCATTTTGTAGCCTCCATCTTTTTGACATCCCGTCCTAGTTTCTGAAGGTAGGCAATCAGTGCATCCATCTCGGTAATCTCCTTCCGCAATTCGGTCGGAGTTACGTTGTTTCGGCTCTCTTTTGATGGATACCTTTCATCAGTAACTGTTCCGCGGTATTGGGCAATCTGTTGTTGAACATCGTTTTCAGAGTAGCCATAGCCGAGCGTGGATGTTTTTTTGAACGAATATTGAGTGTCGAGCCGGTTTTTAGCTAACCATCCGTAAGGGGGCATGTTGGATTTTTCAAACATGCTTTGCGGGCTGTCGAGGTGTTTATAATGCCATGAATCAGGGTATTTCCCTCCGACCCGGTTCAAATCAGGCCCTGTGCGGCGGGAGCCCCAGAGGAAGGGTCTGTCGTAAGCGAACTCCTCAGGTTTTGAGTACTCGCCATAACGGAGCACCTCTGTTCTCAGCGGTCGAACGGTCTGGGTATGGCAGTTGTTGCACCCTTCACGCATATAGATATCGCGTCCCTCCTGTTCAACCGCAGTGTATGGTTTTATGTAGGCGCTGACCGGTTGCGTCGAAGGCATGAAAAGAGGAATAAAAACGGTTACTGTGGTACCGATCAGGATAACAACGGCTGCGAGAACAGCAAAAACAACCGGTTTTGAAGTGATTCCCATGATGGCAGCTCCTGTTTGTTGATGTATCGGTTATGCTACAGCCTGGCTTGGCTGTTTCCTGACAGTCATAATCAGATTCCAGACAAAAACCAGTATGCCGACAAAGTAGATGACGCCTGCAGCAAACCGCAACTTGTAATAAGGGTAAAGGGATGTTACTGTATCAAGAAAATTGTACATCAGCGAACCGTCCGGGTTCGTGGCTTTCCACATGGCGCCCTGCTGGATTCCTGCAATCCACATGGTGATGGTCCAGGTGAACTGGCCGACCAGAATCAGCCAGAAATGGGTGTTGGCAAGTTTGACACTGTAGAGCTCATTGTCAGTAATGCGAGGAATCATGTAGTAGAATGATGCCGAAATAATCATGGTTACCCATCCCATCGTTCCCATGTGCACATGGCCGACAACCCAGTCGGTATAGTGGAAGAAAGCATTCAGGGTTCTGAGTCCCTGCAGCGGCCCCTGAAGTGTCTGGAGTCCGTAAAAGGTGATTCCAGCAATAAAGAACTTGACCAGATAATTGGAGCGCATCTGATCCCAGTTACCCTGCAGTGTGTAATAACCATTGACCACTGAACCCCAGGAGGGGGCAATCAGGAATATGCTGAAAGCTATCGCAACCGTCTGGATCCATTCAGGGAGGGGAGTCAGCATAAGGTGATGCGCTCCTGTCCAGAGGTAGGCAAAGTTCAGCGCCCAGAAAGAGACGATAGAGAGTCTGTGGCTGTAGATGGGAAGACCGGTGGATTTTGGCAGAAAATAGTAGAACATCGCAAGTATCGGCACCGTAAAGATAAATCCTACAACGTTGTGGCCATACCACCACTCAACATTGGCATCGTTTGCACCTGCATAGACTGAGTACGATTTGAAGAGGGTGACTGGAATGGCAAGGTTGTTGACAATATAGAGAATGGCAATGGCCACGGTCATTGAAATGATGTACCACAGTGAAATGTACATCTGTTTTTCCTTCCGTTTAATCAGCGTGCCGAAAACGTTGATGGCAAACATGACCCAGAGCACTACTACGCCTATATCCAGCGGCCATTCAAGTTCAGCATACTCTTTTGTAGTATTCATTCCGGCAAAGAGACTCAGAGCCCCCAGGGCTATAACGGTATTGAAGAGGTAGAGATGTACCTGCGCAAGACGCGGAAAAAGGATGGGTATTCTTGTAAGACGTTGCAGGATATAGTAGGAGACCGAAAAAATAGCAGCGAGACCAAAACCGAGTCCGAGTCCGTTCGTATGGACGACTCTAAGACGTCCGAAACTGAGCCACGGGGTAAGATTCAGCGCCGGATTGAACATTTCAAAGGCAATCCAGAGGCCGACAATCAGACCAATAACAAGCCAGAAAAGTGCAGAAAAAGCAAAACCACGTACAATTGTAAAATTGTATTGTTCAGTACTTGTTTCGCTCATGCCATCCTCCAGATTTTCTTGAGAACAAAAAAATGGAACGCTTTTTTCATTTTCCTATATGTAATACAGCAATATAATATACAGCTTATTCATGTCGGAAATAAAAAACCGGGTGTTATATACCCGGTTTAAAAAAAGTGGAAATAATCAGCAGTTTTTTTATCCCTGCCAGATATAGCTTTTTACACAATTAGTTTCAGTTCACTCTCATAGTTCCCTACAACGGCCTTCTTATCGGTAATGATGCCTCTGAGATATTTTCCCGGAGTGACATCGAAGGCATAGTTGAGAACCGGAGTAGTCGGTGTAGCTACCTGAGTGCCGAATATCGTTCTCAGTTCATCTGCGTTGCGCTCTTCAATGGGAATCTGTGTGCCATTACTGAGCGTTATATCAATGGTTGATACCGGTGCCGCAATGTAGAAAGGGAGATTGTGATGCCAGGCACTGATGGCATGGGCACAGGTCCCGATTTTGTTGGCTGTGTCGCCGTTTGCAGCAATTCGATCAGCACCCACAATACCAAAATCAATCATTCCTCTCTGCATCAGAAATGCCGAAGATGAATCAGAAATTGAAATAAATGGTATTTTTTCCTGCTCAAGCTCCCACGCTGTAAGACGAAGGCCTTGCAAAAGGGGGCGGCTCTCTGCGGAAATGACTCTTTCAATCAATCCTTCCTGCCAGGCAAGTTTGATGACACCCAGTGCAGTACCGGTTCCCCCGGTTGCCAGTGTGCCGGTGTTGCAGTGGGTCAGTACGTTGAGTTTCCGCGTTTTCAGAATTTCCGCAAGGTCACTCTTGATCAGTTCAACCCCGTGCCGTGACATGGCATCACAGTTGGCGATTTCATCATCATGAATTTTACGGGCGGCATCCATCATTTTTGCAAAGAGCGCTTCAATAGTATCCCTCTGAAAATTATCGTCATAGACCTTTTTCAGCCGGTCGGTTGCAAAAAAGAGGTTGACAGCTGTGGGGCGTGAAGCTTCCACGTCGGCGATGAGTGTTCCAAAAAACATGGGGAATTCCTCTTTGCTTCCGCTGAAACTGTTGATGCCGAGTATGACCGTATAGGCCGCAGCAACTCCGATAAGTGGTGCGCCGCGGACAGCAAGCGTTTTAATAGCTTCGATAGCCTCCTGATGACTTCGGGTTGAGACATATTCCTCTCTGAGAGGCAGATACCGCTGGTCAAGGTAGCGAAGGGTCTTGTCATTGAACGAGATGGCGTCTATCATACTTATTTATGGAGGTTAAAGGTTGGCAACAACTGATTTGAAGATTGCGGTCATTTTCGGTTCTGCATGATTTGATACTTCAATGATCTCTTCAATACTTACTGATTTGAGGTTATCAGGGAAGCATTCATCGGTAATGATGGACATACCGAACACTTCTGTTCCCTGATGCACTGCGGCAATCACTTCAGGAACTGTGGACATGCCGACAACATCTGCTCCAAGGGTTCTAAGCATGCGGTATTCCGCCCTGGTTTCAAGGCAAGGGCCGGAAAGAGCGATGTAGACGCCACGCTGAAGCTTTATTTTGTGATCAAGAGCCACCTTTTCAGCAAGCTCAAGAATCCTGGGAGAGTAAGGAGCACACAAGTCAGGGAAGCGTGATCCAAGTTGAGGATCGTTCGGTCCGATCAGAGGGTTTCCTCCAAGTAGATTGATATGGTCGTCGATCAGCATGATATCGCCTTTTCTAAACAAGGGGTTCAGTCCGCCGCACGCGTTGGTGATGCCCAGAGTTTTAACACCGAGATGCTTCATGACTCTTATCGGGAACACAATCTGATGCATGGAATATCCTTCGTAAAAATGGAATCGGCCCTGCATTGCAACCACTTTTTTGCCCGCAAGGGTTCCGAATATCAGCTTACCGTGATGAGTTTCAACCGTTGAAACAGGAAAATTCGGGATATCGCTGTAGTCAAGCGAAAACTCAATCTCAATCTCTTTGGCCAGTCCCCCGAGGCCAGTTCCTAAAACGATCCCGATCGGGTATTCATCCTCCGTTTTTTTTCTGATAAAGGCAACTGCTTCCTGGATTTTAACCTGTTGTGAGATCATAATAAGGTGTATTTTTTGGTTATTGACATCAGTTTCAAGTGCTTATAAGGGTATAACATTGACTCCTGCAGATCTCCATAGAGTCAGCGCCAGCCGAAAATTGCCGACCCTATACGGATCATGGTGGCACCTTCATGGATTGCATCTTCAAAATCGCTGCTCATGCCCATTGAGAGTTCGGTAAGTTTCTCCGGGTTCGAGGAAATCTTTTTTAACGAATCAAGTAAAAGACGAAGGTTCCGGAACTCTTCCCGTGCCTTGACCCTGTCTGGTGAGGCTATGGTCATCAGACCGCGAAGGGTGATATTCGGCATACGGAAGAGAGTTTCTGCTGCTGCAGCAATCTCATCGGGTTGCATCCCATACTTGGAAGTTTCTCCTGACGTATTGACTTCAAGGAGATAATCAACCTGGATATTGTGCTGAACCGCTCGTTTCGACAGTTCTTCAGCAGTCGAAATCCGGTCGATCCCATGAACCAGGGTTACTTTGTCGATAATAAAGCGCACCTTGTTTGATTGCAGATGGCCTATGAAATGCCATTCGATAGGAATCCTGTCCAGCAGGGGATCCTGACTTTTGTCAAGGAACTCCTGAACATAGCTCTCTCCGAATGCCACTTGCCCAGCATCAAACGCCTCTTTGACGAGCGATGCCGGTTTGGTTTTCGATACGGCAATCAGGCGAACCGTTTCAGACTCTCTGCCTGCCGAGAGGCAGGCAGCTTTTATCTGCTCATGAATGTCCCGAATATTGACAGCAATACTTGCCATGGTTTGGCCGTTAAGACTTTACAGCAGGTACAATGGTGGTTATGGTTACTGGTACAACAGGGTTATCGTTAGGATCGGTTTTGACCGCAGCGATTTGTTCGACAATATCCATCCCGGAATCTACAACACCGAAAACGGTATATTGACCGTCAAGAAAGCTATTGTCTGCGTGATTAATATAGAACTGGCTGCCGGATGAAGCTTTCTGCGGATTGTTGTCCCTTGCCGCTGCAAGCGTTCCTTTTTTGTTGGGGTGCTTGATCTCAGCAGGAATACGTGTTGATGGGCCGCCGGTGCCATGCAGAGAACGCTTCTCCTCATGTCTCGACAGAGGGTCTCCGGTCTGGATCATGAACCCCTCGATAACTCGGTGAAAACGGATCCCATCGTAGTAGTTTTCGCCTGCAAGTTTAATGAAGTTATCGCGATGCAGGGGAGTATCGTCGTAAAGAGAGATGGCGATGTCACCAAGGCTTGTTTTGATAATGAACTGTTCGGACATGATAAGCGGTTTTAAAATAATAAAATGAGTAAAAAAAAGTTACTTCAGTTTTCCTGAAATTTTCCAGAGCGATCGCTGAGCCAGAGCCGCACCTGTTGAACCGGGATAGTCCGCGACGATTTTAGTATAAAGCTCTGATGCTTTTTGAAGCTGGTTTATAGCTTGGTAACTATCAGCGGCATGTGCAAGATATTGTGCTTTTAGTACACTGTTTTCAGCCTTTTTTGAAGCTTCCTGATATGACTCAGCAGCAAGTCCGAACTGATTTTTTCCGACGTAGGCATCACCTGCGCCAGACAGGGCGGCAGCGGCAAGATCTTTGTTTTCAAGAGATACGGATGTAAAGATCTTTAAGGCCGAATCATAATCCTTGATTGAGTAATATGCATTGGCAAGCAGCAGTGTCGCCATATTTCCGCTTGGGGTTCCGGTATATTCAGCAGAAATTTTTTTCAGTCCGGGTATCGTTCCTGATCCGTTAATAGCGGTTTTATACTCTCCATGGTCAAGAAAGGGAGCAATCCGTGAAAGTTGCAGTGCAGCTTCCTGTTCACTGGTTTTCTGATGTTGCATCCAGAAAAATATTCCTCCTCCAGCACAAATGAGCAAAACAAGAACGCTGATAATTGCGGTTTTATATTTAATGGCAACATAGAGCAAATTGTCTTCTGCCGATGGTTTAATCTGTTGTTGAACGGTAGCGCTCGATTGTATTTCTTTCATAGTTTATAGTTCTGGTTGCTTCATGTGTTGTGGGTAACCGGCCTCAAACCTAAGCAAGTTTGCCTGAATTTCAAAATAATTGCGTAGTGACGGTCGGAAAGAAGCCGACGATGTTAAAACGCTGACAATCTAAACAATTCAAAAGTATTCTGTGCAATACCTTTCGCTGTTTCCAGAACAGATATCTCTCTGATACAGGCAATGGCATCCGTGACTTTAGAGACATAAGCAGGTTCATTTCGCTTTCCTCTGTATGGCACAGGAGCAAGGTAAGGTGCATCAGTTTCAGTGAGAAGATCGTCCAGTGAAACATTTCTGATCACCTCCGGAAGTAATGATTTTTTATAGGTTACCGTGCCGGGGATGGAGAGCTTGAAGCCTTTCCGGATACACTCCTTTGCTATAACCATGTCGCCCGAAAAGCAGTGCATAACTCCGCGCATGCCTGAATTGCTCTCTTCGGCAAGAATACGCAGCATATCATCCCAGGCATCCCTGCAATGGATAACAACCGGCATATCAAGGGTGCGTGCAACTCTCAGCATCTCTCGGAACGCATCCTGCTGGGCCTCCCGATGATAGTCCGGATAATGATAGTCGAGTCCTATTTCACCGATGGCCACAACTTTTGGAGATTTGGCAAGAGTTTCAAGTTCTCCAAAAATGCTCTCTTCGACAGGCAGAGATGCTTCATGAGGGTGAAGGCCTACATTCGCATAGATAAAATCATATTTCAATGCAAGCTCAAGTGATTTTCTGCTTGTTGGCAGGTTGATGCCCGGATCGATGACAAGAGAAACCTGCTTTTCAATCAAACGTTCTATGACCGTCTTCCTGTCCTGATCAAACTCAGGGAAAGACAGATGGCAATGAATATCAACGAACATTGTTTTTCTCTGTGGGATTGTCTTCCGGAAATATTCTGTTATGAAAAAGAATCAACATGCAGGCTCCTATCGAAATGGCGGAGTCGGCAACATTGAAAATAGGCCAGAGAGAGAGATAGGTGCCGAAAATCTTTCCGTGATAAAGGTCGAAATAGATGAAATCAACAACCCGCCCTAAAATCACCCGATCAATCATATTGCCGATGCCCCCTCCGACAATGAGAGCAAAAGGAACAAGAAAGAGAGTCGTTCGGTTTTTTGACAGGATAACATAGACAAGCACAATAATAGTGATAAGTCCTGTAAGGAGAAGGAGCATTCCGGCCGGAGCAAATTCCATCCCGAAAGCCACGCCTTTGTTCTCTGTATAGGTCAGCGAAAGAAAATCAGGAATGATGGTGATACTTTGAGCGGCATCTCTGAGAACCCTGATGGCAAGTTTTTTGGTCAGTTGATCAACGGTGACAACCAGAAGAATAAGGGTAAAAAACCATTTCATAGGTGAGACTGCTAAGCAGGTTTGTTGTTATGTATTTCATGCAGAAGAGCTGCTCTTACTGCTGTAACCGGCATCTGCATCCCGGTCCATAGCGTAAAAGAGCGTTCTGCCTGACCGATCAGCATTTCAATGCCTGATATAGTTTTAGCTCCCGCGCGTTCAGCTGTCTGCAAAAGCGGAGTATCAACAGGGTTGTATACCATGTCGTATACAATCTGGTCAGGGTGTATCAACTCACGGTCAAGCGGAATAATACTGGTCATACCGCTCAGCTCCCTTCCTCTGGTCCCGATTGGTGTGGCATTGACGATAACACTGCACCCTCTGATTTTCGCAAAGTCGTCTGACCTGACTATGGTGACAGGAAGTGCTGAATCAGGCCAGGTTTCATCAACGATATTCCGTGCTTTTTCAAGGTCACGGACAAAAAGCACTATCTCTTTTGGCTTGAAAAACAGCTTAAACGCTTCAATTGCCGCAAGAGCTGCTCCGCCTCCGCCGAAAATGCAGACCGGTGTTCCCGATATCCTTTCTTTAAAGGGTAAAAGAGGTGAAGCAAAACCGGCAATATCAGTGTTGTGCCCGATGAGTCTGCCATGCTCATTGACAATCGTATTGACTGCTTGTATGGATGTTGCTTCCTGTGAAAGTTCGTCAAGATAGGGAACAACCTCTTTTTTATAAGGAATGGTGACGTTAAATCCCCGGATGCCAAGTGCTTTTGCTCCGCGAAGGGCATCCGGGATCAGAAGGGGATCAGCAATGTTGAAAACGGTATAATAATAAGGTATACCGAGCACTTCACAAGCACTGTTATGGATAAGAGGAGAGTACGAATAATCTACTGCGCGACCTATAAGACCAAGTATATTTTTAGCTTTCGTCATGCAGTGGTTTCGGACTCTCTCAGTGATCATGAAATACCAAGCATCATCCTGACGGAATCCTGCTGATACAGTTCAGGAAAAGTGCTCTGAAAAAGCTCTTTCTTATCCGGATCAATCTTGAATGCTTTGCTTAGCGCTTTCAGAGTACTGAGTTTGTCACCCATCGCGAAATAAGCTGCGGCAATTTCAAAGTGAGCTTCGGCTGAAAGGGGCTGAAGCTTCAGCGATTGCTGGAGAGAATCGATAGATTCATTGATCTGTCCAGCCTCTCTGAGAACAATGGCAAAATCAACCCATATCTGCGGACTTTCTGCATCAAGTCTTATAATCTCACGATAAGTTGCAATAGAATGTTCAAGATGATTGAGATTGTACTCTATCTCAGCTTTAAGCAAAAGAAACTCAATGCATTCAGGTGTTGTTTTAAGAGCCTCACGGGTTGCGGTAAATGCCTCTTCATACTCTTCAAGAGCTTCATGGCAGCATGCAAGTGCAAACCATGCGTCTGCAAAATCATTGTTGACCTCTATACAGCGGCTGTAACAGTGTATGGCTTCACTGTACTCCTCAAGCTCTTCATAAGCTATACCGAGATTATACAACGCATTCATATCCTCCGGTTCATACTCCAGAGTTTTCAGGTAGCTTTCGGCCGCTTCCTCAATACGTCCGGTAATGGCCAGCACATTTGCCCGGTTATACCATGCCGAACTGAAATCATCAGCAATGGCCAGAGCCATATCGTAAGAGTCGAGCGCCTCATCATATCGTTTCATCTTGCTCAGGACAAGGCCGTTGTTGTACCATGCATTAATATTATATGGATCATGATCAAGCGTTTTCCGATAGCATGAGGTGCTTGCTTCAAGATTACCAAGAATGTCTTTGCAGTAGGCAAGTTCATACCATGCATCGGCAAAATCGGGATCAATCTCCAAAGCATGCTCAAAATTCAATTCAGCTTCGACAAAATATTCAAGACGCTGCAGAATAATTCCCTTGTAGTAATGGTACTCCTTTTCTATAGAGGAATCTACAATGATTGCATTGAGCTCTTCAAGTGCCTCATCAAGATTGCCGGTGTTAAAATATGCCAATGCAAGATTCAGACTCATTTCACTGTCTGATGGACTGAAGACGACCGCTTTCTGAAATGCTTTGAGAGCTTCATCAAAACAGCCGTTCAGAGTCAGACAGTTACCGAGGTGGAACCATGTTTCAGTGTTGCATGGGGCAATATCTTCAAGACGGTGGGCAACAGCGAGAGCATCAAGCAAAAAGCCATCCTCGTTATATTGATTGATACGGTCAATCAGCTCTTCAGAATCAAACATTGAATCCAGCCCGTCAAGGTCAGGAAGCTCTTTTCCTGGCGATCCGGTCGGGTTAAAGTAATTATCGTCGAAATATTCAGGTGCGTTCATAAACAATCGTAAAGAGTTTCTCTTCCTTTGGCCACATTACCCATTTACAAATATAACAGAATTTATTAAGAAAAACATAGTACGGGGTTGGCATTGGTGTAAACGGTAACATTCATGGTCTGTAAAAACTGTAGATGGCTTCTGCAATTTTTACTCCTGTTACAGCCTTCAGTTCCTCCATGGTAGCTTGTGCGACAGCATCTACTGAACCGAGCTGCTCAAGCAATCGATATGCTGTTTTTTCTCCAACTCCTGCAATAGTTGTAAGTTCAGTCTGCAAGGTTCTCTTGCTTCTCAGTTTTCGGTGATAGGTAATGGCAAAACGGTGAGCTTCATCTCGAAGCTGCTGAAGCAGTTTAAGTGCCGGAGAAGTTTTAGGCAGGTTGAAGGGATCGTTGTGCTGCGGAGTAAAAATTTCTTCAATGCGTTTTGCAAGTCCGATAACGGGAATCGAAACACCAAGATCGTTCAGGGTGAGATAAGCCGTATTGACCTGGCCTTTTCCGCCGTCGACAACAATGAGGTCAGGTAATGGAAGATCTTTTGATAGCGTCCCTGCATAACGACGCTGAATCACCTCTTTCATGGCGGCATAGTCGTCCGAACCTTCAAAAGTCTGTAGCTTAAACTTCCTGTAGTCAGATTTTTTGGGTTTACCCTTCTCAAAGCATACCATTGAACTGACATAATCAGTGCCTTGAAGATGAGAATTGTCAAAACACTCAATTCGCTGCGGGTTTTTCGGCAGGTGCAGCAGTTCCTTAAGGGCTGTCAGGCCATAGTGTTCACGGGCAATTTCCCCCCTTTTCTGTTTCTGGATAAGGTATTCCTCCAGATGGTGTCGTGCGTTCTGCCGGCACATCTCTACCAGATGGGCTTTTTCGCCGATTTGCGGTACTAAAAACCGGATGTTTTTTTTCTCCTGATTCTCCTCTTTTTGTTTTTCCACAATATAGGCTCTCAAGGCATCTTCTTCATCAGCAGCAAGTGCTTCCTGCAGCAGGATCTCGTCAGGAATAAGTTCAAGGGTTTCCAGATAGTATTTTTCAACCACCCTTGCCTGCAGTTCAGCGTCAGTTTCTCCGTTGGTATTATTAATATAGATATGCTGTGAGCCAAGCAGTTTTCCCTCCCGGATTTTAAACACAACTCCGCATCCTTCGTTTTCAGCGGCTGCAACAGCAAAAACATCCCTGTCCAGTCCATCACCTGCCACCATTTTCTGCCGGTCAGCATAGCGCTTCAAGCTCTCAAGCTGTGTTTTAATTTCCGCCGCCTGTTCAAACTTCAGCTCTGATGCCAGTACCTGCATGGTGTCGCTGAGAGAACGGATCATGCTTGAAGTTTTTCCCTTCAGCAGCCGGGTGATTTCTCTGATCATAGTGAGATACTCCTCCTCCGGTACCAGTCCTTCACACGGCCCCTTGCATTTATGGATGTGGTAATCCAGGCAGACCTTGTATTTTTTTGATGTAATATTCTCCTCGCTCAGGCGGTATTTACAGCTCCGTACAGGAAATATCGATCCGATAAAATCAAGAATTGAGCGAAGTTGCCGGGCTTCGGTATAGGGACCGAACCAGGTTGAGCCATCTCTTTTCAACTGACGGGTTAAGAATATCCGGGGAAAAGGCTCGTTGGTGATGACCAGATAAGGATACGTTTTATCATCCTTCAGATTAACATTATATCGGGGCTTCAGCTCCTTGATCAGATTGTTTTCAAGAATCAGGGCTTCAACCTCCGAAGAGGTGATAATGACTTCGAAATCGGTAATATGAGAGACAAGGACCAGTGTTTTACCAGAGTGCTGCTGCTGACTTCTGAAATATGATCGCACCCTGTTGCGAAGGTTTTTTGCCTTGCCTACATAGATAATCTTCCCTGCAGCGTTTCTGAATTGATAAATTCCCGGCTTTGCTGGCAGCGTTGCAAGTTTTTCATCAAGAGCATCCTGATTATCCATCGGTTAATTTAGTTGGATTCGTTACGTACATATTTTTTCAGGGTACCTAAAAACAATCAACAAAAAAAGGGAAAGCCGCAGAAACCATGCGGCTTTCCCTTTAAAAAAAAGAACAGGAAGATGTTATTCAGATATCTTCAAGCGTATCGTATTCGCCTTTCAGAGCAAAAACTCCGAAGGTAATAAGGCTGAATGCGATAATCGGCATAAGCACAACAATAACAATAGACCAGAAAATCCAGTTCTCTTCACTGGGTTTTGCTGCTATCTCCTTCATTGCCTGCTTTATAACCAGAGGGACAATCCCGACACCCATCAGTGCCCAGACAATCCCGAAAATCCTTTTTATTGCTGACATAATGTAATTGATTTAAAAGGTTCTTGCTGACTAAGCGTCCATGTTGTTGGTCTTGTTGGATATGTAGAGCGATCCGATGACGAAACTTACGCCCGCAATCAAAATCGGGTACCAGAGACCTGCAAGCGGGTCAGCAGGAGGCAGGCCTGGACCTGGACGGGTCGCTTCAACAAGACGGGTTGAAATAAGCGGCACAAGACCACCGAAAACACCGTTGCCGATATGGTATGGCAAAGACATCGAAGTGTAGCGGATACGGGTCGGGAAAATTTCAACCAGGAATGCTGCAATCGGCCCATACACCATGGTGACAAAAATCACCTGAATAAGGACAAGCCCGATCATTTTGTATTTCAGGTTATCCGGAAGAGTTACTTCCTTCTTTATTTCAGGTTTCAACTTATCCTTAGGCAAAGCGGCCTTAAGAACAGGATCAACAGGAAACTTTGCCTTCACAGTCTCCTTGAAGGATGTTCCATCGGTAAAAGTCTTGGTCGTGATTGTTGTGATCAGGGAGTCAGCGCCTTTAACCGCATTTTTGACACTCACTACCTTCTTTTCAACGACCTCAACCTTATTCTTGAGGTTGGCATCACTGTACATGATGGTGTAGATCGGACGGTAAGCGATAACCGCAATCAGCATACCTGCCATCATAATGTACTTTCTTCCGATTTTATCGGAAAGCGCACCAAAGACAATAAAGAAAGGGGTTCCAATAAGTAAGGCAATTGAGATGATCATGTTGCTCTGCACAAACTCGATGTTGCAGGCATTCTGCAGGAACGAGAGTGCATAGAACTGTCCTGTGTACCACACAACACCCTGACCTGCAGTTGCACCAAGCAGTGCAATCAGCACCATCTTCAGGTTGTCTTTCTGCTTGAAGCTCTCTGCCAGAGGGTTAGCTGAGGTTTTGCCCTCCTTTTTCATTTTGACAAACAGTGGAGACTCCGACATCCTCATGCGGATGAAGACAGAAATTGCAACAAGGAATACAGAAAGAATAAACGGAATTCGCCATCCCCAATCCCCGAAGGTTTCAACACCGAGTGTCTGGCGTACGATAAGGATAACGCCAAGGGCAAGAAAGAGACCTAACGTTGCCGTTGTCTGGATAAAACTGGTCCAGAAGCCCCTCTTACCGGCAGGAGAGTGTTCTGCAACATAGGTAGCAGCGCCGCCGTACTCACCTCCAAGAGCAAGACCTTGTAGCAGTCTCAAAAGGAACACAATAGCCGGAGCAAAAAATCCAATGGTTTTATAACCGGGGACAAGACCGATGGCGAAGGTGGAACCGCCCATGATTACCAGAGTCACAAGGAAAGTGTACTTGCGTCCTATAAGATCACCAAGTCGTCCGAAGAACAGTGCGCCGAACGGTCGAATAACAAAACCGGCGGCAAAGGTTGCCAGTGTAGCAAGCAATGCGGCTGTCGGATTGTCTTTAGGAAAAAACTGTTCAGAAATAATTTTCGCAAGTGTACCGAAAATGTAAAAGTCATACCACTCGATGAGCGTACCGACCGACGACGCGGCGATAACCCTCCGGGTACTGGTCACCTCTTCGGTTGGGGAAACGTCTCTGACATGTTGTGCCATAAATGTTTTCTTTGAAATGTTAATTTAAAATGAATTGAACTTCTGTTTCGCAGTTACTTGATAAACTCGTGCTCATTCTCCTTGACGACGAGAACCGGGCAGGGAGCACGGCGTATCACATGCTCAGCAACGCTGCCGAGGATCATACGCTTCAGGCCGCGGCGACCGTGTGAACCCATGATAATGACATCAGCCTCCTGACGTTTGGCATAGTCAAGGATGCACTCTTCAGCAAATCCTTCATAAATCACGTAATCAGCAACAATACCGGCCATTTTTTCCTCTTCAATGAGTGCAGCAAGTTGTTGCTCTGCATCATTGCGCTCTTTTTCCAGTCCGTGTGAATAATTGATTGTTGGATCATTCTCGATAACGCCTACAAGAAAGACCTCTCCGCCGGAGAGTCTTGCAAATTCATTGGCGTATTGCAGCGCCTTGCGCGACAAACCCGAGAAATCAACCGGGCAAATGATTTTTTTGATGGTAATCATAGTACCGCTGTTGTGTTTTAGTTATTGAAATAATACGGTTAAATGAACAAAAGCTACACCATGCAGGGTAGCAAAACGGTATTCAACAAAAAAGTCTACAACTTCATAGTGAAAAAGCGCAGAATCTTTCAGTACTACAGGAACAAAAACCTTTTTATCAGGCTATTACTGTATGTCGAAAAGCAAATGTAAAGGAAAATGTAAAAAAAGCCGTTTCGTGCCGTCTGTTCATGGTTGCTTTGTCACGCTATTACGGTTGGCTCTCTTCTAATATCGCTAAATTTCCTGAAGTAACAATTGTTTCATTCAGGAAATTTGCCCATAACAACATATAATGGGCTAAAATAGATGTTAAGGAAAAAAAGCCGCAGTTGCCTGCGGCTTTTTTCTGACAGAAAAATAGCGACTTAGAACGTCACTGTTGCCCAGAGTTCTGAACGAAGACGACCACCGATTGTATCGGTTAAAGTAGTATCGTTGTGATCTTTGGTTGTCAAGTAGCGCAGAGTTGGCTGAATGTTAATGGTCCCTTTTGCTGACTCATGCACATTGATCTTGTACTGAGCCCAGACAAACTGGTTGGTGTAAACATGATCAATTACAGCTGATTTGTCGGTTGTCTGGTTGTAATCATACCAAGCCATAAACGGACCGTACTCACCTTTAATTCTGAAAAGATCACCAAAATAATCGACTTTCAGACCTGAAGCTGTACCGTAGATTCCTGGATTGTTAGGAGTTGTGCCCGAGCCTCTGGTGTAAAATCCGCTTGCAGTAAATTTGATGCCACCGGCTGGAATGACAACGTTTGTGCCGATAGTGACAGGTCTGAAACCATAATGAATAGTGTTCAGTGACTGATCCCATACATCGGTTTTGGTTAGAGCGGTAAGTACCTGTGGGTCAAGGGTAACATTTCCGATGTTGAACTTGTAGCTGGCAAGCAGTGCATAACCATCGTTCATGAGGCCATCACCGCTATATTGTGTGTCAGCAGCGACTTTGTTGTCAAGTACGACAATAGTTGCATTAAGATCACCGCCACCGATTTTTCCACCGTAGTTGGCGCCATAAACACGGTCAATATTGACCGTAGCTACCGGAATGTCAAATGGCTGGTTAGGATAGAGTGTCAGATCAAAAACAGGGTTGTTAAATGAGTTGAGTGGAAGGCGACCAATTGAGTAATGGCTGCAGTCTGATGCGTAGCCAAAATAAAATTGTGAAACCTGAAGGTTATACACTTCAGTATTTCCATAACCGACAGTCTGCCATCCACCACCCTTAGTGTCTTCGTTGGTGACCATGGTCTTGAAGAAATAGCCGTCACCAAGATCAGCAGCTCCATTCAGACGAATACGATATTGCCAGGCCACATTATCCACAGTAGGGCTGCCAGTACCTCCCCAGTCTCTCATTCGGACAGAGGCGTCGCCCCCGAAGTTCAGTGCAGCAAAAGCCGGTGATGCGTATGACAGTGCTGCAAACATTGCAGCAAGCGATAGCATTTTTTTCATGTGTGTTCTCCGTTAGGTTGTGTGTGTGTTAACAAGCATAAGAGTTCCTGGCCTTGAACTATGGCTCGGAACGGGTAGAAAAAGAACGTACATTATTACAATATCCTCAAATGTAACAAAATTAGCTTAAAAAGACCAAACGTGACTTTTTCTTTCTTTGATAAGGCGTTTGTATTATTACCCTTATGTACGTCTCAGGTAATAGGTTTTTGCTTAATTTTACGGTTATATTATCATGTCCCAGGTCAGATTAAGGGTCAGTGCCTTATGTATACAGGATGGTCATGTGCTTCTTATTGAACACAAAAGTTTTGCGCCTGAAGACCCTCAGCTTCCCGGGAGTTACTGGATTCTTCCTGGTGGTGTTGTTGAACGCGGCGAAACGCTTGACGAGGCGTTGACAAGGGAGATGATGGAAGAGACTGGTCTTGAATGCCGCGTCGGCAGTCTGCTCTTTATTAAAGAGCTGCTCTATCCCTATCCTGGAAAAGGTGTTGAGGCACAGGGCAGCATTCATCACTCGGTGTCGCTTGGTTTTTTCTGTACGGTTACCGGAGGCCAGATGATTACCGGCAAAGACCCTGAATATCCTGACGACCAGCAGGTGATTCTCAAGGTGAGCTGGCTTCCGCTTGCCGAGCTTGATCGCTATGACCTCTATCCACCGTTCCTGGCCGACTATATTCTGTCTCAACAGTCAGAAGGAGTTCAGAATGCAGTTCCGGAGTTTTTTAACTCAGCCCAATAATCGTTACTCCCTCTGCCATATCGATAGCTCTGGTCAATTCCTTTCCTTGAATTAGTTCGAACACTTGATGCAATTTGATGACAAGATGATGATGATTGGCACCCTTTACAGAGTATGCCAAAGCAAAAGAATTTAGAAAAAAGGTGTATACTGAGTGGTCTGCAATAATGTTATAGAGCGTTTCCGTCAAAACAATAACTATGTTGAACAATCCGAATATACTTAACATTCCTCAAGACATATTGGATTCGGCACGCCTGACAATAAATGACTTGAGAACCGAGATAGCTGTCAGCTTGTATGCGCAGCGGCGTCTTTCAATCGGAAAGGCACATGAACTGGCCGATATGTCATTGTGGGAATTCCGTCAACTTCTGGCGTTCCGGCGCATTTCACCTGATTATGATGTCTCCGACCTGGATGAAGATATTGCAACGCTTCAGGAATTAAGACGACTATGAAGGTGGTCAGTAATACATCGCCATTGACCAATCTTGCTGCCATAGGGCAGTTTGATTTGCTCTATAAGCTCTATGATGAGATACATATTGCTGATGGAGTATGGGATGAACTGAATGCTTTTGGAAAGTCATGGCCTGGAAGCAGAGAGGTTGCCGCAGCAGACTGGATTCATCGTCATACTGTCAGGAATCAGTTATGGGTCAGCTCATTACAAAGTGATTTGGACAGAGGAGAATCTGAAAGTATTGTGCTGGCCTCAGAGCTTGATGTCGATATGATTCTCCTTGATGAAAAAGCTGGCCGAAATGCTGCCATGAGGATACAGCTGAAACCGGTTGGAGTTATCGGAGTTCTGCTGGAGGCTAAACAAAAGTGCTTGATAGATATAATCCAACCCCATCTTGATTCGTTAAGAGAGATAGCCGGATTCAGAATAAGTGATTCGCTTTATTTCCATACTCTTACATTGGCGAACGAAAAAATCTGACTCGTTTCTAGGCAATTGCTGAAGCAGAATCGTAAAGAAATAATGTGTGTTGAGTGCTCTCTGCTGTGATTATATTTTGCGGCAATTTTATTTTCGTCTGATGAATTTTCAGGTTAGATATCAATAATCATCCCTAATGCTGTGTAGCTTTCGGGGCGGTAGAAGTACATGCCCTTTATGCTCATTCCTGAAAAATAGTTGCAGGTTATTCTGACCTGTTCAAGACCTATGGCCTTGAGACGCATGCCTGCCTGCAGGTTCCAGGTGCCTCTATATCCTCTTGTTTCTTGAAGCGAAGATTGCCACATTGGAAGCAGTTTAAAATCGGCAGCAAGAGAGGTGAAGCCGGGAGTGGAGAGTTCTGCACCGGCATGGAAAGAGTTGGGATTGATACCGGAGGGTAAGGTGTGATAGATATACTGGTAACCGGCGTAGACCCGATGACCCGGAGCGCTCAGTGCCATAACAAGGTCAAGAAATTCCCTGCTGTAAGTAAAGGGAATATTGGGCCCGCCTGGTTCAGGTATCCATCCGCTGCCATCCGGTTCATAGTGGCCATCTTCAAAATGTGCAGAGATATGGCTGAGCCGGACTCTTCCGCTCAATTCATCAAAAGGCAGTGTATCGTTACTGATTTTTTCCTTCCAGCTGGTATTGACGCCGAAGAGATAATCAACAGCATCAACCGGAAATTTGAAATTGTCACTTTCGCGCAAGAGAGACCAGGTTCCAAAATCCACACCTATGGCAAAGGTTTTACTGCTGCTCTGGTACAGATCAGCCGATGTGCCGATATCAAGATTCAGGAAACGTTTGCCCACCCAGGGCATAACCGCAACCCGCGGTTCCATCGGGTCGGCCAGAAGTGGGGAGAAGATTGTTTCAGTCGTTGGGTTCAGCAGTGTTTCAGCCGGAGCGTTTGTCAGTGAAATCAAGAGCAGTGTTGTCAGGATGAAAGCTGTTCTGCAGAGTCGGTACGTATTGTTCATAGTATAGAAGAAGAGCGTTTGTGGGTTTTATTTGTTACGTGTTATCATTAAAGGGAGTTTCAGGAGTTGCTTTTTTGAGCAAGCACTGTGTTCAGTACCGCCATTCGGACAGCAACCCCGTTGGTAACCTGTTCAAGCAGCATACTTTTCGAATAACCAGGTGGCTGTATACGGTCGGCAACATTATTTGATATTTCAATTTCGCGGTTTATCGGTCCAGGGTGAAGCACCAGAAGATGTTTCTGTATTCTTTCAAGGCGTTCATCGGTAAGACCGTAATAGACAGAATATTCTTCAAGGGATGGCAGGTACCCGCCGGTAGCGCGTTCAAGCTGAAGGCGAAGTACGATAGCTGTATCTGCCCATGCTATAGCCTGGTCAAGGTCAGTGAACAAAACTACTCCAAGTTGGGCGGCATCGGGTGGCATAAGCGTTACAGGGCTGCACAGTCCAACCTCCGCACCAGCGGTAATGAGGCCGTATATGTTCGAACGGGCGACACGGCTGTGAAGCACATCGCCGATAATGATCACCTTGAGCCCTTCGATCGTTCCAAAATATTCCCGAAGCGTAAACATGTCAAGCAGAGCCTGAGTCGGGTGCTCATGCGATCCATCACCAGCATTGACAACCGCTTTCGAGGTTATGCCCGTTATCAGATCAGCCGCTCCTGAACAGGGGTGGCGCAGCACAAAGCCATCAACCTGCATGGCTTCAAGATTTTTAATCGTATCGCTCAAAGACTCTCCCTTGCTGACACTGCTTGTAGCAGCACTGAAGTTCAAGGTTCCGGCACCAAGATGCCGTGCAGCTATTTCAAAAGAAAAACGGGTACGGGTGGAATTTTCAAAAAAAACCAGTGCAATGCGTTTATAGGAGAGAGTGGTTTTAAAAGAGGGGTTGTCGGTTACCAACTCTTTTTTAAAGCCTGCGGCCATATCAAGTATGCCGATGATATCACTGGCCGGAACATTGCATAATCCAGTAAGATGCTTCAAATTCAACCTTTCGTTGTGCCTTTTCAGAAAAATATTTTCATCAAAGGTACAAAAAAATTGAAGATCAAAAACTACCTTACAAAAGTTACATCCCTGTGCCCTGTTATTCATCCGTCCCTATGTCATTTTGTTTTTTCAATACGGCTTCCATACTGTCATTCCGAACGAAGAGAGGAATCTAATCCCAGCAAAAAACACACAGGCCCTGTGAAAGAGATGTATATTGAACCATTATGCATGAAATGAGCATTGCGCTCTCCATTGTTGAGACGCTGGAGGCAAAAGCGCGAGAGGAAGGTGCCGGCAGGATTTCTGGAATTGATCTTGTAATAGGCAAACTTGCAGGCATTGAGCCCGAGTCATTGAAATTCTGTTTTTCGGCTGCGGCAAAAGGAACCCTTGTCGAAGAGGCGGTACTTGTAATTGAGGAACCCGAAGGTCTTGGTGAGTGCGGCGAGTGCGGAAGAAAGTTTCCTGTTTCGTTTTACTATGCAGAATGTCCCGGATGCCGTTCACTTCGGGTGAAGATTGTGTCGGGCGAGGAATTTTTAATTCAGTCAATAACAATAGAAGACCAAGAGGGAGAATAAGAGAATGTGCGATACCTGCGGTTGTTCATCCGAAGGCGGGGCAGTGCTCCGCAAGCCAGGCCTTAATGATTATCATGTTCATATCAGCGAGAGCGGTCACACCCATGAACACACCCATGAGCATGGACATCATCATCAAGGCAAAAGCCGTACTCTTGTCCTTGAGCAGGATGTTCTTCACAAGAACAATCTTCTGGCCGAAAGAAACCGCGGATATTTTGAAGCACGGAACATTTTTGTGCTTAACTTTCTGAGCTCCCCCGGATCAGGAAAAACCTCCTTCCTTGAAAAAATCATTCCAGCCCTTCAGCACCTCGTTCCGGTGGCCGTCATAGAGGGCGATCAACAGACCACAAACGATGCCGAACGTATTCAGGCTCTCGGTGTACCTGTTATCCAGATAAATACAGGTTCGGGATGCCATCTTGATGCTTTGATGGTCAACAGTGCCTTCAAAGAGCTTGAGTTGCAGAATAACTCGCTGCTCTGTATCGAAAATGTCGGCAATCTGGTCTGCCCGGCTATGTTTGATCTCGGTGAAGCCTTGAAAGTGGTTATTATCAGTGTGACTGAAGGTGACGACAAACCATTGAAGTACCCGAACATGTTTCACGAGGCCGATCTCTGCATTCTCAACAAGATCGATCTTCTTCCCTTTGTTGACTTTGATGCAGGCAAATGCAGGGAGAATGCCATGCGGGTCAATCATCACCTCGAATGGTTTGAAGTGTCGGCGAAAACCGGCGAGGGACTTGATGTCTGGCAGGAATGGATTAAAAACAAACTGAAACAGCACTGAGTTTCAAGGATCATACCGCTGAAGAGCGGAAGCGACTGCTGGTCAATGGTATCGTGCAGGGAGTAGGATTCCGGCCGTTTGTCTATCGCCTTGCCTTTCGATATGCTTTGACCGGTTTTGTCCGGAACACTCCATCAGGCGTCATCATTGAGGTGCAGGGTATCCCCTCTCTTCTTGAGAACTTCTGCTCTGCACTCAGGAGCGATGCGCCGCCTCTTGCGAAAATCGAGGCAATGGAGGAGAGCTCAATTGCCTGTATCTCCGAAGAAGGTTTTGTGATCGGGGACTCCAGCTCAGGTGTTGAGGTCGAGACGCTCATTCCACCCGATATTGCGCTTTGCAGCGATTGTCGCCGTGAGCTTCTGGATCCGTCAAACCGTCGGTTTCGTTATCCCTTCATCAATTGTACCAATTGTGGCCCACGCTTCACTATTGTCGAGCGCCTGCCCTATGACCGCCCGTTTACCTCCATGCATGGATTTTCCATGTGTCCGGAATGTGCAGGGGAGTACCATGATCCTCTTGACCGTCGTTTTCACGCACAGCCCAATGCCTGCCCGGTGTGTGGCCCGGCACTCTCGCTCGTTGATGCATCCGGCAAACCCTGCACTCTTTCCGATGCGGCTACTGAAACGGTTGCTCTTCTCAAGATAGGCAGGATAGTTGCGCTGAAGGGAGTTGGCGGCTTTCATCTTGCTGTCGATGCTCGCAATGATGCAGCGGTTCACCGATTGAGAACGAGGAAAGGGCGCGAGGCAAAACCCTTTGCCGTCATGATGCGTGATATGAGGGTTGTCGCGCACTTCTGTGAACTCAGTGACGGTGAATGTGCAGCGCTGACTTCCGCGGAAGCACCGGTTGTTCTTTTGAAAAAGAGATCAGTTGACGGACTTTCTCCATCAGTGGCGCCGGGTAATGACAGGCTTGGTGTCATGCTTCCCTATACACCTCTTCATACGCTGCTTTTCGATGAAGAGCTTGATGTTCTCGTCATGACCAGTGCAAATTTCAGTGAGGAGCCCCTTGTCAATGAAAATGAGGAAGCACTTCTGCGGCTCAAGGGTATCGCCGATGCTTTTCTTATGCATAACCGGCCGATCTATCTGAAATGTGACGATTCCGTGACTATTTACTCTTCCGGATTGCTCCGGCAGATAAGGAGAAGCAGGGGGTATGTCCCCGCGCCGGTTTACCTCAGGGAGAGTGGAGCGGTTGTTCTTGGTACAGGAGGTGAACTTAAAAATACCATTACTCTTTTGAAGGGCACTCATGCCTTGATGAGCCAGCATATCGGCGATATGAAAAACTTTGAGGCATACCGGCATTTTCAGCATGTTGCCATCCATCTGCAGCATCTTTTTCAGACCTCTCCTGAGCTTCTGGTTCATGACCTGCATCCCGCATACATGACAACCCAGTGGGCCCTCAAGCAGGAGCTTCCGGTGCTTGCAGTCCAGCATCATCATGCCCATCTTGCCTCATGTCTTGCTGAAAACAGGGAAACTGGTCCGTCAATCGGCCTTTTGCTGGATGGTACAGGGTATGGCACTGATGGATCAATATGGGGAGGAGAGGTGCTGATTGGTGATGCTGCTGGTGCTGAGCGGTTTGCCTCGTTTGAATCCATGCCGCTGCCGGGTGGTGATGCAGCAGTCATGCAGCCATGGCGAGCCGCACTTGGTTATCTTTCAAGAAGTTTTTCAACTATGCCCGATCTTCCGTTTATGAAGGAGAGAAGCATTCAGCCTGTGCTTGAGCTGCTTCAAAAAAAAGTCAGTGTTTATGAAACGTCAAGCTGCGGCAGGCTCTTTGATGCAGTTGCAGCCCTATGCGGCATGCAGGGCGAAATAACCTACGAAGGAGAGGCCGCTATCGAGCTTATGCATGCGGCAGGCGGAACTATGGGTCATTCGGCATTCCGTTATGCTCTTCAGGCGGAGAACGGACGATGGATCATGATGGTGTCACCGATTATTCAGGATGCGGTTTCAGCTGTGCAACAGGGTGTTGCGGTCAGTGAAATCAGTCGACGGTTTCACCGGACTCTGGTCAGCTGTTTTACGGATATTATCAGAAAAGCTTCTGAGGCAACAGGTATAAAAACGGTTGCATTGAGTGGCGGTGTCTTTCAGAATGTGCTTTTGTTTGAAACTCTGGTTCGTGAGCTGGAAGATGCTGGATACAGAGTACTTACCCATGCCCTTGTTCCTTCAAACGATGGAGGCCTCTCTCTCGGCCAGGCAGTCATTGGTCGAAGCTTTCTTACTGGTCACTATCGGGGGATTCATTAGGCGGGGGTTAAGGTTTTGCTATTGTATATTTGTTATAATTTTCTGCAATCAATAAACCATACGCAGCAATGTGCCTTGCCATACCCGGAAAACTCCTTGAAATATTTGATGAAAACGGCCTGAAAATGGGAACGGTGGATGTGAACGGTTCAAAAACCAGGGCATGTCTTGAATATGTCCCCGACATTCAGACCGGACAGTACACCATTATTCATGCAGGGTTTGCCTTGAAAATTATTGATGAAGAGGAGGCTGCAGAAAGTCTCAAGCTCTGGCAGGAGCTTATCGAAAGCGGAGCGTTTCAGCCTGACGAGGAGCCCCCTTTACCAGAGTCTCTTTGAAGCCGGTTACAGATATGCCATCATGTTATTACCGTGTCGCTTCAGTTTACAGCGAGCTATTGGAGATTATATTTTGTCCGGCACCTGATGATATTTAACTTGCGGGGGAGTAGCAAGTTGTTGAATCAGGTTGTGCAACCATACCATGCATTACAATGATGACCATCAAGCCAATCCTGCGTTTATCTCTCTTTGGACTCCTGTTTTTTGGAGCCTGCAGCCCTGAAAAGTCTCCTAAACAAGAGGAGGCCACAGAGTCAAAAGAGGCTATAGCCAAACAGAAACTTGCTGTTGGTAAATCAATATACGAAACCAACTGTGCTGGTTGTCATGATTCCGATGTTGCTGGTGCTCCGAAACCAGGCGTCAAAGCTGACTGGAAAAATCGCATGCAGCAGGGTCACGATATTATGGCTAAAAAAGCAATTCAAGGGATTGAAGGGAAAAAAGGCGTGATGCCGCCAAAAGGAGGTAATGACGTACTGACCGATGAAGAGGTAACTTCGGCAGTCAATTACATGATCAGCTTAACAAAATAACAGCCAATACTTATGCAGGGTTTGCTTCACGGTGAGACCGGTTCACATGAAATATATTGACGAATACCGTGATCCGCAGCTTGCCCGAAAGCTTCTTGACGAGATCAGGAGAATAACCACACGCCGCTGGACAATCATGGAGATTTGCGGCGGTCAGACCCACTCCATTCTTCGTAACGGCATAAATCAGTTGTTGCCCGACACCATCGAGCTGGTGCATGGTCCCGGGTGTCCTGTTTGCGTGACACCGCTTGAGTCAATTGAGCGTGCGCTTGAAATCGCCGCCAAAAAAGAGGTTATTTTTACCAGTTTCGGCGATATGCTGCGTGTTCCCGGCAGCTCGAAGGATCTTTTCATGGTGCGCAGTGAAGGCGGGGACGTGCGGATTGTCTTTTCACCGCTTGATGCCCTGCAGATAGCCCGGGATAATCCCATGAAGGAGGTCGTTTTCTTTGCTGTAGGTTTTGAGACAACCGCTCCAGCCAATGCCATGGCAGTCTATCAGGCCGACCGCGAAGGGATTAACAATTTCAGCGTCATAGTAAGCCAGGTCATGGTGCCGCCAGCCATGCGTGCGATTCTCTCATCACCCGATAACCGGGTTCAGGGATTTCTTGCCGCAGGCCATGTCTGTGCAGTCATGGGCTATGCAGAGTACGAACCGGTCGCCCGTGGGTTTCATGTACCGATTGTGCCTACCGGGTTCGAACCGGTAGATCTTCTCGCCGGTATTCTGAAAACAGTTGAACTGCTTGAAGAGGGCAGATTTGAAGTCGTGAACCTCTACGGACGGGTGGTAAGCCGCGAAGGCAACCGAGTGGCACAGGATACCATTGCGAAGGTTTTTGAGGTAACAGACCGCCAGTGGCGCGGCATAGGCCTTATACCCGGAAGTGGTCTCACTCTCAAGGCAGAATACTCCGGTTACGATGCCGAAACAAAGTTTAATGTCACCCATATCTGTGCTGACGAATCACCACTCTGCATGAGCGGCAGTGTTCTTCAGGGCATGCTGAAACCAGACGCCTGCCCTGCATTTGCCAGAGAGTGTACTCCCGGGCACCCTCTCGGCGCTACAATGGTCTCTTCCGAAGGGGCGTGTGCCGCCTATTATAATTACCACCGAACTGGATATTCCTTATGACGATTGCCCCTGTCTGCCCCGCCCCGATTTTACAGCACGAAACAGTTCAGATGGCGCATGGCGCCGGTGGGCGGTTATCGCAGACGCTCATGCAGCGGGTATTCATGCCGCATCTGCACAATGCCTTTCTCGACCTTCTTGACGATCAGGCAAAACTTGATCTTCCGGCAGGACGAACCGCCTATACCACCGATACCTATGTCGTGAGTCCGGTTTTTTTCCCTGGAGGCAATATCGGGGAACTTGCCGTTAACGGTACCGTCAACGATCTGGCGGTCGGTGGAGCAAAACCGATGTATCTGAGTGCTGGATTTGTGCTTGAAGAGGGGTTCTCTCTTTTCGAGCTTGAAACTATTGTCAAAAGCATGGCGGAGGCTGCCCGAAAAGCAGGAGTCATGATTGTGACCGGCGATACCAAAGTGGTAGGGAAGGGGCAATGCGACAAAATTTTTATCAATACCTCAGGGATCGGCTTTGTCCTGGATGGGGTCGATCTCTCCTGCCGCAACCTTCAGGCGGGGGACACTATTATTCTTTCAGGGACGGTGGGAGATCATGGTATGGCAATCATGACTTCGCGCGAAGGGCTCTCCTTTCAGTCGACGATAACGAGTGACTGTGCTGCATTGAACTTCATGATTGCAGCGGTGCTTGAAGTCGTGCCCGCAATTCATGCCATGCGTGACCCGACAAGGGGAGGGGTGGCTGCTACCTTGAATGAACTTGCAGTTTCTTCGTCTGTGGGTATTGAAATCAATGAGCTGTCGATTCCTGTGAAACCTGATGTCCGGGGCGCCTGTGAATTGCTTGGCATCGATCCGCTTCATGTGGCAAACGAAGGCAAGCTGGTTCTCGCTGTCCCAAGTGAGAACGCCGAAACGGTTCTCGAAGTGCTGCGCTCCTTTGAACATGGCAGGGATGCCGTAATCATTGGAGAGGTGGTTAACGATCATCACGGTATGGTTGTGATGCGTACCGCATTCGGCAGCCGACGAATTATTGACCTGCCCCTTGGCGAACAGCTGCCGCGCATCTGCTGATTTATTTTCCCGACTTGTCTGGAAGGCTCCGAGAGTGATCGCCTGTAATGGCAAGTTAACACGGAGTGCTTGAAAACAACGCTGGTTTTAATTCAGCCTACCTGACTCCGCCTGACGTTTGAGATCATCATTTGCATAAATCACAACTTCAACGCGTCGGTTCTGCTTGCGACCCCATTCAGTATTGTTTGTCTCAACAGGCCTGGTTTCACCGTAGCCTATCGGGGATAACCTTTGACGTGATACGCCGTAGACTTTTAGAAGATTAGCTACCGCATCCGCCCTCTTCTCGGAGAGTATTTGATTTCCATCTCTGTTACCAGTATTATCGGTATGCCCCTCAATCACAAGACTCGTGTCATGATAGTGGTTGAGAATATGAGCAAGTTTTTCGATCTCATACCTGCTGGTCGACGTTAATGTTGCAGAGCCGGTTGAAAAAAGAATACCGGAATCAAAGATTACCCTTATTCCTTCGCCTTCTCGCACAACTCTTGCGCCCTTGATATCCTGACCTATTTCAGCAGCCTGCTTGTCCATATAATCACCAATAAGTGCTCCCCCCGCACCGCCTATAACAGCACCAATAAGTGCCCCCTGAACGAAATCACCGTGTCTGCTGCCGATAATTCCTCCGATGATGCCACCTCCGGCAGCACCAATGCCTGCCCCCCGTCCGGCATTGGAAGATGACTCGCATCCCCAGGTTAATGAGGTCACAGCAACAATGAGGAGGAATACTAACGGTTTGGCAAGTTTCGGCAAGTGTATCATAACGTTAACATCTTATGAATTAAGAAGATTGTATAAATCAGCATCATGCATTTGAATAAAAAAAACAGACAGGTCTCAAGCAAATCCTTTCCCTGAAAACAACAATAATCTTTGTCATAAAGTTTACAGTATAAGAAGTTATAAATATGGACTTTATATGAACGCGAGCATGCGAAACTGCACTTCCTGTTGGTCATCAAATCAGCCAATCAAATCATTTTGAATAAAGAGATGTTACGTTTTATAGCAAAGTAGTGAGAACGCAGAAAATGAACATGTGTGGGCTATATATGACAAATCAAAAGAGATACTTCGGACTTGGCGAAAACGTTTTCTTTACAGGATTGGTAAGCTTCTTCATGGATGTCAGTTCCGAGATGATCTATCCGTTGATTCCACTTTTTCTGGCCAACGTGCTTGGAGTCAACAAATCCATGATTGGTCTTATCGAGGGGATTGCAGAATCTACGGCAAGCTTTCTAAAGGTTTTCTCTGGCTGGCTTTCTGACCGGATAGGACAGCGTAAAAGGCTGCTGCTGGCCGGCTATGCCATTTCAACGCTGAGTCGTCCGGTTATAGCGCTTGCAGGTGGGTGGCAGCAGGTACTTGCATCTCGATTCGTTGATCGTCTTGGTAAAGGTATTCGCACAGCACCGCGTGACGCCATTATTGCCGAATCTACCGAAACAACTCACTTGGCTCGTGCTTTCAGCTTCCATCGATCTATGGACACTATGGGCGCGGTTGTTGGTCCTGCCATTTCGCTCATCTTGCTCCAGTTATACCACAACAACTATACAATGGTCTTCTGGCTCTCCGTGATACCGGGTGTCATTGCTGTTTTTATTATTGTTGCCTTCATCAAAGAGAAAAAACGGCCAGCCCTTCTTCACGCAGAGATGCCTCAACTTTCTTTTAAACATCTTGATGGTAAAGTTAAGTTCTTTATCCTGATCGTCACTCTTTTTGCCCTTGGTAATTCCAGTGATGCATTTCTGATTCTGCGAGCAGAGCAGCTTGGCATTCGGACTGTGATGATCCCGGCGGTGTACCTGATGTTCAATCTGATTTACTCTCTATCAGCCATTCCTGCAGGAATGGCTGCAGACAGATACGGCAGGAAGCGGATCATTCTGCTGGGGTTCATCCTGTTTGCTGTCCTCTACTACGGTTTCGCTGTGGCAAAAAGCACTACTGCAATATGGGTATTGTTTTCGCTTTATGGTCTGTTCATGGGACTTACTGAAGGAATACAGAAGGCGTTTCTTTCAACTATTATCCCTGCGGAATTCAAAGCGACTGCTTTCGGAGTGTATGCCAGCGCTGTCGGCCTTGCTGCCTTGCCTGCCAGTTTGATCGGTGGCCTGCTTTGGGAGCGGGTTTCACCCGCGGCAACTTTTTATTTTGGTGCTGGTATGGCAGCTATGTCTACAATTCTTTTTATTGCGCTGATTGTGCAGAACAAAGGCCCGTCTCACAAAACAGTGATATCAAGCTAAGCGTATGGAGCAGGACAGACTATAAATAATATATGCGACGAGTTACACAAAATCAATAATTAAACCCATAGCAGATTTGTCCACTCTACCAGGATTTTCATCTGGTCATCCTCCATGAAAAACGATTGATTTAATGTATCTAATAAATGAAGGGAATGAGTTTCTTCGTTTTACGCTGGAAAGCGACATACTGTTCACTATGAGATTTTGCAACCCATACTCTTCCTGGGGAATAATCCAGAAAATAAGCGGCAGTTCTCATTGATTTCACATGTCTGGTTTCTGAGATGACTTCATACAAGGAGAATCATTCAAATCAATTGCGATCGATTCAAGAGACGATTCCTATTCCTGTAAATACAGAAAGGCATGATCATACATTACAATCATGCCTTTCTTATAAGGAAGTTATGTCCTCTTTTCGAAGAGAGAGGTAAATCTATATTTAGAAACTTGCCCTGACAGCCAAAGCAAAAGTATTCTGATTGGTAACGCCGGTTATTGCGTTGGCAGTTCTCTCTTTTGTAAAATAGGTGTAAGTCCCGGTAAGTGAAACTGCTGGGGACAACCAGGCGGAAATCGCAGGGGCAATGGTGGGTTGATGAACGTCATAGGGACTTGATTTTATGACATTTGCATTTGCCATGTCCGAGTAAGCGACTTTTGCAAAAAGCCAGGAATACATAAAATATCCAGCCTCAACTTTGAAGTTATTGAGTTGCAGGTCACGATCATGACTTGCAGCTACACCGACCTGAAAGTCTTTATAGACTCCCTGTACATCGGCACCATAGACTAAAGATTCTCCTGTATAATTTCCTGCGAAACCAATTGTTGGAATTATTTGAGTTTTTGGATCTGCAACGCCGGAAATATTATTTTTGGCGTAAGAGAGCCCGGCTCCTATGGTGATCTGGTTGTCAAGACCGGTATAGGGGTTGCCGAGGTCTCCATTGGCGCCGCTGAGCAGGCCTGCACCGAAGAGCTTAAATTTTCCACGAAGATAGAGAAGATCGTCAATTGTATTTGATGTTGCCACAATCGGAGTTGTGGTTTTCGCTGCCATACTGGTACCTGCAGTAAGGGAGTATCCTGCCGTCTCTCCTCTTGTGAAGTTAACTTCAGCATAGGTTACGGGAGCAGGAAGTACACCCGAGACGTTTACGACGCCACCGACACCGACACCATTCCAGGAAACATTGCTGAAACTGTTGCCGAGAGCGAGGTTGAGACCTGGAGAAAATTGCCAGACCGCTCTGACATTAGAAGAAACCGGAGTATCAACAGTTGAGGTGGAAGTTGCGTCCCTGTCGGTTTCCACAGCAGCACCTCCGAATCCATTGATTTCACCGAATATTGTGAGGTGCTCACCTACAGAACCACCAAAAAACAGCGATGCGACATTAGGGGCGTTGTATGTAAGCTCTTTTTTTGCGGATACCGCACCGGTAGAAGTGTAGGTCGCTGATTTGTAGCTGATGAGGTTGCCGCTGAAAGCAAGGCTTAATGGATCAAACGAGGGGTAAGAACTTTCTACAGGGGCGCCAAGGGTTTTTTTCCATTCATCATTACCGATTTTGACCTGCTGTTGCCTCGTAAATGCCTCCTCAACACCCGATGGCATGCGATAGCCGTTGTTTTTAAAGGCCTCACCGACAGCATTCCGCTGTGGCATGCCAGAGTGACACATCAGACAGGATGTCTGGTACTTTCTTCCCCATGAAGGTATTGCCTGGCTTTCGGAACTCCAGAACAAAATCGGCACTAAACATAGTGCCGCAATATATGCGAATGTTATTTTTCTCATAAGAGAGTTTTTCTGTGGTTAGATGTTATAGTTGTTTTGAGCAAAAAAAAAGAGCCTCACGATAAAATGAGTAACTCTGGAAAAATTAGAGAATCTAACCTGAACAATCAGGCGTTCTCGGGAAAAAATGGATGTAGCTTTCAACAAAAATGCTACAGGTCAAACCAAGAGCGGAAATGTATAAAAAACTTTAGATATATCTAAAAAAACTTAAAAAATAATTAAAATAAATTAGGAACCTTCATGTAGATTTTTAAATTAGTACACTATTTTTTTTGATATTCAACCATTAATTAATACTCGGGATACTGTTTATGTCAAGATTCTTTTTAGCAGCAATTTGTGCTTTTTTTGTTTTTTCGTTGAGCTGTGGTGATGCTATAGCCGCCTATGATCTTAAGTCAGGTAAGACGATTTACGAAACAGCCTGTATAGTATGCCACAAAACCGGCATGGGTGGAACGCCCAAGCTCGGCGACAAAGCGGCTTGGGCTCCACGCATTGCACAGGGTATGGATGTGTTAATCAGTAAATCTATCAAGGGATTTCAGGGAAAAACAGGGCTGATGCCAGCAAAAGGAGGCAATCTTGAGTTTACTGATGCCCAGATTGGCAACTCTGTAGCCTATATCGTTGAGTATAGCAAGTAAAAGTAGGTAAAACCCAAATGCGCGCTTAAGCAGGTATTTGGTATCTACTTACATCCTCACCATTTCTTGAGCAAATTCAAACTCCTTCTCAAAAGGTAATTGGAGTTGCTCAAGATACTCAGGAAAAGCCTGTGCCCAGCTCACATAATAGTATGCGAGTACTTGGTAACCGGTAAAGGTTTTACCGGCAATAAGCGGCACGCTGTAGCCTTCTCCATTCAGATTGATTCCATCCCCCCAAATCAAACCTGTTTGCAATGCAATCTTATTTATCTCCGGGTCACTCAGATTTTTAAAATATTGCAGCGCTTCAACCATAAACCGGGTGACAGCCATATTGATATCTTTGCCTTGATGCGCCTCGGTGAAAACCTGCATTTTCTTGTCTGCCGGATGGTTAGCATCAATGCCGGGCAAGTTGACCTTCGTTTCTGCGCAAAGGTGATCTAAAAAGTCGTTATTTTCTTGGAAATCGTACTCTTCGACAAGAGAGAAATAGTTCTGCACATTCAACTGTTTTGCCCAACTCTGTAACAGTTCGTATTCATCACCAGGGGTATGTCTGGTTCGGCACTCCTCATACTCGCGATAAAACTTTTCTGCCTGCTCTCTTTCGGTCTTGGTCGGATTGTGTTCTTCTATTAGGTTCACCCCGTAACGTTTCAGGAAATGAAAGGCATTGACCAGATTGAATGTCTTTGATTTCGACAGAATTGCCGGCGGTGCAATGGTCAGGATTTTTTCATCGGTAGTTGCATGAATTCTTTCCTGTATGAGGTCAAGAAGCGAAAGAAACTGATACGGCATGAGATCCGGATAGTTCTGGAAAAGATAATCCTCAATAAAAAGATCAATCGGTGTGTTGTAAATCTGTTCGTTCAGCCTATCAACCAAAGCAGTGTAATCCTCCTTTTCAAGAGAAAATGGTAAATGTTTCTTATTTAAATCGTAACGGACAAATAGCTTGTTTTTACCCTCCTGACGTGCTTGAGTGGCTAAAAGCAGGTGAGTCAGTTCATGCATGATAAGATGGTGAACCACCGGGTACTCCGGATTGTATTTGACCAGGTGGTAAGCACGGTCGTGGTTTTCGGCAAACTCGATTTTGGTAGCAGTCTCTAACGTTGCATCCTGCTCAATAACTATCTTTTTCCCGCACACATCCTCCAGCCTTGCCGCAAACGCATTGACCATATCACCACCTACCTCTGCATCTATAATCTCATGAGCCGCCTTCGCAGCTGTTTGCAGTGATTGCTGATAAAGCAGATCCTTCCTTGGGTTTTTGAAAAGCGCAACAACTGCTATCTCAAATGCTTCCTTGAAATTATGTTCAGCTTCAGCAAGCAACGCAAAAGCGAAATACATATTCGGATAAGCGGGATTGATCTCAAAGGCTTTGTCAAGGTATTGACGAGCCGTCTCGTTTTTTCCGAACTTGATCAGATTGATGGCAATAAAAGTCAGCGAAGCATAATCGTCGGGTTTATGCTGCAGTGCGCGCTCATAGTATTTCATTGCAGCATCAATGTCGTGCTGATAGCGGGCCAGAATGTTGCCCGTCATAATGAGCGCCCACTCATTCTTCGGATCCCAGCGCAAGGCATCGATAAGGCTGTTGATGGCTTCATCCTGGTTTCCCTCCTCTGAAAGGATTTGCCCAAGGACCCGGTGGTACTCTGAAATATGCGGTGCTTCCTTGATGAGCTGGGTAATGTGTTTCTTGGCCTCTGTAAACCGACGGGCATCGCAGAGGTCAAGAACTGTTCTGTAACGGTTGTTGTGCTTTTCAATCAGTTCGCCTTCAATAGTAATATCAATGATTCCATGCACGATGGTAATCATGGGCTTGAAAGGTCCTATAGTGTAAAACTTCTCGATCTCCTGCTTCAGCACATCAATTCTGTTTCCCGTCTCTCTTGCTTTTGGAAAAAGCTCAAACAAAAAGTCGTTTATCTGGTGGATGATGTGCATGAATACAGGTTTTTAAAAGACAGAAAACCGGACAGTCATATAAGATACTCAACCTCCAACAGTTGCACAATTTTTCAGGCATTCTGGTATTGAAAGGGGAGTTTACGGCTATTGCACGCACTCTCCCATAGCAGTTGAAAATAAATGCGGTGGAAAAAGATTTATTGAAAGAAAAGCAGAAGAGCTGCGTAGTAACTTATAGGAAGCAGGATAATCCTGATTCCAACGAATTAACAAACTCAAACTTACCGTACAAATGAAAAAGAATTTTATCGCTGGCGTTATCGTATCACTTGCTATCTCCGGAATCTTTGGTGGCGTTTCTTTCGCAGCTGACAAAGCCGCAGCAAAAGACGCAAAAGCTCCTGCCGCTGCCGCAGCTCCTGCCGCACCAGCAGCCGACGCAAAAGCTGAAGCAAAGCCAGAAGTAAAGGCAGAGAAGAAAGTTGCAAAGAAAGCCAAGAAAGCTAAAAAGGCAAAGAAAGTTTCAAAGAAAGCAGCTAAGAAAGTTGAAGCAGCAGCACCTGAAGCTAAGTAAGCTTTCCGCTGCAGCCAAGACCGATATATATTGATGGTTCTCAAAGCCCCTTCGCAAGTTGGGGCTTTTTTTGTGCTAAAGAGCATCAAGCACACGCTCAAGCTTTTGAGTGGCTTGTATGCCGAACTCCTCGAGTTCAGGGTTTCCTATGGAGGAAAACCTTGCAATAGGGTCCATGAACATGACTGCAGTTTTCCCGTCATCTCTGGTATAAATCACGACATTACAGGGCAGCAGTATCCCGAGATTGATTTCTCCGCTCATAGCCTCATAGGCGATAGCCGGATTACAGGCACCGAAAATGACATAATCCCTGAACTCTTTCTGCAGCTTCTCTGCAAATTTTCTGCTCATATCGACTTCAGTAAGCACACCGAACCCTTCCTTTGCCAGTTCTTCACGCACCTTCAGTTGAGCTTCAGCAAAGGGCATATCCACGGTTTTCCCAAACGCATAGGGTGTTGTCAGGTCCATTGGTCATCTCCTGTTTTACATGTTGAGGGAGCGTTTTTCTATGGCGAGGGCAGCTTCGCGTACCACTTCTGAGAGGCTTGGGTGTGGGTGGCAGGTTCGGGCGATATCTTCGGATGATGCTTTGAATTCCATGGCGAGGGCAGCTTCGGCGATGAGGTCGGAGGCACTTGCTCCAATGATGTGAATACCGAGGATTTCATCGGTTTTTGCATCGGCAAGCATTTTAACAAATCCTTCGGCGTCACCGAGGCCAAGTGCACGACCGTTCGCAGCAAAAGGGAACTGGCCGGTTTTGTAGTCTTTGCCTTCCTGGCGGAGCTGCTGTTCGGTTTTACCGACCCAGGCTATTTCGGGGGTGGTGTAGATGACCCATGGCATGCTGTTGTAGTCAAGGTGGGGTTTCTGGCCTGCAATAAGTTCTGCTACCATGACTCCTTCGTCTTCGGCTTTGTGGGCGAGCATGGGGCCGCGTACGACGTCGCCGATGGCATAGACACCGGGTGCAATTGTGGCGCAGTGGTCATTGACGGGAATAAAGCCACGTTCGTCGACCTGGAGGCCGATGGTTTCGAGATTGAGGTTTTCAGCATTGGGTGTGCGGCCTACGGAGACGATGAGCTTGTCGCATTCGAGGATGTGGCTGGAGCCCTGGTCATCAGTGTACTCTATGCTGATGCCCTCTGCACTCTGTTTTGCCTGTCCAATCCTGACACCGAGCTTGATATGGAGTCCCTGCTTCAGAAAGAGCTTTGAGGCTTCCCGTGCAATGCTTTCATCGGCAGCTCCCAGAAAGGAGGGCATGACTTCAAGGACGGTGACTTCTGCGCCGAGTCTGCGCCAGACTGAACCAACTTCAAGACCGATGACGCCTGCACCGATGACGCCGAGTTTTTTTGGCGCTTCTGTGAATTTAAGGGCTCCTTCGTTGTCGCAGATGGTGAGATTGTCAACTTTGACGTTGGGGATATGGCGGGCTTTTGAGCCGGTAGCGATAATGACCTTTTGTGCGAGCACCTCTTCGTCCCCCTCTTTTCCAGTGATGATGATGCGGTATCCGGCGTCGGTTTTTCCGGCAAAAGAGCCTCGTCCCTTAAGGAGGCTGATTTTGTTTTTGCGGAAGAGGAATTGGATGCCTGCGGTCATTCTGGTGACAATATCCTCTTTCCTCTGCTGCATTTGTGCAATATCGATGCTGACGCCGCTGACGCTGATGCCATGGCTCTGGAGGTGATGTGATACTTTTTCATAGACCTCTGACGAAGCGACAAGCGCTTTGAGGGGTATGCAGCCTGCGTTGAGGCAGGTACCGCCGAGGCGGGGCTGGCCAGTTGGGTCGTCGTAGGAGCTGAATTCACAGCAGGCTACTGAAAAGCCGAGTTGTGCAGCACGGATTGCGGCGATGTATCCTCCCGGGCCGGCGCCGATGACAAGAATGTCGAATTGTCTGTTCATGGTGTAGTATCTCCGCTTTAAAGGTCAAGTAAGAGGCGTGCCGGGTCTTCCAGTGCATCTTTGATGGCAACGAGGCCAAGGACCGCTTCTTTTCCATCGATGATGCGGTGGTCGTACGACATTGCCAGATAGTTCATCGGTCGTACGACAATCTGGCCGTTTTCGACCACTGCCCTTTCGGTTGTGGCGTGAATGCCGAGGATAGCCGATTGGGGCGGGTTGATGATTGGTGTTGAGAGCATGGAGCCGAAGACTCCTCCGTTGGATATTGAAAATGTGCCGCCGGTCAGCTCTTCTAGGGAGAGTGTACCGAGTTTTGCCTTGGTGGTGTAGTCGGCGATTTTCCGTTCGATTTCAGCAATGCTCATCTGGTCGGCATTACGGAGGATGGGGACAACAAGTCCTCGAGGTGAGCTGACAGCTATGCCGATGTCAAAAAAGCCATGATAGATGATATCCTTACCTTCCACAGAGGCGTTCAGAACGGGATATTTGCGCAGTGCGTGAACTGCCGCCTTGACAAAGAAGGAGACGATGCCGAGCCTGACGCCGTGCTCTTTTTCAAATGTTGCCTTATAACGGGTTCGCAGGTCTATGACAGCCTGCATGTTTACCTCGTTGAAGGTGGTGAGAATGGCATTTGTGGCTTGTGATTGCAGAAGCCGTTCGGCGATGCGTGCCCGGAGGCGGGTCATGGGGACGCGCTGTTCGGGACGTTCGGTTATCAGGGGAGTTTCGAGGTATGCCTCTACCGGTTTGAGCTGCGGCGCAGGAGTGGGCAGGGGAGAGGCTGGTTCGGCTCCATCGGCAATTGCGGCAAGAACGTCACCTTTAGTGATTTTGCCCTTTCTGCCGGTACCAACTATCTGGGTAGCGCTTAATCCCGTTTCAGCCATAAGCTTTGCTGCTGCGGGCATGGCGCTGCCGCTGTTACCCTGGGGTGAGGGTGGTTGAGATGATGTACTGACCGCTTCTATTGCACCGTCCGATGATGCAGGCTTCAGATCGGCAGGTTTGCCTTCTGTGTCGATGCGTGCAAGTACCTGATTGGCGACGACTGTTCCCCCGTCCCCGACAAGTATTTCAAAAAGTATGCCGTCTGCGGGTGATGGAACGTCAAGGACAACCTTGTCGGTTTCGATTTCAAAGAGGATTTCATCTTCAGCAACGTCGTCCCCCGGCTTCTTTTTCCAGTTGAGCAGTGTTGCTTCGGCAACGGACTCTGACAGCTGGGATATGGTGACATCGATGATGGCCATTGGTGGTTGTTATTTGTTGAAAAAAACGCTGAACTCGCCGAATGCCTGGTCGAGCAGTGCTTTTTGCTCTATGGCATGGGTTGCGGCATACCCGCAGGCGGTTGAGGCGGAAGCGAGGCGTCCTGCATAGCCGAACTGCTGGCCGGGCGTCATGGCTTTCATGATATAGTGCTGCAGGAAACGCCAGTAACCCTGATTTTTAGGTTCATCCTGGCACCAGACAATCTCTTTCAGTGCGGGATAGTGAGCAAGCTGGGCGGCAAATTCTGCAGCGGGGAAAGGGTAAAGCTGTTCGATGCGGATGATGGCCACATTTTCAGCGGTATTCTCCTCTCTCCGGTTTATAAGATCGTAATAGACCTTGCCTGAGCATGCGACAAGCCGACTTGTTTTATCAGGATTGGCTGTTGTATCGCCGATGATGTTCTGGAAATTTCCAAGAGAGAGATCTTCCAGCGGAGAGACAGCCTCCTTGTTGCGGAGCAGCGACTTCGGTGTGAGAATGATCAGTGGTTTACGGATCATGGTGGTTATCTGGCGCCGCAGCAGGTGAAAAATTTGTGCGGGATTGGTCGGCTGGCAGACCTGAATGTTGTTTTCGGCACAAAGCTGCAGAAAGCGCTCAGGTCGGGCGGAAGAGTGTTCCGGCCCCTGGCCTTCGTAGCCGTGGGGCAGCATGAGGGTAAGAGCGGATGCAAGGCCCCATTTGACCTCGCCGGAGGTGATGAACTGATCGATGAGCACCTGCGCTCCGTTGGCGAAGTCGCCGAACTGTGCTTCCCAGATGACAAGTGTGTCTGGGGCGGAGATGGAGTAGCCGTACTCAAAGCCAAGAACAGCCTCTTCGGAGAGCACTGAATCTATAATGGTAAACAATGCCTGATTGTCGGTGACGTTCTGAAGAGGTACGTAAATGCCCGAGTCCCATTTTTCACGATTCTGGTCGTGCAGCACAGAGTGGCGATGTGAAAAGGTTCCTCTGGCACTGTCCTGACCGGTGATGCGAATGGGGTAACCGCCTGCGACGAGGGAAGCAAAAGCCAGGTGTTCACCCATGCCCCAGTCAAGAGGCTGCTCACCCCTTCCCATACGAGAGCGGTCGTTGATGACTTTTTCAACCAGCGGGTGAAGCTTGAACTGGTCGGGTACTTTTGTAATACGTTCTGCAAGACGCTTGAGTTCGGCTAACGGTACGCCGGTTTCCGAGGTCTCGCTGCGGTGAATTGAAGGGTCGGAAGTAAAAATGGTTTTATTGACCAATATCGGATTGGTAATGTAACGGCCTTCATCAAGATCCTTGCGGAACTGCTTGCTGAGCGTGTCGGCGTACTCATTGGGTATGACGCTCTGCGATTCAAGCCTGGAGGCATAAAGTCTGCGCGTACCGGGATGCTTATCGATCTTTTTGTACATGAGCGGCTGAGTCATGGCAGGGGTATCCTGCTCATTATGGCCGAGCTTGCGGAAACAGATGATATCGATGACGACATCACGTTTGAATGCCTGCCTATAGTCGAGTGCCATCTGCGTTGCCAGCACAACAGCTTCGGGGTCATCGCCGTTGACGTGCAGTACCGGCGCCTCAATCATTTTGACAACATCGGTGCAGTAGGTGGTTGAACGGCTGTCGCGTGGGTCTGAGGTAGTGAAGCCGATCTGGTTGTTGATCACAATGTGAACCGTGCCGCCGGTACCGTAACCGCGTGTAAGTGCGAGGTTGAGGGTCTCCATAATGACACCCTGGCCCGAGAATGCAGCGTCTCCGTGCACAAGAATGGGAAGCACCTGTGAGCCATCCCTGTCGTTGCGGCGTACCTGACGTGCCTTGACTGCACCCTCGACCACCGGATTGACAATTTCAAGGTGTGAGGGGTTGAAGGCAAGGGAGAGGTTGACCGGGCCGCCCGGTGTGGCCAGGTCACTGGTGAATCCCTGGTGATACTTGACGTCGCCGGAAGGAAGATCGCCCGGATGCCTGCCTTCAAATTCGGCAAAAAGGTCGAGCGGATTTTTCCCCATGATGTTGACCAGCACGTTGAGTCGACCACGGTGCGCCATGCCGATGACAATCTCCTGGACGCCTGCTTTTCCGGCACGCTGGATCAGTTCATCCATTGCCGCTATAAAGCTCTCTCCGCCTTCGAGCGAAAAGCGCTTCTGGCCGATAAAACGGGTGTGGAGATAGCGTTCAAATCCTTCAGCTGCGGTAAGACGTTCAAGTATGTGTTTTTTCTTGTCCGTCGTAAAATCCGGTTTCGAGCGTCTTGTTTCGAGTTTTGCCTGCCACCAGCGCTTTTCGGTCTGGTCGGTGATGTACATGAACTCTATGCCCAGGGTGCCGCAGTAGGTTTCGCGCAGGTTCTGCAGCAATTCACGAAGCGACATGGTTTCACGCCCGAAATAGGTATTGCTGGTGTTGAAAACAATATCCATGTCGGTGTCCGAGAAGCCGTAGAATGAGGGCTCAAGATCGGGCAATGCGGGTCTCTCCTGACGTTTGAGGGGATCAAGATCAGCCCTGCGGGAACCGATGTTACGGTAGGCGGCGATCAGCTTTTGAACCGATACCCTTTTTCGTCCGAGTTCGGCATCGGGACTGGCTACAATACGGCAGATCGGACCCATTCGCGCCCTTTCGGCAAACGACGCCTGGACGGGAGAGTGTGCGATGTCTCTGCTGTCGTTACCGTTCGATCCCGGCACATTCTGCATGGCGTCAAAGTATGCCCGCCAGTGTTCAGGGACGGAGCCCGGGTTCTCAAGATACTCTTCGTAAAGGTCTTCAAGGTAGGGGGCATTGCCGCCGAAAAGATAGGAAGTGCTGCTGGAGTGCTGCGTCATGGTAAGTCCGTTTCTTCAGTAAGGTTGCAGGACTGGGTAAAGGCGAGGGGCTATTGTTTGATCCATTCTCTTGTAAGTACTGTTCGCTGCGACAATGAATAAACACAAGTATAAGACATATCAGGGCGTATTTCGAATAAATTTCAAAAATAAATATATGCTTTTTGTCTTTGAATGTTATCATCTGGCTTCATTATGAATATTGTTCATAAGGAAACATCGTGCGGTAAAAAATTCTTGCTTTTTACTGTCGGTATGTCGATTATGATATAACGATCGAAAAGCTGAAAGCAATAATAACCTAAGTTGATCGATCTGCCATAAAAAAAGCCTCCATATTCACGGTTAAAGTGTTATATTAAAATGGGTAACGGGAAATTACCATTTGTAATGCAACAGAAACCGAAAAATAAAGAAGCTCCATGGGGAAAGATAC
>CAJAJL010000045.1 GCA_903940125.1 uncultured Chlorobiaceae bacterium | reverse complement strand
CCCTTTTTTTTCAATCCACTCAAAAATACTGTTGAAATTATCCGGTACGGGTCCCATCGGAATCGCATAGTAACGGGTTCCACTGATTGAATAGCCTGTTGTTTTAAAGTGTAGAAAATCAGCATAGAACAGTAGCTTGTTCAGCTTGGTTTTCCATGGTGCCAGGGTTTCAGCAAAAAAGACAACCATTTCGCTGAGCTTTTCAAGACTCGGTATTCTGTATCCGGAATATTCGTCGGGCAGCTTTGAGCCAAGAAGATACTCCTCGATATCAACACAGGTTGTTTTTTTTCTGCTTTCGATCAGATGTTCAATTCTCACGCTCAGTCTTTCAAGTTGCTTCCCCTGTAATGCCCCACTGAGGAGTACAATTTTTTTAAACTCCTCTGGGTCTTGGGCGACCTGTATCAGCCGGGCATTCGATTCACTGGGAACCTCACCCTGCTCATAGTTTCTGTAGCTGTTTGTTCCCAGTCCAAGTATTTCCGCAATTTTTGCAGCCGACAATCCGTAGGCCGCTCTTATTCCGCCTATTTCTTCAGGAAACGGGAGGTTATGCTCATCTCTGTACTGATTGTATACCTGAATCAGGTTAAGATCATCAAGTTCGGTTGTTGTAAACTGCTGGCCACTATCATTGCAGTAGTAATAGTGGTATTGGAGAGGATAGTTTTTTTTACGAAATCCCATGACCCGCTCTTCTCGTTTCAAGGTCATTTCCCCGCTTGTAATCGGGCTTTTCATTGCGTTATCGTTTAAATGGATACAAAATTATACGCTCAGCGATATGAAATGAAATGCAGATCACGCTTGTGTTTGGAGTTCCCATCGTGATTTTGATATAAACAGACGTTTGTTTTACCTGCCTGCCGAATACCCACATTTCAGGGCTCTTATTAAGGGAGTCTTTAAGTGGGCCTTCACTATAGTCTTCTGTTACAAGATTCTCAATAATTGGTTGTCTCTCTTTTGGTCGTAATTCAAGATCAAGAAGAGTTTGGGTATTTTTCCCCCGGTCATCACGGAAAAGGATCGACCATATCTTCATTTTTTCCTTAAAGTCTCGAAGAAATGCTTTTACCTGCTGTTCGCTGGTCGTCATGTTAAGGAATTCACTCGGAATAGCATATAATAATCGGTATGATTATTTGCACTTTAAAGTGTAATAATAACTAAAAAATAATAATTATATCAACTATGAGGTTGTTTTTTTTGTGGTCGTACGGTTTGTGAAGGGATTTCCTGTCAGCGGAATCCTTATGCATCGTGTCGTGTTACAGCTGATCGTGGTGCCCATCTGTAGGTTGGGGTGATTCCTGAACCCCAACAAAACTAACGTTGTCCTGAGAGAATAGTTCTTTTCAGCATGCTGGTAAAGTTTGCCTTCCATCTTTTATCTTGGCAATAAAGAGAGCTGCCTTAAATTCACTCTATAGGGAGGGGTTTCTGCCACTTCATCGTATCCAACAACTACGGCTTCCGAAAAAAGCTGCAAAATAAACACTACCTGTATGACCCGTGACTATGTTTCAGAGATGATTCAGAACCTCATAACCGATAGTGAGCTTAATGAGCTTGCGGCTTTTCTTCTTTCAGATGCAGTCCCCGAACAGGCCATGATGCTTCATATGGTTGACGGATTTCTTACCTCAGTGATTATTGGGCCGGTAACTCTTCCCTGTACATGGTTGCCTTTAGTCTGGGACAGGAGTGGGGGAGGAAAAGTACCGAAATACGAGAGTGTTGAACAGGCACAGCGAATGACGGATCTCCTGATGAAGATGTCGGACCGCATCCTTGTGGAGTTAATGCTTGCTGATGATTTCCAGACACTTCCTGATGCTGCTGAATATGAAAGAGAGGAAGACAAAGATAAAATGATCATGTTGTGGGCAGCTGGATTTTTTACCGGAGTTCTGTGTAACGATTCTGACTGGGAAGACGCAGCTGCTGATAAAGATTTTTTAATGCTTTTGTCTGCAATGTATAGTTTTATTGCCCAGGATGACGATTCCGTTTCGCCACCAATAGTGATTGAGGAGTTGAGGACTCTCTGGAAGAGTATCCCGGAATTTGTGATGGTAATCAATGAATTCTGGCACCCTGGCCAGCAACCGGAAATGGAAAGGGGAAAAGGTATGGTGATTGCAACCGATGCAGAGCGAACTGGGCGCAATGAACCTTGCCCCTGTGGCAGCGGGAAAAAATTCAAGAAATGTTGCGGTGTGTGATATTTCATCAGCCCAACGTTAAAGGTGTTGTCATGAAACAGCAAAAGCCATCCAATCCATAGTATTCCCGCACTGATACCGCGAAACTCAATCTGCCCGATGCGGTCTGGAAGCTATAAGGGTAGATTATTTGTGGTAGTGTGATTTGTCAGGGGATTTGTTCTCTGAGGAACCCTAAGGATAAGGTTTCAGCTGCGCTGATGAGCTGGTTTGCTGCGGCTTGGAAGCTTGAGCGGAAGTGGCCAGAGCGGTGGGGTCACCGGGAGGTGCCGCCTGGGGATGAGACTGGGATGGATACGCTGGTGGTGATTGGGTGATTCTTGCGGGGGTGTGGGGATATCCTCATTGAGATAGTCTTCGTTGCAAACGTACAATGTTGGCTTTTTTTAGCTCCGCTCGTTGTTGAGTAATAAGGCAAGTTATATGCTTGCTTGTTTCTTGCATTTGTCAAGTAATAGGCTTACTTTTTTCTGTTTCTGTCAACCAATACGCTGACATTATGAGCAGAAAATCTTTACAGCTACAGCAATTGAACCATAAAATGCTGGTATTTGCCTCTTTAAAAGAGGTTGCACTCCCGCCTACCGGTTGGATAAAGGCCATTCGCACCTCTCTTGGCATGTCAATGCAGCAGTTGGGCAATAAATTATCGATTACCAAGCAGGGTGTTCAGGATATGGAGAAGCGTGAGAAAGATGGCTCGATCACGATAAAATCGTTGAGAGAACTGGGCAGGGTACTTGATATGCAATTGGTCTATGGTTTTGTTCCGAACGATGGATCATTAGATGCCCTGATTGAAAAAAAGGCTGCTGAATTGGCGACTGCAATCGTCTTGAGGACTGCGAACACGATGAAACTGGAGGAGCAGGGAAATTCGCAGGAACGTTTGCGTAACGCAATTAAGGAGAGGACTGCCGTGCTGAACAATGAGATGCCTAAAATATTATGGGATTAGAGCTGGACTACATCGTGGGCCAAACGCCCTTGGACGAAGACGAAAAAGAGGGGCTGCTTATCCCTACCATTGCCACTAGCAGTCTGTCGGGCTAACGATAGAGAAGCTGACAGCAAACCAGCCTTCGAACACCCTTTTTATATGCATTTTGGCCATAGAAAACGATTGCAGGCACCTATTACACCAAAATACTCCCAATTGTTTGCCGTGTACTCCTGATTTTGCTTTACAAGCGGCCATTACTGGTATTTTTATGCGTGGCTTT
>CAJAJL010000044.1 GCA_903940125.1 uncultured Chlorobiaceae bacterium | reverse complement strand
TAGCTTTTTTAACGGTGTCCTCATAGCTTTGGAGTTTGATTTGGTTCGCACCTTCAAACTACGAGCTATGGGTGTTTTTTACGCTAACCCTGGGTGATTCTTATTTTCCGTTTTTGGCTTATTCTTGTTTTCCGATCACAAAAAGTGAGGTAAAACAAAAATCCGGTTTATGGCTGATGCAGTTTTTCAGCAGAAAATCATAAAAAAAATAATCCTCCCCTCTGTCATCTCGAATTCCTGTGAGGAATCTCTTTTCAAACTCAGCATTATTGTTACTATTATATTAGTATTAGTTGCTCTGCCATAATATTTTCCATTTCAGAATCGTTGTTCAGTAGAAGCAGATAGAAGGGTAACTCAAGTTTTCATTATGACTAAAGCAACCCGATACATCGCCGTTTTGATGCTTGTCGCTATGCTTTTACAGATAAACTCCATTTTCGTCTGTTACGGACTTTTCTTTTTTAATCAAAAAGCAATTGCTGAAACTGTCTGCGAAAAGAAAACGATGGATTGCTGCGGACACTGTTTCCTGTATAAAAAAATCGTTGCAACCAGCGATACACAGTCAGCATCTACTGAAAAGCAGGTGCCAACCAAAACGCAGGAAGAGTTGCTCAACGCGATGCCCGGCCTTCTGCCTGACATGCAAAACGCTCCCTTGGCCGCAACTACTGGCCATATATTTACCTTATCTCACTCTTCTTTTTTACTCGATGGTGTCATGCGACAGATCGACTATCCTCCCAACGCTTAGCTTCACCTATTAGACTTGAACACATTAACCCCAAAATCAGGGTTATAAAGCAAGCTTGAGAAATATCAGCTTTTCCCGCCTTTTACGACCGCGGTCGGGTTAGCCTATGCTTTCTGAACAAAATAAGTAGACTCCGAAATCTTTTGTATAAAAGCTCTGGATTCCAGAGAAAAACTGTTTTCAGTCAATCATCTTGAAATAATCTCTATGGAACAAGTACAACGATTTTTAATAAAACCGATCACATTTCTGATACTCAGCGCAGCACTTCCCCTGTCTGCGTTTTGTCAGGTTGCGATAAGCCCGGAAACTGTTATTACAGGAACGTCAGAAAAAGCTGCCGCATCACTGGTGTCCAAGCGGGTAAAAACCAGTGATACTGCCTCACTTCTCAAGGATGAACCGGGGGTTACCCTTGCTACGGGTGGAGGCGTTTCGAGTCTGCCGATCATTCACGGACTTGGAGACGACCGTTTAGCAATTTACGTTGATTGTATGTGTCTGACATCGGCTTGTGCCAACCATATGAATCCGCCGTTGTCGTACATTGCACCTTCAAATGTGAGCAGCATCGCAGTTAAAACCGGTGTTTCGCAAGTGAGTTACGGGGGAGATAACATCGGGGGCATCATCCTTGTTGAATCAGATCATCCGGTTTTCGCTCAACAAGGTGAGGGAACCAAGGGGTCGGGCAGTGTTTCGACCTATTACAGAAGCGTCAATCAGAGCACAGGGGCTGCCTTTTCGGGTGCAGTTGCAAACAACAACCTCTGCTTTGGAGTTACCGGTTCCATCGATCACGCCAAGAACTACAAGGATGGTCATGGTAATACCGTAACATCAACCTATTACGAATCGCGTAATCTTGGAGCCACTTTGGCCCTCAAAGGCGACACCAGCCTTTTGACCCTCAAGGCAGGCCATCAATCGATTCCTAATCAAGGTTTTGTCAATCAGTGGATGGACATGGTCGACAATAACGCTTCATTTTTCAATCTCGGCTATAAGGACAGCTTCGATTGGGGAAAACTCGATGCCACAGCATTCTGGCAGAACACCTACCACAGAATGGATTCCGGCGAAGATAAGCTGCCGATCAATCTGACTCCACCGGTAATGATGCCATACATGCCAATGGAAACTCGAGGAATAGACCTTGGCTATTCTTTGAAGACGGAAATTCCATTTGCCGACAAAAACATCTTGCGCATCGGCAACGAATTCCACCGCTTCACCCTTAACGACTCATGGCCGCCAATTTCCGCAACAGTAGGCTCTATGGGGCCAAACACCTTCGTAAACATCAATGACGGCCGTCGTGACCGGTACAGTCTGTTTGCTGAATGGGAATCAAAGGTGAGCGAAGAGGTGACAACGGTTATCGGTGTGCGAGACGAACTGGTGCAGATGAATACCGGCAATGTGCAAGGCTATAATAATTTGAACATGGCAGGTATGATGATCACAAATTATCTGCGCGATGCGAATGCGTTTAATGCACAGGATCATACCCGCAATGATAACAATGTGGACATAACCGCACTGGCAAGGTTTGAGCCTACATCGAATGCTTCCTATGAGATAGGATACGCCCGCAAAACCCAGTCTCCGAATCTCTACGAACGTTATGCATGGTCGACGAGTTGGATGTGCAGCGGGATGATCAACTGGTATGGTGATGGCAATGGCTATGTAGGCAATCTTGACCTCAAGCCGGAAGTCGCCAATACCCTGAGTTTCACTGCGGATTGGTACGATAATGCACGCAAGAACTGGGAGGTGAAGGTAACACCATACTACACCTATATCAATGATTACATTGATGTTAACTATTACAGCAATAAAACTTGGGTAGGTGGAAGTGAAATTCGCAATATCCTTCAGTTCGCCAATCACGATGCCAGAATTTATGGTCTTGATGTCTCGGGCAAGGTTGGCGTATGGGAGAACAGCAGCTTTGGTCACGGGCAGCTTAACGGAACCCTTGGCTATGTGCACAACCGGAACTCCGACACAGGGAACTCTCTCTACCATATGATGCCGCTGAATGGCTCTCTCACCCTTGAACAAAAAATATCAGGGTGGACCAATGCCGTCGAGATGCAGCTTGTCAGCGGGAAAACAGAGGTTGATGTTCTCCGCAAAGAGCCGACAACTCCGGGCTTCGCGCTGCTCAATCTGCGCACGGCATACCAATGGAAAAACCTCCGGCTGGACTTTGGCATCACGAACCTGTTCGACCGGTTCTATTATCTCCCGCTCGGTGGTATCAACTACGACAACAACCTGGCCGGCAAAAGGCTCAATCTCTTCGAGTCACTTGCAGGACAAGGCCGCTCTTTTAATGTCGGTTTAACACAGACCTTCTAAAATCAAAAGAATCATCATCCCGGATGGGGCAGGCATCCTGCCCCATCAAAAACCTTATTGCAAGTGAAACAAGTCAAAATATCTGAGAGATTCGTGCACTGTAACCAATTTGCGATTTTCTGCAGGAATGGTAGCTGCTTGTTTCCTGATGGAGCCGTCCATCAGTGTCAGCTTTTTTGCAAGGATTGCAGCTTCACTTCAATCAATATCTCAATGGTTTTACTCATACTACCTTTATTGCTATTGAGAATGCATTTTCAATATGGTGGAGTGCAGAAATATTCTCAAAAAATGATATTTACTCTTTAACTAAATCACCCTGACAGGTTATCATTGGTTCAGTCATGCGGTTCCATCGGTAGATGCTGATGCACATGCTCCTTGTCGTCATGATGGTGGCGATGCATATGAATAAGGTTATTCGCTTCAAGGAGTGCGTTGTCATTCAAGACAGATTCTGAAGAACCACCTCTGACAATGCTCTTGTTCCGACCAAACACATAGACCGTATCAGCTATCTCCCCGATAATATGCAGGTCATGTGTAGCGGTAATAATGGTCTTGCCTTGCTGGTTGGCATTGACAATAAAATCGATAATGTGCCGGACAGTTAAAGGATCGAGCCCTGCGGTCGGTTCATCGAATAAATAGACATCAGGATCAATTGCAAGAACAGAGGCGATTGCAACTCGCCGTTTCTCTCCGATGCTTAATTGATGGGGAACCCTGTCTAACAGGTGCTGGATATCTAAAACCTGAGCAACTTCAAGGGTACGCCTCTTGACTTCCTGCTCAGCCACACCAAACTGCAACGGCCCAAAGGCAATATCCTCTCTCACCGACGGGCAAAACAACTGGATATCAGCATTCTGAAAAACAAGCCCAACCCTTTTTCTAAAACGGTGTGCAGCTTTTTCATCACCCTGCGAATGTTCAAGCAGCCTCTCCCCGAAGGCTGTCACGTGACCACAATCAGGGAAAATCAGTCCATCCAGAAGTTGCAACAGAGTTGACTTTCCGGTTCCGTTAGCACCAATAATCGCAATCTTTTCACCCGACCGGATGGTCATATCCACACCGCACAGCGCAGGGAATTTGCCCAGATAAGAGAAGTGGACATCCTTCACTTCAAAAACAGTTTCACTCATCGAATAAGTCCGTTATAAAATAAGCCGGCACATATTATCAGGACACCAAACAGTATGGCTCCATCCAGACCCGGACGAGTAATGATGCCATTAATGCCCAAAACACGGAAAGACCAGACCGGCTCAACATGTAACGCTCTATAAAATCACGCCTTTTGTGTAAAGTGTTACTCATCCTCTTTTGCTAATACCTTGCCTATTAAGAACGCCACTCCAGCTATGATCGCAATGCCAACAATCGCAGAGATGATATACGCAAAACTCATAGAAAAGAGATCCTTTCCCTCCCATCCCTGAAAAGCATAATCAGGCAGCGGGGCTTTCCAAAGTTCTGAAAGTTTTTGAAAACCTAAAGGAACATATCCGATCATTTTCTGAATCTCTTCCAGCCCCCACTCCCCCCAGGCTGATCCTGCCTTAAAATGATCCGGTAAAATCAATCCCAAAGGCGACAGTACAATTAAAACACCAATCCCTATCCATAATTTTTTGGTCAGCGTCATGATCTGCCTCCTTCAAAAAAAACAGAGTTCTGCTTCTGCAAATATTTTACGACCAATGCGGTCACAATCACCTCCACCCATCCAAAGACCAGAAGATGGCCCAGAGCCATTGCGGGAACGGCAACATTCAATCCATAAGGGCAGTACAACGCTTGACCATTTGCTGTATGATAGAGTAAGGGTTGAAGGCCAAATTCAATGCCGGCACAGAGAGCAGCCACACAAATGCCAACGTACGCACCAGCACCAGCGGCAATGACACGCCTGCCGGAGCCTGACGGACTGTCGGAACTGATCAATGTATAAACGTAATAGCCGACAAAAGGGAGCACGAACGCCATGTTGAAACAATTCGCTCCAACGGCTGTAATGCCTCCATCACCAAACAACAACGCCTGAATGACCAAAGCAACGGTAACGGCGATACAGGCAGCCCAAGGCCCTAAAAGAATAGCAACAAGCACACCTCCAACGGCATGCCCCGTCGATCCGCCGGGTATGGGCACATTGAACATCATGATCACAAAGCTGAACGCCGCACCAATCGCCAGATAGGGAACCTGCCGAACGCTCAATGTTTTTTTGACAGCCTTCGAAGCTGCCGTCCATATCGGAATCATCACGGCACCAAATACCCCGCAAGTCGCAGGGCTTAAATAGCCATCCGGTATGTGCATGCTTTTCCTCCTTGTTAAATTCTCTGGAATTATTCAGAACCCGTCATTAAAATCTCGCCGTAAAACCGGCAAGAACTGTCCTGTCCCTCTCGGTATGGTTCATGCCCGCTTTTACACCAACATCAAGATCAAAGTTTTCCGTCACACTGTAGATCAATCCTCCGAGGATATAAACAGGATTCGTATCCGGTGTTTTCTCATTATTGCTGTCAAGGCCAACATCAGCAACAGAGCGAAGCTTCGCCGTCATTTTAATCTCGGTAGCCAGTGATGCATGCCAGAGATCCTGTTTCAGGGTTTCATAATCATGATCCTGTCCATATGAATTATGGGTATAACCAACATTACAGTGCACTGCCCCATGCTGCCACTCCTTGGTGGCAATCAGCATCATTCCGCCAGAAATTTTGCCGTTGCCGAACCCTTTTGCTGCATTGCCTGTCGGTATCGTCAGTCCCGGCTTCAAGGCAAGGCTCAGCTCATGGTCTTTACATTCAAGAAATCTCCATTTAACATCGACTGATGTATCACCAATCCCTTTGTCATTCGAAATCATGTTCCCACCTTCCTTGAGGGTATTCCACTGCCAGGGCAACCCAACAATAATGTCCACGTTCTCAACAATGCCATAGGTCAGTGCTGCAGTAACTATCCCGCCTGTCTCTTTTTGTGTAATACCAGCTTCATTTTCCTCATCTCTTGAGCTTTCCACATTCAATTCCATCTGAAATTTTCCTGTTCCCTGTGTTCCAGTATCATCAGTGACCAGAGGGTGAGCAGCAAAAGCAGGAGCTGACCATAACAAGGCCAGAAGCATCGCTGAAAATTTTATAATCATTGAGGTAGGGATTTTTGCAACTGTTTACAAAATAAGATTACAAAAGCTCTTGCTCGAAGTTCCAGAGTTGTATCGCTGTGTCAATATCAGTAACACAAAAATAATATTTGTGTTACTGATAGACAAAAAAATTATTGAATGAATGGGGATTTTGTTCCGGTGAATTATTCGGCAGATGAAACGCTGAGGCTTACATGTTTGACCCCGACTAGAACTTTCAAGCCAGTGGATAACTTTTCTACAGCAGTGGCATTTCCTTTAACAGCAATCACTTCAAGGCAGTGATCATGGTCAAGGTGCACATGTTGTGTAGAAATAATAATATCGTGGAAGTCGTGCTGGATGTCCAGCAGTTTGCTCACCAGTTCCCGCTTATGATGATCGTAAGTCATGATAATTGCTCCAGCAACAGAGCCTCCTTCCGTCCATTTTTTTCTCAAAAGCTCCTCACGGATCAAATCACGGATTGCTTCTGATCGGTTCTTGTATTGCTGCGCCTTGATATGCAGATCAAAAGCCTCAATCAGAGACTTTTCAAGAGAAACCCCGAAACGGTAGACATCACTCATCGCAGATTGTTTTGGTGAGGAGAATCAATCACTGTATTTTACACCAAGAATTTGTATCCGGCAAACAGCAAAGAGTTATTCCATCGAAATTTCCGACGGGGTTCAATTGTATTGTGAAATAAAATATAGAGATCAACCCAAAGTGAGCTTAAGAATTAGGGAGTAGCCATTTTATCGGATAACACTTACCATGCATTTCCATTTCCAGTTGAGGCCAAACAAAATAATCCTTATCGTACTTTAAAATCCGTTTCCTGAAGAGACCTCAATTAAGGTGACATTTGTTTGCATCACAACAATCTGCAGGGCTTATCCCAAGTGGTATCGGCACTATCATTCTTGGAAGAGTACCCTGACCCCATTTGTTATTGTTTGATTCTCTGATTTTGACCTCATGAGCTTATCCCCGCGTAAAAAAGGACGTCTCAGCCGAAAAATACAGGCTTACTTCTACACTGTTTCGAGGCGTAGCAGATATTTTACAGGGAATGCCAGTCAGATGTATCGGCTGACTCTCGATTATCTTCTTGTTCAGCTCAATCTCAATCAGGATATTCCTTTCCTTTTTGTTGCCATCGTCGTAGGGCTTATGACTGGCTATGTGGCAGTTGTTTTTCACGATGCCATCATGATGCTCAGCTCCTTCTGCTTTACTGGCCTGCACACTATTGGAAAAGTCAGGTTTATAGACAAATACTGGTTGTTTATCCTCCCATTAATCCCTGCTGTGGGTGGACTGCTTGTCGGCCTCTACAATGCGTTTGTCGTTAAAGTCCGTCCTGGGCATGGACTTGCATCCGTGATCAAGGCTGTTGCGCAGAATGATGGGGTGATTGAGAAGAAACTATGGTTCCATAAAAGTGTAACCTCGGTGTTGAGTATCGGTACAGGAGGCGGTGGAGGACGTGAGGCGCCGATTGTCCAGGTTGGTGCGGCAATCGGGTCTGCCGTTGCACAATTATTACGATTTTCGGCGACAAGAACAAGAACGCTCCTCGGATGCGGTGCTGCAGCAGGTCTTGCAGCCGTGTTCAACGCCCCAATCGGCGGTGTGATGTTTGCCATTGAAGTTCTCCTTGGCGATTTCAGTGTTAAAACCTTCAGCCCTATTGTGGTTGCTGCTGTTATCGGAACCGTACTCTCAAGGAGCTATCTCGGCAGCTCACCGACTTTTCATGTGCCCGAATACACTCTTGTGTCGAATACAGAACTGCTTTTCTATTGTCTTCTCGGGATACTTGCAGGTCTTTCAGCAGTCATGTTCATCAAGATTTATTATGCCATAGAAGAGTGGTTCCAAAGGATGGAAAAGCGATGGAAAATCCCTGTCTGGGCCATGCCGGCTATCGGTGGATTAATGAGTGGATTGATCTGCATGTGGCTGCCTGAACTTTATGGATTTTCATACGAGGCCATCAATAATACGTTACGTGGCAATGAAGGTTGGCACAATATGATCGGCATCTACATTTTCAAACCGGTCGTGGCAGCTCTGACGGTTGGTTCCGGAGGATCAGGCGGCATGTTTGCTCCTGCCATGAAAATGGGAGCCATGCTTGGTGGGATGTTCGGGAAGGTTGTTCACCTGCTTTTTCCTAAAATCACGGCTACCTCAGGCGCTTACGCTCTTGTGGGTATGGGTGCTTTGACGGCAGGCATCATGAGAGCGCCTTTGACGGTAATCCTCATTCTTTTTGAAGTTACCGGAAACTACGAGATTGTGCTGCCCATAATGTTTGCTGCTGTGACCTCGACACTTGTTGCACGTCTTACCTATCGACATTCCATGGAGACCTATGTTCTTGAAAAAGAAGGAGTGAAAGTAGGCTTTGGTATTGCAGTTACAGTTGCAGAGCATATCAGCATCGCAGAAGTCATGAAAACTGATTATGTAAAATTCAATGTTTCGGAAAGTGCCGTAAGCATGATCGATACTTTTTTCAATACCCCTGAATCAAGCTTTCTGGTTACCGATAATGATGGACGATTCTCAGGCATCATCAGCCTCGATGAGATGAGAATTCTTCTTAAAGCGGATTCTTTGGTTGGATTGATTGCCGAGGACATTGTTAAAAAAGATGTACCGGTATTGTATGACACAACAAAACTGGACGAGGCGCTGAAGCTCTTTGAGATTACCGATTTCAAGATGCTGCCGGTCCTTGATGATAAAACCAATATGTTGCTTGGTGTTGTCCGCCAGGAGGAGGCTTTTGCCTATTACCGCAAGCAACTCAATCTTTACGGTTCGGATCAACATGAGAGCAAGAAATTGTGAATAACTCAAGACACGGTTGCTTCCCTTAAGCCTTTCACTCTCCATACCTTCATTCATTCGTTTTCCCGAGGTAATCATTTCGGTAATTGACTGAATATGCAACAAAAACATGTTTACGGCTTCATTGCCGGCGTTCTTATCGGAACTCTTGGTGGCTTGATCGGACTTGGCGGTGCAGAGTTTCGCCTTCCGCTTTTGATTGGACTTTTTGCATTTCCTGCTCTTGATGCTGTGATTCTCAATAAAGCAATGAGCCTGGTTGTAGTGGCTTCAGCATTACCGTTCAGGGCCAGTACGGTTTCATGGCAGGCCATTGCTGATAATTGGCTCGTAATCATCAACGTCCTTGCTATCAGCTTGCCCACCATGCTGGTTAGTTTTGCCCGCTATAGCCGTGACAGCAGTTTTTCTGTTCTTGGTGCCAACCGATCATTTCTCTTTATCATGGCTGCCGGGTCGCTCTTCGGCACCTGGATTGGCGGCATGCTGCTTGGTATCGTTTCAGAGTCTGTACTTATCCCGTTGCTTGTCTTGCTTCTTGTTTTATCAGCAATCAAGGTCTGGAAACATAAGTAGTTGAAAAGATGAAATTGAGGCTGGTGTTCTCAACAGTGATTGACTTGTATTTTGTTTGGTAGGGATGGAATTGCTGATGATTAACTCAAACAATGCTTAACGTACTTTAAAATCCGTTTCCTGAAGCGACCTGATTAATGCATGCAGTTACGTATATGGTTAACACCGTAAAGTAACAGAGTACGAGGTGGCCCCTTACCTTGTGAGTGGAAGTTTTACCGATACGATTACCGGTACGCCATCAGGCCACTTTTTCTTTCATTCGAAAAATTTAGCAAACGCTGGCACGCTGAGTCCTAAAGTCATCAATGCCAGCTGTAAGAACATGTCTCTTGGTTTGCGATCGTGAAGCAACTCAGGGAGGAGATCAGCGACAGCGATATAGACGAAACTGGAAGCTGTAAACGTTAATACATAGGGAATTGCATTATGTGCATGACTGAGGCTCAGCCAGCCAATCACACCTCCAAGGGTCATTGCAGCACCGGATAGTGCATTGAGATACAGTGCTCTCTTTTTTGAGAGTCCACCATTAAGCAAGACCATAAAATCTGATATCTCTTGAGGAATTTCATGCGCAGTAATGGCGATAGCTGCTGTCCATCCTAACTTCCAGTCCGTAAGAAACGCCGCCGCAAGCAGAATCCCATCCACAAAGTTATGCATACCATCACCAAGAAGAATCATGGCGACCTGGGGCTTGTAACAGGTATGTCCTAATGCTGTGGCATGGTCATGTCGCCACAAGGCTAATTTCTCCAAGAGAAAAAAGCTCATGATTCCAGCCGTAAGCACCCAGCCTGCAGTTGTAATATCAAGCCCAAGGTTGATTGCCTCAGGAAAAATATCTGTCAACGCAAAGCCGAGGAGGACTCCCACCGCAAAAGCCACCATACGGTTGGTAAAACGAGCTAAAAAAGTGAGTGCAACCGTTGCTGCTAATATCACTGATAATACCCCGCCAATCAGGGTGGCCAATATAATTTGTAAGAGCGTCAACGTCAACAGGGTTTTACGCAGTCATGGGGTAGTTTAAGCGATTCTTGAGCAATCGTCTTGGAGATTACCTTTTTTTTGAGCCAATGAAGAATACCCGCCAAAGACAATTCGCATAATCTTAACATTAAACAAGCTTGCATAATTTTTGTTATTTCCTTCTGCCACCCATTGCCTGGTAGAAAGCAACACTATCAGACAATCGACGTGCCTGCGCAGCTATCAATTCAAGCCGATACTGTTCCGCCTCACTTTGAGCCTGCTGAGCGGAAGAGAAGGAATAAAAAGGTCAAAAGTCTGCAGAAAACCACTCTTTCGAGACCGTGTAAAAAGCCACATGGCAAGCATAACGCCAATAACTCCCCCATGATAAGACATACCGGTTATGCCAGTAAAACGGTACCCCTCCGCTGATGCCGCCCAGGGGAGTAACGTCCCGAGAGGATCGGCGAGAAAGCTGCTCAGACCATAGAACAGAATATAGCCCACCTTTCCGCCTATGACTACACCAACCATAACCCAGGTGAGAGCATCACCTGTAAAAGACTGGCTGAAAGGCAGTTTTTCTGAGGAAAGACGGTAACGGGTAAGCAGATAGACAACACCAAAGGCAACAATGTACATCATGCCATACCAGCGAAGGGTAAAACTACCCATGGAAAAGATAGCGGGATTCATGTCCGATGGCAGATGCTGCCACCAGGTAATAACATCGGTCATCTTAATGAATGTTCACTCCCAATTGATTGAACAAATCATATAACAATTATTGAGCGCTTTGAAGTTTCTGTTCGGGCAGCTTCTTGACAAGAGGTAGAACGTATACACACCATGCCTCGCAGGAGGAACAATTCACAATACAAGATTAAACACATACCCCACCACCATAATGCCCACAGCAACAACACCGGCAAACACAGCAATAAGCTGAGGCTTGAGCACCTTGCGCAGGATGATCATCTCGGGAGCAGACAGCGCAATCACGCTCATCATAAAGGCCATCACCGTACCGAGTGCCGCACCTTTACCGAGCAGCGCCTGTACAACCGGCAGAATACCCGCAGCATTCGAGTACATCGGAACCCCTATCAGCACCGCAACAGGCACTGACCACCAGACACTTTTCCCCATCAGCGAAGCCATGAAGTTTTCAGGCACATACCCATGGATACCCGCCCCGAGACCCACGCCAAGCACAATATAGAGCCACACCTTCCCCACAATCTCCCGGACATGCCTGCCCCCCTCACTCAGACGCAACGCCCAGCTCATCACCTCGCCATCCGCTTCGGCAGCAACCGTATGCTCCTGCAGCTTCTGCACCCAGTCCTCCAGATAACGCTCCATACGGAGTTTCCCGATCACCAGCCCGGCAAAAATCGCAATCAACAGCCCCATTCCCATATAGAGCAAAGCGACCTTCCATCCGAACATGCCGAAAAGCAGCGCAAGAGCAACTTCATTGATCATCGGTGCAGAAATAAGGAACGAAAAAGTAACACCGAGGGGCACACCAGCCTGCAGAAACCCGATAAAAAGCGGCACCGCCGAACAGGAGCAAAACGGAGTCACAATGCCGAGGCATGCCGCCATCACATTCCCGACCCCCGTCCGACGCCCCGAAAGCATGGCCCGGGTCCGTTCAGGCGAAACAAAGGTGTGCACCACCCCCATCACAAACACCACTCCCGTAAGCAGCAGCAGCACCTTCGGCACCTCATAGATGAAAAAGTAGAAGGCCTCACCCAACCGGCTTCCCCTGCTCATCCCCGCAACCTGAAGCAAAAGCGCCGCAAACCACTCAAGATTGCTGTACAGCACCACCCAGACAAAAGCAGCCACAACAACAATTGTCACCGACTTCAGTCTCCCCGTTTCACTGCCACTCCCCCTTAACAGCGTCATCACACCATTTTCTCAACATGCACAAGAAACGCACGGGCCGGAAAATCCTTCTCCACCGCTATCGGGTTCTTCTCAAGTTCCAGCATAATCGCAGCAGCCTTGTCATCATCAAGGATCGCAAAACAAAGCGTAGAATAGGTGCCCACTATCACATCAGCATGCCACCACGCCTCAGCCTGTAACCCCCGCTTCTCACAATTGCACCCCTTGATATCCATACTGCTCATCATCGACACCCGATGCTCCTCAAACAGACGCCGCACCATCGGGCGAGTCTCCTCATAACCCATTATCGCCAGTAATTTCATGATAAGTTTGTCATAGAAGGTTTGTCAGATTTTTTTTCAGCCATGTAATACACTATCGGCACCACCACCAGCGTCAGCAGCGTCGAAAGCACACCCCCCCAGATCAGCGAAATGGCCAGCCCCTGAAAAATAGGATCAAAAAGCATCACAATCGACCCGATCACCACCGCACCCGACGTCAGAATAATCGGCCGTGTCCGAACCGCCGCAGACTCAATCACCGCCTGCTTCAGCCCAACCCCTTCCGCCCTCCGAATCTGGATGAAATCAATAAGCAGCACCGAATTCCGCACCATAATACCCGCCAGCGCAATCATCCCAATCATACTCGTCGCCGTAAAGAACGCCCCATGCAGCCAGTGCCCCGGAATAATCCCCACAAGGCTCAACGGAATGGCAATCATCATAATCAGCGGCGTCTTGAAAGACTGGAACCACCCGATAATCAACAGATAAATAATAACCAGCACCACCGCAAACGCCGTCCCAAGATCCCTGAACACCTCAAACGTAATCTGCCACTCACCGTCCCACTTCATCGCCAGCTTATCCTCCGAAGCAGGAGCCGCCGTATAAAGCGGATGAATCGAATACCCCGCAGGCAGCCTGATCTTCTGGATTTTCTTATCCATATCGAGCATCGCATAAACCGGACTCTCCGTCGCACCCGCAACATCCGCCGTCACATAGACCACCCGCCGCAGATCCTTATGAAAAATGCTCTTCTCCTGCATCCTCTCCTCAACCCTCACCAGCTCCGACAGCGGAATCATCTCACCCGCACGCAAACGCGTCGTCAGACTTCCCATACCCTGCGACTGCACAAAAATACCCGTAAGGTCACGCAGCGACGTTCTGTCACTCCTCGGCAGCCGCACCTGAATCGTCACCGGCTCAAGGTCACTCCCCGTATGCATCAGCCCCACATCCATCCCCGCCAGCGACATCCGCAACGTCTGCGCAATCTGCTCCG
>CAJAJL010000043.1 GCA_903940125.1 uncultured Chlorobiaceae bacterium | reverse complement strand
GCTTTTTTAACGGTGTCCTCATAGCTTTGGAGTTTGATTTGGTTCGCACCTTCAAACTACGAGCTATGGGTGTTTTTTACGCTAACCCTGGGTGATTCTTATTTTCCGTTTTTGGCTTATTCTTGTTTTCCGATCACAAGAACTTCAGGACGAATCGTATTTCCACCTCGTTCGACCCGCTCACCATGGTATTATTTGGCCAAACGAACAGGATTTTAGTTCCGATACTATTGTGTGGAACATACAAAATTCCAACAAAGACGCGTGAACAACGTTCACCTTCAAGGAATATTCGAGCTATATTTCAACTTTTATACTTTTTTCATATAAATACTCTGGGTCTATATCCAATTTATTGGACCACTCGATGGTATCGAATTTTACTTTTACCGTATTAAATGCAGACAGGTCTCTAAGCTCTGAAAACTTACCGATGCTGAGTAATGGAGTAACATCAAAAATTCTTTGTTCTGTATTTTCATATGCATATTCAAGCATCAATAGGGCTTATAGGTCCAATGGGACTTATAGGACTTACAAATGACTGGGTAGGCTGTTTGAAAAGTTGAGGGCTGGGAGGTAAAAAACGGATCCACGCTTGTCTCTCTGCCATCACTCTCCCTTTGATTTAAGCTTGGTTTGATTTCACTACAATCTTCACTCCGAGTGCTTGAAGAACGGCTTTGATCGTTTCAAACCGAGGATGTGACCCTAATCTTAATGCCTTATAGAGGCTTTCACGACCTAACCCCGTTTCTTTTGCTATTTGAGTCATTCCGCGAGCCTTTGCAACGTCTCCAATAGCGGAAATAAATACATCAGGATTCTCGGATTCAGCCGCAGCAGAAAGATAGCCTTCTATCACTTCTTCGTTGTCGAGATAATCAGCAATATCAAATGGGATAGATGTAGTTTTCATTACTTATTCTCCTTAAGTCCTTTAGAAAGTCTTTTTGCCCGGATAATATCTTTTGATTGTGTTGACTTATCTCCTCCAGCCAATAGAAAGTAAGTTGTATCCCCTATTCGGGTGTAGTAGACTCGATAACCTTGCCCAACATCAATCTTCATTTCTGAAACTCCTTCACCAACAGGACTACAATTACCAAAGTTTCCAAACATGGCATTTTTTAGCCGAGCCAAGATTCGATATTTGGCAGTTTTATCTTTGAGATTTGACAGCCATGAGTCAAAATAGGTTGTTTGTTTAAAATTATTCATAAAATATAGTGTATCCTTTTGAATACAACAAAACAAACATTCACACCAGTGGATCGTTGATACAATCCTCGACTATGCAGGGTTGCTGTATTGTGGCTGGTAGTTGGTCATGCTGAAGGTGGGTCATTACTGCAGCTGTCCAACTGATCCGTTCAGGGGTTCCATGTGCGTGTGCTATGTTTCCGGCATCTTATCCAATCATCAAGAATTTACGAAAATAAGTATCATTTATTATCAATACAATACATCTTACTTATTTAGTCGCAGACTTTTAGAAAAAAATATAATTGGTTGGAGTGATGAGAAAAGAAAGAACGATAGTGGAACGGGGACGTGGATGCTTGAGAGGAAGTGGCCAGAGCGGTGGAGTCGCCGTGAGGTAACGCCTGGGGATGAGAAGGGGGAGGATACGCTTGTGGTGATTGGGTGAGGGGCGGGGACTAGGGATTCAGGGAGCTAACTCAATACGCAATTTTTTCCCAAGCACCGATGCTGCGCTGGAAAGTGTTGTCAGGGTAAGGCTTGTATCTGTGGCATCGAGCAGACGGTTAAGTGAGGCCCGGCTGGTATGCATCTTTTTGGCCATTGAAGATTTAGTGAGGTTCTGAGCTTTCATTTCCTCTGCAATTTGCCAGGCAATGACGCGCTTGACGGCCACCGCGGTAACTTCATCCAGAAGAACCTCTTCTTTAAGAAAATCATCGAAACTGCTTCCAATATTGGTTTTGTCCATCATCATATACTCCGCATTCTTGTTTTGGCCAGCTGCAACTCGGACTTCGGAGTCGCCTGTGTTTTTTTGATAAATCCGTGAAGCAAAACTATTATTCCATCCTGTACCGTCAACAAGACCCTTGCAATGCGAGCTTGCAAATGGATGCGCACTTCCCAAAGGTCTTTGTCCATTTTACGGACCAAAGGCATACCAAGAGGCCACCCATATTGCACTGTCTTGATGTCTTCACCTATGCTCTTTCGGTCTATAGCTGGCAATTCCCGTAACCAATCGCGTACCGGCTCAGTGCCGTTATCAGTTCGATAGAATCTGACTTCGAGTGTTGGCTTGTTCATTATTGAAAGTACCATAATAAGTACATCTCAACAAGCCGTTTTTTGTGTTATCTGGACTTTTCTTCTATATCCAAGTGGTTCAACTCTTCAGCCTGGAATAGTTTTTCAAAAAAGCTTTGGGTTCTTGCGCCTGCATAACCACGAATTTTTCAGGGATGACAGTAGCGCCGTTCAGCTATGAGGACTATCAGGCAACCCGAGCTTTTCTCGTCAGGGAAATTCAGGATCACTTGACTGCTGATGATAGATCTTTTCTCCTGAGCTTTAAAAACGGTGATCCGGACTGGGATCTTTTTCCTCTAAAAACGCTACGCCTTATGCCCGCTGTTCAATGGAAACTGACAAATATCGTCAAACTGAAAGCACAGAATCCGGTAAAACACGCTGCACTGAGTACACCCGCAAATTCTCCTTTCAATGCTTCAGGTTTATCTATGCCTGTGGCGGGGTGCTTTTCCATTTCAGGTAAAATTTTTTCAATCTTGCGAAGGATTGCCTTGTTGCCAACTTTCATCAAGTGAGTTCTACTGTATACCGTCCCATAAATTCTTGACAGTGGTAAATTTGCGAACTCTGCCGGCTTTTACATCTGCACGGGCGCGAAGAATGGATTCCTTTACCTCAGGCTGGTCAAGATATGCTTCTAGTTCGGTTTTCTTCGCAATTCGCTTACCGCTCTTTGTTTCTATGGAAGGAGTAATCGTAAAAGTCCCCCGATTCCTGAGGCGTACAAGAACCTGTTCCTTTTTCTCCAAGGCAAGATCGAAGTACTTGGTCATGTTCCTGCGTAATTCTGTACTGGTAATCTCTATCATGGCTCAATTGTTCATAGTTTACTTATAAATTACAAAAAGAACAACACCATATGCAAATAAGTTCGGGTATCCTACCCAGCCTTAGCAGCAAGCAGCTGACCTTTCCTTCTGTTTTCGGCATCATCATTGGTGACTGATGATTTTTTGTTTTTCTCTTTTGTTTTTCTCTTTTGTTTAGTGTAATAATGGGCTTTTTTTATTTCCGATCTTTTATGCAATTATTTTTGGATAGCTTTTTACCCCTGCCGTAGTTGCTCCCTCCATCTTCCCATTTGAAAGTGTCATACAAATTCTGCACCATAACGACCTGGTCTGAGAGATATAAGATCATGGAAGGACTCACTCGACTAGCGTTTGATGCTTGCAATAAAGTAGAGCTTATTTTTGTTGAAGTGGAAAGTCGTTCTCGTTATGCTCTCTCTGTGGGAGCATGAGATAAATTTTTTACCTTTTCAAGGATGTAACTTATCAATTTCACAACGGCATGGACATTGAAAAAAATCATTATCATTGCCGGACCTAACGGAGCAGGCAAGACAACATTTGCAAGGGACTTTCTTCCTCAGGAAGCTCATATGCTGCGTTTTGTTAATGCTGATCTTATTGCTGCCGGACTGTCGCCTTTTAATCCTGAAGTTGCTTCCATTAAGGCGGCGAGACTGATGCTTAAAGAGATTGATGAGTACGCAAAAAAAGGTGAGAGTTTTTCTTTTGAAACAACGTTATCAGTTCTAAACTATCTGCGACGGATTAAAGATTGGAGAGCTGATGGTTATATTGTCAAAATCTGGTTTATCTCGTTTCACTCAGCTGATATTGCCGTTTCGAGAGTGGCAGAACGTGTCAGGCAGGGTGGCCATACTATTCCAGAAGCAATTATTCATCGTCGGTTTGCAGCAGGACTCATAAATTTTCAAACCAAATATTGGGCTATTGTAGATGCCTGGGCACTTTACGATGGAACACTCACTCCGCCAAAACTGATTGAATGGAGCTAATTATGAATACGAAAGACATTCGATTATCCCCCGACCCAGACATGGCAGGGTCCTATGCTGCAATGCAACGTGCAGGGAGAGCTGCTGAGGACTTGGCTATTCGAACCAATACAGCGATTATTACCATGATTGATGGGCACGTTGTCAGGCTTACTGCTGAAGAAATCATCAAGCGCCGTGAAACTGAAAGGAACACAAGCGAATCATCAGGAAAGTGATAGATACCATCATCAGCGCAATTCCGCAGGATAACTTCCTTATTGAAATTGTGACAAGCAGCGGCGTTTCGGGAACTGTTGTACCCTAAAACCACTTTCTTGTCCGAAAATAAACCATCATTCCGGCAACAATCATCACCATGAATCCAATCAGTGCAAAAAATCCCCAATGCCATTCGAGTCCCGGTATAAAACGAAAATTCATTCCGTAGACTCCGGTAAGAAAAGAGAGCGGCATAAATACCGTAGCGATGGTGGTCAGCACCTTCATGATTTCGTTCATCCGGTTGTTGACAATGGCAAGCCATGTATCGTACATGCCGATAACGATATCACGATAAGTTTCAATGGTTTCATTGATAAAAATGACATTGTCGTAGACATCCCTGAAAAACGGCCAGGTAGCTTTATCATCAATGACCGCATAGTGTTCCCTGCTGATACTGTTGATGATCTCCCTCATCGGTCTTACCGATTTTCTTATAAGAATAAGCTCCTTTTTCAGTTCATAGATGGACTCAAAAGTGTCACGCCCTGATGTTTCAAACAGTTCCTGGTCCAGAAGTTCAACCCGGCTTTCAAGTTGTTCAAGTATAACAAAATAACTGTCGACGATAGCATCAATCAGACCATAGGCAAGGTAGTCAGCTCCCCGCTTTCTTATTGATGTCCCGGGGTTTATTATCCTTGCTCTGAGAGCATCAAACATGTCTCCCGGTTTTTCCTGGAACGTAAGAACAAAATTGCTGCCGATCACCAGACTCATCTGCTCTTCCGTGATCTCGCCTGTTTGAGGATCTTGATCAAGTGCTCTGAACACAAGAAACAGGTAGCGTTCAAAGTCCTCTATTTTGGAACGCTGCTCGGTATGCAGTATATCTTCGAGGGTAAGCGGATGGATATCGAAAAGCTTGCCGACCGCTTCAATGACCGACACATCATGAAGACCGTCAATATTCACCCAGAGAACCTTCTGCTTATCCTTCAAGGCACCGCATTCAGCGATGCTCTTGAGCGGCATGTGAAATTCGTGATCTGCATCATAACCAAAAACCGTTATGGCCGGGAAATCGGTTTTCTGTTCTCCGATGTGCTGGAGAGTGCCGGCAGGCTGGCCTATGGTTTTTGAAAGGTTCCGCATCACCTTTTTCATGGACTTCACTGCCGGGTGAGCTGCCCGGACTTTGCGCAAACTTTTTTTACCTTTCATAAGAACCGTCCCTTCAATCGTATGCCCACCGTATCACTTGCTCTTGCCTTGATTGTTTAATCATTCCACGAGGAAACAACAAATCGTAACTGACCTGTAATTCCTGGCGAGGAGTTGTTGCCAAACGGAATGGTCAATTCAATACTGCCGTTTTTAAACGAAAGCTCTCCTTTGTTATCGCATTATCAGGATGTGAACATACCAGCTCACGAACCTTTTTGATCAACCCGTTCAAGCCATTCGCAAAATCCAGAATGGATTGTGTTTTTCCGTTACCCAGAAGCGTCGAGGCATCATCATAATAACGGTAGATCACAATCGATTTAGGGCCAATAGGCTCACTCCAGGCTGGATCTGAAATATCCAGCCCATCTTTGTAAACATCCGTATAACCGAAATCAGAGATTAATCTGAGAATGGGAGACTCAAAAATAAATTTTTTTGCAGATAACGTTTTATCCGGTGTAGCCCGGTATACCGTTGAACCAAGATTAAACCCATTGAAAGGGTCCGCACTTGTTTGATTTTGCTCCGACTCAGTCATCGCGTACCCGCGGACATAAATAATGGGGTAAAAAGGAGCTTGTGAATGCGACATGATTTCCACCCTTCAGCAAAATAATAATGATAAAAAGACGGATAACTCATACAATGCTACAAACCGGCCATACAATACGATGACGAAAGAAGCATCATGGTTAACCTACAGCGATGTAATCTTTATCTTTTGCGGCATCCTCAATAACCGGCAGCCCGAAAAACATTTCTGCCCCCCCAATGATTACTGGTGCCATCTGTGTATCCTTGAACTGATCCCTTATCTGCTTCATTAATGCAGGATGGACAGTAACTGACACAGGTTTTTTTAGAGTACGGAATCCATAAAGCATCGTAGCAAAAACCTTTTCACGAAAAAACTTATCACCCATCACTGACTGCCCTTTTGTTTTATTGTAGTTTGAAATATCGTTAGCAATCTATAAAATATTCTACAGCATCCGAAGCTCTCCAACGTCAACACCCCGCATCATCTGCAAAGCACTGAAAAATCTTACTGATGCTGATGCTCCATTGTTCATTCCAGTGTGAAATCTCTATAGTAGGAACATTGATGCAAATTATTATTATATCGCAAAAATCTTTGCCGGATAATCTCGAAAAATAATCATCATGAGCGACTTGCCAAACTGCCCGAAATGCAACTCGGAATACACCTATGAAGTTGGGGCTCTTTTGATCTGTCCTGAGTGCGCCTATGAATGGAGCAATGCTCCAGCCAATGCTGCGGAAAAGTCTCGCGTCTGGAAAGATGCAAATGGCAATATATTGCAGAACGGTGATACCGTTACCGTAATCAAGGATCTCAAAGTCAAGGGAGCATCTTCAGCGCTTAAGGGCGGCACGAAGGTGAAAAATATCCGCCTCATCGACGACGACCATGATATCGACTGCAAAATCGATGGCTTCGGAGCTATGCAATTAAAGTCTGAATTCGTCAAAAAAGTCTGATACTCCCCATCAAACGGCCTCTTTTTGCTTTGATTTTAGTATTTTCCGGCAGTTTCATTCCGTCAACAACCAACACATCTTATGACCAGGAAAAAAGAATTACTCTGGCAGAGCCGCTTTTCTGAGCCTTTTGATCAGGATGCCCTCTTCTATTCTTCTTCGGTTCATGTTGACAAAAAGCTCTATCGCGAAGATATACAAGGCTCCGTAGCGCATGTTACCATGCTTGCAGAAGAGAACATTGTCAATACAGATGAGGCTCGGCAAATCATTGTCGGACTTCGGGAAATAGAGGATGAGCTTGCAAGCGGCACTCTTGTTCCACACTGGGAAGATGAGGATATCCATACGGTTATTGAAAACAGACTTAAAGAAAAAATTGGAGCTGTTGCTGGCAAGCTCCATTCGGGCAGAAGCCGTAACGATCAGGTTGCAACCGATACCCGACTTTATATGCGCCGCCAGATCAGTGAACTGCAGGAAGCGCTTGGAACTCTGTTAAAGGTACTTGTCGAAAAAGCTGAAACCTACCGTGAGACTATCATATTCGGATATACTCACCTGCAGCGTGCCCAGCCTATTTCCGCCGGCCACTACTACCTTGCCTATTTCAACATGTTCATACGTGACCGGCAGCGCCTCAGCGATCTCTTGAAACGGGTTAATATCTCCCCTCTCGGTGCTGCAGCCTTTGCCGGCAGCACTCTTCCCCTTAATCCCCACAGAACCGCTGTCCTGCTTGGTTTTGACGATCTTTTTTCAAACAGCATAGATGCCGTGAGCGATCGGGATATTGTTATTGAATTCATATCGGATTGTTCCGTGATCATGATGCATCTGTCGCGGTTTGCTGAGGATCTGATTCTCTGGAGTTCTTATGAGTTCGGCTATCTGAACATCAGTGATGCCTTCGCAACAGGATCATCCATCATGCCGCAGAAAAAAAATGCAGATATTGCCGAACTGGTCAGGGGCAAGACAGGAAGGGTGTATGGAAATCTTGTAGCTATGCTTACCATCATGAAAGGCCTTCCGCTTTCCTACAACAGGGACATGCAGGAAGATAAACCGCCGCTTTTCGACAGTGCTGAAACAACAATTTCAAGTGTTGCAATATTTGCCAAACTGCTTGAGCATACGACTCTGAAAGAGGAAAAGCTGGCAAAACTGACCTCTGAAGATCTCAGCCTTGCTACGGAGATTGCCGAATATCTTGTCGGTAAACAGATTCCCTTCCGCGATGCACACCGTATCACCGGTAAAATTGTTACCTGGAGCATCGCTTCGGATATAACCCTGCCGAACATTCCCGTAGAAAAGTTCAGGGAGTTCTCCGAAGTTATCGATCCTGATATTTACGACTGTCTCAAGTCGGACAGCAGCGTGAATTCCAAAAAAACTCACGGAAGCTGTTCATTTGATTCCGTAGCACTGCAGATCGACGTGGCCAGAAAACAACTTCAGTTCAAAACGGCAGGCGAGGTTCGAACAACAGTGTGACGTTCAATTGCCTTAAGCTCTGCTATATCTGAAACAACTGCTGCCGATTGATTGATCAGGACATCCTTGTTCATGCTTTTTGCTGAATCCGGTGCCTGAACCCACAGTTTTTCAATATGCTTGATGTTTTCTATCTCCGATTTGAACACCGTGTCCTGAAGCGACATCAGCTTTTTCTTGCGAATCTGGTTCAGAACATTCACATCATGTAAATAAGCCTGGTAAAGGTGATTCTTTGAAGAGCGTTCCTGAAATTTTTTCTTCAGCACGCCGATCTCTTCCTGGCTGACCTCTGCGGTAGGACGATAGAATGCCTTTGAGATAGTGCTCCAGGGCAGACTGCTGGTATAGGTATCCTCACCGATAGTGGAAGTATCAATCATGGAAGGCATAACAATATCAGGCACTACCCCTTTGTGCTGGGTACTGCCTCCTGAAATTCTGTAAAACTTTGCAACAGTAAGCTTTATCTCGCCAAGCTCAGGTTTCGTTCCAAAAAAAATAAACGGTCTCGTCAATTTGATAAGGCTTTGAACCGTTCCCTTTCCAAACGTTCTCTCTCCGATGATAACACCGCGACCATAATCCTGAATTGCCGCAGCAAAAATTTCAGAAGCCGAGGCACTGTAACGGTTGACAAGGACAGCAAGCGGTCCGCTATACAATTTGTGACGATCTTCATCTCTGAGCACCATTTTTCCGCCATTGGCATTACTGACCTGCACAACAGGGCCGCTTGGAATAAACAGCCCGGTAACACTCACAGCCTCTTCAAGCGAACCACCCCCGTTATCGCGAAGATCAATCACAACACCTTCAACATGATCTGTGTTCAGTTCATTCAGGATACGGGCCACATCACGGCTTGTGCTGTTATAATGAGCAGCATTCTTTTGCTGACCTTCAAAATCGAGATAAAATGAAGGTATCGTTATAACACCGATTTTCTGACCATTCAGCTGAATAATGCTTTTTTTGGCTGCCTGTTCTTCAAGGTCAACCTTATCTCGCAGCAATTGTACAGTTTTGACCGGGCCTCTGCCAGCCTGGCTTGAAGGAAGAATATTCAGGCGGACAAGAGTACCTTTCCTGCCACGGATAAGTTTTACCACATCATTTATTCTCCAACCCTGAACATCAACAATCTCACCATTTGCTCCCTGACCGACCCCGATAATTTTATCTCCTTTTTTCAGGAGATTACTCTTATAAACCGGACCTCCCGGAATAATCTCGTTGATAACGGTATACTCGCTTTCAGTCTGAAGTTTAGCTCCGATTCCCTCAAGAGAACGGCTCATGTCGATCTGAAAGTTTTCATATTCGTCCGGAGAGAAATAGCTTGTATGGGGATCGAATGACGTTGTAACCGCTGACATGTATGCCTGAAAAGCATCTTCAGGCTTCTGGTGGTTCAGAAGGTTCAGGCGGTTCGTAAAACTTTTTGCAAGTGCTCCCCGAATAGTGCTGCTGCTTTCACCCGAATATTTCAAATTAAGCCACTGATATTTCAACTCTTTTTTCCATAAATCGTAAAGCTGGCGTCTGTCTGCAGGCCATGGGTCAGTTTTCCGGTCAATATCAATAGTTTCCGGTGCTGAAAAATTAAAATGAATGGTATCTGCGGCAGCCTTCATAAAGCGCATCTTCTCTTTCGCTCTTTTCAGAAAAAAATTATAGATGCCAAACCCGGAAGTTGCTTTACCGGTAAGAAATTCTTTATTAATCCTGCTTCCATAAATCTTTTTGAGACTCTCAACCTCGCTTGACACGAAATAGCTTTTTGTGCCGTCAAGATTTTCTATATAACGGTTGAATATCTGCTGAGCAAGAGAGTCATTGACTGAAACCTTTCTGAAGTGATTCAACAACAGATTTTGAGTGACATACTTACCCGCCTCTTCCTCAGACGCTGTCGGTTTGAGCGTAATAACGGCTTCTGCCGTCACAGATTTAAGAGCGGTAGTTGCAAATACGGACTCAGTACTTCCCAGGAGAACAATGGTGAGAAGCAGACTTTTTCTAAACATTATTTTGTATGATCATCAAAGGTTCAACAACAGCATCCAAGCTGTTGTTGAATGGGATTATAATTATATCTATATTTAAGAACGTGAGGTATATCGTTACGGGATGGTATCCTATGTAGAAAATACGGCATATTATAACAATAAAAGGAGAGCTTTTCAATGGAAAAGAAAAATATCAGCTACAAAGAACTTGGGCTGTGCAACAGTAGGGAGCTTTTTAAAAAAGCTGTGACAGGCGGTTATGCGATTCCAGCCTATAACTTCAATAATCTTGAGCAGATGCAGGCAATTATACTTGCATGTGCTGAAACCAGCTCTCCTGTTATTCTGCAGGTATCAAAAGGAGCCAGAAGCTACGCCAATGAAACCCTCCTTCGCTATCTTGCACAGGGAGCTGTAGCCTATGCTGCTGAACTCGGAACACCGGTTCCGATTGTCCTCCACCTTGATCACGGAGACAGCTTTGAACTCTGCAAGGACTGTATTGATTCCGGATTTTCTTCAGTAATGATCGACGGATCACATCTCTCATATGAAGAGAACATCGAACTGACCAAAAAAGTTGTTGCTTATGCCCATCAATTTGATGTGACGGTTGAGGGAGAACTCGGAGTGCTTGCAGGTATTGAAGATGAGGTTTCTGCAGCAGCCCATACCTATACCCGGCCCGAAGAAGTTGAAGACTTTGTTGCAAAGACAGGTGTTGACAGTCTTGCTATTTCCATCGGCACATCACATGGCGCATTCAAATTCAAGCCCGGTGAAGATCCGAAAATCCGCCTCGACATCCTTTCCGAAATTGAAGAGCGTATCCCTGGATTCCCTATCGTTCTGCATGGAGCCTCTTCAGTTCCGCAGGAGCTGGTTAAAATTATCAATGAACATGGTGGAAAACTGAAAGATGCAATCGGTATAAGCGAAGATCAACTTCGTCTTGCAGCCAAGTCTGCTGTCTGTAAAATCAACATTGATTCTGACGGTCGTCTTGCAATGACTGCTGCTATACGCAAAGTGCTGGATGAGAAGCCTGAAGAGTTCGACCCAAGAAAATATCTTGGACCTGCCCGTGAAGCTCTCAAGAAACTTTACATCCACAAAATCATCAATGTTCTTGGTTCCAACGGAAAAGCATAATTTCAACAGCACAGTTGCTCAACAAAAAGGCGCTTAAAAGCGCCTTTTTGTTGAATCATGCCTTCAACAAATCAAGAAACCGGAATGCGCTATAAGCAAGAAGGCCACTGCCGATTTCAAGAGCTCGCTCCTCTGGATTGAAGGTTGGAGAGTGCAGGGTATTGCCTTTTTCAGATATCGGTGAACCTGTACCAATCTGCCAGAACGTACCTGGGCACTCCAGCAGATAGTAGGCAAAATCTTCAGCCGTCATGATAGGTTCGCTTTCGAGTACATGTTCGCTCCCAAGATACTCGCTGCAGACAACCGCCGCCTGTTCTGTCACTGCCGGATCGTTATAGAGTACCGGATATCCTTTCCTGATTTCAACGTCACCCTCAACTCCAAGTCCTTCAGCAACATGCCTTACAGTCTGGCGCAGCTTATCCTGCACCAGAGACCGCAACTCCTCGTTCATGGTCCTCATCGTACCCGACATTGTAACCTGTCGAGGAATGACATTGGGAGCATTACCGCCATGAATTGACGCTATTGAGACCACTGCGGGCTCATGAGGGGGCGCAACCCTGCTGACAAGATGCTGCGCTGCGGTAATAATGTGAGCTGCAGCAAGAACCGGGTCAGCTGCCTTATGCGGAGCCGATGCATGCCCCCCCTGCCCTGTCACCGTAAAGTACAATTCATCAGCCGCAGCCATAAAACTGCCCTTGCACAAAGCAACTTTGCCTGTTTCAACATTTGGAAAACAATGCTGTCCTATAATGGCCGATGGATTGAAGCGTTTGAAAAGTCCTGCATCAAGCAGTGGTTTTGCTCCGCCGGGAGATTTTTCTTCGGCTGGCTGAAAAATAAGAAGCACATCACCTTGCAGTGTATCCTTCATTCCTGCAAGTATGTTAGCTGCGCCAAGAAGCATTGCCGTATGCATATCATGACCACATGCATGCATTTTTCCTGATTCAAGCGAACAGAAATTGTGCAGGTTTTCTTCATTAAGCGGCAAAGCATCTATATCAGCCCGCAGTGCAATAACAGTGGCCTTTCCAGACGCATTTCCACCCTTGATCAGAGCAACGACTCCTGTCTGCAGCAAAGGTGGCTCAGGTGTGATGCCGAGACCAAGAAGATAGTCAGTTATGAGCGCTGTAGTCCTTACCTCTTCAAAAGAGAGTTCAGGGTGAAGATGTATATCCCTGCGCAAAGCAAGAACTTCAGGAAATATATCTGCTGCACGCTCCCGAATCCGTGCGGCAAGCGCAGAAAAGTGTTCTATTGACATTGGATGTTCGGTATTAAGGTAACTACATATCCATAAAGTGAATAAACTCAAGAGCCTTCTCTCTGAGTTCATCATCTCTCTCTTTGAAGAATGGTGACGAGTAGCGAATCAGATAGCCGTATTTTTCCATATTTTTTACAAGACGGAAAAGGTCATGAGTCTCAACCCTGAAAGTGACGACCCTGCTGTCGTTGTCCGAAGTAGAACGGTACATGCCGAAACTCAACACGGTGGCATCATTTTTTTCAAGTGTTGCAATAACCTCGGAAAGCTTCAGTTCAAATGCCGGAACATCCAGCTCAAGCGTCATACCCTCTCCTCTCAAGTGAAAAACAGTGGCAATTTTCTCAAGAAGAAGCACTTTTTCAATAATTCCGATATAGCTGCCATCCTCTTCGGACACGGGAATGAGAGTGCCGGAAAACAATCGTATCCTTGAAAAAACATCAAAAAGATGCTCATGTCGTCCAATACTGTCAGCGGGCTTAAGTTTCAGATCCCTCAGGCAAAGTTTATCCATTTTTCTGGAATGAAATAAGGGCAAAAGGTCCAGCACGGTTAACATTGCCGCGACTTTTCCATCGTGCAGAACAGGAACACATTCAAAGCGGCCCTTCTGCATCACAGTGATGACATTCGCAATATCAGCATCATCCGCAAAAAACGGATATGTCGTATCAAGACAACTCTCCAAGCATTCATTTAACAACATGGTTCGATTTTATTCACTCTTCGTTCATGCCTTCCTCCTTCAAAATCAGCGTCAAACCAATTCTGAAGACTTTGTTCAATCCCCTCTTTATCACTGAAGCGGGCGGATAAGCAGATAATATTGGCATTATTATGCTGCCGGGCAAGTGTTGCGAATTCAGGGTTGCAGCAAAGCGCCGCACGAATACCTTTAATTTTGTTTGCCGAAATTGAAACCCCGATACCAGTGCCGCACAGCAGCACCCCTTGATCATAAAGCCCATCAGCAACAGCAATTGCAACTTTACGGGCATAATCAGGGTAATCAACTGATTCATCAGTATAAGGCCCCATATCATTATATTCATGACCATGCTGTTCAAGCCAGGAAATAACGGTTTTCTTTAATGCAACTCCCGCATGATCGCTTCCAACTGCAATTTTCATAATTTGTTTACTTTGAATTTACATAATTTTTTTAAAGACTGATCGTGTTAAAAAGAGAGCCTGACTATTAACTTTCGGCGCATCATTGTTGATTTTTAAATAGAATCCATCAGAGTTCATCTGCCATGCCTTCATATTATCACTTAAAATCAGATCAAGATCGGCTAACACAATCTGGATAAGGGATTTATCAAACACAGGAAAAAGAGTTTCAACCCGATCGTCGAGATTTCTGGGCATGATGTCGGCACTGCCGAGATAGAGTTCCTCCTTCCCTCCATTACGAAAGTAGTAAGCCCTGCTGTGTTCAAGAAAACGACCAATGACGCTGATAACACGGATATTGTCGCTTATCCCGCGGATGCCGGGCTTCAGACAGCAAATGCCGCGAACAATAAGATCAATGGTCACACCCTCACAGGATGCCCTGTAGAGTGCCCGTATGGTTTTGGCATCGACAAGGGCGTTCATTTTCATTATTATCCTTCCCTTTCCTTCCTGTCTGCACCACTCAATTTCCCGCTCGATCATCTCGATAAGCCTCTCTCTGGTATTGATCGGCGAAACAAGCAGCTTTTTATACGCGGTATGTTTTGAATAGCCGGTCAAGGCATTGAACAGTTCAGCCACTTCATTGGCAAGTTGTTCGTTAACCGTGAAGAGGCTGTAGTCCGTGTAGATCTTTCCTGTTGCAGGGTTGTAGTTACCTGTACCAAGGTGCAGATAGCGTTTCAGCTTTTTTTGTTCACGACGAACAACAAGGGTAAGTTTTGCATGGGTCTTCAGACCGGGCAGACCATAGGCTACATGCACCCCGACATCCTCAAGTGCCCTTGCCCAGACAATGTTGTTCTCTTCGTCAAACCTTGCCTTGAGTTCCACAAGTACAGCGACCTGTTTACCCTCTTCGGCTGCCTTCATCAATGCCTTGACAATAGGCGAGTTGCTTCCGACCCGGTAGAGTGTCTGCTTTATCGAGAGAACGTCAGGATCGATAGCGGCCTGGTTGATAAAATCGACGACCGGCTGAAACGAGTCATAGGGATGATAGAGCAGTTGATCCTTAACCCTGATCGCACTGAATATATCAGCACCGAACTGCTCTTCAATGCGGTTACTCGGCACAAACGGCTCATCTTTCAAATTAGGACGTTCTATCTTCAAAAGATCAATAAGACAGCTGAGTCCCAGCGCCCCATCTATTTCATAGACGTTTCTTTTTGCAACGTCCAGATTTTTCATGAGTAGTTTTCTTACCGACTGAGGCATAGCCGGAGTGATGTCAAGCCGGACAACTTTGCCGTAACGGCGTGACCTGAGCCCCTTCTCAATGGTCTTAAGCAGATCGCCGGCTTCATCTTCCTCAATCTCAATATCAGCATCACGAATCAATCTGAACAGATGCGATTTTGTAATCGTCATCTTCGGAAAAAGGTGTGACAGATTGTTTTCAATGAGGTCTTCAAGCCAGATAAAGCGAATGATTCCATCCTCATCATTAAACCCTTTAATATCATTGAGTCGAAGAAGCCGAGGAAGAATATTCGGAACCTTCACGCGGGCAAACTTCAGAGATCCGCTCTCCTCATCCTCAAGTTCGATAGCGAGGTTCAGCGACAGGTTCGACATAAAAGGAAATGGATGGCCGGTATCGAAGGCAAGAGGTGTGAGAACAGGATAAATTTCTTTGCGAAAATAATGACTCAAGGCCCGCTGCCCTGTTGCTGAAAGTTCAGATACCCTGAGAAACTCTATTCCCTCTTTCTGCAAGGCAGGCAGGAGGTCATGATAAAGGCAGTCATTACGCAGGGTAAGCTGCTGCAGAACCATCTCGCGGATCTTTTCAAGCTGCTCGGTAGGTGTAAGCCCATCGATTGTCCGATCCTGAATGCCGGCCTCATACTGATCCTCGATACCGGCAACCCGGATCATAAAATATTCATCGAGGTTTGAGCTGAAAATCGAGATGAATTTCACCCTCTCCAGAAGCGGATGCGCTTCAGGATTGAGCGCTTCCTCAAGCACCCTCTGATTGAAATCAATCCAGCTTAACTCCCTGTTGACATAGAGAGAAGTATTAAAAAATTTAAGCGAAGACGCCTTTCCGTTCGTTTCAATCCCTGTCAGCATAAAAGAGATCAAAAATTATGATTTAGAAAACCGCATAATTCCCTGTTCATGAACAACTCCATCAAGCACTTCATCCCATTCGTTGGCAGGAATCTCATCAACCATCTGCTGGCTGAACGACAGACCGATACGGCAAGGGTTCCTTCCCAGCTTTGAAAGCCGCTGAAGAAAAAAATCATAATACCCTTTGCCATATCCGAGACGATATCCGCTTCCATCAAATGCCAGAAGTGGCATAAGAACTACATCAAGATATGATTCTTCGACAATCGAGACCACTTCAGGTTCAGGCTGTCCGAATTGTCCAGGCAGGAGAGGATCCCCTTTCCGAAAAGCAGCCGAAAAGAGTTTGCCATCCCTGATAACCGGTACCAAAATCGCTTTCCCCAAGGCACCAAGCCCCTCAATAATTGGAGCAGTATCCACCTCTGCATGAACAGGAATGGAAAGATAGAGATGAATGCTGCGGGCAGTGAGAATTTCAGGTAACCTCAAAACATACCCGGCAATAGAGTGACTCATTTCCGCGCGCGATGGTTCCGGAATCAGACGCCTTGACGCAAGCATTCTTGCTCTGAGCGCTGCTTTTTGAAAAGCAACAGCTGTATCTTGCTCCCCTGTCGCCATACCTGTCATCGCGTGAAATTTCCCGTCGAACAATTTTATCAGATAGAGTACATTACCTTGAACTAAAATAATAAAATAGAAGATGGAATCACTTCTTGATCGCAGAACTATTCTTCCTGGTGCCATTTATTGTGTCGGAAAAAACTACAGGGAGCATGCCAGGGAAATGCAGCAGCTTGAAGGAGCCATTGCGGGCATCCCCCCAGAGGATGATGGTGAACCGATCATTTTCATGAAACCTCCCACTGCCCTTGAAACTGAAGGAGTGATTGCCATACCTGAATTTCAAGGTCGTCCCCTCTCGGCAAACATGCACTATGAGGCTGAAATAGTTCTGCTTATAGGGCAATCGTGTGACGGATGCTCGATTGAGGAAGCACCGACATACATTGCCGGCTTCGGAGCGGGTCTCGACATGACGCTGCGTGATGTTCAGCTTGCTGCCAAAAAAGCCGGAAACCCATGGCTGAAAAGCAAGGGTTTCAGAAAAAGCGCCCTGATTTCTGATTTTGCACCCTTCAATGACACCATATTTCCGAAGGATCTCGAAATATCACTTAATCTGAATGGCTCACAGGTTCAGCAGGGAAATGTATCGGAAATGCTCCATACTCCAGCCGCGCTTATCCATTATTTGTCGTATCTTTACGGACTACGCCGCGGTGACCTTATATTTACCGGAACACCCGCCGGTGTAGGCAGGGTTTCTTCCGGTGACATGTTGAAGGCAGTACTTTCCATACTGGAAAACAGCACTCAGCGTCGACGGGAGCTTGTCAGCCTTAAGGCACAAGTTATCTAACGTTATAATTTTTCATGAGCCATGAGCTTTATTTTTCAGAATGCCCGTATTCTTAATCCTCTTGAACATCTCGATGCCACAGGGTCGATAAAAGTGGCCAATGACGGTACCATCGAAACTGTCGTTTTTGGTAATGAGGACGTTCCCGTCTCGCCGGATGACAGGATACTTGATCTTGGCGGCCAGATACTTGCTCCCGGACTGTTCGATATGCACTGCCATTTCAGGGAGCCTGGACAGGAATACAAAGAGACTCTTGAAAGCGGTTCAAAGGCAGCCGTTGCAGGCGGATTTACCGGCGTCGCCCTTATGCCGAACACCAGACCGGTCATTGACAGCCCTCTTGGTGTTGCCTATATCCGCCATCACTCGACGATGCTCCCCGTAGATCTCGAAGTCATCGGGGCAATGACGGAAGGAAGCAAAGGTGAACATCTTGCGCCGTTTGGAAAGTTCCGCTCTTACGGAGTCACCGCCGTTTCGGATGATGGCTCCGCCATTCAGAACAGCCAGATCATGCGGTTAGCCTTTGAGTATGCTTCCAACTTTGATCTGCTCATCATTCAGCACTGTGAAGAAAAATCGCTTACCGAAAAAGCCGTGATGAATGAAGGATTGTTTTCGACCAAACTCGGTCTGAAAGGTATTCCCGATGTGTCCGAGGCCATAACACTCAGCAGAGATCTTCTTCTGATGCACTATCTGGAACAGCATAAACTGCATGCTCCTCTTAAACGACCGCGCTACCATGTAGCACATATCAGTACAAAAGCAGCTCTTGACCTTGTCCGCAAGGCCAAACAGGACGGTCTTCAGGTCACCTGCGAAGTAACACCGCACCATTTCACCCTCACGGATGAAGACCTGTTTCATGCCGACAGAAAAGGCAACTATATCATGAAACCCCCGCTCTCCTCCGTTGAAAATCGTGAAGCTCTGCTTGAAGCTCTTGAAGACGGAACTATTGATGCCATTGCGACAGACCATGCACCCCATGCCTCACACGAAAAAGAGTGCCCTGCCGACCAGGCAGCTTTCGGTATTATCGGCCTTGAAACCTCACTCGGTCTGACCATAACCGAACTTGTTGAAAAAAAGGTCATTACCATTTCCCGTGCCATTGAACTGATGTCGGTCAATCCAAGAAAAATCCTGAACCTCAAACCGATTCGTTTCACACCGGGAGAACAGGCTAATTTCTCTATCATCGACCCTGAGGCAGTGTGGACTGTTACCTCCAGCTCGCTTCAATCTAAATCATCAAACACACCGTTTCTAAACCGCTCTTTGAAAGGAAAGGCAACAGGAATTTTCCATAAGGGAAACCTGCATGAAACAGAGCTTCTGCAGAAGTAATTCCTTCATGAGTGCTCTTGGTTATCGGTAATTTTTTTATTACTTTCATGTTCATTTTAAGTAAAAACAAGAGTACAGCGACTTAACCAAAAGAACTACCTACGAGTCATGGCAAAGAAACAATCGTTTGCAGATAAAGGCAAAAAATCCGGTACCAGTGATTTCAAATGCGCTAAAGTGATTTTTTCAGTAAAATCAGAGAAAACCAATGCATGGAAATTCATTGAAAAAAACGTCCGTATTCCCAACGGAGAAAATGATCAGGTGATTCTTGCCAAAGCAATTTCTGATTACGCAAAATAATCAGTTAACCTGTTATCGCACTTCAAAGCCAAACACCATTGAATAAGTTTTATTAGGCAATGGAACAAGTTTTTGTTCCTTGTTTTGTATCTCGGAACGAAACAAGGAAACAGAGACAATAATCATCAGCCTCCTGCAAATCTCGCCGACACAGATACTTTTATTCTTTCTCAGCTCCTGTTTTAGATCCCTGTACTTTTAAAAACGTCACATCAAACGCTTTGCATGGGCGGAACTGCTGAAGGCGATTATTAAACGTGAACGCATCGTTCATTTCATAGTGCTGAAAAATATCCAGTCCGCGATCAAGCAGGATTTTCCATCCATTGTCAGTCTCGATATGGCGTGCGTGAATCGTGCCGGTTGTATCAAACTCCCAGGTAAAAGCAATACCAGCTGTGTCGCAGGACTCCTTGATTTTTTCGAAGTTTTCTTTCTGCTGTTCACCCTTGAAATCGTCTTCTGTTGTGATTAAATGAACCGCGACCTCATCCTCAATAGGTTTAAACTTCAGTACTGTTTCAAGGAACTCCATGAAATTTCGAACCTGATAGAAAAGCCGGATATAAGGATCGGTGACAACTATTCTGCCTGCCCCGCTCAGGTAGTGACCAAAAAGGGTATCATAAGAAACTCCACGCTGATTCTCCTGAAAAGTCAGATGCTGCCCTTTGATTGTCGCCTTCGGAAAATCAAGTTCAATGCTTTCAGCCTGAGGAATAACATCGTCTGGTTCACCTACGGTTTTATTGTAGTAATGAGGATAGGTCTCTTCTTCGAGCGTTTTAACCGTTCTTGATTGACCAAAGACATCAGTATAGGCAAAATGAACTGTCGGGTACGTAGTATCAATACGCATGACCTGATCTTTTACCCGTTTTCTTCCTTCGATTGCGAACGCAAGCATCTCTTCAATCTCATCCTTTGAAGCTCCTCCTTGTGGGAAAAGGATTTTCATAAGGCCAGAGAAGGTCTTATTAATGCCATCTCTATCACGTGTTGAGATATCGGACGAAAGTGAAAATTGTTCTTTATATCTATCCGAATAGTCGTGGTTGCGCATTGAGCGAAGTATTTCTGCAAGATAATCAACCACAAATCCATATCCACTGGAGAACATTTCTCCTCGAATAATATCTATTTCCCAGCCTGGAGCATAAAAATGGATACGGTCAAGAAATGCTGAGTCATAAAATTTTTCTGGCAGTTCATCAAACAGATTTGAGTGCTTGAGCATAAAGGGTACGGTATGCTGGGTATTCCCAACAAAAACCATGGAAGCTTCTGCGCCAAGGGTTTCAACGCCACGGGAGAAGGACTTGTTGGCCATGTAGTTTTTCATGATATCAACAAGCGCTTTATCGACACGCTTCTGCTTGCCTGCAAACTCATCAAAGGCGACGACATCCCAATACCCTACCAGGCCGATTTTACCAGAAGAGTTACTCACAAAAAGCTTGGGCACAGTCACCTCTCCACCGGAAATAAGAATACCATGCGGGGAGAACTCTGAATAAATATGAGACTTCCCTGTCCCCTTCGGACCAAGTTCAATAAGGTTATAATTGCGTTCACAGTAAGGAATCAACCTGATAAGTTGCGTCAGCTTGCTGCGCTTGCCAAACAGCTCAGGATTGAAACCTATGCTCTGGATAAGCAGATCAATCCACTCATCAGTGGTGAATTGTTTTCGGGCTTCGACATACCCTTCGAAATCGAAATGAGAGAGCTGGATGGGTTTCAGTGTCGACATGATCCACGGTATCGCGTTCTTCTCTTCCTTGAATTCGTACTCGATATCGGCAATGCACCATACTCCCCCGACCAGTAGTTTTGGATGGCTCTTTATTGTCCCGGAATCAACCAGCACCTTTTTGATGCCGAGATTTGAAAACTCAGCCTCATATGCATCGGTTTTGTCATTCAGCGCAACACTTATCTTATCTATAACCTTATATCGGCCTTTCTCCTTGATATTGGATCGGACCAACCCGGCTTCATTACGATGCACATAGTGTTTTCTCAGAATCTCCTTAACAGTCTCTATGCCGGTTTGAATCGAAGCCTCGTCACTTGTCGCGCAATATTGACCCAACAGATATTCAAGAACATACGTTGGAACAATAGCGTTGCCTTTGACGGTCTTGACAAGATCCTTGCGGACAACGAGTCCGGAGAAATAAGAGTTTATTTTCTGATCAAGGCTTTTCATAGTCCGCAATTGGCTGTTTAAAAATCAAAATCGCTCGTAAATGACCGCCGCATCAGATAACGGATCGACTTGTATTCCCTGTAGTGGGAAGTGCCTGGGTATTTTTCATCCAGCCTCAAAATAACCTCCTGACCATTCACCTCATCAGCCTTGCTGGTAAAAATAAATCGTACCTGCCGCTCACGATCCCGAGAATTGTCGGAAGTAACATCAAAAACAAGAGTATGTGAATCAGAAATTAGCTCTCCAGCAAGGGTATAAATACCTGCAGCAAAAGTCCTTGCCTGAACTTTTTCGGTAACCGGCTGCGATTGATACAGTACAACAGCCAACTGGCCTGATGTAATAACTGAACTTGTTCCACGAATAATATCCACATCAACGGTAGAGAGGTCACTCTGGCGCTTCTTGTTAATCCTGATGAGGGGAATCACCACCTCCTGCAACGATGCGCCACCGTGAACAAAACGACTGCCAGAACCTTTGAGGCGCAGCCGATTGATCGATTTCGGAATCAGTACCTCCATCTTTCCCGACAATCCAAGCTGAGAGGAGCTGAACTTCCGCAGGCTTGAACTCTCTTTGAGTCCTTTGCCAAGCACAAATCGCCGGTCACGAAAGAGGATCTCCTCTCCATCAGCTTCATTTCCCGCAAAATCGCTCTCGTCAAGAGCCCGATTCTGATAGATAAAACCATGGTCAGCCGTAACCAGTAGGTTATTTGCGTTAGCCCCGGTAAGCTTCTTGATAAGCTTGACAATATCCTGCAAGGTATCCTCAACAGCCTCGAACACCCGTTCTTCCGATTCACGCTTATCACCGGTTATGTCAATGCGATTATGGTAAACATAAATCACATCGTGCTCACGTAACAATGTCCGACACTCATCAGCTTTGAGGGCCATAACCTCTTCAGCCTTTACGGCAGCACCCTTCCATGAAGCTGTCCGGTTGAGAATTCTATAGCGATTCGCCGTGCCTTGAGAATTAAAATTATCCGCTAACACCGCTCCTGTATCGTTGTCGGCAAAAGTCAGGACTTTATTTGGGAGAAGCGCGGCCATACCAAGCTGTGTATAGCTCGGCAGCATTGATAGAGCAGGCTCTATAGTAGCATCAAATCGGTCTTCCTGCCGTATAAGAGTGAGCAGTTCATCGCCAATTTCGTAGCGCAATGCATCTGAAATAATGACACAGATCTTATTGTTCTTTAAGAGAAATGGCTCTATAAAACGTTCAAAAACACTTCTCTGCAAGGGTACAGGAGGGGCCTCCCATGTATCGGTTTTGTCCACAAATGCCTGCCACCGGTCGTTCAATTTCAGGAGATAGTTGTTGGAGTAAAGATTTTCAATTTTATCAGCCAGTTCCGCCATCAGCGAAACCTGCCCGGACATGCTGACATGGTAAATAAATTTCCGATAGCTTTGATCGAGCCGAAACCAATAGCGGCTATAAAGTTGCACGCCATCAGCCATAGAGTGCATTTCGAGTTTTGCCTCTTCGAATGCCTGCATAAAATGCGCGGCATATTCTACACCTTCGTAATGGTGTTGAAACTCTTTATACCAGTGGCCTTGTCGGCGATGGCGTATCCATTGCATGACCTCATGGATGAACGCCGTTTGAGTTACAAGAGCCCGAACAAGATCTCGGATAATTTTCTTGTCAATCAACCGAAAATAATCGAGCTCAATAAGTTGACGGAAATCCAGCTCTTCCAGCTTTTGTTCAATCCGCAGGATCTCTCCACACTCTTCAGCAAGCGCATCAAAGCATTTTTCAAATTGGCGACTGTCTTTCCAGCGCTTCAGGAATACCAGCGCATCACTGGCCAGCACTCCCTTTCCACCAATTCCCACTGCAAAGCCGAACTTGAAAAGTTCAATAACAAAATCCTTCATACCAGGGTCAGATGATTCGTAGCCATAGCTCCGCTTCATAAGCTCCCAGAAATACCCATCCAGACGGCACCGTTCAATCAGACGATACTTGTCGCCATCCTGAAATTCAAGGCCCAATTGTTTTTCTTTCGAAGCGTTCCCCGCCAACTCGTCCAGCAGGTGCTCCACCACAATATCGAGCCGTGGTTCTGATCCGGCACAAACTCCAAGCATCTTTAAACGGATTATACCGGGTGTATCGTCCTGCTTGAGCAATTGCCGGAGGCTCTCAATCCGCTTGGTAGAGCGGTAGAATTCTGGATGATCTTTAACCACGTCCTGAAACTCATGGCCAAGTTCCAGTTCGGAGAGCCATAATCCAACCTGATCAGCATGGAAATCACCATAAGCAAGCTCTACATCCAGCAGCCAGTTATCCAGCTTTTCAGGCTGAGCCCCTTCACGATAGAGCAGGAATTTCTGTTCAGGATGTTCCCGCAGAATCCGATACTTCACCCCAAACTCGTTGTTGGCAAGTTCAATCTTTTCAACGCCTTCAAGCTGCAAGGCTTCGAATGCGGTGCGCAACTCCTGCTTTACGTCATTCCAGAAGACAATGCGATGACGATCGAAGATGCGATTTAGAGCCTGGGTGATGCGGTTGTTCACGTTATTTCTCCAAGCGTCTCAATTCGAATCAGCCATTCATGAAAATGTCGGCATTTACTCCGCAAAACAGGAAGCCCGATTTTCTCTGTCACCAATACACCTGAACTTACTTTATCATATTCAGGGATTTCTTTGATAATCCGTTTTGACGGAGCAGTCTCCCGCCCATCATTGATCAATTCAGGATTCTGCTCGTCAACCATTTGTAACAGATTCTTGATAGGAACATGATGCTCCATGTATTCCCAGTCTAACTTCTTCGGGTCAGCAAGTATAAGGGCTTCAAACTCATGGAGCTGAATGTAGGGAATGAATCGGTGGTCTCCGATATCCTTGTATAAAGCATCCTCCAGTATTTCACATCGCTTGTAGGGATCGGTCTGCCTCAAAGCTTCCTGATAATCAGGAAAGTCAGATGGTAAAGCATAGAGATCAAACATGGTGGTAAAACGACACTCTGCATTGAAGTCTTCTTTCAGCCAGGTCAGAATATCGTTTTTTGCTTTCTGATAGTGCAGCAATCCACCCCGATATTCTTTTGCTGCTCGTTTATCTTTACTCGTCAACACACAACGAGCATCGGCAAAAATACCCGACTGCGCAAAGTGCGGAGCTAACACCTTTTTTACAAAAGCCTGCTCAGTCTGGCCTTCAGCAATTACATGCAGGCGAATCATGGCTGACCTCCCAGCACATTTTTCTCCCATAACTCTGAAAGACTATAGCTTTTCAACCAATCATGAAGCTGCTCGGCATCCAACTTTTTGAAAACCGAACAACGATTCGTCTCGTCACGATCAACAATAACCAGATCATCAGGGCTGAACTCATCCACAAAACGGGTAGATTGCGTAGCCACAAGAATCTGGGTTTTTTGTGCTACCGTATGAATCATCCCAGCCAACTCAGCTATCGCGGCAGGATGTAAACCAAGCTCCGGCTCATCAAGAACAATGAACTTCGGCAACAGTTCCGGGGGCTGCAATAATAACGTTGTCAAAGCCATGAAACGGAGTGACCCATCCGAAATTTGATCCGGCCCAAAAAGGTATTCGCTTCCATAGGTGTCCACCCAATTGAGGCGAACATATTTCTCATTTCCAGGCAAGGTATCCAAAGAAAAATCACCAAACTGTGGCATTACACGCTGAATATGCCGAACAATCCGATCGTAGTAGCGCTTGTATTCGTCAAGCTCTTTGAGCATTTTCAGAAAAGCAGCCAGGTTTCCTGCATCATGACGAAGATATTTCGCATCGTCAACATAACGACGATCTTTAATGGGTGCCGTATCTGATGTATCATGGAAATGAAAGGCACGAATCCCGGAGAGAAGATTGTAAACAACCTTGCTTGTATTGCTTTCATCCTTGCCTAATCCAGACTCAGCTCCACCACTTTCCAGATAGTTCTCTTGAGGTTTTTCTTTTCCATTTTTCTGGCATGTCACCTTTTCACCGCTAATAAACAAACGATCCGGTAAACCATACGTCAGTTTGACTTCATATGTGTCGGTAATATCATCCGACGAAAAGTGAAGTGTAAAAAAAATAGAATCGGTAACTTTTGATCCATAGAACAAAAGCTGACTCACACCTTGCTTCCCCACATAATTCTGCAGTACACCGGTAGTAAGGGAGTTCAGCATTTTGAAAAATGACACGACATTGCTTTTCCCGGAACCATTCGCCCCAAGCAGTATAGTGACATCCCCCAACGGAATTTTTTGTCCAGAGTGACCATCAATAGCCTTGAACCCTTTCAGGTCAATTAACTTCAGCTTCATACGAGTTCCGTTGTTGTTCGTTCTTTGTTCCATCGTCAGCAAAATTTCTTTAAGTAATCAGCAAAAATGCACCTTTGCCTCGCAAATTAGATCTTTGTGTATTACAGAAACGTCACAAATGGGTTCGTTTTGTAAAATTCACCAAACATCAAAGTCGTCACAACATCAGTGATCTTGAAAATAAGCCGAATCAATTTTCCATATTCCTGATGCAACAGTCGCCAACTGCTTTTGCCGAGCTTCGATTTTCTGTTCATCCCAACTGTCATAGTGCACCGCAACCGCATTGGTTATCTGAAAGGCGCTATCTTGATAAACAGGCCGCTTGGATGCGTAATCTCCATTACCCAACGCTCGGTTTCTATTGGTTTCAAGAGGTGTAATATTGCCAAGACGATAAATCAGATGATCCTGTTTGGCTTCCTCTATGTAAGACCAAATTTCAGATGGATGTTCCGGGAGGATGTGCTCGATATTGTACGTAGCACTTTCAAAATCGAAATCCTGACCAGATTGCTGGCGCTCAATTTCAAAAAGGATATACCGCACCACTTTTTTGTTGCGACTATTTGTGGTACAAAGTTCCTTCTCACTGAATGCCGCTTTAAACTGCACGTCGTCGGGATAAACCTCCCGCAATGCACTGATAATCTCCGTAAAGCGTGAATAAGTGCCTCCTGATACTTTTAAAGCGATGTCATTATACAATCGTTCCTGCTCATGTGCCTGAAAGTTACAAATGACGTTATAGCGAAATGACACGACCGCCACTGCTTTCATCAAGCGAGTAAAGGCAGCTCTGTCATGCTCATAGAACCTTGCATGGCAGGCCATCAGCATAGCCAGTGGCTGCCGGACATTGAACATCAGCAACTGTTTAAGGCAAAGTTTTTCTTCACTGTTCCACGCAGCATCCTGAGGATCACGGAGAGCCGCATAAATGGCTGCTGATTGATCGAGATCTCGAAGCAAATCAAATGCAGCTTCACGGTCACTGATTCGTTTTCGGATGGTCTTGAAAAGGTCCGACTTCCTTACCAGCTTGTTACGGCTGTTCCAAAATATCCTGAGAAATTCAGGAAAACTTTCACTCCCCAACAAACCTGTAATCCGCTCCCAGCGATCCTCCAGAGCCTTCAATTCGGTCTCATGCGTGTCATGCGTACTGATAATCGAAAAGAGATAATTTTTCAGCAGGTCAGTTGCTGAAAGACGAACACCTCTCGCATTAAGAGTCTCAAATACTTTAAATGCATTCAATTCGTCAGTCACCGTAATAACCGTGAAAAACAGTTTATCAACCAACCCATCAAGAAAAACGGTCAGCTCCTTTCCGCTTGCGTCGTTCATCCCAAAGCGGGTTTTAATGCGCTCCTTAAACCAGTTGAAAGATTTTCGAAGTTGATGCTCTGATGAGTTCAGTCCTCTTTGCGGCAGTGCTTCAAGCGTCACCAGATAGGTCTGATAAAAACGGTTATTATGGCGATTCAACTCCAATTTTGAGCGCGATACCAGACTTACAGGGTCAAGATAGCCGATGTAACCGCTCTGAAGCTGTTCTTTACGCTTGATGTTATTGTCGGCATCAAATCCGGCAGCAGCCAGCTCCTGGAGATGCTGCAAGCCGGAAAGAATCATAATACTTATTGTCGTAAGCCGCTGTTGACCATCAATGATATCAAACCGCTTGTTATCGGAAGACTGCAATACCAGATAGCCCATGTAGTGAGCCAATTCACCGTCCTCTTCGAACAAGCCATGGATATCTTGCCAAAAATCATCCCATTCGTCTTCCGTCCAAGAATAATCTCGTTGAAAAGGAGGGACATGGTAGCTCAAGCCGTTACCGAGCAACTGACGGAAAGTAGAATTGGTCGTATTGAAATTCATTATTGCCATGGTTCACTCCTCTTTTGCATCCAGGCCGGGAATCTTCCTGAGAGCCGGGCCGAATTTTTGATAGTTCACTTTCAACGAGTCAGTCTCCAAAAAGATAGCGGATAGTTGTCCAGAACTCTCCGTACATACCGCGACTATCCAGTTGAAGATATCCCGAAACAAAACGAGTCGCTTCATCCTGACTCAAAGATTCATCCAAAAAGGGTTCAATCGCACTCTTTCTCAAGCTTCTGAGTTTTGGAATATCAAGACCAAGCCTTAATACTGTTTCGGTTGCAGCTCTATCAGCCGATTGAGCAGAACTGATGTATCCGTCTCCGGTAAAAGTAAACCTCTTCTCACTTCCTGAATCAAATGGAGATACCAACAGTTGCTCATCAAACCAGTCATCTTTACGATTGCCACAATGGCGTGGATCTCCTTTTTTCAATCTCTGCTGACAAGAACAAAGCATGTTCTTAAAATCCAGCGGGTCTGTTGATTTATTCTCCTGAGGTCTGAAATGCTCGATATGAGAGTCATTGTCAGTTAACCTGCGTTCACAATAACAACAAATATAACCTTGTTCAGTCATCAGTGCCTGTCTAACAGCGATTTTAACAACTCCACTCAGCTTGTCATAAGTGGGCGTCCACTCTTCATTCTTGAGAGCTTTCCACTTGGTAAAATCCTCTGGTTCATTCTGTTTGACGATGTACTTCATTTACCGATAATCTCCTTACGCCTGATGAGAATTTCAGCTTTCATCAGTTCAGGATCTTCGCCAATTTCCTCTTTCATTACGGCAATTGACCGACGAGCTTCTTCTATGTGGTTTTGATCAATGGAAGAATAAATATCATGAAGTTTTACACTGACTTCATCTGGTCGGGTCGTCTCAAGTCCCATCAAGTCCTCGAGAATCCTCTCTACACTCTTTCCATAAGACTCAATGGGTTGTTCAGCAACTATGCCTGAATCGGTTTGCTTGAGAAGGAACAGACTCTCCGGCTGCACTTGAGTAATAACATGCGGAGAATGAGTAGAGATGATAAACTGAGCATTCGGAAACACCTCAAGAAGCTTTGGTATAATCATCCTTTGCCACTTTGGATGAAGGTGCAGGTCAATTTCATCAATTAGGATAATACCCTCGCCCTCCAGCGGATTTTCTCGCGCAGGGTTAGCAATTGACATTCGTCGTGCAAGATCGCCTATCATGGCAATCAAACACTTCTCACCATCTGAAAGCTGGTTGACCGTCAAACGTTTACCATTTTTTTCAACTTCCATGCGAAGAGGATTCCGCCGAACAGTCAAATTCTTGAAATCCGGCAAAAAAGACAACAATGCTTTACGAACAGCTTCAAGCTGCGAATCAGGAAACTGAAATCCTTCCGGTTTTAACAGGTAATCAATATATCTGCGATTCTCATTCTCAAGGTCTTCACGCTCACGAAACCACTCAAAAAATGTCCTAAAATTTGTCCCACCTGTCAACGCGTTATCATAAGCAGTAAAAATATTAAAACTGTGTTTTTCCCTTATGCGAAGCGGAATATCGAGCACAGCGCGATTGACTGGGTAGTACGAAAATAAAGGGAGATTGACTTTCTGTCCTTTATGAAGGATATCTAACAGTAAAATTTTTATAAACTCATTCAGATTAGCAAAATCACTGCGATCATCATTTGCAAAATGGCCTTTCCGATTTTTTGTTAAGGTCCATCTGATCGGCAAATCTCCCTTCTTACACTCAATTTCAATAGTGGAAAATGATTTGCCATTAGAAATTTCCGGTTCTATAATTGGACGACCAGATGAACGAGCAAATCGAAGCCGACTTACAACCCACGAAAGCATAACTGCAACAGCATCAAGCATTGTCGATTTTCCAGAACCATTCACGCCATAAAAGACGTTCAGTCGTTTATGTAAATCGAGTTTCAGAGAGGTCACCCCCCGATAATTCGTTATCCGCAATGTTCTTATTTCCATTGTTCACTCCTCTTTTGTATCAAGGCCGGGAATCTTCCTGAGAGCCGGGCCGAATTTCTGGTAATTCACTTTTACACCATCGTCGAGGTCTATTTCAAGCTGTTCAGTGGCAAGCGGGTAAAGGATTTCTCGTTCGTAACTGTCGAGCTCTTCGATCATTTTCCTGAGACTCTCGATCTCTTTCAATGCCTTGGTTTTCTCCCCCGGAGATGCGCTGGCGCTGATACTTACCGCTTCGAGATGGTTCTTCTCTGTGGTCAGCTTTATGCGAAACTCGCGGAGGTAGTTGAGCACCACACTCACCGTATCCGAACGGTAACGGTGCATGTAGATCAGCGCGTTGAAACTGCCCTTGGGACTGCTGAAAAGCCAGTAAATAGGGCGCTTCTTATATCGACGCACATGATCGCTGTAAAAATCCTTCAGGAAATACTTACGGATATCCTTGCCAAGCGCAACCTCAATAAACTTCAGGTTTTCCTCATAATGCTCATCGCCAAAGGTGATGCGCAAGAACTTGCGGAACCGCTCGGAGACATCGTCAGTGAACCAGTCTCCATCGAGGATGGGGATGACGTTGTCAGCGTCGGGGAGGAAGACGGAATCAGTAGACAGTGGGCAGTTGGCAGTTGGCAGTTTTTGGTCGGCCCTGACATTTTTCCAATAGTCCTCGATAGTTTCGCCTTGATTGGCAAGGATCAATCCGGGTTTATCGAGCGAGTAACGGCCAAACATGCACCCAACAGCATAGGAGATAAACTCCTTCATGGTGTCAGCCAGCAGCAGCAATTCAAGCTCTACCGCGTTTTTGCTATTGCTGTATCGATAATGCGGGTTGCAGGTCAGAGTAATTTCATTCAGCGGCACTTCGGGCGTCAATTCATCCAGCAAACCGTAGGCTTCGATGAAAATGCGGTTGTTTTCCTCTTCGAGTCGCAACATCTGTATCGTCATCTTCTGCCAGTTGGCCCGGAGGTCATGATAGGTGGCTTTCAGCGTTGGCCGACGAAAATCAGATTGCAAAAGTGGTAAGCTGGTGAATTCCCAAGAAGTTTCGTATGAGTCCCAGTCTTCTTTGCTTAGAATTATGCAAACTTTACCGTTTTCTTTTATTGTTTTACATTCTAATATGTTAGAAGATATTGGAGTTTTAGCAATGTCGCCGATGTTAAAATTAAGCGTTGGACATAGGAACGACAAAATTGATGCCGAAACTATTGAATTAAAAAATGAAATTAAGTTTATTAGCTTATCACTATTCTCTGCAAAAGCCATTGGCCCTTTTCCCTCAAACATTGCCCGTCCGTCTGAATATCTCATTGCAAATTTTCCAGATGAAATATCATTCCAAGTCATACCTTCTTTAAAATAAAAGGATGGATTGCGAATTACGGAGTTATCGAATTTTTTTATTTCTTCACCATCGTTTTTCCAGTTAATAACAATTTCTTTATTGCCATTCCATTTCCGAAAATTTCCACCTTTATTCACAGGGTGCCATTTGATACCATCAACGCCATCTTTCAAAGCCGCTTTTCCTAATTCTACTTCAAACCAATTTCTCATATACTTCTCATTATCAGCAGTCGTTATTCCTTTGCGAGGTTGAGCAATATCTTTCAATGAACTACTTTCTATAAAGGAATTTCTTAGGCGATCGCTTACCCAATACGCAATCGGACTACCTGGGATTTTCTTAAAATCGGCGGTAGAGGCTCGAAAGAAAAAGTGTTCGGCCTTTTTATCAGAAAGTATTTGTTCTTCGTTATTCATGATTATTCCCTTGGGCTCTGCTTTAAGCAAGTCTTATCGGCAATCTTTTCATATTTGCATTCATTTACCTTCATGCTTGGCTCCCCTTATCCTTGCCTGCCGAAGTTAACAAAGCCCTGCCTTTTCCGCTCAACCGATACTTCTGCAACCGGCTGTTTGGCTTATCCGGGATGGTTCGTTCGATCAGTCCCTGCACAACCAACGGTAACAGATGACGCCTGTAGTTCATGTACGCATCGCTCAAACCTGCGGCAATGAGCAAGTCAAACCTGCTTTGTGATTCTGCCAGACAGGATCGCAACATACACAACATCTGCTCACTGACTTGCTCACTGACTTGCTCACTGACTTGAGCCAACTGGGTCGATTCGGATTTCCGCGACTGTTCGCGGGAGAGTGGCAAAATTTCCGATAGGGGCACAGTGAAACGTACTCGTCCTGCCAGCTCTTCTATGGTCGGCTCAGGCAAATTGCTGGCTCTGGCTTCCCTGAAAATACCGGGGATGCCGCTCCCCCACTGTTCAATCAGATCCAGCTCACGGAACACCCGAGCGATGACCGGATTGCGGATTTGCGAAATACCTTGTTTCATCTCCTCAACAGTGAGGCCCGGCAGCAGCAACCCCGGGCTCTCAACCTCAATACGGTTATCGTAAAAAGCGATGCGAATTGGGGTGCCACGCTGGGAGTAATCGGCATGAACCAGCGCATTAATAACAACTTCACGTAGAATGTTGATTGGAATACTCCAGCGATCCTTGCGCCGAATCTCGGAAAAATCGGCACCCCGCATGGCGTGTTTCTTGAGAAACAGCATGATGCTCTCCACCGCCTTGGGCAGCGGGTCGTGAATATCGATATGGTCGAAGATGTCGCCCTTATCGTTGCCGATAAAACGGCCACACTGAATCCATGCATCATCAAAATAGAAGCGCCGATCATGACCGTAAAGCAGGATACCACCCTTGCTGGGAACCAGTCGTTCCTGATCGCGTACCAAAATCTTGAGGCTTTGCAGCATCCGTTCATCCGGGGTTCTATCAGCAAAGTCAGACCGAATGGCAGGCAGGTCAAGCGCTTCCATAGCAAGGTCAGGCATGGGTAAGGCATCAAATTCGGGTTGAGTAAGGAGGTTATTCAAAAAGGTGCTCATTGAATAGCCTCCTTCAACATACGATCTTTTTCAGCTTCACTTTTACCATCAACAAGGCGGACAAACGCGCCTTTAAAGTCGGGAATATATCCGTTGTCCAGAACAAACGCCGTCGTCGAAACCACTTCACCTCCAATACTGTCAAAGGCACGGGCACCCAAATGAGCCATCGAGAGAATAGTCGCATTGTCGAGCAGTTTCGCCCGAAGTTTCTCAAAGCTTGAGAGAAACATCCAGCTCTGCATGGTTATCATCCCTACAGCTCCATGCTTTTGCGTCAAATCGAGATTGCGCTCAATAAACATGGCAAAAAGATCGGATTTACTCTCAGGGTAGTTCTCTTTTACCCATGCGGCAAGGCTGGGATTCATTCCCTTTCCACCCATATACGGCGGGTTGGCAACAACTACATGGTATTTAGGACTGAGGTAATCGGCCTGCTGCAGGGCTTGCAAAACCTTCTGATGGGTTGGGCTCAGGAACAGTTGTCCTGAGACATTTTTAGACTCCAGAATATTCAGCATACCCGAAACATCATTGACGGCTGGTCGAATCAGGGAGCCAAAATTGTCGGCCTCTTCAAACTGCTTGAGGGTAGTCTGCAGTGGTGCGGTGAACAGATCACGCCCGATGAAATCCATGTAGTCTTTTAGCTCGCTCTCATTGAAGTGGATATTTTCGAGCACGCAGATATTCGGCTTGACACCTTTATTGAAAAACCGACGCTGCCTTGCACGGGCCTTCATGGTCAAAGCAAATGCCGCCAACTCTCCAGCCCGTTCATCAATCTCAATACCGTAGAGGTTATGCATCAGTATCTTTTCCGGTATTTCAAACGGGTCGTACCCTTCTTCTTCATAGATGGCGTAAAGCAGATCAAAGGTGTAGGTAAGAATATGGCCCGAACCACAGGCAGGGTCACACATTTTGATATCCTCCGGCTTGCCGATATGCAAAAAGTCACTCTCTACCTGCTCGGGTTTGATGTAGTACTCCATCTGCTCAACCAGCTTCGAATTTGGGCGGTTGAGCATCCAGAGACGACCCAGTGAGTTCTCTACCAGGTAGCGGACAATCCAGTGCGGCGTGAAAAGCTGGGTGGCTGCGGGTATGTTCTCCGGAGTAATCTTCTTGTTCTTCTTTAAATCATCAAATACCTTGTCCTTTTTCTCGGATATATAGAACTGGTAGAGCCAGCCAATAACCTCGACATCCTGGCAGACGTCAGGCGTCATTGCCTCGCGAGTATAGGCAAGAATAGAATTGCCCGAAAGAAGGTCATCGGGCATCAACAACTCGGTATAATCAGCAATTTTTTCAAACAGGTATGGCATCGACTTGTTGAAGTCGTTGCAGGCGGCAACCACTAATAAACAGTAAGCCTCGGACTGTGGATCACGGCTTGGAGATGATCCACCGAGTAAAGCGAATATCTGTTCACGGGTTTTCTCCGCCACCATTTCTTCATCGATATGCCCCATTTTAGCTTCAGCCAAAATTTCAGGCTGAAACTGTCCTTCGGCAGGCGTTATGATACCGATACGAGTGTAACGGTTGACATCCATAAAGCGCAGGGCACAGAAGCGGTTGAACCAGATGTATGCTATCCGCTCGATCACCTGTTCTCTGCCATGACCCTGAATCTGCTTTTCAAGCTCAGCTATCGCTTTTGCCTCTTCACGCCGAGCGGCACTGCTCTCGGCCAGCACAAGATTCAGCTTTGCCGATATTTGCTCAATCAGACTACGACGGGCAAACTGAGCAAACTTTTTGAGTTTAGCTGTTTCCATCAAAATCTATCCAACTCCTTGCTATGTTGTAGGTTCAATTGGATATATACGCCTGACGCATAAACGGGCGTATATATTTGCGCCTGACGCATAAATTAACGCTTTCGCTCATAGAAAGCCCCCTTTCTTTCCCCTATTTGTTCGATTTCACCACGTTGTTTTAGTCTTAACAACAGCTTATACGCTTGATCCGGGCTAAGACAACAGAGTTCGACTGCTTCGGCCCTTTTTATACTGCCATGCTTGCCAATATAATTGAGCACCATCTGCTCCTGCTGGATGGAATCAAACCCTGCCTGACGGATATATTCTGCACGCTGGCCTGCCTTCTGGTACATCCGTGCACTCAGGATGTAGGATCTACCTCGACCGGTTCCGTGTGGCTCAAGAAACCCGGTTTCGACCAGTTTTTCCAGTGTAGCCCGCACATTGGCTTCCGGCTTTTGCACTGATGGAGCAAGATCAGTCGTTGTCAAACGACGTTCTTCTCGAAGACGAGAAAGGATGATCAATGAATCGATCGGCATGGTTCCAAGCTTATCCTCCTGTTCCACGACCATCTTGAGAAAATCGAGATCGGCGGAAGCATTTGAAAGAAAAAGACTGACGGTGTAGGCATTGGAGAGAAAATAATCTGGTGCCGGGCGACCATAGCGTAACATACCTTCGTAAATGCGGTCAATGCCTCGACCGGTTCGTTCAGCAAGACCGATCCGCTTGATAATGTCGGCCAATAACGGATTACGCGAGCGCGGAGGCGCCACGAGCAGATTATTGAGATTCACGCCCTCGATAAATCCTCCAGGGCTGCTGATGCTCAAACCATCATCGTCGAGTTTGATGTGAACCGCCCCAAGTGTACTGAAATCACGGTGAACCAACGCATTCACAAAGGCTTCACGGAAGGCCCTGCGATCATAGTTCGGAACTGGTACACGAAACAATCCTACCTGAATTTCCTCTTCAACAATCCACGGCTTGAACTGCAATTCAACCTCCTCAAAAGCCTCCAGCAGGGGCTTTCGGTAAAACTCGTTAACACGAACATCGGTGCCTCGCAGTACCTGAAATGCAACTTCATAAGCAGGCAAGTATCGGCGCAATAGAGTTTCACTTCCCAAAATAAGCACGCCTGCAACCGTGGGGCATTTTTTCCCTTGATGGTCCATGACCAACCCCAGGGCACCATCCAGCTCTTCGTCCGCCAGCGAAAACAGGGATTGTTCGCCCCCGTATTTTTTGATGGCATTTCGAAGACGAAGACGTTGAAGTGGGTCCAATTGCTCAACCGAAATCTGTTCCATCAACATGGCAGAGGGATCGACCAATCCCAGAGAGGACTGGCGTTGTAAAAACTCATGAGGATAGAAAGGAACAGCCTCCGGTGTTCCGTCGAGCTTGAGACGACGACGGACCAGAAGACCCTCAGAGGTTGAGACCAGTTGCCTCGACTTCGGCACACTGATCCGAGCTATTGATTTGCCATGCAACTCAAAACGCTCCACTCTTATGGAGATCGCAGGATTTGTCTTGTTTGCAACCAGAGAAGGAATCCCAGAAACATTGAGATGATTTGCATGTAAACCAGTGATCTGTCCATCGTCCTCAACGCCGAGCAGCAGTAAACCGCCATCGGTATTAGCCAGTGAAACCACTGCAGCCAACAAATCGCGATCCGGCAGAATTTTCAGATCGCTCTTGAATTCCACTGTCAGAGTTTCCCCCTGGCTGATCAGCTTACTAAGTTCTTGATCTGTCTCGCTCATTGGCAATACCTATATTTGGATTCTTTTCCCATTTCGGATCTCGGCAAGCATGACCTCACGCATGGATTCCAGATAACGTTCTACGTCAGACTCATCAGCCAGCCACGCTTTATTGAAAGGTATTTTGATTGAACGACCTGGAACGTACTCTACTTTTGGTTCAGCTACAGCAGGATATAAGGTTGGCGCTTGCTTTGACGTTTCATCTCTCTTTGCTGGAGTCGCCTCTTGCTGTTTTGGCTGCGACAGGATAGTCAATTGGGATAACAGCGCCTGGTACTCCGTTTCTTCAAATCGTCGTTGCATGTCGTGAATAACAGCAATAAGCTTTTGATCTCGCACGGATTGTGCGAATTCATTGAATGGCTGAATGATCTCTTCCTGCTGTTTTGGGGAGAGTGCAGAATATTCGGCCATGCTGCAAAGGCGCTCCTGATGTTGCCTTGATGTATCTATGGCATGGGAAATTTCTCTTTCGATTTCCGTATTTATTTTTTCCTCTATGGTAGCTACAAGGGTTTTAATCTGCTGCATGCGATTACCCTTGAAGCATTCCGGATCAAGCAACGCATCTTTAAGTTTCGCGGATTCATCTCCAAAGATATATGAGAAATTTGGCTGCTGAACCTGAACCATTTTACGGGCGCTGTCGAAAATGCTTTTTTGCGACCCGCTCATAAACTTGCGTATCGGGTCGATAACCGTTTCCTTGAGGCCAAGCAGAACGTCCGACTCTTTCAAAAAGTCAGTAAGGTACCATGTGTATGGTTTTCCAATCTCCGCCTTCAGCTTTTCAAGAACAGGATTTAGTGCATTAAGGAATGGATAGAGTGGTGCTTGTGCGGCCAATGGGGCCAGTTCATCTCTTGATTTCTGTAAAGCTTCACCTGTTTCCTTTCCAAGAGCCCTTGCTTCACTGGCGAGTGGAGTTGAGTCGAAAAACTCTTCATAAAATTCTTTAAGGCTGCGAACCTGCGATGCGGTAAAATCGGCTTGAGGCACCAGAATCACATTGCCATGGCCGTGGGTATTGCGCAAAGCACGCTCGAGTTCATCATCTTCAAGGGTATTGCTGTCGGAGCGAACCTCTACCTTTCCTCGGGCACACAATTTGGCAAGGGTGCATAGGATAGCGGCATAGTACCAGCCATTTGGTTTGTGCTCAAATTTTTCCAGCAGCAGCTTCAGCGTTGTTCGAACCCCACTCCGGTTATTGCTCTGGATGAAAGCCAGCACCTCCTGCTCGGATTCCGCCAGTGAAGCAACATCAGTTTTGAACAATCCCTCTTGAGTCTGCTTGAGACAACTCGCAATATCGTTTTCGGTATAGGTAATTCCGCGAAGCATGCGAAGATTAGGATAAGCCTGAATAACAAGCTGACGAAACCCCTGAGTGATTCTACTCTGAGCCTCTTCGCCACCTATTTCAATTTCACTGCCACCCACAAAAAGTTTTGCACGGCCAAGAAGGGTTTGTACTCGCAACTGTAATGCCCGGTATCTATCCCGATTCTGATCACCTTTGTTGGCAAGTATGTGGTTAACGGCCTCTTGCTGGGCGGTCGTGCTATTCTGGCGGATATATTTTTCAGTCTGTTTATATAAAATGATATCGCGCATGAGCCGATCGTCAGGAGGCATGAGAACCAGCAGCTCGTCACGTCCCATACTCTGCATGCGAAGTATGGTTTCATTTTCAGCATTTTCGTGGAACGGAGTTACGACGTGAATAGCAAGCTCGTATTCACGACCGTGCAGGCGGTCATCAAGCTTTCGGGAATAGGGGTAATCCTGACCGTTATTGTCGAAGCGGATTTTCCTCGTTTTGATGACAAGATCGAAAACAATTTTCTCCAGCTCAGCCGCGACTTCGGTTGCGTCAACCTCAGTGTTTTTGATCTCCTTTTCGATATCCTTTTCCTCATCGGTGAGGTATTCATAAAGCTCACCATTGCGCTTGATGTATATCTGCTGTTCAAGGTAATTCAGAGCCTCTTCAACCTTCTTACGCAACTCGGGCAACTCTTTGTTGAACGCATCGAGCATCAAAACACAGAGATTTCTGTGAGACGGTTTGAACTCCTTGACGTATTTGACAAGAAAAAGAGCTTTAAGCACTTTTAAGGCAAAATCATTACCCAATTGCCGCTCTGCCGCAAGAACCGCTTTCTGTGTCTGGGCCTTTAATGCCGTTTGAATACCTTCAAACATCAGGTCAAATGATGCCAGTTGACCAATTTCATAACCACAGATCTGCATGGCCACTTGTTGGAACACACCGAGCATTGAACGCTCACCGACAGAGCTATGTTTTCCTTCAAAGGCATTGTGCCGTGAGAGATTCTCTATTGCAGACTGAAACAGTTCAAATTGATAGGGAACAAAGGGATAGCTCTGAATGAACTCCTCTCTGTCCTTAAAGTTCTTGTAATCGCGGGAGCCATCGGTGAAACTAAAAAGTGTTCCGAAGTTATTTGACTCCCTGTGATAGAGATCAGACACAAGTTCCGCTCCATCTTCCGTCTTGGCTAACAGCCTCTTCTGAATGACAATTGCCACATTGGTGCTGGTCAGCGGCATTTTAGTGGCAAAGCGACCCATAATTTTCGAGAAATCATTGCTCTGCTGGCGGTTCATTTCGCCGAGAACTGTACTCATGTCGTTCTGGGAGGTAACAATAATCCATGCACGGCCACGACTCTTGGTGGCGAGACTCTCAGCAATGGTTTGAAGGTTGGTCATCAGCTTCACATTTTCGGCGATATACTGACCTACCTCATCAACAAAGAAGTTCAGACGGAATTCTTTTGATTGCTTATTGATATAGGCATTGACCTGGTCGGCAAAATCCTCAATCGAGACTCTGTACTGGTTTCTGTATTTATCAAGAATTCCAATTGCGACAGAGTCACTTTCTCCAGTAGCCTCAGCATACGCCTTGGCGATATTCTGTGATTCAAGCAGCGCCTGCTCACGCCCTTTTTGCCACTCTTTTCCAGCCTGAGAATGGTAGGCTGCTGTGAACTTGTTGTAGAGTCCCCGGCTATCAAGATCCCGTTCAAACTGGGCAATGTGACCCTGCTTTCCATAGTAACCGCACATCTCGTCAAAAACCTTGACAAATACCGCGAGAAGAGCATCGAACTGCGATTTGCTGATAACGTCAGCTTTCTGGTCGATATTGAAAAGAATACTCTTGGAGGGTATGCTTACAGCGCGCTTGAGATCTGCTCGAAGAATCTCGTTATCGATACATTTAGGCAGAAACAGATCAAGTGAACGAACACCATCAATTTCCCGGTCTTCAAGAAGTATGGCAAGTATTTTCAGCAGGTGTGATTTACCTGAACCAAAGAAACCTGAGATCCAGACTCCATTAGCTCCTTCATAGTTGTTGTAGGCATCAAGAAATGCTTCCAGACGTTTTTCGACCTCATTTGTCAGAACATACTCTTCGATTTCAAGCCGAAGACTGGCTTCATCATCAGCTTTGATGACCCCTTCAATAGGGCGGTCAACCGGCTTTTTGAAAATAGTCTTGAGTATCATGCCGTTATTTTCGTTTATGCTTCGCAATGAAAAATGTCGAATGCCCTGTAGTACTTGTCGTCATGCAACATACCGAAAAGATCAAGTGAAGCACCTGATTCCTGGCAATGCTCGTAGGTGCCGGGAAAAAACATGACTGTTGGTTTTTCTTTTGCCGTGCTTTGCAAGTTGTTCAAAACATTATGCGAACGGATGTAAGGAAAGACCGCTCCAACCCCTGAAAGAAAAAGAACATCAAACTCGCTGTCAGCAAGCTGGGCGGCAATCGCCGGGACGAGATGCGCTTCAGGATCCAATACCCCTTGAAGCAACTCTTTAAGCTGCTCCTTGGATACTGAGGTTTCCATTTCGAGTATTTGCTCCCAGATCCCCCGCTGTTTGAGGATTTCAATTGAAAGGTCATAGAGGTTGATTTCCAGAACTCTCACGCCACTATGCTCAAGGCGATTGATAAGCTGACGTTGAACCCGCTCCATTTCAACTGACTCCTCGGGAGGGTAAGCGCAGACATAAAATGGGATCTCGCCATTCAATGCTGTTTTTTCTAAAAAACGCCTCCCTGAAATCACGCTGAATAAATGTTGCAAACGCTCTTCAGGCTTTTTTTTAATCTCTGCGCTCATTCTGCGACCCCGGTTTTACAGGATTCAAAAGCAGGAAAAAAAAAGACATCTTGACGTCGTTCCTGAGGTATGGCATCAAGAAACCGCTTACTCAACATTGATCCTTTGATAGAGCGATCTGTTGCCAAAAGCTCTGCTTCCCGTAATATTTTGAACAATACCTGACGCAGCTTATTTCTGGTTGTTGGCTTTATTTCTTCAAGCTCAGGATGCCACTCTGACTTTTTGTTGAAAAAGCAATCAAACTCTTCGTATGGAAGGTCGAACTTCAGGCTGATATACCGCTCTCGAATAACCTCTTTCGCAAAATCAGCAATAAAGCGGTAACGACGGCAAACAGCGAGCCACAGCAGATATTTCTGCTCCTGCGTAGAACCTGAAATCAGTAAATCCAACTCATCGGCTTCAAGCGTTTTCAATCTTGAGATAATTTCACGGGATACACGTGTTAACGAATTGAGAGTTCTTGACTGTAAAAGGTTTTCGGAAAAAACCTTATTTCGAACACTATTCCAGTTCTTGAGATCCAGATACAACACTGCCAACTTCACGGAATCCCGGTGAAAAAGACCGCCTGTAGTAAAAGCCATGCTGTATCTTTTGCTGTTCATTCCTGATCTGAATTCTTTTTTATGTATTCTATTTCGCTTCTTCTTTCACTTGAAAACCTTATCCTTTCTGAACTTGTTGACTGTCTAAGGAAAACATTTACAAATATACAAATCTATTGCGCCTGTAGAAGCGATTTTGCCTGATATAAGCCGATATTATATCACAGCTTATATCAGTATTTTGATGGATATAAACATCATCCTTTGCACCTCTTGGTAAAGTGGTATCTACCCATATTTCTACCTGCACGAAGTCAAAGGAAAAAATCAAAATCCTTAAGAGCTAATGTGCATGCGATAAACTTCATGTGTTTTTCCTTAACATGAAATACCGTATAATAGGAACAATCCGAGGCACTGGAAGAACTCTGAACGTATCAGTACACAGACAACAGAGGACACAATGACATGCATCCTCAAATAAACCGTGTCTTAAATTATCTATACATTTTCCCTTATCACTTTCATTTTCTCATAAAAACATGGTAGAGAGTCACGATAGTTCAGAAACGAACGAATCGCCTCAGTGGTTTGAAACATGGTTTAACCACCCATTGTATCTGGAAGTATACAGCCATAGAGATCAGGATGAAGCTGCACGCTGCATTCATACTATTCTATCCGTATCAGGTCTTGAGCTGAAAGATCCGGCGTCGATATCCGTACTCGATATTGCCTGTGGTGCAGGAAGGCACGCGCATGAACTTGCCCGACTCGGCTACTGTGTTACTGGAAACGACCTTTCGCCATTTCTGCTTGAAGAGGCCAGGAAAGAAGCGGCAAACTGCAGGCTGCAGCTTGATCTGACCTGCTGCGATATGAGGCATATTCCAGGCAATGAACGTTTTGATCTTATCGTACAGCTTTTTACAAGTTTCGGCTATTTCGATTCGAAAGAGGATGACCGGATGGTGCTCAGCAAGGTATACAGTACGCTAAAAAACGGTGGATGGTATGTGCTCGATCTTATCAATCCCGTTCATCTTGCCGGAAACCTTGTCACGGAGACCAGACGAACCGTTGGAAACCTTTCACTGCTGGAACAACGGGCGTTTCATGAGGATAAAATTACAAAAACCATTACCATCTCCCCCCCTGCAGGCGAAAAACTTACCTTCAGTGAATCAGTAAGATTATACAGTAAGAAGGAAATATATGCACTGTTGAAGGATGAGGGCTTTACTGTGACCGGAATAGTAGGCAACTATCAGGGTGACTCTTTTACGGAAAATGATTCGCCTCGAATGATGATCTTCTGCCGAAAACCCTAACGCCGACTGAGCCTCAACTTGGCTTATCTTTTCAATGAAGCATGTTACGATCCCGATACCATTCATAGGCATTCTGAATGCTCTTGGCATGTGGTTCCGAACGCAAGTTCAATTCACGTCTTGCCTTGGATGAATCGTAATAAAGGAACTCTGACGCGACTCTGAACATTGAAAGATTGAACAGTTTAGACACACGGTTCTTGTTCTTGTAAAGATCCAGAATTGATCTGAGTATCTTTGCCATCCAGAATGGCAGAGGGAACCGTACTTTCGGTGCCCCGGTTATCCGTGAAATAGTGTCAGCAAGCTGCTTGTAGGATACGTTTTCACCACCGATGATATAGCGCTCCCCTGTTTTTCCTTTTTCCATGGCAGTCATTATGGTATCGGCAACATTTTCAACATCGACGACACAGACTCCCCCAAGTGGATAAAAAGGAAGCTTTCTATTGTAAATATCCTTGATGATCCGTCCGGCATTGAAATTAATGTCACCGGCCCCGAAAACAAAAGCTGGATTGACGATGACACAATCCAGTCCTTTTTTTACCGCATCAGCAACTTCGATTTCAGAAAGATGTTTTGTCCTGGCATATTCAAGGTTTATCGATGTGAAATTCCATTCTGAGGATTCGTTGAGCGGCTTTTTATCGAAAGCAATTCCTACTGCGGTTATAGAGCTCACATGCACAACCCTCTTAACACCGGCGGCAAGAGAGGCTTGCATAACATTACGGGTACCTTCAACATTGATCTTGTAGAGAAGCTCGTTTTTTTTATCCCCCATATAGGTCAGACCTGCAGAGTGATAGACTAAATCAATTCCTTGTAATGCGTTATCAAGAGAGGCTCTGTCGGTAATATCACCATAAACAAGCCTGACCCTGTCAAGAACATCCGAAAGAGAGGTTAAATCAGAGCTTTTCCGAACAAGAATCGCAACGTCATCATTAGTATAAGCCAGTTTTCGTACAAGAACCGAACCAATAAAACCGGTTGCGCCGGTCACAAGAATTTTTTTATTCACCAGTAGTGTACCTTCAGTCAATTAACAATCAATCCAATTTTCCGCTTACCGCAAGACCTGTCGCAGTGGCTCATTATCGGTTTATCAACCATTATTGTCCAACGGCGGTCTCATCGACAACAATTTTCCCTTCAACAATTTTTTTCCGAATCTCCTCAACCTGTTCATGATTTTTCACACCGATCAGAGATGCGTTTTTATTGTTGTACACATAATCGGTATAGCGGTCGGAAAGTCCGAATACAGAGACGCCGCCACCTTTAAAGCTTCCATCCAGAACATTTTCAACTGTTTTCAGAACTGCCCTGTCGACAGCCTTGATCATACTTGATAACACAAATCCCGGCGCTTCCGCTTCCTGATCACGATCAGTGCATATCACCAGCCTTTTACTCTCCCTGGCGGCCTCAATAACGCCGAGTCCACTAGCTCCTGCTGCCTGATAGACTATATCCGCTCCCCTGCCGTATTGACCAAGCGCAAGTTCCTTACCTTTAGCGGGATTGGCAAACGCAGCTCCTGTCATACCGATATAACCCGAAATGACTCTCACCGCAGGATTGACAGAGTGAACACCTTCAATAAAACCGGTCTCAAATTTTTTGATGATGTTCGATTCCATCCCCCCTATAAACCCGACTGTTTTTGTTTTGGTAACCAGTCCGGCAAGCGCTCCTGCCAGATAAGAACCTTTTTTCTCTTCAAAAACTAAACCCTGAAGGTTGTTTGGTATGGAAACACCATGTTTTGGTATATAGTCGATACAGGCAAATTTTTTATCGGGAAATTCAGCTGCAATAGCGGTAATGTCATCGCTGAACAGAAGACCAACTCCAATAATCAAACCGATATCCGGATCTGCAGCCATCTGGCGCAACGCGGCCTCTCTGTCTGCTCCCTCTCCCTGCGGTTCAACATAAAGAAAAGTTATACCATGTTTTTGCTTGGCAAGTTCCAGTCCGTTATATGCTGAATCATTGAATGATTTATCTCCTCTTCCGCCGACGTCAAAAACCAGACCGATCTTTAACTGGCGATTCAGAGCATGCTCTTTTCCTGTCTTTTCAACGTTCTTTCCGGAACAACCCGCAAAAAGGAAGAACATCAATAAAAGAATAGAGCACGAATGCTTCATCATTGGCTTGAAAAAAGATTGCGCGAGGCTTCAGACTCCTGTAAATTATCAGTTTTGTAATTTATGAAAACTCCGGCAAAAAATGAAAGGTATTTTACGCTATGACCTCCGATAATAACCTGAAATTCCGGTTATCGCCCGGAGAAGCGTCACCATCAATGGCTGATATCTGATAGTACGATTGCGGCCGGTAATCGATCGTATTTTTGGCATAAGAGTATCTGCAACCTTATACGGGCTTTCTGCAACAACTCCGAAAAACCTTTTGGCTTCTGGTGATGCATCTTTAAGCAGAAGTTCAGTCAACACAAGTCCCGGACTGAGTTGATGAACTCCTATACTTGTTTGCCCAGCACTCTTCAACTCTCCGGAAAGAAAATGTGTCAATTCCGCCACTCCCCTTTTCGAAGCTTTATGATGCAATGCGGAACGCGAAAAGGCCGCTCCGATGGGTGAAAAACCCATGTTGAAAATATGGTAGATCGCTTGTGGTGAAGGCGGTTGATTCATCATAAGTTTAACAGCTTCCGCACACATCACTATGGATCCGGAAAGATTTGTCGTACAGGTTTCCATAATATCCTCTGAATCAAGATCCCATAAAGGTCGTTTCAATTGCCCCGCTGTACCGGCATTATTAATCCATCGGTCAACTCTTCCTAAACGATGCGAAGCAAACCCTGCAAGTGCACTTCCTCCATCAGGACATCCAACATCACACACCATTCCATAAACCTCTCCCCTCGGAAAAGCCTGATGGAGCGACTGCAATGCCATTTCAAGCCTATGCAGGTTTCTCCCGCAAATCACAACACGGTCACCCGCCGAAAGAAACGCTGAAGCCAGAGCATAACCAAGCCCTGCACTTCCTCCGGTGATCACAACTCCCAGAGAGAGTTCCGGCTTTCTCTTATTCATGCGTCGGTTTCTGAAGTATCTTGAAAAGCATTACCTCATGTTAAATAGGAAAAACTCCTTTTTAACCGTAAAACATTGGGATATTTCCTGATATCTGCTTATACTTTAAGAATAACTTTTTTATTATAAGACAAAGCCCTGAACACCCTAAAACACAGAGCCTATGCCTTTGCATCCATCACTACCCTCACCTTTTCGTGCAAATATTTTTCTGAAAACCAAAGTCAAACCATTCCGTTATCTTGCTCTTTTCTTTGCTTTATCATCGCTTCAGTTTGCACAACCGGCAACCGCTTTTTGCGACCTTCCATCAGAAACAGCAGTAAAACCACAAGAATCGACAAACAGTTCCGAACAATCCCATCAGACCTTTGGTCACATGGGGACGTTTTTTAATGATGTCATCCATTATTTCGGAACAAGATACAGATTTGGAGGCCAAACCCCTTCCGGTTTTGACTGCTCGGGTTTTGTTCGTTTCATGTACGACAAGGCATTCAACATGCACCTTCCCCGTTCATCAAGAGAGATGTCAGCAATCGGCAATAAAGTCGCCAAGAATGATCTTCAACCCGGAGATCTGGTGTTTTTTCAGACACATGGCCAGCAAATCAATCATGTCGGGATATTCATCGGCAACGATACTTTTATTCATTCATCGCTCTCAAAAGGCATCACCGAAGATAGATTAAAGCAAAGTTACTTCGACAAACGCTTTGCAGGGGCAGTGCGGCTGCTTAACCCTCATGCAGATAAATTGCCCGTTCCCTCAGCCCCGCCAGAAGCCACTGCCGAAATCACCGAACCTTCCTGATATCACGCTTTGATACGTATCGACGGATTTTCCTCGGATTATCCGTCGATCCTCTTTCACATTTTGAACAATTGCCACATTCCTCTTTTACCTGCCCCAACGCTGCTGTAAGGTTTCCGAAAAATGATTATTATCCGGCATGTTTAACATCCCCTTTTAGGCTATGAAAGTCTTTTTTAAACTGACTTTGATTTTACTGCTCTCTCTATGCTCCGCCTCAGTGATCTTTTTTTTAAGCCTTGGTTTTATTGTTTCCTATCATGCGGGAAATCCTGAAAAATCAGATGTCATTATTGTGCTGGGAGGAGACAACGGACTCAGGGTACACAAAGGAGCCGAATTGTACAATGCTGGATATGCCTCCCATGTTATTGTTACGGGTATTGACGAACGATTTTACCATCCCAGTCATCCAAACTGGCGGGTACGGCGAATGGTGGCCCTTGGAGTCCCGAAAAAGGCAATTACGGTCGATGCTTTGTCCACTACGACCTGGGAAGAGGCTGAGAACACTGCTGACACCATGGAAGAACAAGGATGGAAAAGCGCAATCGTCGTTAGTGACCCGCCGCACATGCTCCGTCTTTACCAGACTTGGAGCAAGGCGCTTGACGGAACATCACTGAAATTCATCCTGGTGCCAACAAAACCTCTATGGTGGAACCCGCTGTTCTGGTGGAACAACGAAAAAAGTTTTCAGTTTGTTATGAATGAAATCAAAAAAAACCTCTTCTACGCTATCGTATACTGATCAGGCTCCAACCATCATGGCTTCAATATCAGCATCAACAGTGCCGATTGGCTTGATGCCGAACTTTTCGACCAGAACGGCTGCCACGTTCGGTGTCAGGAACTCGGGAAGTGTCGGTCCAAGACGAATGCCTTTTACCCCAAGATAGAGCAAGGCAAGCAGCACTGTGACGGCCTTCTGCTCATACCAGGCAATATCGAAGGAGATCGGCAGATCGTTGATATCATCAAGTGCAAAAACTTCCTGCAGTTTCAGGGCAATTACCGCCAGAGAATAGGAATCGTTACACTGACCGGCATCAAGCACACGTGGTATGCCGCCGATATCGCCAAGCTCAAGCTTGTTGTAGCGGTACTTGGCACATCCCGCGGTCAGGATGATCGTGTCATTCGGCAGTGCTGCTGCAACGTCGGTATAGTACTTGCGTGAAGCATGACGTCCGTCACAGCCGGCCATGACCACAAAACGCTTGATAGCTCCGCTCTTGACGGCTTCAACCACCTTGTCGGCAAGTGCAAGCACCTGATGATGTGCAAATCCGCCGGTGATGGTGCCATTTTCAAGCTCTTTCGGCGGCTGACACGTTTTTGCCAGATTGACAAGCACTGAAAAGTCTTTCTGACCTCCATCAGGCCTTGCAGGGATATGCTTCAGTCCCGGGTAACCGGCCATACCGGTGGTAAACATCCGGTTGCGGTAGGATTCACGGACAGGAACAATGCAGTTGGTGGTCATGAGGATCGGACCGTTGAAGGTTGCGAACTCTTTGTCCTGCTGCCACCAGGAGCCGCCATAGTTGCCGACGAAGTGAGGATACTTTTTGAATGCCGGGTAGTAGTGAGCCGGAAGCATTTCACAGTGGGTATAGACATCAACGCCTGTACCGGCTGTCTGCTTCAGAAGCTCTTCCATATCGCGCAGGTCATGGCCGGAAATCAGTATACCAGGGTTGTTGCCGACACCAGTCTTTACCGTTGTGATTTCAGGATGTCCATAGGTAGTGTTGTTCGCTTTGTCAAGCAGGGCCATTGCCTTAACGGCTATGCCACCGGTCTCCAGCACCAGTCCGGTCAGTTCATCCGCCGACAGCTCTTTGGTGAGTGCCGCAAGACCTTTAACATAAAAAGCATAGATGTCGTCATCATGATAGTCGAGCACTGCCGCGTGGTCGGTATAGGCTGCAAGACCCTTCAGACCATACAGCACAAGGCTTTTCAATGAGCGCAGATCTTCATTTTCACTCAGGCTCTTGATTCCGACGGTAAGGGCTTTGGAAAAAAAATCATCCGCGGTAGTGCCGGTCCAATGTGCGGCATCATGATGTGGCAGATGATGGAGCGTTGCGTTCAGTTCATCACGCATCTCCAGAGTCCTGCAAATCTGGGCTACTATGGCATCCTCGTCAAAATTGGTGTTGGTGACCGTGACAAAGAGCGACTCGCTGATGAGCTGACCTGCCTTTCTTGAGATGCTTCCCTCCATTTTTTCGGCAGCCAGTGCAAGGCCTTCGGTCGCATAGACCAGCACATCCTGAAGTTGAGCCGTAGAATCATCTTTTCCGCATACCCCTCGCACCGTACAACCTGTGCCATGGACACTTTCCTGACATTGATTACATGACATTCCCATCGTTCTTTCCTCCATTATTGGTTATTGTTTCTTTCCATCCGGTGACAGTATCAGAGCCATTTTCCTGTCTCCTGCAGCTTCCTCGCCATCACCCATTTTTTCTTTCACTATCGCCCTGTTCTTATACGCCGTACACAACAGCCTTCTGTTGGTTGGCTTTCGATCGATGATCTCGCTGAAATCCAGCATGGCGCCATCCAGATCACCACTCTTCATCCTTGCCATACCTCGATTCCCATATGCGGTTATAGCTTCACGGAACCGGAGGCCTATTTTCAGTGCCATGGTGAAATCACCGATAGCGCCATCGTAGTCTTCGCAACTGCTCCGGGCATTACCCCGATCATAGTATGCTTCGGCGTTCTCAGGATGTTCGGCAATGATACGGCTGATCTCCGTGGCCGTTCCCCTGTATCCACCCATCGCATCTTTCAGCATTGATCTTTCCTCATTACTGTTTTATAACAAAATTGCAGACCCGTTTCATACCCATTCTTCGGATATTGTCTCACCATGCAGACTGATAACCACCTTTTTTACCGGCACCTTACGCCTGGCTTTTCGTTGCGCTTCGGCGACAATCGACATCAGACCGCCACAGCAGGGCACCTCCATGATGGCAACGGTGATGGTATTGATATGTGACATATCGATCATGGCGGCAAGTTTGTCAATGTAGATGTCCATCTCTGAATCAAGTTTAGGACAGGCTATCGCAAGACTTTTACCCTTCATGAAGGTGCCATGGAAGTCGCCGACAGCAAATGCGCAGCAATCGGCTGCCAGCAAGAGATCGGAACCCTGGAAATAGGGAGCCTGAGGTGAAACAAGGTGAAGCTGAATCGGCCACTGGCGGAGTGCGCTTTGAACAGGTGCTTCCGGCTTCGTAGCAACCGCTGCATCGGATTTTCCATAAGCGTTGAAGTCTATGGTCCTGCTGCCTGGACATCCGCCGGCGTGCGCGGCATGGTGGTGACCTGCATGAGCATGCTGCGTTGCCGGTTGGCGGGCGCCTTCACGTTCCAGCGGATTCACAATTCCCTGCTCTTCGAGGTATTCAAGCGCCTGCTGCACAAAGTCGCTCTGGCCGTGATCCATCAGATGGTGCAGATGAGCTGCTATGACATTGGGGCCGCCCTTTGCAATGCTCTCATGCATGACGCGCTTTTCGTCATAGGGTTCAGCCTCACGGGTTTCAATCTTCATCGCTCCTGTCGGACAGTGGCCGATGCAGGCTCCAAGTCCATCGCAAAAAAGGTCGCTGATAAGACGGGCTTTCCCGTCAATCACCTGCAGCGCCCCCTCGGGACAACCTGGAATACAGTCGCCGCATCCGGTACATCGTTTTTCATCTATAGTGATAATCTGTCGTTTCATCGTGGGTAACTCCTTTATTATGGTTTCAATGCCGCACCTGCAAGATCCCTGAGCAGTTTGCCGATGGTAACCTTTTCAAACTCGCTCTGCACAACCTGCTCAATACGCATAATCTCATGGCGAAGAACACAGCGTGCACGATTGCCGCAAATCTGCTTGCGAAACATGCACTCCGACACCTGCACCTTGCCCTGAAAAATTTCAATCAGTTGTGTCACGCTTATGGTATCCGGATCCTTTTCCATCATAAAACCGCCCTGAACACCCTCTTTTGAAACTATCAGGTCGTGGCGAATCATCTCCTGCAACAGACGACGCAGAAACTGGTAAGGGATATCGTTCTCAGTAGCAATAGACTTTGCCGACAGATACCTCCCCTTCTTTGCAGCAAGCGCCAGCAAGGCCCGTATGGCGTAATCCGTATTTTTTGTGAGTACTTTCATAGCAGTTCTTTTAATTGATATTAATATAGTATCAATTAAGAACAAAACAATATTTTATTTTAATAATCCCTCCATGCCTGTATTTTTCCTCATAAGAGTGAAAGCAAGGGTTAGTTGCGTTACATTCAGTACATTTATTTCATAGACCAACCATAAAAAAACAGGCTGTAAAAAATGGCATTCGAACTGGACCCTGGATTGTTTGAGAACGCTGAATGCAAAGGAATAACCATCAAAATCGTCGGTGTCGGCGGTTGTGGTTGCAATGCATTAAACACGATGATTGAGAATGAAATCAACGGAGTTGAATATATCGCATTCAATACAGAGCCTCAGGAGCTGCTGAATTCCAAAGCTCCGGTACGAGTGAGAATCGGTAATAACGAAGTGAATGGAATTGATTTTGGCGTTACTTTTACGAAAAGCCCTTTGAACAACCCTCTGTTTTCTGAAGATGACCGGGAGCACATTGCAGCTCAACTGCACGGGGCGGATATTGTCATTATTGCTGCAGGTATGGGTAAAGATACCGGAACCATGGCCGCCCCATTGATTGCCCTTATTGCAAGAAATATGGGCATTCTCACCGTTGGGCTTGTAACGAAGCCATTCAACTGCGAAGGTAAAATGAAAGCAAAGACAGCTGAGGATGGCATTGCTGAGCTTCGCAACTATATAGACACAATTATACTGGTCGATAACGAAAAGATTATGAATGGCGCCGAGGAGAACACAACCGTCAAAGAAGCCTTCAATCTGGCGAATGATGTCATGTTCAGAACTGCGAAAGGGATTGCGGACATTCTCAACAGCCGGGGACATATCAATGTCAACTTTGGTGACCTGTGCGGTCTCTTGAAGGGAGCGGGCGACGCAGTTATCGGAACGGCTGTTGCATCGGGCGAACGACGTGCCCTGAGAGCATCAACCGATGCTTTCAACAATCTGCAGCTTGACGGCATTTTGGTGAAGGGCGCAAAAGGTGTCTTGGTGAACATTACAGGTGAAGTCACCATGAGAGACATGTCTGAGGCCATGACCTATATTGAGGAGCAGGTCGGTAGTGAAAGTACCATTATCAACGGCTACATTGACAAAGCAGGTATTTCGGGTGAAACAAGAGTAACGGTGATAATAACCGGATTCAAAAGAAAGACGATTGAAGAGCCATGGCAGGAGTCTCCAGGATCAGGAAAACATCCTATATCAGACACTGCAGGTCATGGCGCAAAGACATCTTCCACAACTGATTACTCCATTCCGGCATATATCCGAAGGCAGAAAACGACTGATGAAGCAGATCCCCAGAAACAAAATCCATTATTTACAAGCACTAAAGAACTCAGCGCCGATAAAATTCAAAAAGGTTTGCCGGATACACCCGCCTATCTGCGCAGAATAAATAACTGAATCCAGTTGGACTGCTGCCACCGGCATAAAACTCAACGAGATCTCCGCAAGAATCAACAGCAAAAAAAGCTTCGTTGAGTTATCAACGAAGCCGGATTGTTAAGCTATCTGCCACTATTTATACCCATTATCTTTTAACCATGCTTTCGCGTTGCTGTCTCCATGATCTGCCGCCCTTTTAAAGTCTGACAAGGCACTATCTTTATCTCCGAGAGCGAATTTTGCAAGAGCACGTTGATAATAAGCTGCTGCATCTTTAGGGGTGGGATCAACATCTATAGATTTTTTAAAGTCTCCTTTTGCTCCTTCGATATCACCTATGGATCGTTTGGCAAACCCTCGATTGAGATACGCCTCAGCAAATCTTGGTTTAAGTTCCAATGCTTTTGTGTAATCTGAAATAGCACCATTGTAATCCTTTGCTTTAAACTTTGCCTCGCCGCTTATGAGAAAGCTTTTAGCATCAGTTTCAGCAAATACTGCATTATTGGAAAGCACCAGAGAAAGTATTGCAATAAAAAGAGCGCGTAAAATATTATGCATTGTTTACCTCGTTTTTTGACTATTGATGATTATTAAAGTAACGCTTCAATCGCAGGTGCGATATTTTGAGCTACAACTGTTACAATACTCCAAGGCATCTTAAACGGCAATTAAAAGGTTCTTAAATTTTGCTTAAATCTACACGTTGCGCATATGAAAATCCATTATATTTCATGCAGAACAGGTAAAAGTTTTTTTTACGTCTAAACAATAACTACTGGCGTTTTGACTGACTGAGGAGATATAAATATGAGTCGAGGCATTTCATTATCATTGTTGGTAATCGTTTTATTTTCTTTGTTCGGATGCTCAACCGTAAGGGATGGTGGAGGTCCGGTACCATCCTTTGATGTCATGCAGGATCTGAAAGCGCTTGAAACCGAGTTCAGCAGTGCTGTTGCTATCAAAAATGTGTACGAAGGCGGTGCGACAATTGAGAAACGGGATAAAATGATTGCCGGTCGTCTGGTAATGATGAATCTGCGCTATCTTCAGTTCATTAAAAGCTTAAACGCCGAAAGACAGTTCATCGACTCTGCAAGCGATGTAGCAATCCTGTCGCTGAACATCGCAGGGACGGCCTTGACACCCGCCAGTACAAGAACTGCGCTTTCGGCCATATCTGCCACTCTTGCAGGCTCGAAGAGTGCCATTGACAAGCACTATTATTATGAAAAGACCATGCCGGCCCTCATTGCCGCTATGAATGCACAGCGAAAACAGGTACTCCTGTCGATTTTGCAGGGCATGGGCAAACCTCTTGAAATATATAGCGTCGAACAGGCAATAACAGAACTTGATTCATATTATTATGCAGGCACGTTGTTCGGTGCCATCAATGCAATCCAGGTTACGGCCAGTGCCCAGGAAAAGAATGCCACTGAAGAAATAGAGGGTATCACGCGGGCAAGAATTTCCCGACTTCTTTCCAGTCAAGCTCGCACACAGAACAAAAAAATTGGAGATGCTATCGAGGGGCTTACAGATATCACCAAAGATCTTCCCAAAACTCAGACCTTACTGAGCGATTTAGGCCTCAATGGGTTGAGTTTCAAAGATCTGCAGGCCGCTAAAAAACAGTTGAGAGCCATACTCAGAGAGCGAGGTCACGATGAAACTAAAATCCAGGACCTTTTCACCATCTTCAAGAATAACCACCTCGTGAATTAGGAGGCAATATGAGCATGTATTACATCGACATATCAGGCCAGTTCAGCATCGACCAAATAACACAGGCACTGCAGGATGAGGAAAACCTCTTCTCGGAGTTCAAGGACAGCACAGTAATTACCGCGGATGATCTCTCAGTCTTGAACCATGCCAGGTTTGCAGAATGCGATACGCGACGGATAAAACCAGTAATTGTTCTGCTTGAAGGAAGTACAGCTCCAGCGGGAACAAGCAGGTTCTGGAACGGCACCATGGTAATTGGCGGCACCAGCAGAACAGTGGCAGCATTTCGTTGAAGACAGGACGATGACCACAAGTATTTGCCCCACAAGTATTTGCCTAAAATAAAATGCGATTTACTGATGAAGCAGTTTCTGCATAATTTCAAGAAGCTCGCTTTTCTTGATGGGTTTGGTAATAAAGTATTCGCAGCCGGCTTCTCGTGCTTTTTTTCTGTCTTCGAGTGATGTAAATGCTGTCTGGGCAATAACAGGAAGCTCCGGATGTGTTTGCTTGATCAGCCTGGTCGCATCATATCCGTTCATTTCAGGCATTTTGATGTCCATAAGCACGATATCTATTTCTGGATGTTGCTCAATCAGTTCAAGAGCTTCCCTTCCGTTCCCGGCAAACAGAATCGTGAAATTTTCACCTTTCAGGCTGTTTTGCAAAAGCTGTCTGCATATTTCGTCATCTTCAGCTACAAGAACAGTCAATCGAGATAATAACTCAGTAGATCCATGAGTATTCCCATCTTCCTCATCACATCGTAATACCTTGGATTCGGAAAGGGTGTACGGAAGTGTGAACAGAAATCTTGCACCTCCGCTCTCTGCAGGCTCAACCCTGATCGCGCCTCCAAGCATCTCAACGAATGCCCTGGATATGCTCAGTCCGAGACCTGCTCCTTCATGGGGACGGGAAAGAGAGTTGTTAACCTGCCTGAAACGGTCGAAAACGCTCTCTTTCATCTCCTCCGGAATACCTATACCGGTATCTGCCACAAAAAACTCGAGCATAGCGTCAGTTCTCGTATACCCGATATCAATGTGTCCTTCATTGGTGAATTTTAGAGCATTCTGTATAAGGTTGGTAAGTACCTGCTCAAGTTTTTTAGCGTCAGTTTCTATGATGCTTTCGCTGTCAGGAAGTCCATAGCTGCAGTTCAGCATCAATCCTTTTTTGTCAGCGTCGGGTTTGAAAAAAGCACAGAGATCATAAAGCTGCTTATTAAGTGATGTTTCAGATAGACGCAGCACAATCTCCTTGGCATCAATGCGGGAAATATCAATAAGATCATTAATGAGGTTGAGCATACGCTCGCCGCTCTGTTGGATGATGTCAATATATTCCTGCTGTTCATCGCCGGACAGATGCGGTTCCTTAAGCAGTTCTGAAAAACCGAGAATGCCGTTCATCGGAGTGCGTATTTCATGGCTGATATTAGCCAGAAACGCGCTTTTAAGATGGTCGCTCTCCTCTGCTTTTTCTTTTGCCTCGACAAGGTCGTCCCATAGTTTTTTCTTTTCTGTGATATCCTCCTTTACTGCCACAAAATTTGTGATCTTGCCGTTTTCATTTCTAATGGCCGAAACGACCGCCTGTTCCCAGTAAAGTTCACCGTTTTTCTTCCTGTTTTGTAATTCACCCTGCCAGATATTTCCTGAAAGAATTGTGTCCCAGAGATTTTTATACACATCTTTCGGCATCAGACCTGACTGAAGAATTTTGGGATTCTTTCCTTTCACCTCTTCGATCCTGTACTCTGTCAACAGCGAAAAAGAAGGGTTCACATATTCGATATTTCCTTCATAATCAGTAATCATAACAACCGCCGGGCTCTGCGTTATCGCAACACTCAGCTTTTTCAACTCATCCTCGGCATGTTTGCGTTTGGTGACATCGATTAATGAGCCGGCGATAACATCCGGGTATCCATTTTCACCTCGCACAAATTTTGCAGTGTTACTCAGCCAGGCAATCGTGCCGTCCATGCGAACGAACTCTGCTTCAAAATTATTCACAAAGCCTTGTTTCTGGATCATATCCCTCAGTTGCACGCCATCTTCCGGGTGAACGTAGAATTTCGTTGTATCCTGTTCAAACCATGCGTTTATTTCTGAAGCCGGGCATCTGCTTAGATCGAGACAACCCTGGTTTGCGCTCATTATTTTGCCGTCCAATGTAATCTGATATAGTCCAATCGGGACTCTTTCAAAGAGCTCCCGGTATTTTTTCTCACTTTTCCGTAATGCATTTTCGTTCAGCAATCGTTCCAGTTCTCCGGAAGCACGGACTGAAACCATTTTCAGAATAGCCTCAGCCATCAGGTGATCGGTAAGCGGGCGTCGTCCGATGACGGCGATCAGACCGATCGGGTTACCGGAGTGATCCCTGAGAGTTACTCCGACATAACTTTCAGCTCGCAGCTCCCTAAGTAACTGATCGTGTGGAAAAGTCTGGCTGACATCCGAAGGGAAACAGCAGATATCATCTCTGACGACATCACCACAGGGTGTGTCTTTCAGTTTGTATTCCTCATTATCTTCGAAATGGTTGTCACACCAGAATGCAAGTGTTCTGGCTGTCAAACCGTCTTCTTCAAGAAGGTTAATACAGGCAAGGTCCAAGTCGAGACACTCGGCAAGGTAACGGGCAAGGGTATTAAAAAACGGTTCATCCTGCGAAAGGTAGCTCGTATGTGATAGAAACAGCAGCACATCTTCAATTTTTTTACGGGCCGTGATGTCAGTGCCTATACCTATCAGAAAGGAATTACCATCAATTATTACTCTCCGCGCACTCATTACAAACCAGCGAAATTCAGGTCCGCCACGAAGAAGTACTCTCCCCTCTACACTTACGTCAACACCTTGCTCAAATACATCTGTAATCTTGTCCTGAATGAGTGCCCGATCTTCTGGATGAACGGTTGCAATCACCTGCATATTCGCCATCTCGCTTTCCGTTTTCCCGGCAATGACATCACGGTCAAAAGCATTCCAGCCTGCATAGAAGCCTTTCGCATCGATTATGTAAAAAGGACCGGGAATACTGTCGATAATGGTTTTATTGAGCGCCTGCGCTTTATTGCATGTTTCCTGAACCTTTTTCAATTCTGTTATATCGGTAAGCATTCCTCCGTAACGCGTGACCTTATCATCATCCCCTTTTAAAGGTGTGCCTTTGGACAATACCCAGTGATCCCTGCCGGAACTGTCCCGGACACGCCATTCTATGGTGAATTCCTCCTCTTTTTTTACAGCATCGAGCACGATCTTTTCAATCATGTCTCTGTCCTCAGGCACAATTAATTCTTTCCATAGCTCAAATGTGGCATTACGGGAAGCTTGTTTCAAACCAAAACTTTCAATCGCTGACCAAACGTTATCCGACCAGATGTGTCTGTTGGTTTCTAAATCCCACTCCCATGTGCCGGAATGAGTTGCATCCATAATAAGATGCATACGTTCATTCGTGACAAGCATTGCATGTTCTATCTCTTTAAAGCTGGTGATATCAGAGAGGATAACCTGGCATTCATCACCGTTTTCACTGATGACGGCATCAATACTCACGGGCAGATCAAAGCTTCCGGCTCCTTTCAAACGAAGTGACTGAGAGTGTTTTGATTGTGGATTTTGGAATACCTTATTGATGAGTGCAGTAAACGCATGATGGTCTTCAGAAGCGACAAAATAAACCAGTTTTTTATTCAGCAGCCGCGAGCGTTCAGTGCCAAGCATCTTTGCAGCCGTCAAGTTCAATGCAAGTATCGAACTGTCGCGTGCTATCGTCAGATAACCGAGAGGGGAAAAATCATAAATATCGGTATACCGTTTAAGACTCTTCTCCAGCTTAATTTTTGACTGTTCCAGCTCCTCCTGCTGCATTTCGAGTTCGATCTGATGAATCTCAAGCTCATGAATCATCCGTAATATTTCCTCAGGTGAAGAGGAGAAATCCGGTTTTTTGACTTGAAGAAGTTGATGACGCTCTTCAGCGAGACATCTCAAATCAGATGAAAAGGTTGATTTATTCCTGGTGTGTTGCTTTTGCGGCATGAGTGCATTACCTCACATTACTTCAAAAAATGAAATACCGTACCACTGAAGCTGCTTTCCAAACGAGGGAGCAAGAAACAAAGTTGCCAATAGCTAATTTATTAAATAGTTCCTGAATTCCACCATTAATCCGGTAATTCCGACAACGCTTCCCCCCGCAAGGATACTTCTCTTCTAAAAGTAAAATTGGAATAATCAAATATAGCTCCTCCTTTGAGCAAGTGATAAAGATGCTTTTTTGATAAGGGGAAAAAATAAGAAGAGATAATGTCTTGATTTTAGTTGAACTGGAAGAAAAAAGAAGATGAAATCAATAATAAAATAGTAACCTGATGTACACCGCTCTATGATTGCAAATTCAGGTTACTATGAGGAAATTGATTCATGATTGTGAAGAAAATAGCACCGCTTCATCCGGGAACTGTACTCCTCGAGGAGTACATCACACCTATGAACCTTACCGAAAAGAGAATTGCAGAGGATATCCACATTCCGGTTTGGCGCATCAACGATATTATAGCAGGAAAACGGAGTATTACGGCCGAAACCGCCCTTCGGCTGGGACGATATTTCGGCACACCCGCCCATTTCTGGTTTGGACTTCAGATGGATTATGACCTTCAGGTAGCCCTCAATAGCGAAGGCTTAAATATCGAACGGGATATCAAGGCCTATGACGAATCAAGGTTGTAAGGTTTTCACTCATGTCAATAAATAAGGGGCTATATCTCTTTTACTCGATTGCCAGATAGTGCTTCATGGCAAGCTTGACAGCGTCTTTATCTGATTGTGACAGAATCCCATGGCGATCAGTAATGAGTTGTTTGTCAAGCGTAAAAAGCTTGAAACGAACCTTGCAAGGGACTATCAAATTTGCACTCTTCCAGTCATGCAATTGAATATCACTAGTCCATATACTGTTTTTTGCTGTCGTAATCATGGCCAGAATGAGATGATCATGCTGATTGTTGAATGAGTTACCCGAAACGACCAATGCTGGGCGACGTTTTACCGCCAGTTTTTCGGTAAAGGGAAAAGGAACGATAACAACATCAAACGGCTCAAAGTGCATTCCATGCCTCCTCATCTTCGGGTGAAGACCATTCACTAAGAGTTTCCTCTATTCCTTTCAGATATTCATCTGCTGGTGATTTGATTTTTCTGATAATTACATGATCTCCTTTGAGTTCAAACGCTAGAGTGTCGCCAGTGTTCATATGGGCAGCTTTGCGTATTGAGACAGGGATGGTTGTTTGGCCTTTGGCAGTGATTCTTGCGATGTGCATGTTGGCTCCTTTATTGTAAGAATTTCTTATAAGTAAGAATGTAAGGCACAGTATCCATCACAACAAATCGAATCAAGAGACAGAAGGGAAAAAAAATCAGTTCGACAGCAAGGCTATTTCAGTCAGCATCGGTTTCTGCTTCCTGAGTAAGGTCATTTGGTAACTGCCGGTTAACCTTGGCTCCTAGCCGGCGTATCTCCTCAACCCTGCCCACAAGATTACCACGTCCCTCTTTGATGCGTTTCAGCGCCAGATCAAACGAGTCCGATACACCCGAAAGCTTTTTTCGTGTATCCGTCATAGCCTCAATGACAAGAAAAACCTGATCGTAGATCTTCCCGGCCTTTTCGGCGATAAGCTCTGCATGACGGTTCTCATTCTCCCGTCGCCAGATTTGCGAAATAAGCTTGAGAGTTATCATAAGCGTGGTCGGGCCGCACACGACAACATTTTTCCCCGCAAGATCGTAGAGCAGTTCGGGATCAGCCTGCATGACAGCATGCCAGGCCGGTTCGAGAGGAATGCACATGATGACGAAGTCAAGGGTTCTGTTGCCTCCGATACCGCTGTACTCTTTTGTCTGCAGTTCGGCTATATGGCGACGGACAGAACCTACATGCTCTTTCATGGCCTGTTGACGTTGAGCGTCCTCTTCACAGCGACAAAAGCGTTCATAGGCGGTCAGGGAAACCTTTGAGTCAACAATAACAGCCTTGCCGGCAGGGAGCAATACCACAAAATCGGGACGTTTCAGCAATCCATCCTCATGCAGAAAGCTCTCCTGGGCCAAGTATTCACGACCTTTGACCAGTCCGGAAGCTTCAAAAATCCGCTCGATAATCATTTCGCCCCAATCCCCCTGTTTTTTGGAGTCACCCTTGATCGCTTGTGCAAGCAGATTGGCATCGTCACTCACCTTCCCGCTCAACTCTTGCAGTTGGCGCACCTGCTCGACAAGACGTCCTGAAAGCTCAGTATCGATAGAGTGTACCTCATCAACCCTTTTACGGAAGGTATCAATCTGCTCGCGAAGGGGCTGCAGAATGGCATCCATACGTTCACGGTTCTCCAGCCCGATCACCCTCCCCTTCTCCTCAAAAATCCTGTTGGAAAGGTTTTCAAACTCTTTTTTTAAACGGGATTCAGATTCCTGCATCATGGCTGTTTTTTCCGCGGCACTCCGCTGCTCGTTCGCAAGATCCGCTTCAAGGCGAGCCTGTCTGATTCTGAGATTTTCAAGCTCCCGGGATTTCGAATTAAGGCGCATGACCGCAACAACAAGCAGAGCAACAAGCAGAAGCAGGATTGAAAAAAAGAGGATGTCGGTCATAAAAAAAGAATCACAACTTTTCGAGATGTTTTTTCAGCAATTTTGCCCGCTCGTTATGTTTAAGAACAAAAGCCATGTAAAGCACCACAATGAGGTTGATCATGACAAGCCCTATCTTTAGCCATGTAAAGCCTTTTGCCAGCTCATAGAGCTCAATTGGAAGGTAGACGCATCCGCTGATCAGAGCGAACCATTCAGCCCATCGCCTTGCAAACCATAATCCGTAAGCTTCAACAAAACGCATGAGCGAATAAAGCAAGGCAATAAGAACAATAAAACGTATACGGTTATCGGTCAGATTCCCTGCAGCTTCGATAATAACTTTTGAGAATGAATGTGCAGGATTGAGATGCAGATTCTGTACCAAATGACCTGCATAGACCTGAATATTCTGATGAGTCATAAAAAAAACAGCTATTCCGGTAAAAAGCCCCAGAAACCCTTTGAGTGTTTCAAAGAGTGCTACAATCTTGAGAACTCGCGTCATTTTATAATCCGGAACCATTCTCTTCTGCAATACTTAAGTGTTCTTCATCCATACATTGAGTTTTAATATATCACACAATCGACAAGCGCGAACCTGTTTGAAAGGTATTCCGGCAAATCCCGAAAAAAAACCGTTTAACCTTGCAAAGCTTTTGTTTGATACCATCTTTTTCTTACCTTAACAATCCTGTTACGGCGAAGTGGCCGAGTGGTTAGGCAGAGGTCTGCAAAACCTTCTACAGCGGTTCGAATCCGCTCTTCGCCTCCAGCAACAAAAAGCCTGCATTACGCAGGCTTTTTCGTTACATGAAAATCTTCCAGAAAAGACCCGTCTATCCTATTATTGCCGCACCGGAAATGATCGCTTTAACAAGTTTGTCAATTGTCGCATCATCAATCAACACTGGAATATTGAGACAGATACTGCTGCGGAGCATGATGCCGGTTTTCGGCCAGAGCGTTTCAAGATCGGCAATACTGTACCGGTCGTATTCACCAAGAAGGTGACCCCATACTCCTGCATAATGCCAGTCAAGTGCCTCAGGCAGAATCTTGGTTCCAAAACCATGCTCGGTCAGGTGAGCTTCGAACTGGAGAGCAGCCTCACGGTTTCTGACCCTGAAAATCAGGGTATCCCCCTGCGAGCCGGCTTCATCACTGAATGGTCTCAGAATAATGTTATCAACATGACGGATTGCATCCTTGATTTTACGCTTGTTCTCTTTCGCTGTTGAAAGAATGGTCTCTATTTTGGCAAGCTGGGCAAGACCGATTGCCGCAGTCACTTCGCTGATGCGCAAATTCAGACCTTTTGCCCTCCGTGGATCTTTACCTCTCGGCAGACCAGGCTGATGCATATGGCCGTGATCGGAAAATTCTGCAGCCCGATCATAGATATCTTTGTCGTTGGTGACAATTATTCCGCCCTCGCCGGTATGGAGAGTCTTGCCTGCATCAAATGAAAATGAGGCTACAGAGCCAAAGGTACCGAGCTTCTGGCCTTTGTAGGAGGCTCCAAGTGCCTGAGCGGCATCCTCGATGAGGATCAGGTTGTGCTTTTTGCAGATTTCGGAGAGCTCATCCATTTTCGGTGAAGCCCACATCGGAATGGCAACGACTGCTTTAGTTGCCGGAGTAATAGCTTTTTCAACTTCCCTGGGGTCGAGATGGTAGGTTTCATCAAGTTCCACCGGCACTGGCACTGCACCGAGAGCGCTGATGGCCTCAACAGGGGCAATAAAGGTCCATGCCGTTGTTATGACCTCATCACCAGGCCCGATTCCTGCACCGGCAAGAGCACAATGAATAGCAGCTGTCCCCGAAGACACCGCATGGGCATACTTCACCCCTATCCATGCTGCAAATTTTTCCTCAAACTCTCTCGCTTTATAATTACCTCCGCCGTAACGATAGAGATTGACCTTATCCCTGCTGAAAAGTTCCTGTATTTCGGCCAGCTCTTCACGACCGATAAGTTCTGCACCCGCCATAATATTGTCCTGTTCTTTTTAAGTTAATTGAAAAACAACGGCTCTTGCCGATTCTTCTGTAAACTCCACGGGATTGCCTGAGAATGATCCTTTCAGGGCTTCCGACGCGTTGTGTGCGAATTCAGCGGCATTGCCCTTGCCGTAACCGTAAGGGACTAACGTAGGTATCTTCAACTGGTTGTAGAGTTCATCCATCTCTTCAAGCAGTTCAGCGGTGGCCTCTTTTGGTGAGGGAGATGAACGCATGGGGTTAAGCAGTGCATATTTTTCATAACCATGGATATGGTTGTAACGCATCACCTCCTTAAGAAAAATCGCACCGGCAAGACCATGCGGTACACGATGCTTCACGCCGAGATAGTAGGCAAAACCGTTAGTCGGCCCGTCTCCGGAGTTCATAAGAGCCACCGTACCGCAAACACTGCCAAGGGCAAGGTCGAGCCTCGATTCCGCACGGTCGAGCTGGTTCTGCTGCAGGGCATAAAAAGTCCGCTGAAATCCCTCAATGGCAAAAATCCTGCTTAACGCCGTATGCTTAATCGAACCGAAGCTGTCAACGCAATGGACAAGACTGTCCATGGCTGAAGCTACAACACTCTCAACCGGAGCAGTCATTGAGAGTTGTGGATCAATGATCGCTTTTTTGGGAAAGTTTTTTTTACTGTTTATACCAAGTTTACGGCCTTCCGCCTCGTCAATAAACACAGCATTGAAGCTTACTTCGGCTCCACTGCCCAAAAGCGAGGGGACAGTCACAAGCGGTAGAGGATCATTCACCCCTGTAGGAAAACCTTTGAGTGATAGTGCCGGAACATTGTTGGTCATAAGCAGAGAAACCCCTTTGCCGAGGTCAAGAGTACTGCCGCCACCTATGGCAACAATGGCATCTGGCGGATTGCTCCGAAAAAATTCTGCAACATTTTCAAGATGGGCATAGGTTGGCTCACCTCCGAATTCGTTGCAGTATACCACAGAGTTGGTATACGCGGAGGTAAGGTTTTTCAGAACATCCTGAAAATAAAGACTTCCTGCCACATTGGCATCATAGATGATACCGGGTTTCTGCACTGCCAACTGAGCTAAATGCTCCTTCAGGTTCAGTGCTTCATTAACCCCGATAACAAGATCGGTGGATAAAAAAAAATTCATAACAAGTGATATCTAAGGGTTGTATTAGTTCACATCCTGAACTGCAAGGTTTTTTTTATTCATGTAATACTCAATTAAATCTATTTCCTCAAGAGTATCAATCTCCCAGGTCTGCCAAAACTCCATTTCATAGGCTGAAAGCTTTTCACCGATTCTGTTGCCAAAAACCGTAAGTGTTTCAGGATTGAATATATAGATAGAACCATTTTCTATGAACTGCGTCGGGCGATCCTGGCGCATGCCGCGGTTTCGGTAATCAAAATTGACGCTTTTCCACTCTCCTCCTGTTGACTCCCACAACGTAAGGTCATCGGCTCTGGTTACAGAGATAAGCGAATCTGCACCTTCCCGAAGAAAAAGCTCTACCGCGCGATCAATATCCTGTGGTTTTCGTAAAGGGGAAGTTGCCTGCAGAAAAACAATAATGTCGATCGGTATGTGGTGGTCGCGCTCAATAACTCCTGCGGCATGGATAATTGCCGATTCCGAGGTTGCCTTGTCGCCTGAAAGTTCAGGAGGACGCACAATCACCTCTGCCCCGTACTCTGATGCAACCTCAGCTATCGTCTGGTCGTCGGTTGTTACAAAAACCCTTTCAATGCTGGCTGAAGCCAAAGCCTGCAGAATAGTCCATGCAAGCAGGGGTTTTCCAGCCACCGGGTAAATGTTTTTGTTTTTCAGGCCCTTCGACCCGCCTCTTGCAGGTATGACTGCTACAGTATGCATAAACAATAATCAGGTATTATTTCAGCCGTCTATGACCTGCCGGCAGACATCGGCAATCTTTTTTGCGGCGGATTTATTCTGTAAAGGAGTAAGCGATTTTAACACATCGGAAGGTAAACCGCAATGGACAACTTTATTCAGAGCAGATCCCACAAAAATAGTGGATGAAAACTGTGCAATCAGCATCCGTGAATTAGCTATCATCTCTTCGGTCTTTCCTTCACTGAAAACAAGACTGTCAGGTGCATACTGCTCAATTTCCTTTATCGCCCTTTGAATATTTTCATTGGGATGCAGCTTGAAAAGAAGCTGAGTGCCTTCAGCCATGTCAAGATACTTCCTGATATTTTTAACGCGATTTTCATAAATAAACGTTTCACGGTTGTCAGACGTGCAGACCAGAACGTAATCGTGATATTTAAAATCATTGCGCAGATACTGCTCGCAGTTGTCAAAATTCGGGATACTGGTAACCTCAATTTTGGAAGGATTTACTCCCTTGCGAATGAACAGTTCCCGGTAGCCTTCACTGGCAACGCAGAACTTGGCATAAGAATCTGATAACCCTGTCGTTGATGTGCCGGCAATCCATCGGGGAATCCACTGAAAGTTTTTTGCGAGATGAAAAAAAAGAGTTTCAGGTTCCGTCATTCCCTCCTGAACCAGCACAATTTTCCAGTGTCGAATGTGTTTCGGTACTATAAGATCAGTGCATGTCACCACAAGATCATACTCATGCCGAAGACCGCCGACATCAAGCTTCAAATCATGTGAACGAAGATATTCGAGCGAACGTTCTGAGCGTTTGCGGCCCATAATCGTAAATTCAAGCAGCCCTGCCTCACTGGCTGAACCAAGAATCCCATCGCTGAAAAATGATGAAAAATACTGGTCATAATCCGTCAGGTACCCTGCAATCTGATGCATCTGGGTCGTCTGATTCATCGAACCGCAAACAAATAATATCTTTTTCTTCATGAATCTCCGTTCACTCCTCCTTCTGCATCATGGAGATGCACTCCTGAAAAAAACATAACCCCATAACCGGCGGCATACCAGAGTACCTCCTTAAAGCGCCTCAGGAGCACAAATGCGGCACCGTAAGCAAGGAAGTCCTGCAAACCAAGAGCTTGAAAAAATGCCAGATAACCAAGATCCTGCACCCCGAGTCCCGAAGGAATGAAAAAAAACAATCCGCGGAGTATCGTAATGGAAGTATCTATGGCAAGTACCTGAACGAATGAGATAGGTACACCCAGCAAAGTCAATATAATATAACTCTCAATGGCAAGCGTAAACCAGGCAAGAATATAGAACAGCAGTACCATAAAGAGCCTTCCAGTAAAGGGACCTTTATAACTCTTGAGTTCCTGATCGGTATCGTAAAAACCGGATTCCTTCGCTATAAGCCATGTTTTAATCCTCTTGAATGGAATACGCATCAAAAAACCGTGCAGATTGTGCGCAGCTTTTCCGTTGAGCAAAAGCATCAGAAGAAGAAGAAAAGAAAGAAAAACAGCAGTGCCTATGGCTGCCATAATATAACCGAGTCCCTCAAACCCAAGCATCTGAAGAGAAGCTTTTTGCAGAAGTGAAAAACCTGCAATGGCACCGATAAGAGTATAGAGACCCTGAGCAATGCCAAGCATGAGTTTGCGGATCGCGACGCTCGCAACACCGGCTGGAAGAGGAATCTTCAGAAACCGATAACAGAGAAATGGACGCAGAGGCTCACCGACGGCTACTCCTGCCGGCAAGGTCATTGAAACGGTTTCTGTAATGATCTGTATTTTAAGAAGCTTGAAAAACGGTATTGCAGTTATGCTTCGAGGAAACAATTTCATCCAGGTGAATGTCTCGATAAGGTGCAGCGCTAAATAAGGCACAAGAATCAAAACCGACGAAACGCCGATCTTCGAAATTCTTCCAATCGCCGCATGAAGGTCAACCTGGCTGAATAGATAGACAATAAGGACAATACCAAGACAAAGCCCGGCATAACCAGTCCAGGAAGAACTGGATTTTTGAGAAATCTGCATGAAAAATCAGGAAACAAAGCTGAAAAAATGAAAGCTCCAGGGATCAGCTGGAGCAGGCAAGCTGGAATATAAAAAATCCTGATTTAACGCCTTTGTTGTTTTTGTTCTATTACCGGTTTTTATTATTATGCCTTCCAAGTAAAAAAAATAAATAAAAAAGTATTATGCAGATTCGTAAACCTATAGTGCAAGCTCTTTTTATTCCTGGAATGCTCTTTCTTGGTGCATGCTGCTGTAATAAAAGTGCCGTTGTAACACCAACTCCCCTTCCACCGCCTCCCGTCGTTATCCACCCTTCTCTCGGAGACGTATTTTTTGATTTTGATAAGTCTGAGCTCCGCACAGATGCTGTAGCACAGTTAAAAACTAATGCCGGCTGGTTAGAAGCCAAAGCAGGAAGAAAGGTCATTATCGAAGGTCATTGTGACGAAAGAGGTACCAATGAGTATAATCTTGCGCTTGGTGAGCGTCGTGCCAACAGTGCAAAAGATTATATTGTTAATCTTGGGGTCGAACCTGCCCGTCTTAAGACTGTCAGCTATGGTGAAGAAAAACCTTTTGCTCAAGGCCACAACGAAGAAGCATGGGCACAGAACCGAAGAGCTCACTTTGTTCCTGAATAGCAAGACACTCTTTTCCTGAAAGCTCATCGTTTTCCAGGGCAACCTTGCTGAACGAAAGGTTGCCTTGGACTTGTTTCATAAGTAATCAACATCCAAGTCATTCTTCCCGTTACCTGTTGTTGTTTTGTCCTGGTTATGTTGAATGCGGCAAATAAACAGAATGAGTTGTTATTCTAATGGTGAATTGTTAAATATTTGCTAATTATCCCATCTTCTGAACCTGTCGCAATTTCTGGTTATTTTCGTACAAAAGGCTTTTTCCACAAGAAAACCTTCCTTACCGATGGGACTTATCAATCCTGACTTTCAGACATTACCCGAACTCTTCTCCTCTGTTTTTTCACATTACAGAGGACAGGAGTCTGCATTTCCGATCGCAAGAAAGATTAACGGGGCTTACGAACCCATTTTGTATCATACGCTAGAAGAAGATGTTCACCATTTTTCTGCTTTTTTAAAACACAATGGTGTGGCCTCAAAAGACCGCGTAGCGATTCTCTCGGAAAACAGACCCGGTTGGTATCTGGCCGATATGGCTATCCTGAACCTTGGAGCTATCAATGTTCCCCTCTACCCTTCTCTGCCCCCTAATCAAATTGAATTCATACTCAACAACTGCAGTGCCAAAGCAATTGTCGTATCAAATATGCTGCAGCTTGGCAAAATAATCTCAATCTGGCAGAACCTTCCTGAATTGTGCCTTGTCATAGTCATGAACCGTCTTGAGGAGAGTATTGAAGATGTTCTTGATCTGAACCAGGCAAAAGATGAAGGGAAAAAAATTCTTGAAGAAAAACCATGGCTCCTCGAAGCCGCACCTGTTGAACCTGACGATGTTGCCACCATTATCTACACCTCCGGTACGACGGGAGTTCCGAAAGGTGTTATGCTTACGCATCGGAACATTTGCGAAAATGTAAAATCCAGCTCCTCAATTATTCGTCTTGATGAATCCGACCGCGGGCTCTCTTTCCTGCCTTTATCCCATGCCTATGAAAGAACCGGGGGATATTACCTGCTTTTTTCATGCGGAGCGAGCATTTATCTGGCAGAGAGCGTTGAAACCATTTCACTGAACATGTCAGAAGCACGGCCCACGATAATTTTTACCGTGCCAAGACTGTTCGACCGCATCAAGATGAGTATACTTAAACAGATTTCATCAGAGAATGCCATCAAGCAGAAAATATTTAACTGGGCGCTCAGCACTGGCGAAAAATATCACCGGGAAATCAATACTAAAGGAAAATCGTCAACATTAGTCTCGTTACAGCATGCTCTTGCCGAAAAGCTTGTCTATAAAAAAATCAAAACAAAGTTAGGCGGAAAGCTTCGTTATTTCGTTTCAGGAGGAGCTGCACTTCCTCAAAAGATCGGTGAATTTTTCCAGGCGCTCGATATCAGTATCCTGGAAGGATTCGGTCTGACTGAAACATCACCTATCACCAATGTAAACAGACCCGAAAAAATAAAATATGGAACCGTCGGACCAACAGTCGATAACGTCCAGTTGAAAATTGCAGAAGACGGCGAAATACTCTTCAAAGGACCTAATATTATGAAAGGGTATTGGAAGGATGAAGAGGCTACCCGGCAGGTTATCAAAGATGGCTGGTTTTACTCCGGCGATATCGGAGAGATCGACAAGGATGGCTATTTAAAAATTACCGATCGTAAAAAACATATTATCGTAACCTCAGGGGGTAAAAATATTGCCCCTATGCCTATTGAAAACATTATTTCGGAGAGCCCATATGTGGACCAGGTCATTGTAATCGGCGAAAAAAGGCCATTTCTGATCTCCATCATTGTGCCTGATTTCAACAAGCTCAAAGAATTTGCAGCTGCAGAGGGTATTAAGTTCAACTCAAACAAGGAGCTGATCCAGCATAAAAGTGTACTGCAGATTTTTGAAAAACTTATGCGCACGGTTTCACGTCAGCTTGCCACCCATGAAAAGGTTCGCAAGTTCCTGCTTGTGGATGATGCATTCACCATTGAAAACGGTCACTTGACCCCCACCCTCAAACTTAAACGCAAAGAGATTATAACAAAGTATTCATCCGAAATCGACAAAGTCTACAAGACGCTTAACATGGTCTATAACACTGAATAAGAGGGTTGATCAGCTCCCTTTGATTTTAAGAATTGAAAGAGCAGCGGAACTGCTGCTCTTCTGGCATTCAACCATGCCTTCGGCAATAAGGTCACTGATAATTTCGTCAACATCCCAGGGACATACCGCATATTTTTCACTGATCTCTTCAAAATACATGCCATCCGTACTGAGAAGTTCCTTAATGATTTTTCCACGATACCATCGCTTAGAGCCCTGAAACTTTGACTGCTTCGTCAAGGGGCGTATCCCTGTCTTTTTGCTGGTCAGTACAAGAGAACCGTAATCCATCAATGCATTATGCCACTCTCGGCTTCTCCCGGGCGGTACTAACGCTTCAGCTTCCTGTTGCAATACAGCCGGAGCAATATCTTCAGGAAGACCGAATTCATGAATTATGATTCTGCGAATATTGGTATCAACTGCAGCGGTATCAAAATTATCGGCAAACACAGGAATGGAACGACAGGTATACTCCCCGATACCGGGAAGGGTTTTCAGAATCGAAGGCTCTCCAGGAACTATTCCATCAAAAGAGTCCATAATGAGAACGGCACAACGCTGGAGTCTTAGAGCTCTTGAATTATAGCCAAGTCCGCTCCACAGCGAAAGTACATCTTTAAGAGGAGCTGATGCAAGACGGGCAATATCGGGAAATTGATGCAGCCATGCCTCAAACCTCGGAACCACCCTTTCAGCCTGAGTCTGCTGCAGCATGATTTCGCTGATCATTACGGCATACCGGTCGGTCGTATTCCTCCAGGGAAATGACCTTCCATACAACCGGTAAAAATCTAAAATCTTCGTACGAAAAAGTTCAATATCCTGCTTTTTCAATTCGCTTACCCCTTAAAAGTAGTGATCGGCTGGAACGAGACCCTGACCCTTAATGCCATCCTTGCCAAAATACAATTTAAGCTGCATGCGGGCAACGGCCGCATTACAACATGAAGTCACACACCCGCACCAACCACTCGTCCCTCAGTACTCTTAACTCAGCACTTTATTTTTCAACACATTGCTTACCCACAAGGCCGCGCCGTTGCAACTGACCGAGTACAAAATCTTTCAGCACTTTTGCGCAGGGGAGGCAATTGATCAGGCCTGCTCCGGTATATTTCCGATGAAAAGCTCGGGGATTTTACCTGTAACCTGTTTTATTTCTTTTATTTGATGTGATGTGAATATTTAGTAAATATCATACTGATGATAGCCTGAAACAACGGAGTATCATTATACCTTAGAACTTCTTTTAAAGAAGTCAAAACACATCCCTTTCCAAGCTGATGCAGGCATTCAAAGTTCATAAGGCGATCGTTGAGGATTACAAAAACTACCTTAACAGCTTCACTAATATCCGGGATGTCCGCATAAAGGAGAAGGTAAAAGATGCTTTTGAAAAAGGGATATTTTTACCAGAACCTCTCCTTCAGTTTAACCCATCGTTTGAGCTTGGAGAATCTCTTCAGGAGCTTGAGGCCCAAGCTCTTATCCATCAGGATCTGAAAAAGATTAAAAAAGGCAACTTGCCACAACTGGAAAAGTCTTGAGCGAAATATCAGAAAAAGTCTGATACGCCATTACACTTCTTCTAAGGTTATGGGGTTGCCTTGCAATTAGTTTAATAGTTTTCCAGAGAAAAATAAAAACAAATAACAACTCAATTCAGGCATTAAACCCATAAATTATTATCTTAAAATAATATATAGGAGCTTGCCGCGATTATGGAGCTGTATTTATTTCATTAACTTATGTCATCCCGAGAAAGATCGTCAGGAACTTGCCTCAAGGTTCTTGATTATATAGAGTTGCAATCTGGCGTTTCATAATAAATATTCATTTTTAAAAATGACAAATATACACTGTCCTGTATGTAAAAGCTCACTTACACGACCAAGTGTGCCTGCTGGAAACCGGAATAAATTCTCTTGCCCTCGTTGTGGCGTATTTGTGCTCTCTGATGAAGTTGTTGATGATTTGCCTCCAATTCTTTTGAAAAATGATGCGGTAGCGAAAGTATCTCATGCCCTTCGAAGAGCTCAAGAGAGTAATTCAGATGTTGAATTTTCTATAGATTCAATTGATGTTGTAGTTGAGAAGCCTCTTCCTCGCCCAAGGGAGCAAGCTGATTTTCTTATCCGATGGATTGCTAAAAATATTCCTGGTCCTGGCGAAACTGTGAGTATTGCGTCTGAAACTCATATGGGAATAATTGGAGCAAAAACACCCGCTGGTTTTGAACTGGTTGTCAATCATCTCTTTGAGGAAGAGTTGGTTACAGGGCATTTATACAATACAATGGGCTCGCATGGTGAGGCTGATGTTACACTTTCGTTCAAGGGATGGGAGCATTATGAAAATCTTCGTGAGGGTGCCGGAAAATATCGAAAAGCTTTTATGGCCATGAAATATGGAGAATCAGCACTTGATCAGGTCTTCAATAATGTTTTGAAGCCCAGTGTTGCACAAACAGGATTCGACCTTGTCAGGCTTGATGAGTTGCCGCATGCGGGATTGATTGATAATAGAATGAGAGTTGAGATTCAGAATTCAGATTTTCTTATTGCTGACCTGACCCATGCTAATCCCGGAGCATATTGGGAAGCAGGTTATGCTGAAGGATTAGGTAAACCAGTTATTTACACATGCAAAAAACAAATATTTGATGCAGAAAAAACTCATTTTGACACGAATCATCACCTGACGGTCTTATGGGATGAGTCTGACCTTCCAAAGGCTGGAGAGCAATTAAAAGCAACCATTCGTGCCACATTGCCTCATCTGGCGAAAATGAATGATTGAGATTAGAGTGTAGAAAAATAAACAGGGATAGAAGCACTCAAACGGCAATATGACAATCATATTGTATTTCCAACGATTAATCACGATGTTAGTTGGTAATTTTTAATTTAACCTTTTGATTAATGAGATCTGCTCTTCTTGATACTACTTATAGTATTACTTTGGGGACGAGTTACATCATAGAGAATCCAATAATAAATGAAAGCTGGTTAACGATTATACTGTGTTATGATGATTTATATTTATTATCTAAAGAACCTAACTGTGACCTATATAATAGTATTATAAATATACATGATTATCCGTTAGATGCCATTATTCACGATTATATGATTACGGATAAAGAGGTGACGGATATAAAAGAAGTAACTCTTAGGTTGATAAGCTATTGTGTTGACAATAATATCTGTTATTGCACTGGGCTTCCATCTGTTGATCGTGAAAAGTATATAACAGAACATGGCGAAGAATTTCCCGGTGCAATCAATCATCTCAAAAAGTCATTTTTAAATCTCGACATAGCAACTACTGTAATAACTTACGCCCTGCCATCAATAAAAGGCAACATAAATAATGGGCTCGTCAATGAAATATATGAATATAAAAATTCAGATATTTATAAGGAACTTCTTGTTGGTATCAATGATTTGACAGCAAGGTATGATGGCGGCTATTACATTACCCATGAAATGGGGTTAGAAATAAAAGATCAATTATCACTAAGTCAAAAAAAATTATTAGAGGTAATTAAAGTAGATTTTAAAAAAATAAACAAGTTTGACTTTTCCTCTATAGCAGAAGATGTAATTGGTGCTGTAGCGGGTATTTTAACCCCTGTCTTTCCGTTAGGCACAATAAAAAGTATATATACCTATATAAAAAAAACTAAAACTCTAAAGGATGACAAAAGCTTGCTCTTTGCACTTTCTATAATGCATTTACAATCAGTATTATCGAAATATTTTGTGAAATCAGAAATAAATCCTCATTGCCCTATTTGTAAAATAACAAAAGTAGAAGTGGACCAAATTAGTGAACAGCATATTCATGATTATGTTTTTTCAAGCACAAAAAACTTCTGCATGAATCATTCAATAGCATATTTATATATTAGAAAATCAATGCATCTAACTGGAAAAGAATTAGTAAAGGCATTAAAAGATTTTGAGCATCTATAGACAATATAAAATTATCCAGATTCGATGGGAAAAGGGGAAGCATAGGCGCTGAGTGTTTATCACCTAAAACTCCACAATTTGAAGCCCGGCCTTGTATAAGTGACTATTCCATAGATAAATAGGCTCATTATTAGCCGAAAGATAAAAAAAGCTACCTGCAAAAATATCAAGTCAACCAGTATACAATCGACAACATTGTCAACTGGGTAAAGTCCGGTGAAATTGCCATTCCGGAAATCCAGCGACCATTCGTCTGGGACAGCACCAAAGTTCGAGATCTTATGGACAGTCTTTATCAGGGTTACCCGGTAGGCTATATCATTTCCTGGAGAAACCCAGATGTGAGGCTTAAGGACGGTACGCTCTCAATGGGTAAGAAGGTATTGATTGATGGTCAACAACGCGTCACAGCCCTTACAACCGCTCTGGTTGGTCAACCAGTTATAGATGATTCATACAACAAAGTCATTATCAAAATTGCTTTTCATCCTATTGAAGAACGCTTTGAGGTACTGAACCCAGCAATTCAAAAAGACAAGGCATGGGTTCATGATATCGCTGAAATCATCAGACCTGAGTTCTCTACCCTGCAGTTCGTAAGAAGCTATCAGGAAAAGAATCCTGATGCCAACGAAAGCGCTTTGGAACGCAATATTCAAAGGCTCAAGTCAATTGTGCAGCGTCCTATCGGTATGATCGAGCTGAACCATGATCTAGAAATCGAGACAGTGACCGAGATTTTCATACGCATCAATTCCAAGGGAGTTGTTCTCAGCCAAGCTGATTTTGCAATGTCAAAGATTGCTGCCAATGAAACCTATGGCGGCAATGTGTTGCGCAAAGCTATCGACTACTTCTGTCACATGGCGGTAAAGCCTGAGTTTTATACTCACATTTCCGAAAACGATAAGGAGTTCGTCAAAACCGACTACTTCAGCAAAATGAAGTGGATACGAGATGAAAACGACGATCTCTATGATCCGGACTACAATGATATGCTTCGAGTGGCGTTCTGTTACAAGTTTAAACGCGGTAAACTCAGTGATCTTGTGAGTCTTCTTTCTGGTCGTAATTTCGAAACCCGTTCGTATGAAGATTCCATTGCTGAAGCATCTTTTATGAGGCTCAGCGAAGCCGTGATAACCTTCATGAACGAGACGCTTTTTAAGCGTTTTGTCATGATTATAAAATCTGCAGGATTTGTTGATTCGAAATTGATGCGTTCACAGAACGCTCTGAATTTCGCTTATGTCCTTTTTCTGCATCTGAAAGAAATCAGGATGGAAGATGCGTTGATAGAGCGCTATGTCCGGAGATGGTTTGTCATGAGCATTCTTCTTGGTCGCTATTCCGGCTCCCCGGAATCTAAATTTGACAGCGACATCAGAGAGATCAATGAATCAGGTATTGAGCGTGTCCTCCAAGATGTAGAAACTGCATACTTGAGCGATTCGTTTTGGGATTCAGGTTTGACCCAGCGTCTGACGACATCAGGCAGTAGCGCGCCCGCGCTTCATGTCTTTTGGGCAGCTCAGGCAAAGTTCAATGACAAAGGT
>CAJAJL010000042.1 GCA_903940125.1 uncultured Chlorobiaceae bacterium | reverse complement strand
CATTGCTTTATTTCTGCGTACATTCTTGCACGAGCTTCATGGTTCTTCGGCGATTCTCCCCGTGCCTGGTCTTCAGTTGAAACCCTAATCCAAATCCCCACGTTCATTTAAATCACCCCACCAGAACAGATTCCTCTGCTTTTATATTTGCTGTTCAATGTTTCATCTCCCAAATCACTTACGCATCGCTTTCTGGCATCACAACGAACTTTCTATATTTTCATGCTGTTACAAAACATGAAAACAAAAATACCGAACAAGGGCTGTTGTTGAGAGGCAATAAACTTGAAGTTAAGATAGCGAGATTTGGGCTGCTTGATAGCAGTCCACCGTTATCCTGATGGTGATGTGTCAATTTGATACCACTAACTGTTGTGGTTTTCAATAATTATGCATCGTTCCGCATATAGCGAAACAGTCCCCATAACGGTATTTTCCAAAACGGAGATTTATCGCTATGAGTTCAATTATCGATACCAAGGAAATTGGCCATCGAATCCGAGTGTTTCGCCAGAAGGCAGGCTTCAGCCAGGAAAAGTTAGCTGAAGCTATCGACATGTCATTCCAGCAGATCCAGAAATATGAGAATGGCAAAAGCAAGCTGAATACAAGCAGGCTTCAGTTAATTGCTGAAGCTCTTGGAATCACAATATACGCCTTCTTTGATGGATATATTGATGCCCCTTACAAGCTCTCATTGGATGAAAAGAAACTGGTTGAGGCATTTCGTTCGATGAAAAATAGCTCCACACGTTCCGCTCTCCTGACATTAGCGGAACATTCTGAAAAATGAATGCTAAAGCTCCTATCAATTCACGGAATGCCTTCCATTCTCACGTGGCGGTAATATGAAAGTAACATTTGGGTTTAAAAAAAGTCCTAATCCTGAAGTGAGATGGCAGCGCATAATGGATATCATTCGTCGCGATTTAGAACAGCGGAGTGATGTTCGCTATTCGCAATCGGATCTACCAAAAACAGCCTTACCTCTCCCTACTGATCCTCTCAAACGTTCCAAAACTGAATTGCCACCTATCTCACCGAACTAATGAGCAGTTCTGGTTTCAGCTTCTTACCTGACAACATAAAGCTACATCTGCCGGAGTGGGCCGACTCGTTAAGAGTTTTACCCAATGAGGTTGTACGATCAGCACTGTTCAACGTTGGAAACAGAAACCAACCAAGACGCAACATCGAGAACGAGGAGATTGCTACTCTTGGTGATGGATGTATCACATACACCGGCAAAGAATTGCGTCAGGACGATGAGCTTGTTTGGCTCAATATTCTCAATTTAATCCGAAAACATCATCTTGGTGAGTGTGTAGAGTTTTTGCCCTATTCATTCCTACGCGAAATTAGCTGGCCAACAAATGGCGGTGGTGCTGAAAGATTGAGAAACTGTCTGTTAAGAATGTCAGTGACCGGCTTGACCGTCTCTTCAAAGCGTCTCGGAATGGCAATAAACGTCTCTTTGATCAGAAAATTTCTTTGGCGTGATGAATATACCGGCGAGCCATACAAGCAGTGGAAGGTATGGCTTGAACCGGAGATATTATTATTGTTTGAGCCAAATTATCTCACGTATCTCGACTGGCAAGTCAGGAAAAAACTTCCGACAGGGATAGCTACGAGACTTTACGGATATTGGTCATCGCATCGGAAGCCCTTTCCAGAGGGTATATCTCGCTTAATGGTCGTGTGTGGAACCAAGATGCCAGTCAAGCATTTTAAGGAGCAGCTAAAAGAAGCTTTGGCTGTGATGGAAACGGTCGGTTTTCTTTCCTCCTGGGAGATTTCCGCTAACGATGTAGTCAAGGTTATGCGTACCTAGTTTTCGACTTATGACCGATAAAGCCACAGTTTCAGGTGTTTGAAGCAGACATACACCATTTGCCAGTTTTTTATCGACTTATGACCGACCATATTATGCAGCTTGAGACCAGGAAAATGTGCATTTGAGTGACACGCTTTGAAATGCTCTGGAATATATCGACTTATGACCGACGAGATTGGGTCACTTTTCGACGTAAGACCGGCAAGAATGCGACTTATGACCGACCGCCATCGACTTTAGACCGACTGTGAATCGACGTATGACCGGAGAAAAATCGACGTATGACCGACAGGGGGTGTCGAAATTCATTTGTAATAATAGCAGCTTTAAGAGTTGTCAACACCCCTATAACCTTTCTTTAACCTTTTTATAACCAAACCGTGTGCACTAAGGCAATGAAGGACTCAAATAGACATGTTTTGTAAAAACAGCCGTAACAATGAAATTTCGAGGATTGTGGTTAATCACTTGAAACACAATCGCCTGACCATTGAAGCTATTGAAGGCCGTTACCGGCTTTCTGCTGGAATTCCAAATATAAATCTGATCAACCAAGCATTTCAAGATGGGGCGATCAGAATTGAAGATGATGGAGCGATCTCTCTTTGCGGGGAAAGCATTCATCCTAGATGGGATACCGTTCGAATCCGGAGAAGAGTCGAAGAATACCTTCGAAAGTCAGCGTCAACAGCCGAGATTATCAAAACAGCAAGTTGCTTAGGAGTCAGCATCACCAGCTAGTCATTATTGAGTTCCACACTAAATACGATGTAATGGCACGGCCAGTCGCTTACTAAAGCGCAATAAGGCAAAGCCGGTCTTAGGGATATTTCCTGGGACCGGCTTTTTTTATTTACAGGAGCTGGATATGAATTTTGATGAGGCAGTTAAATGGGTAACTGAGAACAAGGCTCTTATTATTAAGAAAGCTCATCATTATTGCCAGTATGGCCCCTATGAGCCTGTCGACTATATACAGACGGCATATGAAGCGTCTCTTGTCGCAGCACTCCGCTGCCAGGCAAAGGATTTGGAATTCAAGCCAGTCTTCTGGTCAGTCTTCAAGACAATGGTCAGGGACGTTACGCCATACCCGATGGATAAACATGGCTCTAACTCGATTCCTTCTGATTTCTGTTCAAATATTGAAGATGAAGATCTTGCTTCTGATTATACGGATGCTGACGCGGAGCCTTTTGATTTTGTCGAATTGATGTTCCAGTCGGTGTGCGACTACCTACCGAAAGTAGAGCGCGAGGTATTGGCTCTGTCCTTGGGGGTCACCGGGGAAGGTGCATTGAATAAACGTGAAATTGCTGAAAAACGTAAATGCACGCTGGAAAACGTAAAACAGACAATCCGACGGTCTCTGGCCAGAATTGAGTCATTGATTGACGAGGGGGTAATTGAGCCGATGAATGTCCTGAACGACGTTAACGCTCTAATTGGCTCTAAATTCGTTGTTTAAGAGCTGAGGAAGTGCAGCTACGCAGAAAACCACTGATGGTCAAATTCTGAGCATTAAAAGGGGGAATTGAGATGAGTACTGCAGACTATTTTGAGTTTTCGGAAAAAATCACCAGGAAGCTGGTGAGGGATGGACTGATATCGCGTCGAATAACCGACGATGATCTCTATTTCATGGGACTGCTGAAGAGGGTTTGGACTGATGAGTGGTATGTGGCTCAAATGTGCAAAAGGTTTCGCCCGGAGAAACGTGCGGTGATGCTGGCTTTTCCGGATTTCAACAAGATCCAGCGGTATATTCTTAATTCATATCTGAAGCTCGCACCTGGTGTGAAGCTGCGTGTGCCAGCAGTAGTTGATAGAATCCACACCTATCTTGGAGTAACAAATTATGACAAAGCCGATATAATTCGCATCCGCCAGATTGCCTATAACATTCGTAGAAACTCTAATCCAAAAATGAAGAAAGATAAAATGATTGAGCTGGCTCTGCTGGAAAAAACATCCCTTTTTACATAAAAATGTCTGTCAAATTAGTCAAGTAATATAAGGATAAAAAAAGTAACCACCTTATATGTATGTACCTCAAAATTCATTCAGGAAACAACAATGTCAAAATTATCAGAGTTAGAGGAAATATTGAATCGCCGAATTATTGATGCATATTTAGCTGGGTTGAGCGTACTTGAAATTACCTTTGTCATAAATCGTAATAGTGCGGAGTACGTTCACAACCTTCTGCGTACTCGTGGCTATATAGACCCCTTCCCATCCAATACTCGCAGGCTATACGAAGCTGATCGCGCTTTGATTTCGGCATTGAAAGGCAAAGGCTATTCCTTTGCTAAATGGTCAACGGGATGGGGCTTGGTAGCATCTGACGCAGAGCTCGAATTGACAGAAAGAAAGGATGGTAAGGTTAAAAGTGCAATAAGACGCGATTTCCCAAAGATTTTTGAAAAATTGTATGCGGAGAAAATGCCGCCGACATTGCTCGGTCATGGGAAGTATAAAATTGAAAAGCATTCAGTCCACACAACCTGGGTTGATGAGCAAAAGGAGTACGTCTGTTCATTGCTTGATGCCCCAAATATTAGTGCGACAGGATGCGATATTGTTGAGGCAGCCATTCATTTTGAGGACGTCTATCGAGCCACCAGTAGGATCAAATGGCTGGATGCCGCGATAGAACAATTCAAGTTGGGGAGTCTTTGACATGAAGGTGTATTGAAAAAACGCATGAATATTTTCAATACCATTGAGTTGAAAAAATTCCAGACTTTTTTCAACATATTTATAGTGAAAAAAATCAACAGCAGATATTTGCAAACATCTAATAAATAGGCACTTTAGCAGTTTTTACCAGCACCATTTTGTCAGTAGCAAAACCCATTCAATCGGAATAGCTACAAATCCACCTTCCCCCTTCGACAGATATTCATAACAGGGGGGTAAACTCCCCATAATCTGAAGGAGGATCAATATGGGAATTTTTGTCTGCGATTTGGGTTTTTCGTCTGCGAAGTGGATCTATGGCGAAAAGAAAGGAAGGGTTACATCTGCTTTCAGGCGACAAGGTGATAGTCTTATTTTAGGTGATGACGCTTTGGTTCTTTCAGCTGCTTCATACCTCAAGACAATCGAAGAGCTGGTTCGTTACTATCCGGTATTCGTTGAGCGTTGCATGTGTGAAGCGGAAGTTGATGACGAGAATATTTCCCTAGCAGTCGGATTGCCATACTCATATTGGCAAGAGCAGGACAAACCAGGTGGCAGCATTCCGATGCTGACAAAGTCCCTTGCAGGAGGAGCTATCAAGGATGTTGCAGTGTATCCCCAAGGACTGGGGGGAATTCGAGACTACCTTGACAATGAAGAGGAGCGAAATTCAGAAAACCTGCTTGGTATCGACATAGGCTTCAATACAGTTATCTTTACTCTGTTCTCACCTCAGAAAAGAAACATCATCTATGGTAAAACCCTCAATAAACGTGGTGTCTATCAGATGGCGACAGAATTTCTGCTACCACGCATTAAGGATCTTGCCCCTTCGGGCACCTTTACGCCAATTGAAATATCATACCTGATCGAGAAGGGATTTCTCCAATATGGTTTTGAGCGTCACGATATTACGAAAGAAATCCGGGAAGCTGGCGTTGAATATATAAAGCACATTTTGAGCGATATACACGGTGAACTGCAGGGTCATGTCGGCATGCAGGGATATTTTGAAAAAGTCCTGCTCTTTGGTGGCGGTGCCGCGTTCTTGAAAGGTGAATTACCGGTAAAAAATATAGAAGTGACCACCCTTCCGGAGCCTGAATATGCAAATGCGAGGGGCTTCCGATCATTAATAGGAAAGTGAGTGTTTTCCATGTCCCAGTTCAATGTCAGGTTCAATATTTACGACCCCGTAGTAGAAAACATTCTGAATACACTCAAAAGTTGTAACAAGCAGGCAGCATTTGTAAGAGATGCGGTAAAATTCTATGCAATGTCTAAACAAGGCTTACAGACATTTGATTCGATGTGTGTGGGGAAAAAAAAGAAAACAGAACGGACAAAAGCCCCCACCGACTCACCTTCATCACAGAATAAAGGGAACTTTCAAGAACAGCCGGCATGCGAAGATATTTCAAACAATGAGCAGCCAGTTCACGCCCAGGGCAACGGAGAAACTCAAAAAATGATCCTCAATAAGATATTTTCCTAACCACATTTCGCCCAAAATCAGTCGTTCACCTTCCCCCCCCTACAGATATTTGCTGTAGGGGGATTTTTTTTGTGGAGGTGAATTTCATGTTGAAACAATCGAGTGTTCTGATTCTGTCTTTGCTGATGCCGATGCAAGGCATTGCAGCAGAGATCAAGCAGCGATCATACAGCTACGAATATGATGTAGCCAAAGCTTCGGATAGTGACGTCTTTGTTGTTTGTTCCGGATGCCAAGACGACAAGCTCACAAAAGAAACTCAGCCTCTGAAGCTGGCCTTGAGATTGGCAACGCCACCACCGGCCATGGAACCGCAGTTGCCAATTACAGAAGAGGCGAAACCGGCAGCGAAACAAGAGTCAGAGCTGAAAGGTTTGATTGGCACGGCCTATTTTGATTTTGACCGTTCGATGCTTGTAGCGCAGGAGAAGACGAAACTTGAAAGATTGGCAAAGCTTATACCGCCTGAGAAGAGTGTCGTTGTTTCCGGGTATACCTGCTCCATCGGTAAAGATGCCTACAACGAAAAATTGTCTTACAGAAGGGCTAAGTCAGTTGCCTCTTACCTCACGGAAATGGGAGTGAGAGTCGGAAACATTGAAGGTAAAGGGAAATGCTGCCCAGCATCCGATAATAAACAGCTCAACAGAAGAGTGGAGGTTTCATGTCCGTAAAGAAAAGAATCAACAGATTTTCAGTTTTAATCAGCGGCTTGGCTGTGGTGATTGCCACGGCAGGTCTGTCACTCGCGAATGACAACAACTCAGACAAAATAAAAGCGAACCTGATCAAAACGTTCCCCAATCTAAAAAACATAGGGGACATCCGGGAATCTCCTCTAAAGGGTCTCTATGAGGTGTCGGCAGGCGATCAGGTGTTTTATTTCAGCCCTGATGGCTTCCTGATGTTCGGTGAGATCTGGAGCAAAGAGGGCAAGAATCTTACTGCAGCAATCAAGGAAGAGGTGCTGGCGAAGAAGGTCAAAGATCTCCCCCTGGAAAAAGCGATGAAGGTTGGTAATGGTTCAAAGGTCGTAATTGAATTTACTGACCCCGACTGTCCGTATTGCCGGAAGGTGGACATGTTCCTGAGTGAACGCACCGACATCACAAGATACATATTCTTTTTCCCGTTGCGCCAGAGCCATCCGGATGCAGAGAAAAAGTCTCGTTACATATTGTCGCAGGTGGACAAGTCAAAAGCTTTGAACGATGTAGTTTCCGGATCCCTGGATGGCAAGTCTATACCCGTCAAGGATGGCGACTATGAGCTGCAGTTGAAAGAAATGGAAGGAATTGGAGCAGCTATGGGTTTGCGTGGCACACCGGCACTCTGGATTGATGGAGAATTCGTAAATGGTGCTGATCTAAACAGGATCACCGCACTGCTAAAAAAGGGGGTGGTATCGCAATAATG
>CAJAJL010000041.1 GCA_903940125.1 uncultured Chlorobiaceae bacterium | reverse complement strand
TGAAACTGTTTGCCACGACAGGCAAGGTTCGTTATCTCTATGCGCTTGCCGAACTGGCAACTCCCCCGCTATCCCTTCTTGTCATGCTTTTCGCGGCAGCAACTGCCGGATCCCTCCTGGCGCTCAAGGGAGCATGGCTCATGCTTGCCGCATCATACTGGCTGATCCTGACAGTCTACGTCATATCCGGGCAGATTCAGCGCCATGCACCACTGTCAACATGGCTTTACCTTGCCACCGCGCCACTCTATGTACTCTGGAAAATTCCGCTCTATATTGCCATGATGCTGCACAAGAAAAGTGACGAATGGGTCAGGACAACAAGGGAATCTCACAAAGAGTGACAATTCATACAAAAACCAATGGAATAAACACTGAATTCAAAAAAAATCGTATGCCAGAAAACAATTGAAACAACCGCCTGTCATATAACCCCATGCATGCCGATTCTGCTCAAGACCGGTCTTCAGATGTGAACGTACATGTCTCTGTCTCCCTTCGCTTAAGTATACGGCAATCTGAGCCATTGACAGAAAAACCGGCCACTCTTTTTACATCAACATTACCGCAAAGCAATACATGAGAAATCTCCACCATAAAGCTTTTCACACTATCCATTACGGGTTTGTATGAATACGCCTGTATATTGATTTTTAATATTCACTTTCTACAAACAGGCCTATCTCCTCAAATAAAAATGACTTTTGGACATCTATCCGCTGGCTATATTACCTCGAAGTTGCTATTCAGAGAATTTAAACACCAATCAGTTTATTCTAAAGCATTTATGTTTTGGGGGTTATTTGGTTCAATTGCACCTGATTTTGATATGCTTTATTATTTCCTGGTTGATCATACTCTCCCCAATCATCACAAATACTTCTCCCACTTCCCGCTTTTCTGGCTAACCTTGTTGCTGATGTCCCTTTTCTGGTTACAACTTCATCACCATCGTAACCAAAACCCTGCATCAGCCTTTATATTCACCTTAAATGGCTTTATTCATACGATACTGGATACTGTTACCGGAGAAATCTGGTGGTTAGCTCCATTTGTGAATAAACCATTTTCTTTGGTAGCAGAACGATCAGAAATACCCTATTTCACTGACTGGACATTCGGTATTGAGCTTTTCCTGCTTTTGTTGGCTCTATCCCTTTGGAGTACGAGCTCTATGAGGCGGAGATAACAAAATTAAATTCGATACGTGCACTTTACTCTCGGAGCAAGCGTCGACCTCATAATTCCTTGAGTGATTTGACACCCATGAAATGCATTAAATGACATGCAAATAGGCCAAAAACCTCTACTTCAGAGCGCTACAGGTAACAAATTATCCAAAATCTATACTCAGGAATTTTTTTATATTGTTTATTTTGGGAAATGATTCTTGATTTGCACTACGCAATCTTCGATATACCGGGTATTTTTAGAAACACATTAAATCATATTGAAATATGGCTATAAATATTCCGATGCTTCGCCGATCCCTCTGGCGACTGTCAGGAAATAAATCATACAAAGAACTGTGCGATCAGGAATGGATCATTTCACCGGCTTGTGTAACAAATACCCGTCCAGCCCTCTATCTGCCAGAAGCTCTTGAAAAGATTACAGCATCGTCAGCGGCTTCCAGCCTGGAACAGGAAATGCTTAGAGTAAAAGGGGGGCGGACGGAACATGCTGCAACAATTGCCAGAATTCTCACCGATGCGGAAGTATATGGAGGCTATATTTACAAAAAGGCCGTCAAGCTTCCGATCAGCATTCAAAAAGAAAATCTTTTTCTTGAAAGACAAATGACCGAAGATAAAGAGAACGCCGTTCTTGCCTGTACGTTGAATGACGTCCGATTTTTCGGCCACTGGATAACTGATGGAATTCCATTGCTCATGGCGGCACGTGAATTAGGTTCTCCGATAAGAAATAACGATGAACTGACCGCGCATCAAAAAGATTACCTTTCAATGCTTGAGATGAAGTATGATCCGTTTATTGGCGGCAAAATACACAAACTCGTCATACTTGAAGATTTTGGTCAGAATAACTATAAGCGAGAGCGATACCAGAAAATCAGGGCACGATTTCACGAACTCGGCCCGAAATCCACTCATACCGGCACCATGATTCTGCGTGGAACGTCGGGCAATTACAATGTACTTGCTTCCGGCCAGAGCCGTGTACTTGTCAATGAGGAGGAGATCGCCACCTATCTACAATCCATAGGATTCAAGATCATTGATTCGACAAAACTAAGTGCAAAGGAAATCATTGAAAACACCTGCGGGGCACGTATCGTGATCGGAAATGAAGGAAGCCAGACAACCCACGGATTGTACACAATGGCCAATGGCGGCACATTAGTCAACATTTTCCCACCCTTTCACTTCAACAATGTACTCAAGGGCCAAACCGATTGCATGGATTTACACTATGCGCTCATTGTCGGTGATGCCTGTGAGGGCGGTTTCAGGGTACCAATGGATACTCTCAAAAAAACGCTGGACCTGGTTGCAGCAAATCACCCGTGGATACTCTAACGATACTGGATAAACCGTTACCAGAGAAATTTTTTTGGTTAGCTCCATTCGTGAATAAACCATTTTCTTTTGCAGCAGATAGATCAGAATTCACCTATTTCACTGATTGGACATTTGGCATTGAGCTCTTCCTGCTTTTGCTGGCTCTCTCACTGTTGAATATTAGAT
>CAJAJL010000040.1 GCA_903940125.1 uncultured Chlorobiaceae bacterium | reverse complement strand
GGTTTATAAAAGTCCATAACACAAAACACGCAAAACCATTCAGATGGACGAAAAGTGCTAATGCGATTTTGGTATCTGTTCAAAAGGCTAAAGATAGTCTTGCTATTACTGTAAGGAACTAACCAAACAGGACACTAGGCCGCCAATCCCTCCTATACCTTTCACGTTTCCCGTCCCATAGCAGCTAGTGATATTGGCGCTGTCAAAGCTTATTCCCACCAAGCCACCAACACTAGTACTGCCAGTCACGCTACCAGTGGTGTAACTGGCAGTAATCGTACCATCGTTCTGTCCAACTAGGCCGCCAATATTATAACCAGACCCTGTCACGCTCCCCGTGACGTAGCAGTTAGTAATACTGGAGCTGTCGTAATTAACTCCCACCAAGCCACCAACACAAAATTGGCCTGTCACAATACCCCCGATTGTACCAATATTGCTGATGACACTGCCATATGTATAACCGAACAAACCGATAAAAGAAGTTGATGGTCGATTGATATTGAGACCGGTAATGGTGTGACCAAAACCGTCGAAAGAGCCGATAAAGTTATTTTGAGAGTTGCCAATTGGAGTGAAACCGGCATAGGTCGGCGTACTCAGGCCATCAGAGTTCCAAGTTGCTGTGGCTGTGGCATCAATGTTACTACCAAGCGCAAAATATCCGGATAGGTTCCCGCTCCTTGCCATGCCTTGCAGTGTCTGGTTGCTGCCAGTTGTTGCATCGGCAGCGGTTCCAAGGCTGGTGATCACTGTGTAGCTTTTTGATGTGCCATCACTTCCCTGCGTAGTACTGAAATGCTGACCGGCAGGCAGGTTCACTTGTGCACCATTGGTCAAACTGTAGGAGCTTGTGTTGCCTGAAGCTGGAGTTCCCTGACCATAGTTCAACGCAAGAGTGGCAGTGCCAAAACCATTCAGATTTGCGTTGATATAGATGTTGTTCAGTGCTGACAGGGTAAGCGTGTTGGCTGACCATGAAACCGCAGCATTAACCTTGATGTCGCCAAGATTAGAGGGCGTTGGCGTGCTTGAAGTTGTTATGGTGACATTATTTGAATCAAGAGCAGAAGAAAGCGTCGTTGCGCCGATTCCGCTGATTGTTTGAGCCGCAGAGCCTGAGCTAATCGTAAAATCAGTCGGGTCGACCAGCCATGTTCCGCTTTTCCCTTGTGGGGCAAGTGTAGTAACCATGGTTCCATCACTAACTGTAACGTGGCTGCCGGAAGTCTCAATAAAGCCGCCATTGCCTCCATTGGGAGCGCTTGCGTCAAGGGTACCGGCGACAGAGGTCTCACCGTTCTGCATGTCGGAGAGGAGAAGGATGCGTCCTGCTTTGTTCTGAATGGTGCGGGCTTCGATGATACCAGTGTTGGTCACTGTTGCTGCCCTCAGAGCATCGGCTGCCTTTGAAGTCATAACCACCACTCCACCGTCTGCCTTGATGAGTCCCTTGTTGGCAACCTGAGCATCGACGGCTCCCTGGTCGACGATGTAGCTGATGAGTCCGTCGCCTGTGAAGTCAAGCGATACCTGATTGCCTGCAACAAGAAGGGCACTGCCACTGTTGGACGTTATACTGCCTTCATTGGTGACTTTGGGAGCTATGAGAGCGATAACTCCTCCATCCGAGGCCTTGATGGCTCCCTGGTTGAGGATGGAACCGGCGGTACCGGTTGTTGTGAACTTGTTTTTGCCGGCAAGATAATCGCTGTCGAGCATGTTGAGCGAAGTGGCAACAAGGCCGCCGACATCGACACGGGCGGTTTTGCCGAAGATGATGCCGGAGGGGTTGAGCAGGTAGACTTGACCGTTCGAGGAGAGTGAACCCATGATTTGCGTTGGGTTCTGGTCGGAGATGCGGTTAAGCGCTGATGCTGCTGTGTTTGGCTGGTTAAAGCGGACAGCGGCGTTCTGGCCGATGTTGAAGGAGTTCCAGCTGGCTATCAACTGCTGGCTCGACTGGTTCACCGTCATATGGGTACCGCAGGTGGCAATTGAGCCACTTCCGAAGGTTATTTTGCCTCCTGAGGGAAGTGAACCGGGATCAATGGCATACGCAGGTAGGGCGGCGGCAAAGAGTGCACTGAGAACGGCAAGAGAGCGCAATGGCGATGAAGGGACTTTGCCGTTGCCCTTGACCTTTTCGGAGACGACAATCCATCTCCCTTTTGTTGCGGACCAGATGAGGTTGAATATTCTGTTCATTAGCTAAGTGTCAAAAAGATTGAGGGAGCAACTAATGGATTGTCACTGGCGCATTGACGTGATTCAAGGTCGGCAGTGCATAGTTAGCCGCAAGGCTACCGGTGCCATTAAGAAGCGTTATCGTTTTGATATAGTTGGTGGCATTGTCTGCAATGTTCTTGCTGTTTGCTGTTGCTCCACTATAGCCCAGCAACTCGGTTATTCCATTAAGCGTCACGCCTGTTCCAATAGTCACTGTACCGGCTCCCAACGTCGTAGTGCCATCATAGGTTTTTGTGGCTGACAGGGTGACCGTTTTCTTGGTTATTTTGGCGTTAGCGGGACTCTGGATCGTCAAAGTGTAGTTGCCTGACTGACTGCCGGTGAGAGAGAGGCCACTGAAGGTTACCTTCGAAGCTGTTGCAACATCCTTGCTGTTGTAAGTACCGACTGCGGTACCGATGAGGCTTACCGTGTCACCGGTGTAGCTTTTGCCATCGGCGGTAGTGCCTGTACCGGCAGTTTCTCCGGCTGCAAGTTTCTGGGTGCCGGTCACGACAGCGTTCGTCGTGCCGTCATAGACCTTGCTCGCTGCCACTGAGAGGCCACTCATGGTGAGTGCCTTCGGTGTGATCTTGGCGATGGCGGGACTCTGTATCGTCAGCGTGTAGTTACCAGCCTGACTGCCGGAGAGTGAAAGTCCGCTATAGGTTACCGTCGAAGCACTGGCGACATCCTTGCTGTTGTAAGTGCCGACTGCTGTACCGGTGATACTTACCGTGTCACCGGTGTAACTTTTACCGTCGGTGGCATTGCCCTGTCCAACAGCTTCAGCAGTTGCAAGTTTTTTGGTGCCGGTCACGACCGCCTTGGTTGTTCCATCATAGACCTTGCTTGCCGCCACAGAGAGACCACTCATGGTAAGTGCTTTTGGCGTTATCGTCACTGACGCATTGTTGTGATTCAAGGTTGGCAGTGCGTAGTTAGCTGCAAGACCACCGGTGCCATTAGCAAGTGTTATCGTTTTAATAAAGTTGCTCGCGTTATCAACAACATTCTTGCTACTTGCGGTCGCTCCACTGTAGCCCAGCAACTCGGTTATTCCATTAACCATCACGCCTGTTCCTATCGTCACCGTCCCGGCTCCCAATGTTGTTGTGCCATCATAGGTCTTGGTTGCCTTAAGCATCACTGTTTTCTGTGTAATCTTGGCATTTACTGGACTCTGAATAGTCAGCGTGTAGTTGCCAGCCTGACTGCCGGTGAGTGATAGACCGCTGTAGGTTACCGTCGAAGCAGTAGCGACATCCTTGCTGTTATAGGTACCGACTGCTGTGCCACTGAGACTCACGCTATCACCGGTGTAGCCTCTCCCATCGGTGGTAGTGCCTTGGCCTAAAGCTTCACCAACTGCAAGGGTACCGGTACCGCTCACCACGGCACCAGTCGTTCCGTCATAGACCTTGCTTGCTGGCACAGTAAGGCCGCTCATCGTGAGAGCCTTCGGTGTAATGCTTAGATCTCCACCTATGATATCATAACCTTGCTGGATGGAATAATAGCCGTTATAAAAACCAGCGTTGGTTCCAGTAACTGCATGACCTAATAATAGAGGTAATTTTGTAGTTGTGGAATTAGCGCTTTGGGAACTTCCGTTGTAGGTTGTCGTTACATCAGATGCATCAGCAAGCGTCAAAGTCGTCAGAAAACAGGTGAGCAAAGGTGCTGTATGGCCTTCGTAGATGCGCCAGACCGCTCCACTCCCTCCAATGTTTGCAATAGTATTTGGGGTGGCGGCATTCCAACTGCTGAAAGTAGATAACTGCATAATTTGGGCGGAAGTTACGCCAGTGCCCCAAGCAGAAGTAGTCTGACCAGATGTGGTGGTGTCCCAGAAGCTATTAGTGATGGAGCCCATGTAGTTGTAGTTATACCCCACCAGGCCGCCTACATAACCTCCACTCCCTGTCACATTACCAGTAGCATAGCTGTTGGTGATGTGACCGTAGTCACTTCCCACCAGACCGCCAACTTCATCATTGCCTATCACGCTCCCCCATGCATAGCTATTGGTGATGGAGCCGGTATTTTCCCCCACCAAGCCACCAACACTAATTTGGCTCCCTGTCACATTATCAGTAGCATAACTGTTGGTGATTGAACCGCCATTCCCAAACCCCACCAAGCCGCCAACTAAAGCCATGCCTGTCACATTACCCGTGGCGTAGCTTTTGGTGATGAAGCCACTATTATGCCCCACCAAGCCGCCAACATCAACCCACCCTGTCACGCTAACATCCACTATACCAACATTACTGATGACAGTGCTACTTGTGATAAAACCAAACAAACCGACACAATAAGTCAATGGTCGATAAATCATAAGGCCAGAGATCGTGTGACCAAGACCGTCGAATGTGCCTGTGAAGTGATTTTGATAATAGCTACCGATTGGCGTGAAGCCGGCATAGGTCGGCGTACTCAGGCCATCAGAGTTCCAAGTTGCTGTGGCTGTGGCATCAATGTTACTACCAAGCACAAAATATCCGGATAGGTTGCCGCTCCTTGCCATCCCCTGTAGTGTCTGGCTGCTGCCAGTTGTTGCATCGGCAGCAGTTCCAATAGTGGTGATGACCGTGTAGCTTTTTGATGTGCCGTTACTTCCCTGTTTTGTACTGAAATGCTGCCCAGCTGGCAGGTTAACCTGTGCACCATTAGTCAAATTGTAGCTACTGGTGTTGCCTGCAGCTACAGCTCCATGCCCATAGTTCAACCCAAGGCCCGCAGTGCCGGAACCGTTCAGGTTTGCGTTGATGAAAATATTGTTCAGTGCTGACAGGGTAAGCGTGTTGGCTGACCATGAAACCGCAGCGTTGACATTGATGTCGCCAAGATTCGTGGCGGTTGGTGCGTTTGAAGTTTCTATAGTAACATTATTGGAGCCAAGAGCAGTCGAGAGCGTTGTAGCACCGATTCCGCTGATGGTTTGCGCTGCAGTGCCTGAACTTATCGTAAAGTCAGTCGGGTCGAGCAGCCATGTTCCGCTATTGGCTTGTGGTGAAAGGGTGGTGACAACGGTTGCGTCAGCAATCTTTACTCGTCCACCGGAAGTTTCAATAAATCCGCCGTCGCCTCCGTTGGGAGCGCTTGCGTCGAGGGTGCCTGCGACTGAAGTGTCGCCGTTCTGCATGTCGGAGAGGAGGAGAATGTGGCCGGCTTTGTTCCGTATGGTGTGGGCCTCGACGACACCAGTGTTGGTTACTGTGGCTGTCCTCAGAGCATCGGCTGCCTTGGAGGTCATGACGACCAGGCCGCCATCAGCCTTGATGAGTCCCTTGTTTGCTACCTGGGCGTCTACTGCACCTTGATCAACCGTGTAGCTGATGAGTCCGTCGCCGGTGAAATCGAGCGATACCTGGTTGCCTGCTGCGAGGAGAACGCTGCCGCTGTTTGTCGTTATACTGCCTTCGTTGGTGACTTTGGGAGCTATGAGAGCGACAACTCCGCCATCCGAAGCCTTGATGGTGCCCTGATTGAGGAAGGAGCCGGCGGTGCCGGAAGTTGAGAACTTGTTTGTGCCAGCGAGGAAGTCGCTGTCGAGCATGTTGAGGGAAGTTGCGACCAAGCCACCGACATTGACCTGCGCAGTTTTGCCAAAGATAATGCCGGAAGGGTTGAGCAGGTAGACTTGACCGTTCGACGAGAGTGAGCCCATGATTTGCGTGGGGTTCTGGTCTGTGATGCGGTTAAGCGCTGATGCCGCAGTGTTCGGCTGGTTAAAGCGGACAGCGGCATTTGAACCGATGTTGAAGGAGTTCCAGTTGGCAATCAGTTGCTGGCTCGACTGGTTTACCGTCATCTGGGTGCCGCTGGTGGCAATTGAGCCACTTCCGGAGGTTATTTTGCCTCCTGAGGGAAGTGAACCGGGATCAATGGCATAGGCTGGTTCTCCAACTGCAAAGAGTGCCATGAGAACAGCAAGAGAGCGCAGCGGGGATGAAGGGACTTTACCGTTGCCCTTGACCTTTTCGGAGACAACAATCCATCTCCCTTTTGTTGCTGACCAGATGAGATTGAATATTCTGTTCATTGGGTAAGTGTCAAAAAGGTTTAGGAAGGAGGAGGTGAATAGTCCCTTGAAAGACAATGCATTAGCTGAAAACATGACCTACAAAGAGCAAACAGGTTAAGCTTTAACTATTGGGGATGTATTAGGCGAGAGCAAAAGAATCAATCGTGGCGGTTAAATATACACATTACTACTTCCCCTGTACTTTAAGTTATTAATAAGTTATTTTTATTTCAACATAATTTTACAGTGAAGAAATTATGGCTCCAGGGACATCAGTCACAAGCGTGTTACTGAACCATAACCTGATAACCACTCTCTTCGATTGCCTTTCGAAACTCAGCTGACACAGAGTTCCAGTCAAGAATATCCACACGGAAAGGAAGTTCAGACTCCTGAAATTCCTCTTTTATAGCAGCCATAACCCGCCAGTCCAGCTTTTCACGCCCTACAAGGGCTATGTCAAGATCGGAATACTGTTTTGCTGTTCCTGTGTAGCGGGATCCGTAAATTCTGACCTCGCATTCCGGGACATACTTTGCCAGAATAGTAAGAACTATATCAAGATCATAAGGGCTGACATCAATCATGATGGGCCTCCAGTCGCTTGAGAAAATCCTTAGCCGCATCAATAAAAAACAGTGCTGCACTAAATGCATGACCTGCATTTTCAGCATCATAGGTATGAGCGGTCAAGTTTCTTGACTGGTGAAACTCCATCCACACTGAAACATCATCAATGAGACGGTTTTCAGCACTGACCCTAAAAAGCTCTCTCCTGGTCACGCCATCCACAATATCAGGACTGACATTCTGCTCAATCCAGCGCTTCATAAATTTCCAGCACTGTTCATAGGCAACTTCAAAGTTCTGTATTACTCCGGCTTTGACGGTATCGATATCGTCATTAGTCAGAGTGCTGTTTTCGGAAAGCGACCGATAGCTGAAAATTGACTTCTCCAGAGATGCTATTGCTCTTTGGAGGCTTGTCAGATCAAAAAATATCAAGGCCATTTATGTTTATCGTCTTTTAACTCACTGTTTGAATTGAATTTCGACGCTTTGATGTGATCAGGTAGGCATGATTGATTTGCTGGCCAAATAAATTGCTGTTCTGAATTTCTGTTGAACCGTGCTCGACATTATACGTCCCATGAAAATCAATTAGAGCCGAATTGCTCTCTTCTATAGTGACAATCCTGGATAAACAGAGTAATTCATCCTTTGACAGGAGACTCTGAACCTTCCCCGCTACATACTTTATAGCCCCTGCCTTATCTTGATCTATCCAGTCAGCAGCTATCAGAAGATCCCACTTGTTCGGGGAATTCTCTCTGAGAAATAAGGCGAACAAGTCAAATGCGCCTTTTTCTCCAGCCATAACAGCTTCTGCTTTTTGCAACTTTTCTACTATTCGCTTCATAACCTGGACAATAACGATTTGGAGGAAGAAATCATTAGCTGAACATCAGCGAAAGACACATTACCCACTGGATTGTAACGTGACTCTGGATCCCATACAGCCACAACAGACCATTCAGTAAGTAACCCTGTTTTAATTATATCTTCAACCCCCGAGAGGTGAAGCAATATATCAAGATTGTGTGTTTTAAAACTTTGATATCCTTTAAATTCTTTGGTGGAACCAGGAAAGCCTTCCCATTTGAGTGTTTTGCAAATACGGTTCTTCAGTCCAAGTTCTACAACGTAACCACAAAGATATACCGCACCTTCATAACGGTGGCAGGAGGCAAGTGCTTCTGCATCAATAAGCCTTGCTTTTGCGATTTTTTTTAAATCTCCAATACTAATCATTCTTGAACACGTTGGTATCTATAATATGCGGTTTGGTTGTGATATAATGGCGGCGTTCATGTTGCTTGTGAGACCAAGTCTACCTCCTGGTATCAAATCAATTGTCATAATATACGTATAAATTTCGCTTGATAAAAATTGGATTTTAGTTTTGGATGCTATGGCACAACTATCTGACGGGTTTTGCTTCGAATTTCGAGCCCTGGATGTATGGTGGCAAAGCGTTGCATTGTGGTGAGATCGGAGTGCGATAGAAAAGAGCCTGGGATGAGGATGCAGCGTTTAGGATGAGCATAGTTGAACCATGACTGGAGCTGCTGCTGCTGTTTGTCTGCAAAACGATAGATCCAGAGGAGGGCGATATCGGCTTTATAGATCTCCGCCTCTTTCAGGCGGCTTATGCCTGACACCATGAGCAGCGAGTGTTTCCGACTCCAGAGCTTGAGTACTTTCTCCTGCGGGCGGATAATGAGCATGGATGAGAGAGAAAGTTTTGTGCTGTCGTGCTGCATGTGAATGCGTGCGGGTACTTTTTTGATGAGAGAGTCCGGAGTATAAAACTGCACGACCGCTTTAGGTGCGGCCATACCGTATTCGTCGATCTGCTGTGCGATTCGCTTCTGATCGTGCGGTTCCCCCCTGCCCGCATCAATCAGCACTGTTTCGCTGCCTGAGGAAAAGAGAGAAGCAAGGTTTTTTCCGAGATTGACCGTCACCATATCGGGTGCAACAGGTTGAGAAAAGATGTTAAAGGAGTACCAGAAAAGTACATTCAGGCCGAGAAGAAGTGAAACAGCAAGCTTTCCCCAGGCTTTTCGATAACTGAACACGAGGATGGCACCAAGAAGTGTGTAATAAAGCCAGACTTCAGTTGTATCAGGCTTGAAGCTGATGGAAGCAAAAGGAAGAGTACTGAAAAAACGTGCTGACTTGAGGGTGAGCTCCGCAAAGAAAAATGAGCTTGAGGCAAAAAAAGAGGCTGCGTAGGCTGAAACAAGGTTGAGAAGCAGCATAGGGACAAGATCGTACATCAGCAAATTGGAAAAAAGCACAACGGGGATATTGGCAAGAAAGCTTATAAGCGAAAATGTTCCGAAATATAAGGCAATGACCGGCGAGACACCGATGATAGCGGCAAGTGTCACCATAAGGCTACTGAACAGAAGATGACCAATGCTCCGAACAAACCCACTCCCCTTTCGCTTCGGGCTGATGAAGCGTGGATAGATCAAAAGAATTGCCAGAACAGCACCGTTGGTCATTAAAAACCCTGGATTCAAAAGGTCGAGGGGATTAAACAGGAGAATAAGAAAATCTGCAAAGGCTAGTGAGTTGACAGGATAGGTTTTCCGACCAAAAGTCTCACCACCGATAAGTACAAGGGACATGAAGGCTGCACGCTGGACAGAGGGAGAGTTACCGGTCACATAACAATAAACAATCAGAATAAAGGCAAAGAGCGCGAAGGCTGCCCAACGACCTGTTAAGGTAACCTTAAAGCGCTGCAGGCATATATTAATGGCGAGAGCAAGAAGCCCGACATTAAGGCCGGAAACCGCAAGAATATGCGCAGTGCCGGTCAGTTTGAATGATTCGAATACCTCCTCCGACATGGACTCTTTTTCGCCGATCAGCACACCTTCTGCAAGCTTCTGCTCCTGACCGACAGGAATGAGTTTATCAAGGCTCTTCATCATATAGTTGTAGACCGGAAGCACAATGTAATGCTCAAAAGCGTTCAGCTTTGACTCCCCTTCATGCTGTACCTGCCATGGTCCGGCGCAGTAGAGCTGAACTGCAACCTGTTTCAGACGGGCAGCAACACGGGGATTGTACTCTCCCCTGTTTGCGGCTTCCGGTATAAGATCAAGCTTGCCCTTTACCCGTACCATATCACCGGTATGAAGATCAAGGGCAGGCAAACCCGAGCTTCGTAGAAAAACCTTTGCTCGGTCGTGGAGCTTCACCTTCCTGCCGTTGTCAAAGAGCTCTTCGACATCCATAAGCCAGCTTGCTCCTTTCTCAGATAAATCAGGGCGTCCATCAACACACCCGTAAAGCAAAACAGTTTTGCCGCTGTAGAGCAAAAGACCATTAAACGGGAGATAGTTCAACCGGAAAGTGCCGTAGGCTGCAAAACAGAAGAGTACAAAAAGCGAGTAGCTAAGCGTAGGAAAGAATGTCGGAATCGGGCCATGATGTTTGAATTTTTCATAGAGAAGAGCGATAAGTAGAATGGAAAGGGAAAGTACAGTACAAAGCATCCACCCTTCAAGCGAAAACGGGAGATTTACCCCTGCGAGAATTCCCAGTATGGCTAAAATGAGCAGCCGCACAGCCGGGTAGGGTGCCATGGAGAATGGTACAGATTGAAAAAATTCTTTTTGAGGAAATACGCCCTTACACTACTCTGATATTACGCAATATAGGCATTTCAAACGGGAGGACAAAAAAGGGGAAAAGCAAAAGCCCAAAAACAGGGCTTATTATGATTGTGAACTGTATTGTAGATCAGCTCACTAATGATCTCAGTTTTCTACCCGATCATCAGACGACGGGACAAATGTCTTCGGGACAACAATTGGTAAAGGAATATTTTCCAGGAACGACCCTGCTCCTTTTGCTAAAATCGCACCACGAGTTGTTGAAATTGCCAATGAAACGGGTGTAACAAGAAAACCGTCCGGATATTTCACATTCCCATCTCCTGACAAAAAATGCTCAAATCCGTCAACAGTGAATAAAGTCGCGGTTTCAGCTTTAGCTACTTCCTTATTTACGCTTACCCTGATCACTCTGACAAAAACCTTAACATTAAGCTGTGATTGATTGATTTCAATATTCGTTGCTATTTCAAAATTAAAAGATTCTTTAGCATCTATATTTTCCTGTTGTTTAAAAGCAAAAGCAAGGAACTTGAAGCCTTTAATTCTTATACCTATTACATCTCTATCACTCATAGCTATCAAGCGGCCTTACTGCATTCATCTACCTTCCATTCAATTGCATTTTTTTCAGAACTCAAAACAACATCCGGCATTTTGATATCGCATGGATTTTGGGATACGTTCTCCCAAGGATTTTTCTGATACTGAATACCAACAAACTTCTGGATTTTTAATTTCAGATGAAAATCAATAAACTCAATACCTAAAGCTACTTCAAGTGCCGTCATAGTTTTAAATGTGGGGTTTGCCCAACCAGATAAAACTCTACTTACATACGATTCTTTTTTGCCCAACTTTTCGGCAAGCTCTCTCTGTGTCATTCCGGTCTCATCCAGTAACTCATTTACTTTTAAAGCAAATTCACCCTGACGTTTTACAAAGTGTTTAGTATAGGGGGATATTTTTGCTAAGGTTTGTTTCAGCAGTGATGTCATAATCGTATCTGTTTGAGGTAAAGTTTAGATTCCCACTTATAAAACCTGTAGTCGAATCAATAACGATTTCTCCGGATTGTTGACGAGATGCAATTAATCCATCTATTATTTGAAGGTTCTCAGCAATATCATTAAGGGTTGAATCCTCCTGATATGTACGAGTCGCCTTAATACCGCCACAACCCGCTATCAACAAAACACTTGACCAGCGCAAACAAAACAGCCTGAGAGGTCCATTATTATAATGAAAAGCAGTCAATGAATCCAGGATGGATCCTTCTGGTTTAAAAAACTCCTCTTTGAAACCAAGATTATCAACCATATCTCCAACTCTTGAAACCAGACATTCAAAGTCATAAGATCTTGTTATTTCCCTGTTGGAAAGAAACTTATCCAGCTCAGTCTCATCTTCACCTTCAAAACGGATCGTATAAAGCGACCCTCCTGGCCCATGATCGTAATACTTTATCTGAAAACCAAGTTTCACTTATAAGTTAAGTCACAGCATTAACAAAAACAAAGAATTACTTATATTTCAGACAAAGAATATAAAAAAAATTGTAATTGATAAGTATCTTTGCAACTAAAGAGAACCAAATTTTTTATCTGGATGGCTCCAGTTCAAAAAAAGGATATTTTAGCAGTCTGTGAAACAATATCATAAGGAATTGTATATTCTTCTTTTTTTGAATTGCGCCTTTAATCCTTTTTATCCTTTTTATCTGCATGCTTGTCAAAGAGATACTGAACGCTGCCGTTAAACCTGTATTCAGCTTTGAGTTTTTCCCCCCGAAAAAAGATGAAGATTGGGAAACGCTGTTTGAAACCATTGCTGCACTCTCGCCGTTGAACCCTTCCTACGTCAGTGTTACCTATGGTGCCGGTGGTTCGACTCGTTCAAGAACACATAATCTGGTTACAAAAATTCAGAAAGAAACAGGACTGACTGTTGTTTCTCATCTGACATGCATTTGTTCAGACAAAGATGAGACTGGATCAATTCTGGCAAACTATCAGAACAACGGCATCAACAACGTTCTTGCTCTAAGAGGTGACAAACCAGCAGGATCTGCTTCTATTGACGAAGCTATCAAGGATTTCCCACATGCCATAGATCTTGTCCGTTTTATAAAAACAAACTATCCTGGAATTGGTGTCGGGGTTGCGGGGTTTCCTGAAGGACACCCTGAAACTCCAAACAGACTGAAAGAAATTGAGTATCTGAAAGAAAAAATTGATGCCGGCGCTGACTATATTGTGACCCAGCTTTTTTTTGATAACCGTGATTATTTCGATTTTGTCGAGCGCTGCACCATCGCCGGTATTACCGTACCTATTATTCCGGGAATCATGCCCATCACAACTGCTAAAGTCATGATCAGAATGTCGGAGCTGGCGCTTGGAGCAAGAGTTCCTGCTTCGCTCATGTCCAAGGTAATAAAAGCCGGAAATGATAGAGAGGTTGCATCAATCGGTATCGAGTGGGCAACGCATCAGGTTCAGGAGCTTATCGACCATAATATCAAGGGTATTCATTTCTACACCCTGAATATGGCCGATGCTACCCTTCGAATTTTTAACAACATCCACCAGTAATCTCTGAGTGGCTAAGGATTACTCGCTGTCATCCGAGCTGTCATACAAGCTCGTTCTGAACAAGCTGTTCATAGGTTTCACGTTTACGAACCAGTTTAACCTCGCTTCCATTCACCAGAACTTCCGCTGGACGCAGACGGCCATTGTAATTGCTGCTCATCACAGCAGCATAAGCTCCAGATGACATAACCGCAAGCAGTTCCCCTTCTTGAGCATCTGGAACAGCCCTGTGCCGGGCAAAAAAATCACTTGATTCGCAAACCGGACCCACAACATCAGCGATAATGGTGTTCTCATGACGGGTTACTGACTGAATTTCGTGATGCGACTGGTAGAGTGCAGGACGAATCAGTTCAGTCATGCCGGCATCGACTACAAAAAACTCTTTTCCAGTGTGATTGCGCTTTTTATAGAGAATTTTGGTCAAGAGCACTGACGCATTGGCAACGAGAAAACGTCCGGGCTCAAAAATCACTTTGACACCGGTCGGCAGAAGCATCGGAATAAGCTTTTCAGCAAAATGCCGGATCGGTGTTGCTGGTTTAAGCGGATCGTACGTTACCGGAAACCCTCCGCCTATATCAAGAAATTCAATAACAAAACCCAAAGCTTTGGATGCATTCAAAATAGTGAGCAACTTTTCGGTTGCAGCTACGTAGTACTCTGGATCGAAAATCTGTGAACCAATATGCATATCGAGTCCGATAAGCCTGATGTTCTGCAATTGACGAATCAAAGCAAATACCTCGGGTAACTCCGCTTCATCGATACCGAACTTCTCTTTACTGTCGCCTGTAGTAATATAAGGATGAGTTTCGGCTGTTACGTTCGGATTGATTCTTATGGCAACGGAAGCAGTTTTACCATGCTCTCCGGCAATTTGGTTAATTGCTTTAAGTTCTGAAAGTGATTCGGCTTTGAGCATGAGCACTCCGCTTTCAAGTGCATAGGCGATCTCTTCCGGTTTTTTTCCTACGCCGGCAAAAATAATCCGATTCGGCGAGACACCGGCCTGCAGTGCACGAAAGAGCTCGCCACCAGAGTTGACATCACAGCCGCAACCGAGTTCAGCGAAGGTCTTAATAATACTCAGGTTAAAATTAGCCTTTACTGAGTAGCAGGTAAAATGAGGTAAAGCATCAAAAGCGAGCTCGAAAACCCTATAGCTATCAATGAGGCTCTTTGCGGAGGTCACAAAAAGAGGAGTTCCGAAAGTGCGGGCAAGCTCTGCAAGACTGGCTTCATCACAGCTGAGCGTTGTACCGTTATAATGAAATAAGTTACTGTCAAGCACGGTTCCGTTACCATTAATAATGTTATAAAAAAGAAGTGAAAAATAGCTTTTCTCCAGTTATCATGGAAAGAAAAAACCCATAACTTGCAAATTCACCTGACAGGGCGTATATTCTCAACTCTTATACAACTCATACCCGATTGGTGTTACCATGGCAAAAGGAAAAGAAAACAGAATCGTTATCACACTTGAATGCACTGAAGCTAAAAAAGAAGGGCAGACGGTTTCAAGATATACGACCACAAAAAACAAGAAAAATACCACAGAACGTCTTATCTTAAAGAAGTACAATCCAAATATGCAGCGTCACACCTTGCATAAGGAGATTAAGTAAGCTGATCTTTGCTCTTAAAGCAAATAACAGCGTCTTATTCTTCAGGTCTGAGCATAACGCAATGCCCGAATGGCGGAATTGGTAGACGCACGCGTTTCAGGGACGCGCGCCGCAAGGTGTAGGAGTTCGAGTCTCCTTTCGGGCACAAATAATCTTCCCTGCGATATGCACGTGAATGAACTCAGCTATATCTCAAGAGTCGATTCAGTTCAGTCAGACTTTTTTCCATACAACACACAGGTAGGCACCTTTTCCTGGGAAGGTGCTTTTTTTATGCTTTAATAATCCAAAACATCAGCAGTAGTGGATCATACCAAAATAAACCTTCTTGTCAAGCTCCAGCACCTTGATAATCAGATAGAAAGCATAGTCAGCTTACAGAAAGGACTGCCGGAAGAGATTATTGCTCTGGATGAAGACCTTACATTTACCAACCGCCAGATCGAATCACGGAAAAAAATAGCTGAAGATCACTTGAAGCTGCGTCAGCGTCTGCACGGAACTATCCACGAGTGTAAGAATAAAATCCTGAACTTCAAGGAAAAGCAGACACTTGCCCGCAACAACAAGGAATATGACGCTCTCTCCAAGCAGATTGAATATGAAGAAAAGGAAATTGCCCAGGCAGAAATTCAGCTTCAGGATATTGTTCATGCTGAACAGCGCGCACTTGAAATTCAGAAAAAAGGTCGTCAGTTGATTACCGAAAACCGCTATGACGAAATAACTGAAGAGATGATGCCTGATGATGTCCTGCTTCAGCAGCTTGAAGACTTGAGCAAACAACTTGCTCATAAAAAAGAGGAGCTGGACAGCATTGTGATTGAAACAGCGGAAGATGTTGATTCCCTGAAAGCAAAAATCAAGGAGCAAAGAAAGCTTCTTGTTTCTGAAGCAAAAAGATTGCTCGACAAGTATGATCACCTTCGAAGCGGAACATTGCAGAATGCGGTTGTCAGTCTTAACCGCAATGCCTGTTCCGGTTGTAATACGAGGGTTCCGACCAACCGTCATACCATGATTGTGCAAGGCGGGTTCTATCTTTGTGAGTCATGCGGTCGAATCGTCGTTCATGAACGGCTTTTTGAAGAAGCTGACTGCTGACTTTTTTTAAGCTTACTATTGTTCTTTGTCAAGCTGAAACCAGAAGTGTGCAGTCGCCGTGTAGCTTCAGGCTACGCAGAGGAAAGTCCGAACTTCACAGGGCAGGGTGCCGGTCGAGAGTCCTGGGACTCAAGCCCGGGGATGGCGGTGCAAACCGGTTATCACAGAGAGTGCAACAGAAAACAAACCGCTCCGGGCAACCGGAGTAAGGGTGAAATGGCGGTGTAAGAGACCACCAGACATTACAGCAATGTAATGTGCTTGGCAAACCTCCCCGAAGCAAGGCTAAATAGGAAAACTTTTCCCTCCGGGGAATGAGAGTGGCCCGCTCAAATCCGCAAGGAGAGTTTTCGGGTAAGCCGCATTAGATAAATGGCTGCAGTTTTACCAGGTTTTTCCGGGTAATCCACAGAATTCGGCTTACAGCTTCGGTTTCAGCTTTTTTTTATCTCTCACTAATACCCCAAACTTCTCTTGTTACGGGAAAAGTTTATTGCCAGTCCCACCATGATCATATTTCCAATCAAAGAGGAGCCTCCATACGAGACAAATGGAAGAGGAACACCAATAACTGGAATAAGACCAATTGTCATCCCTGTGTTAATAACAATATGTATAAATAACAACGACACATATCCGGCAAGTGTCAGTTCAACAAACCTGTTTTTTATTGAGAATATTGCCCAGATTAACCTGAGAATCAACATAAGGTAGAGTGAAAGCAGAAGCGCCGCTCCAATAAAACCCAGCTCTTCGCCAATAACACAAAAAATAAAATCGGTCCATTGTGCAGGAATAAAGCGCAGTTGCGTCTGTGTACCTTGAAGAAACCCTTTTCCCAATAATCCCCCTGAACTTATTGCTATTTTTGCCTGAAGAACATTATACCCTGCTCCCTGAGGATCGTTCATGGGATCAAGAAATGTCTGAATTCTGTCGATCTGATGCGGTTTGAGTATGCTGGCGGCAAACCGGTGAGTAAAAAGGCTGGTAGCAAGACCTGAGCCAATAACCAATAACTGATGGATTTGAAATTTTTTACGATGAACAATCAGTATGATGAACAAAACGACGGCCGAGGCAATAATAAAAAAAGTATTGAAAAACCCGGTTATCATAAGAATGAGAGGGAATGCAACCAGCATAAGGATATAGATATCAAATCCTGAAATAATGAGCATGGGAGCAATAAACGACATGCAGGTAATCGTCGTCCCCATATCAAGTTGAAGTATGATCAGGAGTGCGGGGAAAAAAGCAATTCCTATAGCTATAAAGAAATGCGGTAATGAACGGATATCGGTTTCGTCATCAGAAAGAAATCTGGCAAGAGCAAGTATAGTAGACATCTTGGCGATTTCGGAGGGCTGAAAACTGAAAAAACCAATTTTTATCCAGCTTGCATGACCACCGACTTTTTTACCGAATAACAGTACCGCTACCAGCAGCAAAATCCCTACCGCATAGAATATATAGGCATTATCCCGAATAACTCTAACATCATGAGAGTAAACAAAAGACATGACAACCAGCCCAATCACACCCCAGGAAAACTGACGGTAAAACAATGTTGCATCACCTGTTCCGTGGGTAGCGCTATAGACTGCCATCAATCCTATAACAATAATCCCTAACATCGGAACCAGAAGCCAAAGATCTACTTTACTTTTATTTTCCATCAGGAAATTACATTAACTCTTTTTAGCTGTCTGGATGTATTCAAGAGCGCAACATAATCATTTGTTATGGAGATATACCTCTGCTTTTGCTTCAGGGTCATTTGACCAACCCCCGCCCAATGCGACGAAGAGTGCTGTCGTATCCTGCAGTTGCTGGGCCTCGGCCTGCACATAGTTTATTTTAGCCTGATGATATTGTATATCAGTGACCATTACCTGGAGATAGTTAGCTGTACCCGCCTTGTAATTTGCCATAAGAAGATCCATTGCAAGCCTGGCATCCTTCACAGCCTGAGCTTCGGTCTGCACCAGTTCCGCATCGTGCTCCAAAGCACGTACAATATCTGCAACCTGGGCAAATGCCGCAAGAACGGTTTGCCTGTAGCTGGCTAGACTCTGCTGGTAAACGTCAATTGCGGCCATGCGTTGTGCTCTCAGTATGCCGCCTTTAAATATAGGTGCCGTAACATTTGCCCCTAATCCCCAGACATTACTGGCACTGTTAAAAAGATTATTCATCGTTTGACTGGTCTGCCCATAATTTGCGTTCAAGGTAACGCTCGGAAACAACGCGGCAGTAGTGACTCCAATACCGGCACTTGCTGCATGTAACTGAGCTTCAGCAACAAGAACATCAGGACGCTGGCGGACAAGCTCTGAAGGCAGGGATAAGGGTAACTGACGCGGCAGTGAAATGTCTGTTAACAGAACTGCCGGTGGTTGAAATTCAGCCGGAGTCTTGCCTTCAAGCGCAGCAAGCAGATGTTCCGCCTGACTCAACTTCTGCCTCAGTGAAGGCAGTGTGGCTTCAAGTGCTTTCAGCTGGAGGCGTAACGTCAATACAGCTGCATAGGTTGTAATACCTGCCTGAAATTGTTTTTCAGCAACACTGATCTGATCTTTTTCCAGTGCAATCAACTGCTCTGTCTCTTCAAGTTGTGCATGATATGCAGCTATGGCAATAGAGGTGTTGACAATGTTTCCCGTGAGCATCATATAGGTGCCAAGGGTTAAGGCTCTTTGCTGGTCAACCTGCGCGGCTAACCCTTCAACGGCCCGACGCTGACCGCCAAAGATATCGAGCGCATAGCTTACCGATGAAGATAAGGTTGTCAAATTAAAGATACTTGCCGATGCTGAGCTGCCAATTGCAGCCGGTGAAGTTCTTTCGCGATTTTCGGCAAAGGTTGCGCTGAGTTGCGGATAAAAAACTCCTGAGCCGGCACGCAGGTTTTCCTGACTCTGCCTGAGACTGGATTGAGCCGCCTGTAATCCTGGATTATCAGCAAGACCCTGGGCAACTGCGGCATCCAACTGTCTGGAATTGAATAATTTCCACCAGTTGGCTACAGGAGCTGCACCATTTTCAAACCGCTGTGAAAGACCTTCAACAGACGCAGTCGCTTCAGGATCCCCTTCATGGTTGTAACGAGTTACCTTCGGCGCTTCAGGACGGACAAAGTCAGGACCTGCGGCACAACCTGATAAAAGAAAAAGCGATAGCCCGAATGAAATGAGGAGTGCTCTACTCCTGCGATAACCCTGATAAGCTTCGCTATTTTTTCGGGGCACTATTTTTTTCACCAATGTAAACATCAACAAGTTGACCCGGATAGATTGAAACGCCTTTTCGTTTTTCAAAACTGAAAATAACCGGCAGTACCCGCACATCAACCCGTTCCGTCCTCTGACTTGAGAGTTCGATCTTAGGAGAAACATTCGGCTGTATTCTCACAAATTTCAAGGGTACACTGATATCGGTTCCATGAATAGTCATTCTCGCCTGTATGTCAGATGGGTCAGGAATTCTGTTAATCAGGATCTCATCAATGTAACACCGAACAGCAAGATCGCCCTTCATATTTCCCATCACTAAAATTGGTCGAAATGCACCGGTATAAGAACTGTAAACACCCTGACTTGAAATATAACTGCCGACAGCAGTATTAAGAGACAAAACAGTACCGTCCGAGAGTGCTTTGATAACATACTTCGCCAAGAGTGCGTTTGCAGCCTGATACTGCTTTTGAGTGAGTTCCAGATTTGCCTTTGCTCCCCTAACAGCATTTTCTGCCGTATCCAGGACATCCTTGCTAACTGACCGAGGATCAAGTACCCATGAAACTTTCAGTTTACTGTACTGATCCTGCAGGTTTTTATACGTTGCCTTTGCTACATCAATCTGGGCTTTGGATGATGCAGTCGTTGAGCGCTGCACAGAGTCTTCCAACATCAACAATGGTGTTCCGGCTTTTACATACTGACCTTCGGTGACCAATATTTTTACCACCGTACCTGGAACCTCAGGATAAACGTTGATATTTTCCCCACTAGCCTGGACAGTTTCAACAATACCATTGGCATAAATACCCTTTGCATAAGTATTCGATGCTGGTTTGAAGGCAGGAGGCTGCGGTTTGGCCGGTATACCTGAAATGTAGGCACTTCCGATGGCAAGCAGGATACCAATAACGGCAAAACCGATTAAAAGTTTATTTCTCATGCGACATGTAATGTGTTCCGTTCAAAGCCAATTATATTTCCATCTTCCATTTTCATGATTGAGTCCGCATATTCGTAGATGCGGCTGTCATGTGTAACAATGATGACGCATCGCTCTGCATTGAGAATTTTTGTTTTGATAAATTCCACGATCTTTCTTCCTGTATCGCCATCAAGTGAGGCTGTCGGTTCATCAAAGATCAGAATATCGGGATGCCCGGCGATTGCCCTTGCAATTGCCACACGCTGCTGCTCACCCCCACTCAACTTGACAGGCTGTAACTGGGCCCTATCCTTGAGACCAACGATTTCAAGGTATTCCAAAGCAACTTTAATGGCTTCATTCCAATCCATTTTTTTCAGTATCAAGGGAATCGCCACATTTTCAACAGTGGTCAAGCGTGGAAAAAGGTGGTAATCCTGAAACACAAAGCCTATTTTGTGCAATCGGAGATCGGCAATGTCATCACTTTTCATTTGCCATATATCTTTACCTTCTACCAGAACACTGCCTTCGTTTGGTTTGAGAATACCCGAAATCATGCTGAGCAACGTTGTCTTACCGCTTCCTGAGGGGCCAACGATATACAGGAGTTCTCCGAAGTTTGCCTCAAAACTTGCACTCTTCACTGCGATGGTTTTAGTCTCTCCTTCGCCAAACCATTTTATCAACGCATTGGCCTTTATAGCTACATTTCCCATTGTCAGCCTCTGAAAATATCAAACGGTTGTATCTGGAGTACTTTCCGCACTCCGATATAACTGGAAACTCCTGCCATAATAAGCACCATAACAAATGCAAAGATGAGATTGGTATAGGTAACCTGAGCAGCATAGCTTGGCAAGCGGAGCTTGGCCAGAATCATAAGACCTGATGCCAGCCCAACCCCAAGTCCATAGCCTATCAACGCAGTAAATGAAGCCTGAAAAAGAATCATTGCAATCAATTCGTGCCCTTTGGCTCCAATGGCTTTCAAGGCGCCAAACCGTTCCATGTTTTCGAGTATAAAGGTATAAAAGGTCTGACCAGAGATCGAAAGACCTACTATAAAACTGATTGCGGTCATCATCAGGACGTTCATCCCCATGCCGGTCTGATAGGTATAAAAATCAGAGATTTTGTTAACAAACTGATCGCGGGTAAGTGCCTGATAGCCAAGTTTTTTGATTTGCTGCTGAATAAAGGGAATATCTGTATCGTGCTTCGGCTCAATCAGAATATATGAAGTAGTAAAGCGCATCGAAGGAATGTAGGTAATTGCCCTATTATAGGTTGTATAGACCGTAGGGATGCCAAAAAGTCCCCCTGAAGCAACTTTTGCCAAACCAACGACAAGTCCCCGATGATCGTTTATTTCAAACTCGGTTCCAATTGCTGGACTTTCAAGCTTTTTGAATTCTGCGTCCTTGACCACAAAAAAGGCGGATTCCGCATATATATCCTCAATTTTTCCTTCGATCAATTCAGGCCTGCCATAGAGGGTCGCATCATCGAGTCCGACAACAGATACTGCCTGATAAGCGCCGCTTTTGAGTTTGACCAGAGCATTGCCAAAATAGATAGGTACAGCATATTTTACACCATCGATACTCCTTGCTGTAGAAAGAACATAATCCGGCATGGGGATACTACTGGTAGCGTTGTTCACAGCTGGATCCATGACCCAGATTTTTGCTCCGATATTATAGACCGATGAGGAGGATCGGGATAATATTCCCGAGAACATCGACATCATCATGATCATGAGAAATACAGCAAACGTAATACCGACTAATAGAGCGATAAACTTGCTCCTGTCATTAACAAGAAGCTTCAATGCTATTTTAAGAATTCCTGACACCTTTGATCGCCTGTCGTTAGTATTACCTGATATTATAAGGTCATCCAAAAATTAACCATAGCCGCTCAGTATAAGTTTACCACGGATTTCAAACAAGCAAATTGTATACTTTGTATCACCTGAATTGTCTTCTTACAGTTGAGTTTGACGACCTTTTTAATTATTCCCTGCACAAGATTTTTGACTTTTTTACAAGCTATCCATTCTGGATCATCTCAATCGGACATCTTTCATGCATCAGCAACATTGCAATGCGGTCAGAAACATAAAATCAATATTTGTTATACAGTGCCGCAATGAGAGTAAATTTTTCGATATGAGTAAAAAAAAGTACATTTTCAGGTGCAGAATGCTGTTTGATGTAAACCAGGTTGTTCCGGCATTATACCAGCAGTGCATTTTCAGTTTTTCTTTGAATTATGTAACGCACTAAGAGTACAGATATTTTTCACTCATATTCAAGACATTTCCTTTTAACTTATGCTACTTTTTAAACGTACCCTATTTTGCAGTTTTATTGTTTTATGTATTGTTTTTTCAATCCCATTGTGCCTGACTGCCGCTGAACCTGGTGATTATATTGCTATCCGCAAGGAAGGATCTGGTAAGCTCGCATTAGTACTCAATAAACCGGATGCGCAGGGGAAAAAAGAGGGTGACTGGGCTCAAAGTCTTGATACTATTGTACGTGACGGTCTTGATTTTACAAAAAATTTCACTCTCATCTCTCCTCCTCTCAACGTGAAGGAGTTCGGTGACAAGAAAAACGTGACTATTAATTTCGGTGCTCTAAATTCTGTAGGCGGGGAGGTGTATGCAGGAGGAGCTGTTTCAAAAAAATCCGGCTTGATCAATCTTGATGTTGAGGTTTATGAAATTGCAAGCGCAAAGCTGCTTTTAAAAAAAACCTATACCGGTAAAGAAGATCAGCTTCGTTCGATCGGTCATGCATTCTGTGAAGATCTTATTGAGCTTCTTACTGGCAAAAAATCGGTTTTCGGCAGCAAAATTGTCTTCGTTTCCAATAAAACTGGATTTAAGGAAATCTATGAATGTGACTTTGATGGGCACGGAGTTGAACAACTGACAAATTCCCGCTCCATATCTTTAACTCCAGCGCTCTCTCCGGATGGCAGGTATCTTGCCTATACTGACTTTACTTCCGGCAGACCAGCTCTGTATATCAAGAACCTTGCAGAGAAGAAAATATCGGTGGCGAGTAAAAGTGGTGTAAGTATTGCTCCCGGATGGAGAAATAACAACGAGGTAGCGACAACTCTCTCTTTCGAAGGGGATCAGAAAATATATCTTATTAAACCCGATGGTTCACTTTCCCGAAAGCTGACAAACAGCAGGGGTATAGATGTTTCACCAACATTTTCTCCGGACGGAAGTAAAATGGCATTTGTTTCTTCGCGAAATGGTCAACCTCAAATTTTTATTCAGAATATTCAGTCTGGTGAGGCGCGACGACTTACCTTTAATGGACGCTACAATACTCAACCATCATGGTCACCTGCGGGAGATAAAATCGCCTACTCAACGATGGAAAATAAAGGTGAAATCGATTTATTTGTCATTAATGTTGATGGTTCAGGGCTTCAGCAGTTGACAAGAAAATCCGGAGAAAACGAGCATCCATCATGGTCACCCGATGGAGGGATGATTGTGTTTTCGTCCAGTCGCCAGGGTAAGAAAAAATTGTTTGTCATGAGTTCGACAGGAGAAAATCAGAGGCGTTTATTGCAGAGTGAAGGTGAAGAGATGCAGCCCTCATGGTCTTTGTTCAGGAAGTAGGAATTGAACCGGAATATTCATTGCACACTTTCCGGTTCAATGTATTGCCGATCGTTTCAAATACCAATCTGTAGACCAGAAAGCACAAAGTTACTTGATAAGCTGTTGCTTTCAAAAACAGTATCCACAGTAACATTTGTTGCAAAGTAACGGTAGCTGGGATCCAACTTCTCCCTCAAGTCGACAGCATTCCAAAAAAAAAGACAAATCTTAAGAAATCACTAATTTCCTTCAAGTAAAAGGAATCTTTTTGCATATTGGGATATTTTTTACGGTGTAAAAGGAATACCGACCAGTTTTCTGATTGGCCGGGATGGCAGGGTTATTATCCCTGCATTCATGATTTATAAAGAGCGATAAGGGGAGTATAGAACAACAAATTAAGAGTGCTTTGGGGGTAAAAACATGAAAAAAGATGTAATTCAGAAATTATGTCATGCAGTACTGTTGATATGTATGTTGGGCCTATCGGGCTGTGCGTTAGGAACTGCCGTTCAGCCATGGGAGAAAGAGACACTTGCCCGACCTGAAATGACCTTTGAGGGCGACAAACTTGATAATGCCTATACTGAGCATATCTACAGCAGCAAAGAGGGAGCATCCGGTGGTGCTGGTGTTGGCGGCGGCGGTTGCGGATGTAATTGAATTCAACTTCAAAACAGGTTAACTATGGTATCGGTTTCAACAACGAAATCAACGGTTCTTGGTGCTGCTCTTGTAACTGCAGCTATGGCGTTGCCATCACTGCAGTTTGCCAGTGCTGAAACTCCACCGGAGAGAGGGATTGTCAGTTTTAAGTATCTTAATTATCAGGACCGTCAGGGAATAGTCAGCCAGACCGGAAGCAGCACCAGTGGGGTAAACACAATATCAGGTGCATCTTCAATTGCCTCATCCGGCACATCAGGAACCACATCGTCTGGATCCCAGGACAGGATCAGTGTTAATGCATACTCGGTGAGTGCCCTGGTTCCGGTTGCCGGGAAATGGTCTATAGGAACAACGTACACCTCTGATTCAGTTTCTGGTGCATCGCCGACCTATCACTCTTCTGGTTTGACCACGATGAAAGATTTACGGAGAGCCGTCGATGTTCAGCTATCACGTTATTTTTCAAGGGGAAGTGTAAGTTTGGGAGCAAGCTACTCCAAAGAGACAGATTATATTTCACGCGGTTTCAATGTTCAGGGAAGCTTGTCGACAGAAGACAAAAACACAACGTTAACTCTTGGCGGCAGCGTAAACAATGATTCCATCAATCCAGTCACACAGCCCGGTGTTGAGGAGAAAAAACAGGTTGCAGCCGGATTGATAGGAGTTACAAGGGTGTTGACCCCGCAGGACATTGTTCAGATCAATTTCGGGTATTCCAAGGGAAACGGTTATTACTCGGATCCATATAAGGTCAATGATAACAGACCAGGAGATCGAAGCGCTGTAACGGCTTTAGCTCGATGGAACCACCATTTTGATGATAATGGTACAGACGGGACTGTCCATCTCTCTTATCGGTATTACTCCGACACGTTCGGTATACGGGCAAGTACGTTTGATGCTGAGTATGTTCAGCCATTATATAAAGGCTGGACAGTTACACCGCTGCTCCGGCTCTATACTCAAAGTGAAGCTGATTTTTATGTTTCTGCAGGCAGTGCTGAAACAGCAGACCCAACGCAACCTACTCCACCGCCTACAGATTCCATCTATTATTCCGAAGACCAGCGTTTGTCGGCATACGGAGCTATCACGTATGGATTGAAGGTTAGCAAACAAATAAATAAAGATTGGCTGGTTGATGTAAAATATGAACAGTATGAACAACGTGCTCAGTGGAGTTTGTACGGCAATGGTGATAAAGGACTAACTCCATTTAAAGCAAGCAGTATTCAGGTTGGTGTGTCGAGACAGTTTTAACATATCAATAAAGGTTGATGAAGATCTTTTTTCGAGAAACGACACCTTCGATTTCGACAAGCAGGTCAAGCGTTCTTGGTACTGCTCTTGTAACGGCTGCAATGGCATTGCCATCACTCCAGTTTGCAAGTGCTGAAGTATCACCTGATCATGGTGTCGTCAGTTTTAAATATCTGCATTATCAAGACAGTCAGATAGGTGATGGAGTAACTGTTATAAGCGGGGCATCGTCAGCCGGTTCATCAAGTCGTATGGGTGTAAATGCTTACTCGATGACGGCCCTTGTTCCGGTTGCCGGGGAATGGTCTATTGGAACGACCTACACCTCTGACTCAGTTTCCGGAGCATCTCCCATGTATCACTCTTCCGGTTTGACCAGGATGACCGATTTACGTCGTGCAATTGATGTGGAGCTTACACGATATTTTTCGAGAGGAACCCTGAGCATAGGAACAAGTTATTCCAAAGAGACTGATTACCTTTCCCGAGGCTATTCAGTTCAGGGAAGCGTTTCAACGGAAGATAAAAACACCACATTTACTCTTGGTGGCAGCATGAATAATGATAATATCAATCCGGTTATTCCTCCATATGGCGAATATAAAAAAAAGGTCTATTCCGGTATCTTTGGTATTACCAGGATTATATCAAAGAGTGATATTGTTCAGCTCAACTTTGGGTACTCTAACGGGAACGGTGATTTTTCTGATCCTTATAAGGTCAATGATAACAGGCCAACACAGAGAAACAATACTACGATTTTAACCAGATGGAACCATCATTTTGATTTCACTGACGGTACGGCAAAGCTTTCGTACCGCTATTATTCGGATACTTTTGGTATCCGGGCACATACACTGGAGGGTGAATATGTTCAGCCTCTGCGCAATGGATGGACAGTGACCCCATTACTACGACTTTACAGTCAAAGTGAGGCAGACTTTTATATCGCTGTAGGTGCTGCGGAAAAAGCTGATCCCACAAAACCAACCCTGCCACCTGCAGGTGCTGTGTATTACTCTGAAGATCAACGCTTATCGGCTTTTGGTGCCATCACCCTGGGATTGAAGGTCAGTAAACAATTGAATCCGGATTGGCTGGTCGATGTTAAATACGAGGAGTATGAACAGCGAGGTAATTGGAGTTTACATGGCAACGGTGATTCCGGGTTGGCTCCTTTTGGCGCAAGAAGCGTTCAGGTTGGTGTATCGAGAAAATTTTAAAAGCTTGACAACGGCTCGTACAATCAAATGTTTAATAAATACAGTCTTACACTCTTAGCCCTGTTTTTTTCAGTTCCTGTTTATGCAGCCGCCCCATTAATTACTGACGACACAGGAACCCAGGGGAAAGGAAAATATCAGATAGAACTTGACTACGCTGCCGGAGTCACAACAACAGACACTGGTCAGGAACTTTCCACAACGTTATCCCTCGGAATTGCTGATAATGTTGATGTGATAGTAGAACTTCCCTACGATTGGAGCCCCTTTACGGAGGAGGGTCGACCTATTGCAATTCAACAAGGAATCGGCGATATGTCAGTCGACATCAAATGGCGATTTTTAGATAATTCCAAAGAGAATGGGCTGAGTCTTGCCCTGAAACCAGGGGTAACTCTACCGACAGGCAATGCAAAAAGAGGTTTAGGTACTGGTGAGATATCTGAAGGGGTGATGCTTATTGCAACTGAAGAGTGGCAACATAGCGCTTTTCACTGTAATATCGGCTATACCAACACAGCATACAGCCTGGAAGAAAATACCGAAGCCTTGAGGAAAGGTCTCTGGCATGCATCACTTGGCACAGAGGTCAACATGATGAAAAACCTACGGACTGTGGCTGATATCGGCGTCGATACCAACACGGTAAAGGCATCGACTACCCATCCGGTTTATATCATCGGAGGAGTGATCTACAGTGTCAATGAACATCTGGATCTTGATATCGGTTTTAAAGGAGGGCTTAACAATACTGCTCCTCAAGCCACTTTTCTCGCCGGTATGACTACAAAATTTTAGATGGCTTTAATTAAGCAATGCCAGAAAAACTAATCGGCTAAGACTTCAACCGATGAAACACCATTGTCCGAGATAGTTATTGCGATGGTAACAGGCTTGTCACAAACCGGACATTCTTCCGTCACTTCCTGACTTCCTTCTGAACAATCAACCTGCAGTTCCATTGCTTCACCGCATGACGGACATTGCACTGAGATGGTTTCAAGAATATTCATAGCTTTTTACTCATACTGTTTTATAACAATCCTGTACCATTACCTTCCGGTCTAAAATGAGGGTCCACCCTGATTAAACATGCCATGGAACCCCCACATCGCACCAAAAATGGTCGTTATAACTGCCATTATAAGGCTTATAATCATTGAAAAAATGATAAGCGCAGGAATGCTTGCAAAAACCCACTTTACCATGAACAGAACCATCGACCAGAAAGGCATACGGATATCTGTAACCACAACTTTCTGCTCATCCTGATATTTTTTTTCGTCCATTCGCTTAATTTAGTTTTGCAACATTTACGACAATCCTGTCACATGCAGAATCTTACCTTTTCTGGTTTTTCATTTCCTCCTGCATTTTCTTCACCATAGCCTCGAGTTCCTTCTTTTTATTTGCAGACGAGCCAAGATGTATTGCAGGAAATTCAGTTTTAGTATAACCTTCGGGAACCTTGAATAGAGATGCTTCAAGCCCATGTTTCTCTACCTTGGTCAGTTCAGTAATAATGTTGGCCTGCTTATGCCATATTTTTACAGGAAAACCATCAAGACCTTCAGCCTTCATTCTCTTGGCTAATTCAGGCATGTTTTTGTCATTCGCACTCTGCATCCGGGCATAGGTAAAATAATCAAGAATCTCTTTTGAAACCCACATCTCCATCACTGACTCTCCGTGAGTAATTCGAACATGAGAACAGTTGTAGCCATTCACGGTTTCCTTACCGAGATTTTCAATTTTCGCATTGTTATAACCATCAGACTTTTCAACTCCGGCCATCTCCTTTCTCATTTCATTGGTATCGATAACCGAATAGGATTTGTGTGCTGGATTGATAAGGTATATAAGATTCGGAGTTTCAGAAGGAGAAACTGTAACCATCTGTATGTCCGAAGGCATGTTTTTCATGTGTGAAGAACTTTCGGTACGAACTCCCTGCTTGGCAATAAAAAGTTTTGTTTCAGAGGATCCGGCTTCGGGGATAGTGGTCTGCATGGTAAGAACACCTTCAAAAGGCTGGAGAACCGGCAGGATTGAACCCACGATGCTGCCAGAAGCCGGAGACGAAACGGTTTCAGTCTTTTTGCTGCTGCACGCGCTGAGTGAGAGCAGACAAATAAGAATGAGCAGAAGCGGAGAAACGACTTTTCGCATAATGGTAACTGTTTTATGGTTAACGGGAAGCCCTCTGTTCTTTCCTCAAAACAATACTGAAAAAATTTCAAGGCAGGATAATATCCTGATAACTATAGACAAAAGCAATGGTTCCAATCTTTTCATTCAGTCCCATAACGGGAACCAGAAACATGCTTCTGCCCTGTTGCAGCGGATAGAAAACCAGTTCCGATGAACCAAGGTTCATTTCCGGATAAGAGCGTGAAAAGGGAGAGCCCTGCAGCTTGCGATCAGTTGAAACCTTGATCGTACCTGATGGGTCAACAAGCATGACCACGGCGAACCCTTTTCTTTTGATAAGAACATTAAAATACTCATCAATCTGGTCATAATTGAACCGCATCAGCTCTTTGCGCACTGACCAGGCAAGAGGCAGGGCAAAAAGCTTCAATTCCTGACGCTGAATATCAATATAACGAATCTCCGCACGCTCTGTAAGCTGTTGTTGTTTCTGCTCTCCCTGGTAGCGGGTCCAGAAAATCCCTCCAACAAGCGATGCTATAACAAGAAAATTAATGATCAAAAGAAAGCGCTTCCAGAATAACGGCTTTCGCCGTGGAGCTTCCTGAACATCATGGCTGCTCATCATGGCTTCAAAAAATTTATGAGGTTTCAGCACTGAACTCGCTGAGATAGAACGATTCTTTTGCCTGCATCAGCTCACGATCGTCAGGAGACTGATCGTCATAACCGATAAGATGAAGTGCTGAATGAAATGTAACCCGCAAAAGTTCCTGATGAAAATCAGTCGTGAATCTGGCAGCATTTTCCCTGACAACATCAAGTGAGATATAAAACTCACCATCGACTTCACTTCCCTTGTTATAACGGAACGTAATGGTATCGGTAGGATAATCATGCTGCAAAAACTCACGATTTATACGTTGCATCATTTTGTTGCCGCAATAGACACCGACAATGGACTCAACAGTACAACCTTCACTCCTAAGCACAAACAGAACGGCTTTTTCGAGCAATTGTTCCGGAAGCTCCCTTTTTGTAGTGTTATAGATCTGCAGCGTCATGTTGTAGCTTTTGTGAGGATGCAATGAGAGCGTCAATATGTTTGAGCTGATGTTTGTGCACTCTGAACGTCAGTTCAACTTCTTCATTGACACAGCGTTCATCAATCACTTCAGTGTGTTCGTAGAGATAGCTGATGAGTTTATAATTGGAAACATGCGTGCTTATGTGGCGTTCCTGGTAATCGCGGGCAACATGCCGGCCGATTATCTCTTTAAGGAGTGTGATATTAAGTCCACGGACAGCGGATATAAAGACCGCCTCGGGATATTTCTCACTCAACTCTCTCAGCTGAGAAGGATCTTCAAGTGCATCAATCTTGTTGAAAACATCGATGATATTGTCATGCATTACACCGATATCCTTGAGCGTTTCGCGTACGACCTGCATCTGATCCTCAAAACCAGGGTGACTTATGTCGATGATATGGAGCAGAAAATCGGCCTGCAATACCTCATCAAGAGTTGATTTAAAGCTTTCTACAAGAGTGTGTGGCAGTTTGCGGATAAAACCGACCGTATCAGATAAAAGAACAAGTTTGTTGATGCTCAGTTCCAGACGACGCGTTTTCGTATCGAGCGTAGCAAAAAGTCTGTTTTCGGCAAAAGCCTGAGCCTCCGGACAGAGGGTGTTCATGAGGGTAGACTTACCGGCATTGGTATAACCGACAAGAGAGACTCTGGGAACCTGCTGCCGACCCTGAGTTTGAGTATCATGCTGCAAGGAAACCTCTTTCAGCTTCTTTTTCAGCAGGGATATCCTGTTGCGTACCAGCCTGCGGTCGGTCTCAATCTGAGTTTCACCGGGACCTTTGTTGCCAATGCCTCCCTTCTGTTTTGACAAATGAGTCCACTGTCCCGAAAGACGAGGCAGCATGTACTCAAGCTGGGCAAGCTCAACCTGCATTTTTGCCTGAGCAGATTGTGCCCGTATGGCAAAAATCTGCAAGATCAAGGCAGTGCGATCGATTACCTTGCATTCGAGGGTCTTCTCGAGATTTCTTGCCTGAGCAGGCGAAAGATCATCATCAAAAATCACAAGATCAATTCCTTGCTCCCTGACAAACAAAACAAGCTCTTCAACCTTGCCTTTTCCTATACAGTAAGCTGGATCACGCAGTTTTTTATCCTGAATGAAGGTATCAACAATATCCGCCCCTGCAGTATCGGCGAGAAAAGCAAGCTCATCAAGATATTCCTCAACAAGGGAGCGGGGTATTTCGGGAGGGGAACAGAGACCGACAAGAATGGCCTTTTCCCTATTATTTTCAGATGCAACAATATTCAACAGAGCAATAATTGATTAGGTAAGTATTTGAAGAATAATGATCTGTAACATGGTATGTTGCTATATTACAACCATTGTTTTATCTTGACAACTCTCTTTGTTAACGTTATTAAGCTCTAATAAGTTACATATTTTACTTTCACGGCATACCTTAACAGGATAACTGAGCTGTGGTGACCATAACAGGCTAATATAAGCGCGTATGTCATATGAATTACAGCGATAATGAAAAAAATGCCGGAAAGGAATCACAGAAGCTGATAACGTTAGAAGATGCATATAGTTACTGCAGAAAAATCTCCCGGCATCACGCAAAAACATTTTACCTGGCAAGCATGTTTCTGCCGAAAAAGCAGCAGAAACCGATTTTTGCCATTTACGCCCTGCTCAGAACGGTTGATGATGTTGTCGATATGGCAGAGGTCAAATTTAACAATGGCCTGATTACCAGCGATGAGATCACCAAAATGCTTGAGAGCTGGAAGTCCCGGCTGAAAGCGTGTTATGCGGGAAACGTCGATAATGACCCGATTATGATGGCCTGGCAGGATACCCTGAAAAGCTATTCAATTCCGATAGAGCTCCCGCTTGACCTTATGGATGGAGTAGCTATGGACATTGAGTTCAAACCCTTCGAGACTTTTGAGGAACTTTACGTTTATTGTTACAAGGTTGCTGCGGTTGTCGGGCTGATGACTTCTGAAATTTTCGGATACAGCGACAAACAGGCACTGGAGCATGCCATTGAGCTTGGAATAGCAATGCAGTTGACCAATATTTTGCGCGATATAGGTGAAGATGTCGACCGTGGAAGGATCTATCTTCCACTTGAGGATCTTCGCCGTTTCAACTATTCCAGAGAAGAGTTCATGCAGAAGAGAATAAATAATAACTTTATCAATCTGATGAAGTTTCAGATCGAGAGAGCAAGGGGATACTACAGCTCTTCCGAAAAAGGAATTCCAATGCTTGAAAAACAAGCCCGATTTGCTGTCTGCATAAGCAGCGTTAATTATGGGAATATCTTAAGCGCCATAGAGAAAAACAATTATGATGCTTTTTCAAAAAGGGCCTATCGCTCTTTTTATCAGAAAGTCAGCACCATTCCATACGTCTGGTATAAAACCCGTATTGTTTCCTGATGGACAGGATATTTCAGGTTGATTTCATTTTTTCACCCACAGAATACACCAGCACACGACATCATGCTTAAAGACAACGAAAAAAACCAGAACAGCTCTGAACAGCCGGCTCAGCCTTCCCTGAATGACCAGATGCAGCGTCGTCTTGAAGAGAGACAACACCTTATTAATGGCGGTGTCAATCCTTATCCATGTCATTTCGATGTCAGCCATTCTTCACATGATATTATCATCCATTTTCAGGACGATATTCAGGAGCCTGTCTCAGTTGCCGGACGAATCATGACCATCCGAAAAATGGGAAAAGCATCTTTTTTCCATTTACAGGACTCCAAAGGCAGAATACAGATCTACCTGAAAAAAGATGATGTGGGCGATGCAACATACGACACTTTCAAATTACTTGATATCGGTGATATCGTCGGTGTGAAGGGATATACATTCAAAACCAGAACCGGTGAAATATCAGTCCATGCAGAAAAGCTGGAACTGCTCACAAAATCCTTGAGACCGATACCTGTCGCCAAAGAAAAAGAGGTTGATGGAGAAAAAGTTATTTTTGACGCTTTCAGCGACAAGGAACTTCGATACCGCCAGAGATATGTCGATCTGATTGTCAATCCGGAGGTTAAAGAGACTTTTATCAAGCGATCTGCAATTGTATCGTTCATGCGGCAATTTTTTGCAAAACAAGGCTGGCTTGAAGTTGAAACCCCTATACTGCAACCTATCTACGGAGGTGCTGCCGCACGCCCTTTCACGACGCACCACAACGCACTTGATATGCAGCTCTATCTGCGGATCGCCAATGAACTCTACCTCAAACGACTTATTGTTGGCGGATTTGACGGAGTCTTTGAATTTGCAAAGGATTTCAGGAATGAGGGAATAGACCGTTTCCATAACCCTGAGTTCACTCAGGTAGAGCTTTATGTTGCCTATAAGGATTACAACTGGATGATGAAACTGGTTGAGGAGCTCTTCTACCAGACAGCCCTTGAAGTCAACCAGAGCGATGTAACTGTTTTTCTCGGCAACGACATCAATCTGAAGCCTCCGTTCAGACGCCTGAGCATTATTGATGCTATTACAGAATACACCGGAAAAAATATTCGAGGAAAATCGGAAGAGGAACTGCGATACACGGCTAAAGATCTGGGGCTTGAACTTGATCCAAAAATCAGCAGCGGAAAGATTATCGATGAAATTTTTGGTGAATTTGTTGAGCCAAAGCTTATTCAACCAACGTTTATCACCGATTATCCTACTGAAATGTCGCCACTTGCCAAGGAACATGCCTCACAGCCGGGAATCGTTGAACGATTTGAACTTATTGTCGGCGGTAAAGAGGTCTGCAACTCTTTTTCAGAACTGAACGATCCGGTGATCCAGCGTGAAAGACTTGAATCTCAGGCAAAGCTTAGACAGCGTGGCGACGAAGAGGCTATGATTGTTGATGAAGACTTTCTTCGCGCAATTGAATACGGCATGCCGCCATGCGCAGGTCTTGGCATAGGGATTGACCGTCTGGTGATGCTTATTACCGGGCAGGACTCGATTAGAGATGTTATTTTTTTTCCGCACCTGAAACCGGAATAGCATAACAAGAAGAATAGTACCTATACGACCTATAGATAGGACTTATAAATAACTGCAAAATCAGGATGACCATTCGGGCATTCTTATTGATTCGGCCTTCTATATTGCGGCATTACTGGAGACCATGCATCAATGGCTTTTGCACATACCTCATGCGTACATACCGCATGAGAAACATTTGAAGGAATAGCTATTACATCGTCTTTCTTTATGCAATAGGTGTTGTGCTCAAACTCGAAATAGAGCTCCCCTTCTAAAACCATGGTGATCTGTTCACTTTCATGGCTATGCTCGTCGAAGCGGCAATGAGGTTCCAGTTCGAAACAGGTCAGCAGTGTTTTCTCAAGTGCAACACCCCACATTTTACTACCGGGAACATCAGGTTTCAAGGAAAGCATATCGTGCGGAAAATAGGCAGCCTGTCCCCCAATTTGTTTTACCATACAAGTGGCTGTATCCGGACAAAGCTTCCTGAACTCAACTGAAGAGCGTAAAGCTTCCGGCGCAAGATTCCTTTCCGTTACCAGAAAACCTCGTTTGGTAAAGAAATCCCGGGCCGTGGTCGTCAATAAATAGAGCTCCTGGATATTCAGAGCATGAGCATGGGCAAGAATCCTTTCATAGAGAGCTTTACCGATTCCCGATCTGCGAAAATCAGGCGCAACGGCCATCGATCGGAGAAGAGCAACTCTGTCATAAAGTTCAAGTCCGATAACACCGATTATGGCATGTTGTAACCTGGCCAGAATAAAATGATGAAAATGAGGCGTAATCCCTTCACTTGGCAACCGACATGCAGAGAGCAACTGGATAACATCACTTTCATCTCCAGGCTCTGCTAATACAAAGGTGATCGTTTCCATGATGAACGTTCAGTTACAGTAATCAGGCCTGACTTTGTTCACAAGCCTGAGTCATAGCTTCATTACACTAATTTAAAAAACGGGAAACCATATCCTTTTCGAACGGCGTCATAACTGCAGGCGGAATTGCCGAAAGCCAGAAATTGCTTAATTTCTTTGGTCAATATGCCAGAACTTCGGGATATCGAAGAATATAATGGTGAGTCTACGAATAAACAATGGAGGAGAAACAATGAACAAACGCAAACTTGGCAATAGTAACCTTGAAGTTTCGGCTCTCGGGTTAGGCTGCATGGGAATGAGTTTTTCTTATGGCCCACCAGCAGACAGGCAAGAGATGATTTCGCTTTTACGGACAGCAGTTGATCGAGGCATTACTTTCTTTGATACCGCTGAAGTTTACGGACCGTTTACCAACGAAGAACTGGTTGGTGAAGCACTCTCACCAATCAGTGATCATGTGGTGATAGCTACGAAATTCGGGTTCAAGCTCAACCCTGATGGAAAACCAGGCTGGGTGGGGTTGGATAGTCGACCGGAGCATATCAGGCAAGTTGCCGAGGCCTCACTCAAACGACTGAAAATAGAGGCCATCGATCTGTTCTATCAACATCGGGTTGACCCTGATGTGCCGATCGAAGAGGTGGCAGGAGCTGTGAAAAAGCTGATTCTTGAAGGGAAGGTCAAGCACTTCGGTCTTTCTGAAGCTGGAGTACAGACAATTCGACGCGCCCATGCAGTCCAGCCGGTAACTGCTGTCCAAAGCGAATACTCGCTGTGGTGGAGAGCTCCTGAAGAGGAACTGCTGTCGACCCTTGAAGAACTCGGAATCGGGTTCGTTCCCTACAGTCCGCTGGGCAAGGGATTCCTTACGGGCAAAATAAACGAAAACACAACGTTCGACAGCTCCGACTTCCGCAATAGACTACCCCGATTTACACCCGAGGCACGGCAGGCAAATAAATCTCTGGTTGATCTGCTGGACAGGATTGCGGAAAGTAAAAAGGCTACACCAGCCCAGATAGCACTCGCCTGGCTGCTTGCCCAGAAACCATGGATAGTGCCAATTCCCGGAACAACAAAACCGGAACGCATGGAGGAGAACATCGGATCGGTTGACATAGAGCTTTCAATGGACGATCTGAGCGAGATAGATTGCGCCGCATCAAAGATAACAGTGCAAGGTGACCGGTACCCGGAAGAGTTAATGCGAATGACAGGTCGCTAAGCGGCAACTTGTGTATATTTGATGAAGGTATTTAAGCACCGTTCATCACATCTTCCAAAGCAATGTTCCACCTCAATATCCTGATTGTTGATGATGAACCGAATATCCGGAAAACCCTCACGGTTTTCATGGAATCGCGCGGGCATCAAGTCAAAGCTGTAAGCTGCTCCCGCGACGCATTGGCTGAGTCGGAATTGCAGGTTTTTGATCTTGCGTTTGTCGATGTGCGCTTAGGACATGAAAATGGACTGGATCTGGTGGAGTCTTTTCTGGCTGCCAATCCATGGACAAAAGTTGTTGTTATAACCGCTTACGCATCCATTGACACAGCTGTCGATGCTATGAAACGAGGTGCAGTAGACTATATCCCGAAACCCTTCACACCAGATCAACTGGAACTTGTCACTGAACGTCTGGCTGCAGTGTGCAGGATGGAACAACGTATTGTCTCGTTGCAGGAGGCCATTAACCGAAGTAACCCTGAAGAAAATCTTACATCCCGTTACCCGTCAATGCAGCGTGCCATAGCATTGGCCCGTCAGGTTGCTGATTCCGATGCTGTTATTCTATTGCGGGGTCCCAGTGGAACCGGAAAAAACCTTTTTGCCCGCTCTATTCATAACTGGAGCAGCAGGTCAGAAAAACCGTTTACTGTGATTTCATGTCCCTCTCTGCGTGATGATCTGCTTGAAAGAGAGCTTTTCGGCTATGCCAAGGGTTCATTTCCTGGAGCTGCAAGGGATAATCCAGGCAGAGTGTCTCTTTGCGAAGGAGGCTCGTTGTTTCTTGATGAAATAGGGACACTGCCTCTCGCTATTCAGCCAAAACTTCTCCGTTTTATTCAGGATCGGGAGTATGAACGGATAGGTGAACAGGAAACACGAAAAGCTGATGTCAGGATTATTGCAGCCACTAATTCTGAGCTTGAAGCCGCTGTAAAAGAAGGTCGTTTTCGTGAAGATCTTTTTTACAGGCTGAATGGGATACAGATCGAGTTGCCGCCTCTCGGAGGTAGATCAGACGATGTTCAGCAACTTGCCGGCACCATGCTGAAATTTTTTGCCGCACAAAACCACAAAAGCCTCGATGGTTTTGCTGATAATGCCATGCTTGCACTCAGGAGCTATTTGTGGCCGGGCAACATAAGGGAATTGCGAAATGTGATTGAAAGAGCTGTGATTCTCTGTAAAACCGGGCTGGTAAGTGAGGAACACCTGCCTGCAAATATTTTTATTAAATCACAACCGATTCGTCTTGGAGATCCCTTGCCACTGGACGTGATCGAAGAAACCCATATACGCCGCATTCTTGCTTCAGCAAAATCACTGCAGGAAGCAGCTGATCTCCTCGGTATTGATCAGGCTACCCTATGGAGAAAAAGGAAGCAGTACAAAATATAGCCACTTCCCTCACCTTGCAAAATTCAAGGCGCCATTTATATAAGCCTTGTGTTCCGCAAGATGCACTTTCTCACTCTTTCGTTATGTTTGCTGAAATCAAGGCAAGCGGACAACAGGATGTGTCGCGCAGAATATGACACCCTACCCGGCAACTATCTTTCAGATCAATTATGGCAGTTAATACAGCATTCCGAAGGTTAAAAACATTTTTTATTGGCGGAGCAAGGGATTTTACTGATCATAAGATTTTTCATCAGCTTGCGCTTTCAGCTTTTCTTGCATGGGTCGGGCTTGGTTCAGATGGTCTTTCCTCCTCCTGTTACGGTCCCCCGGAAGCCTTTAAAGCACTCCAGGGTCATCCTACACTCGGTATTTTTGTCGCTATCGGCACGGGAATCACCATCCTTATTATTGCTTCCAGTTATTCGCACATTATTGAGCTTTTCCCTCATGGAGGAGGAGGGTATCTGGTTGCCAGCAAACTGCTTTCCCCTCAGATGGGCGTTATTTCAGGCAGCGCACTCCTCATTGACTACATCCTGACCATTACCATATCGATAGCGAGCGGTGCTGACGCAATCTTCAGCTTTTTGCCCATAGGCTATATCGGTTATAAACTCTGGTTTGCCGTTTTCGGGGTTCTGGTTCTGCTGTTGCTTAACCTTCGAGGGATAAAGGAAGCGGTCATGCCTTTAGT
>CAJAJL010000039.1 GCA_903940125.1 uncultured Chlorobiaceae bacterium | reverse complement strand
TCCGGATTGAAGGCCATAAGTATTACTGACCATGATTCTGTTTTAGGTATTGACAAAGCAAAGCCATTAGCCTTACTTAAAGGCATTGAGCTTATTCCTGGTGTAGAAATGAGCTCGACCTACAAGGGCTATGATATTCATATCCTTGGTTATTTTTTCGATTATCAGCATTCGGAGCTGAAACAATATCTTGATCACTGCCGTCACCTGCGGACCGAAAGGGCTGAACGCATGGTCAGCAAACTCGCCAAAATGGGCGTAAAAATAGGCATTGAGCAGATTATTGTGAAAGCTCAGAACGGAAGTGTGGGACGACCGCATATTGCCGCAGTGCTTCAGGATGTAGGCTATGTAAAAAGCTTCAGCGAAGCGTTCAGCAAATATCTCGGTTCTCACAGTCCTGCTTATGTCAAAAGCATAGAAACACATCCGGCAGATGTTATTGCACTGATCAATAAAGCGTCGGGACTCTCTTTTCTTGCCCATCCGGCCCAGAATGTTTCCGATGAGACGCTTAAACAGCTCATCACCTTCGGGCTTGACGGCATAGAAATTGTCCATCCTTCTCACGACACCTACCGGCAGAATTACTACCGAGAAATTGCCAACGAATACTTTTTACTTTTTTCAGGAGGTTCCGACTATCATGGAATGAGAGAACGCGATGAAGACACCTTCGGGAAGGTTACCATACCCTGCGAATGGGTAACTAAAATGAAAAGCCGGCTTTTACAGGTATAAACCAAGATTATGGGACAATTGTTAACGATATGCTGCTAACCTTCGCGCGTAACCAGGAAAAAGCAATTGCCCTGTGGCTGAAAGATTTTATTCTCACCATGCAGGAATTTTTTCTTTTCTCAGTCAGGACATTTATCTCTTTTCCAAAAGTAAAACGCTATTGGAGGGATGTGCTTGATCAGGCCTCCATTTGCGGCACCGACTCAATCCCCATCGTTCTCGTCAGCGCCATCTCTATCGGATCGCTTCTTGCCATTGAGGTAGGAAACCTCCTTGAAGATTTCGGTGCAAAAACCATGCTGGGTCGCTCAACCTCCCTTTCGGTGATCCGCGAACTTGGGCCACTCCTTATGGGTCTGATGCTCTCCGCACGCTTCGGCTCAAGAAACGGCGCCGAACTCGGTGCAATGCAGATATCTGAACAGATCGACGCTCTGCGCGCTTTCGGCACCGACCCCGTAGCAAAACTGGTCATGCCCCGTCTTGTTGCCGCACTCATCATGTTCCTGCCCTTGACCGCTCTTTCCGACTATGCCGGTCTGCAAAGTGCCGCATATATGGCCGAACACTATCATCGACTCGATCCTGGTATATTCTGGAACGCCGTCTATCCCCGACTTGCACCCAAGGACTTTGTCGTCGGTTTCCTTAAAGCACCGGTTTTTGCCATCATCATAACGCTTGTGAGCAGCTTCAACGGGTTTTCTGCCCGGGGGGGCACTGCCGGTGTTGGTCGTTCCACCATTAAAGGCATTGTTGTTTCATCAGGACTGGTGCTGATTGCAAATTTTTACGTCTCAAAGATAGTGCTGGAAAATATGTGAATGCATGATTGAATTACGAAAGGTCAGTTTGAAATACGGCGACAAAGAGATCCTGAAAAACGTCTCTCTTTCCGTCAAGGACAATACCATCAAAGCTATACTGGGGCCGAGCGGCGTTGGAAAAAGTACGATTCTCAAACTGATGCTCGGTCTTATCAAACCGAACAAAGGACAGGTCATTATTGACGGCACCGATATCACAAACATGAAGGAGTCAAGCCTCTACTCCATACGCCGCAAAATGGGTATGGTGTTTCAGGGAAATGCACTTTTCGATTCCCTCACCATCAGCCAGAACCTCGGTTTTTTTCTCCGTGAAAACATGAAGCTGCCGGAGGAAGAGATTGCCCGCAGAGTTACAGAACAGATTCAGTTTGCAGGGCTGGAAGGCTATGAAGACCAGCTTCCTGAAAGCCTGAGTGGAGGGATGCGCCGAAGGGTGGCTATAGGAAGAGCACTGATCTTTAAACCACATATGATTCTGTTTGATGAACCTACGGCAGGACTTGACCCGGTCAGCTCCAAAAAAATCCTGTCGCTCATCAGCTCCCTGAGACACAACAATAATCTTGGCGCCGTTATTGTTACCCATATTATTGACGATGTTTTTAATGTTGCCGACTGTGTTGCCGTCCTCTATCAGGGGGAAATCATTTTTGACGATGTCACGGAAAAACTTCACGAGGCGCAGCATCCCTTTATACGCTCAATTCTCTCTGACAAAATTCTTGAACAATAACATCCTTAAGACGTTACCTGTATGAAAAATCCGAACGCTTTGAAATGGAGCGATTTGAGAACCGGAATTTTTTTCATTTTCGGCATCGGTTTTGCCGCTTATATCGGACTGGTCGTCGGTAAAAATTCGAATCTGTTCTCTGGGATAACAACCGTAAAAATACTTTCCCGAGACGTTCAAAGCTTAGCCGAGAACAACTTTGTCTCCATATCAGGTAAAAAAATAGGCACGGTATCAAAAATGAATTTTGTCACTCACAACGATTCACTCTACGTTGTCGCTGACTTGAGGCTGAAACAGGAATATGCTGTTCTGGTAACGAAGGATTCCAAAGCCACCATTAAATCCCTTGGCGTTCTTGGCGACAAATATGTTGATATTAAAGCCGGAAAAGGGCCTTCCGTGGCAGAGGGTGATTTTATAACCCTTACGACTGAAGATGGCCTTGCCAACATTGCCAGCAAAGCAAGTCTGACCTTTGAAAAAATCAATACCATGCTTGACAAACTGAACAGCGGGAAAGGTATGGCAGGAAGGCTTATTTCGGATGAAAAAATGGGTAGCGAGCTTGCTGAAACAATAACCAGCTTGAAAGCCACAACAGCTGAACTCTCAACACTTTCAAAGAAAGCATCGAATGGAAACGGCCTCCTTCCAAAGCTCCTCAATGACAAGGCTATGGCGAAAAATACCGAAGAGACCATCGAACATCTTAACCAGGCGGCATCAAAAACAGAATCACTGATCACCAAGCTCAATAACGATAATGGTACGCTTGGCCAGCTCTCCTCTAATCCAGCTCTCTACAACAACCTCTCCCGAACCCTTACATCGCTTGATTCAGTGCTTGTAGACCTGAAAGCTCATCCTCATCGATATGTCAAAATTTCGCTTTTTTAAGCCCTGGGGAAAAAGCTCATGCAATCAGTTCGTTTTTTTCTCACGACTCTCTTGATCCTGGCCGGGTTTAACGCAGCACACCCGAGTTCTGCAATGGCCTATGATTTCACGCCCCTTGAAGCTGCCATGAACAAAGCCGTCAGCGACTCTGTTTTTCCGGGTGCAAGCCTTGCCATTCTCTACAAAGGCAGGGTTGTTTTTCACAAGGCATTCGGACGGATGACCTATGACCCGCACAGCACGGCTGCCGATACAACCACCATCTATGATCTTGCGTCACTGACAAAAGCTCTTGCCACCACCAGCATTGCCATGCAGCTTGTCGAACGTGACTCACTCAATCTTCAGTCGCCTGTATCGCGCTACCTGCATGCATTCAGCGGAAAAGGGAAGGAAAAAATCACCATTGAGCATCTCCTCCGGCACACCTCAGGACTGAGGGCACACTCTCTCTTTGCTAAAACCTGCTCCACTCCTGAACAGCTCTTCAGCACTATTGCCGCTGATACCCTGCTCTCCAAACCAGGTCATAAAACACTCTACAGTGATCTCGGCTTCATGCTCCTTGGAAGAATCATAGAAACTATCACCGGCAGCACGCTTGATGCCAACTTTCATCACCGGTTTACCAAACCACTCGGCATGAGATCAACCATGTTCACGCCACCACAATCGCTGATATCGCATATTGCCCCGGTTGAAAAAGATAACCTGTGGCCCTTCACATTTCAACGGCCTCTCGTTCACGACCAGAATGCCGCCCTGCTTGGGGGAGTTGCCGGTCATGCGGGATTGTACTCAACAACCGGAGATCTCATCAGGATAGTATTCATGATGATGCATGGAGGCACAGAAAACAACCATACCTTTATCCATGCAGCAACACTGAAAAAGTTTCTCGCGCGCAAAGAGTCAGAACGAGCATCAGGATGGGATTTGCGTTCACTTGACGGACACTCTTCTGCAGGAGACTATTTTTCAAACAGCTCCTACGGACATCTCGGCTACACCGGCACCAGCATCTGGATTGACCCTGAAAAAGAGCTTGCTGTTATTTTACTCTCCAACCGGGTCTACCCCTCGTCAGCCAACATTAAAATCAGAACCTTCCGCCCCCTGCTCCACAACACCGTCGGCAGCTGCCTTCGCCTGAAATAAACCTCGATCAGGCAAACAAACCATGCATCGGAACAATCGGAAGCGGCACAGGCTTCACTGATTCCTGCCTGAAAATTGCATTAGCCGCCATTCGCCCGGTAAAGGCCGCAGCCTCCATCAGAAAAACCGGTGCATCATTTTTTACCCAGTCTCCTGCGAGAAAAAGATTTGAAAAGGGCGTTTCAACACCAGGTCGATGAGCGTGATCACCCGGAGCCCACCGCGTAAAATTAGACTGCTGCATGAAGAGCTCATGCAGAACCTTCGCAGCCCTGGTTTCCGGAAATATGGTATGCAGCTCCTGAAGCATCGCTGCCTTGATTTCCGCTTCAGGCCTGATATCCTCAGGTGCAATGGCATAGGCATGCAGCTCGACAACACAGCAACCATGTTTTTTAGCCCACGATATAAATGGCTCCTGGAAATCAGAGTAAATGGAGATAGAATCAGTATAGGTATACCCTGAAACCGTATAGAACGGGAATTCCTTTGAAGCAAGCGGCCTGTCAATCCATAACCGGTAAACCGCATAAGGGTCAGCCTCGCCAAGCGAAGCCACGTTCGCTTCAAAATCAGGGTGGTTCAGGTGCGAAGCTTTGACCAGTTCACGAACCCCCCGCACATTGGACGCAACCACACAGTAATCACACGCCAACCGTTCACCTCCTTCCGTCTGCTTCACCACAAGCACTCCCCCCTCAACAGCAACCGCAAGCTTTGCAAGAGGTGCCTTGGGCGGTCCGCTCACCGGACTTCCCGACGCATCAAACCTCCCAGCATGGCAGGGACAGGAAAATCCACCGGTACCTGAATCCGGAGTGACGGGACATCCCATGTGCGTGCAGCGCCCGTCATAGGCCAGATAACCGCTTTCGGTTCTGCCAACCATGACAGGCACACCCTCAGCACTCACAAACGCGGCAAAACCCCGTTGAGGAACCTTTGCAGCATCAACATGCAACGACAAGGCTCCTCCGCTCTCCGGCATATCGACCACAACCCCGACAACCTTCTCTCCCACAACCTGAATGCTTCTTGCTGTACACCCCTTCCGCAATCTCACTCCAAGCTCCTTCAGCTTCGCCTCAAGAGGAGTGATGAGCGCACTCATACAGTCTCGCTTTGTTATAGTAAAGGCTAATCCTTCAGGATTGGCCATAAAATAAAAGTGGAAATACCTTAGCGCCTCAGCTGCCGACAACACCTCCATCCGGTTCATCGTCGCATCTGCAAATGGGTGCAGCACGGTATCGACAAATGCAGGCAGAGCATCTCCTTTCCGGCAATAGGTTAGAAAATCAATCGAGTCATACTTCTGAAAGGTCCTGGTATTGTCGTATCGGAACAACTCCACCGTTGGCAACAACCCTTTATAGTTTTTCAGAAAAGAGATAAAATCAAGTCTCTTTGACTGCTCGATAATGGAAAGAACATTCAGCGGAAAATATTTGGATGTCTGACCGTAGACCTCCTTGGGAAAATGTTTAAAAATAACCGGATAGCCGGGCGAAGAAATAAAGCTCTCTCTCTTGATCCCTGCGTAAGCGAATATCTCATTCAGATTATAATACTGATCAAAAAAGCCATGAAACCCATGCTCCACCGGAAAGTGCTCACCAAGAGCCTCAATATCCCAGCCGGTCAGCTTGCCCCCCAATGCAGCAGAAGACTCAACAAGGGTTACCTCAAATCCCCGCCGGGCCAGTTCAATGGATGAACTTATACCCGCCAGACCACCCCCGATAACCAGCACCTTTTTTAATCCATCAACTCTCTCCTTACCCTCTGATGCCTCCCTGCCATACAAGGCTTTTCGCGGCTGATAATAACCAACAAGACCAGCTGATCCTGCCACAGCAACCCCTGTACCAACAAACATTTTTTTAATAAAATCACGACGTTCCATAACAAGAAGAGAGCATTGACCCGGAGGGAATAGATTTCCTGAACTGTATATTTAATTAACAGCTAAATATTTGCTTAAACAACCCTTCCGACAAATCCTTCACCCTCTTATGGCTGACCCGACCACCAATTTTGCCCGTACCATTCGCAAAGAGGCTGCACGGCTCGGGTTCTCTGCCATAGGCTTTTCCTCACCCATCCCGCAGCCGATCGCCATAGAGCGCTACAACACCATGATTGCTGAACATCGTCATGGAGAGATGACTTATATGGAACATCGATTGGACGAACGGGCCATGCCCTCGATGCTGCTCCCCGACCTGAAAACCATCATCTCCGCAGCAATCAGCTACAACAATCCGGTCGATACCATTGCCGGACAGCCTGTCATTTCCAAATACGCCCTCATTGACGACTACCATACCGTTGTCCGTGAAAAGCTGCAGCAACTCCTCGACTACCTCAAAGCCCTTCTCGGAGAAGATCTCAACGCAACAATAACCGTCGACAGCTCCCCCGTCCTCGAAAAAACCTGGGCTGAACATTCCGGTATCGGAAAAACAGGAAAAAACACCCTTCTCATCATCCCCTCCGCCGGCACATACGTTTTTCTCGGAGAACTGCTCATCGACAAACAAATAACCGACAACAAACCTCCTCTCCCGAACCTCTGCGGAAGCTGCACCAACTGCCTTGATAGCTGCCCCACCGGCGCCCTCATTGAACCAGGTAAACTCGACGCAACCAGATGCATCTCCTACCTCACCGTAGAACTTAAACGTGAATTCACTCCCGAAGAGTCCGCAATGATCGGCAACCACCTCTTCGGCTGCGACCAGTGCCAGCAAGTCTGCCCCCACAACCACCAGACAACCATTACCCCCAACAACTCATTCACCCTGCACCACAACCTGCTCAACATCACCCCGGAAACCATCCTGACACTGACAAAATCCACCTTCCGCACCCTTCTCCAAGGCACCCCAATCAACCGCACCGGCCTCAAACGCCTCAAACGCAATGCCCGCGCCGTAACTATAAACCTGAAAAAAACTTAGCACTCTCATCTCAGCACTCAGAACTGTCTTTCTTTCCTCACTCTCCCCTGCAACAATTTTCTTTTTCAAATGAAAAGCCTTATCATGCTACCACAAATGGAGTAACAATAATGACAATGAGCTATCAATATGACCGTCAGCACATCTATACGGATCAATCATACCCTGTACGAGCAAGCCAAACATGATGCTGCAGTTGAGCATCGTTCTATTGCCGGACAGATCGAGTTTTGGGCACGTGTGGGTCGGACTGCACTTGATAACCCTGATCTCCCAATAAATTTTATAGCAGAGTCTCTCGCTTCATTAGCTGAGTCACGTGAGCACTCCATCCCCTTTGTTCCACGGAGTGCGGGCAGATGACATGGTCAGTCAGGCAAACACGGAGATTTGCACGGCAATACAAAAAACTTCATGACAACACAGCTTTCGATGTGGATAGTGCAGTCGAGCAGGTGCGGCAAAATCCTGAAATCGGTGAACGCAAAAAGGGTGACCTGGCAACATTGTACGTCTATAAGTTTCATAGCTCCGGTCAACTCTATCTCCTGGGGTACACGCTGGATGAGGTTATTCGACTGGTGTATCTGGAAGCCGTTGGACCGCATGAAAACTTTTATCGAGACCTCAAACGATAAAAAGTCACTAAAAACAATGATCTCCACCCCTCAGCACTTCTTTAACGATAAGGATTATTTACGAAAAATAACTATTATGTAAATATTAATTATCGTTATGCCGAAACGAATTATTACATTATATCCCGCCTCCTCGAAAGAGATGAAGGCCATGGGGGAGCGCCTCAAGGATGCGCGGCTCAGGCGGCGCTTTTCTATGGAGACCGTCTGTGTAAGAGCCGACATATCACGCCCAACCCTCTACAAAATTGAGCATGGTGATCCGTCGGTTGCCATAGGCCTCTATGTTCATGTTCTCAGGGTATTGGGCATACTGGATGATTTGTCATTGATAGCCAAAGAAGATGTCCTCGGTCGGCGGCTGCAGGATGAATCACTCCCCCACCGAAAAAGGGCTCCACGCAGGAAAACATCGACAGGAGAGCGAGATGCGGAAACTTGAGCATGAACAGCTATGGGTCTGGCTGGATGACCCTGCTTTCGGACCACTTCTGCACATAGGCAGCCTCTCCCGAGGAGTTCGAGGAACCATACGTTTTGTTTACGAGCCAGCATGGCTGAATCATTCGCAAGCATTTCCCATGGACCCCGAACTTGACTTGCAAGCTGGAGATTTTTTCCCGAAAGAATCAAATTTCGGTGTGTTTATGGATTCGTGTCCCGACCGATGGGGTCAAATACTGATGAAGCGGAGAGAGGCCATCGAAGCTAAAGAAGAAAGACGTACACCCAGAACTCTTGAGCCTTGGGATTATCTTTTGGGTGTTCAGGATTGCACACGCATGGGTGCATTACGCTTCAGCTGGTCTGGAGAAACTGTCTATCTGGCAAATGAGGCGTTATCCGCCCCACCAATAGCAAAAATTACTGAGTTGCAGGAGATTGCCTTTGAGTTGACAAGAAAAAAACAAGATGATCCCGGCAAGCTCAAAGAGTGGCTGAAGGTTCTTGTTGCCCCCGGATCATCACTCGGCGGCGCTCGTCCCAAAGCCAATCTGCTTGCTGAAGATGGCACTCTCTGGATTGCTAAATTTCCCTCCTCTGAGGATGATTACGATGTCGCCCTGTGGGAAATGCTTCTGCATAACCTGGCAGAACAATGCGCAATAACGGTACCACCCTCGCGTCTCATGCAGATAGGCAATGAATATCACACTTTTTTGGTAAAGCGTTTTGATCGAAATAACAGCGATCGGCTTTTTTTTGCTTCAGCAATGACCATGCTTCATCATACAGATTCCGATGACGCAAGTTACCTGGAGCTTTCAGAATTTATAGCCACCTACGGTGATGTCGATCATATTGCCGTTGATCTCGAAGAACTCTTCACCAGAGTCGTCTTCAACATCGTTGCAGCTAATCGTGACGACCATTTGCGCAATCACGGATTCATCCGCTCTCCGGCAGGCTGGCGCCTATCCCCTGCCTACGACATGAACCCATCATTCAGAAAAGAAGAACACGTCTTATCGCTCGATCTCTACAACCGCCAACCCGATTTGGAATGTGCAATTTCAACCGCAGGGTATTACCACATCGACTCCACCCGAGCAAAAAAGATTGTAAGTGATGTCTGCACTGTAATGAAAGGATGGAAAAACGAGGCAAGAAAACTTGGTTTAAGCACCCATGAATGTTCAGAGGCAAAGCATCTATTTTTGCCACAATAATAATCCCCCTCTCAGCATTGAAAACCTATGCCCTGCCGATTTTATTTTTGGGTGGCATCGGTGTTGAAAACGGCTTTGAGTGTTGGAGCAGTGAGATGGAAATAGGGATCGTAAAGTGGGAGAAACGAGTTGAAGATAGTCTGAACTGAGAAAGCAGAGAAACGGCTTATCGAAATCGAGGTTTCAGTTGGCGGTGGCTCAGAGGGGGCAATTCATGGATTTATTTCTCCTAAATGTTGTGCAAGCCGGGCGATCAAGCCCTCGCTGTAATGAATGCCCATGTTGCGCATGCTTTGAGCGGCCTCATAAAACGATGGAATGAGTCCGCTTGTTTTAGCCTTTGCCAGGACGCCTCATGTCCCAGTTACCTGTAGTCCCATATATTCAGCCACATTCCGTCCGAGACGCTCATCAATAATAACTATGCTGTCATGATGTTTAGAGGCGAGCAAGAGAGTCTGCTTCTCACCACGATCCAGCTCAAACAGCACGGGCATATTGGAACTTGATTCATCGGCAACCGGCATAACCCAACTCAAGCTCTGCAAGTGTGGAACGAGAATCCTACCCCCTTCTGCGCATTCTTCGATAACCGATTGGGCAACATACACACTACCAAACAGTCGCGGCAGTAATTGCAGTTGGTCAATGCTGGCAAGCGCGATAAAAGGAGTTGTGTTAGAAAATACCCTCACAGTAAGGCCGTTTCTCTGCGAAAATCTTCCTGCGTGTTTTCCAAAAGGGTTGCACCCCCCTGCATGGCTTTTATCAGAAAATGGGCGCGCGGCACACCCAACTAACTCGCAGCCATGCCTGATGAAAGCCGCCCTTCTCTAAACAAGGCCATGGCGGACTGTTCTTTCAGCAGCGTAGCAAATTGCTGTGCATCCATACGCAAACCGAGCAGTATTTCTGGTGGGCAGGTTATAGGGATAGTGCTCTGGGTGATTGTTTTCATTGGTTAAGCCCTTGAAGTGGTTAACTTCTGTTCATCAAAAAAATAAGCCTTATTTTCGCGCTTACCAAATAGTCGCGCTCACTATCTTTCATGCTTCCGCAGCCCGAAGAATCCCTTTCTGCCGTGCAAGTTACTGTATCTGGGACAGACTCCGAAGGTTAGATTTTATAAAGGAGAGTGATGAGTGACGATGAAAATCAATTGACAGTTGGCAACGAAATACACAAGTGATAACGGCTGAGGCGAAATACGATACCTCTCTGGGGGGCGACAACATCCCTACCCTCTGAGCAATGAAAATCTATGCCTTGCCGATTTTATTTTTGGGTGGCATCAGTATTGCATTTTTTTCCTCTCCTCGATTGTTTCGATTTCTTTCCATATCGGTGTTTCCAGCCATGGTGGCAGTGTCATTAACCAATCCAAAACACTAAACAAGTCGATGACTCGTTGTTTATCCCAGTGTCGTTTATAGTTTTTTGGGATACTTCGCTTCGCTCAGTATGGCTTGAATATGCTGACTTATGATTGGCTATCATTGTTTTATGTCGCTCGTTTTAACATTTCGACAGTTATCCCTGCTATCTCAGCAGCCTCTTCAATACTCATTCCTTTAGCCAATAACCTTTTAGCAACTTCAAGCTTACCATGCTCAATTCCCTGTTCCATTCCCTTTTTAATCCCTTCTGTGAGACCGGCTTCTCGGCCTTCTGTGAGTCCTGCCTCTCGGCCTTCTTTCAGTCCAAGGCCGTAGTTTGACTCTACAAGACTGGCCTGATAACGAAGGTCATCCTGATAACGAGCGTAAGCTAACTGCTCTGTTTCAGACATACTGAGGATTGAGAAAGACTTTTTAGCTTTCTGGATCCCTTTGGCTTTGAATTCCTCTTTGATCTCTTCATTTTTCAGAAAATATATCCATTCGTCGAGTGACGTTTTTGCAATGCTGTTAAAGTTGTTAAGCCGGATCAGGTAGTATTCGGGGTAAATATGGTTTATCTGGATGTTGCCGTACTGTTTCTGTTGACGGATGTCGAGTTGCAGTTTGTCGTTGTCGTGTATGCCGATGAAGGTGGTGGTGCCGTGATAGATGTAGTCGCTGCCGTGGCCAAGATCAAAGTAAAGAATGTTGACAGAGATGACTTTTACCAGTTTTGAGTAGGGTTCGCTTTCCTTTTGATGCTCGGTTATTACACGGGATGTGCCGTAGAGCATGCGTTGCAGGTAATCGAGTTCTCGCTCGTACTGGACTTCTATAATGACTATCTCGCCTTTGTTGTCTTTTACCTTGAGATCGACGCGATTGAATTTGTCGGTCTCGTGCTCTTTATTGCTTTCGCTTTCCAGGATTTCAAGGATGAGAATGTCTTCGCCCAAAAGTTCGCTTAAAAAGCCTTCGAGGATTTCAAAGTTGGCTTTGCTGCGCAGCAAGCGTTTCATTGCCCAGTCGAAGGTGATTAGTTTTCGTGGTGATCGGAGGGGCATGGCCAACTGTTGTTATGAGTGGTGAGATTACAAATGCTGCGTTTCTGCTGAGCAAGATGATGCTGGCTGAAAATTATCCCAAGAAATATACGCCACTATTGCTCGATTACAAAATAACTCCATAACATCATCCATTTCACAACATTCCCTTTGGTCACCCTGAACGAATGTGAAGGATCCATAAAACCCTAACCTCCTCCACTACCAACAGAATTATTCACTCAGCAGTGTATTATCAACCTTCACCATACCGAACCCCTGGGAGTTCTTTTCCCCAAACCCGCACTCATAACCAACCTCAATCAGCTCTTTGCTATTACAGGAGAAGTGGTTTTGATTATTCAGATATTAGAATATTTAGTGACAAAAAATATTCCGTGGCTGATACGATTGCTGCAAGCTCTTTGGAAAAAGTTGATACGCACTCTGAAGGGAAAAAACCCTGATAGCGCGCACCCTATTGTATTAAACTTTTCAGGTCATCCAGTTTTACCCGGTCAACTGAAAACAATAGAGAAGCTATTGCAATAGCCTTCGACACTGGTAATGGATGTGCAGGTAGGTACTATAGCAGAGGACAAATATTTTATTGCTAATATTGTTAAAGCCACTGAGAAAATTGACCTGTCACCTGTTCAATGGCAAGCCTCAAGCATTGTTGCTATTCCTGCGGGATATTCTGCGATCTGCTCTGTTGTATTAGCTGAAATACACGGTCGCCTTGGCTATTTTCCGGATGTTGTTCATTTACGACCATCCTCTGCTGTGACGGGAGAAAAGTTTGAAGTAGCCGAAATTATGAACCTTCGTCAGGTACGCCACTCTTCAAGAGATAAACGGTAACTGAGGTTATTGGAATGCCACACCCGGTTCACGCACAGCGGGGTAACTATCCATCAATGACAAATCCTGTCTAACAACCAGCTCTTCCATTCCCCTGTTATGGGTATTGATCATAATGTCGTTTTTTTCAACCGATCAATATCCTCTTCAGTAAGGTAAGAGCCAAGGTGTAAAAAGACATTACCATCCGATGTCTGCCTTACCACTTCTCTACGATACTTGGATTTCTGCTTTTCTCCATGCTGCGGAACACGGGGAATCTCGAAAATAGAAAATATATTTGCGGCTTTCTTTAACCAGACGGGCATAGTTTTTTCTTTCATGCTATAAACAAAAAAAGTGTTTTTTGTTTCAATTATACGTAATATTACTGAATTCACTACCAATATCCATCAACAAAGCGATAGTGCAAGGGAAAAAACATGAATAACCTCATGTTTCACCGGCATTTCAAAAAGAATCGAAGAGGTATGGAATGATGGTGAGCATCGCTTTGATGTAGAACTCAAGGATGGGCGCATTCTCTCTATCCCCTATACGTGGTTTCCGCGATTGATTGGGGTATAATGCGACAGAAAGCGCTGCATAGACAGGTCAGGATGCCATAGTGTCGAATGTCTTTTCCATGCACGCCATGCTTGAGAAAGCCTGAACCGCAAGATATTGCAAAACAATTATTTACAGTATTTTAACAGCAGAGCGTTTACCTTGGTCTTATTGAAAGTTTCAGGTTCAAAATCTTCGTCCAGCCACTCCATGGTATCTTCATAGTCGGGATGAGACTTATCGGCCAGAATCTCCAGCAAATCATGATAACCCCATACACCACCACAATCTTCGGGAGGACAAGCCCTTTTGCCTGTGAGACAAATCGGTAGTTTTATTGAACTGTCAAAAGGAAGGATTTTTTCGAGAGTTATATGGTGTTCCCAGCTATCTCCAAAATCATAATCGTAGATCATGAAATCGTGTTCTGACACCAACAGGCTGGATAAGCTTACCTTGTTTTCATCATTGACATTGTTTCCAAACAAATTGTCGTCTTCATCCTTGTCTATTATACTATAGAGCTCACCTTTGGCGGCAAATTGATGGAGATGACTGTCTGACCATCCCATAACCAGTTGCAGGACAACATGGAGACGTCCGAGCGTAATATTGTCCGGTACCAAGATGCGCCGCCAGATCGGTGGCTTTGAACCGCTAAGGGTGACCTTCAACTGAAAGATGGATTGTGGCTTTTTGGCGCTCATATTTGTTGCCTCTGTTAAAATGTTAAATAATCAGTGATTTTTAACCTATACTTCCTCTTGATGTGGTTCGCTCATGCCGTGAAAAAAAATGAGATGCGTTGAAAAACGGAAGACGAAGTAAAAATATGGATAAATTTAAATTAAAAAATCATGGCTATTGAACCGACAGAACCAAAAGTTGCTAAAATGCTCAACTGGGCTTATGAAAAGGGTATGAACTTATTTTACAAAACGTTGGCCGATGATATTGAAAAGGAAATGACGTCAACTCCGGTAAAAAAAGCTGCCACAGTTTCCCCAAAACGCAGCAGCGAACCGGTAAAGTGGCCTTTACCAGTTAAAAAATAACGAAACCTTATGATTTTGATGTTAACAGCTTGAAAACATCAAAATCAGTGTTTGAAATGCCGCATGCCGGTAAAGAGCATGGCAAGATTGTTGGCATCGGCTGCTTCGATCACCTCATTATCCCTGATTGAACCTCCTGGCTGTATAACTGCAGTGACTCCAGCTTCAGCTGCCGCGAGAAGGCCGTCGGCAAACGGGAAAAATGCGTCTGAAGCGACAACGGATCCGTGCAGGTCAAGTCCGACTTCAGAGGCTTTCCAGCGTGCGATTTTTGAAGAGTCAACACGCGACATCTGACCGGCTCCGACACCGAAAGTCTGACGGTTTTTAACATAGAGAATGGTGTTTGACTTGATGTGCTTGCAGATCTTCCAGGCAAACATCAGGTCTGCAACTTCCTCTTCAGTAGGCTGCCGTTTGGTTACGATGGTCAAATCCTCTTTTGCAACTGTTTTGCAGTCACGTTCCTGAACGAGCATCCCGAATGGTGTGGATTTGAAATCCCAGCCCCTTTTCGGCAAGGCATGGTTCTGCTGTACAAGCCGACGGTCTTTTTTCTTGACAAGCAAATCGAGTACACCATCCTCAAAAGCCGGAGCGATAAGAATTTCGGTAAAGATTTCATTGACTGCCTTGGCCGTTTCCAGATCAAGAGGACGGTTAAAGACGATAATTCCACCAAAAGGAGCCTGGGTATCGGTTGAAAATGCCCTGCGATACGCCTCGACCAGCGTCGGGGCCTGGGCAACACCGCACGGGTTGGTGTGCTTGATGATAACCACTGTCGGCTCTTCACCGCGGAACTCCTCGATCAATGCTGTTGCAGCGGCAATATCGAGCATATTGTTATAGGAGAGCTCTTTGCCATGCAGTTTCTCAAAAAAGTCGCCAAAAGAGCGCGATCCATTTTCATCGGTAAGGCGATATAATCCGGCACTCTGATGCGGGTTTTCACCGTAACGCATATCGAGTTCCCTTTCAAGCGTTACGGTCATCGCAGCTGCAGCCTGTTGTGTTCCCCGGACAGCACCAGACAGGTAAGACGCAATAGCTCGATCATAGCGGGAGGTGAGTTCAAAAACTTTCAGTGCAAGCTGAAGGCGTGTTGCCCGTCTGGTTGCACCATTATTCTCCTTCATCTCCTGCAGAACAAGCCCGTAGTCTGCGCTGTCGGTGACAACTGTTACCGATTCGTTGTTCTTGGCTGCACTGCGGAGCATAGAGGGGCCACCAATATCAATATTTTCTATGGCATCTTCGAAGGTTACATCGGGCTTTGCCACTGTTGCTTCGAAGGGGTAGAGATTAACAACAACCAGATCAATAAAATCAATACCGTTCTCCTTTGCCTGGCTGCAATGGTCAAGATTCTCCCGAACAGCAAGAAGGCCGCCGTGTATTTTGGGATGCAGGGTTTTTACCCGTCCATCCATGATTTCCGGGAATCCGGTGATTGTTGATATAGAAGATGCGGCAATTCCGGCATCCTGAAGCGTTTTCAGGGTTCCGCCGGTTGAAAAAATTTCTACACCGAGGCGAGAGAGTTCCCCGCAGAAATCAACAATACCGGTTTTATCAGATACAGAGACCAGGGCCCGCTTGATAACAGGATCAGACATGTGCAGAAAGTTTATTTTTCGGTTGTGCTTGCTTTTAGTGAAGCGGAAAGGTAAGAAAAAAATCCCCAATTATCAGAGGGTGCTCTGATATGGGGATCAGCATATAACACGCATAGCGTCTAAGCAAAATAGCGGTCTACGCATAAATTGGCAAGTCGCCAGCCACACGAGTTCTCAACGCGGCGAGCATTTCCGATTCAGTCATGTCAGATGCCCAATGGGGGCGAAGTTCGAAATGGGGTTGATCGCTGATTGTTGTCCAGTTTCCGCCCCACTCTAGACCCAAGTCCATACCGAGGACGCCTGCAGCCTTGTATTTAGGTGAATCGTCGAGATAGTTGTTTCCCTCAAAAACCCCCACATCGAATGCGATACCAAAGTTGTGATTAGAGTATCCTGCTTTCGCTTTGGTTACAATTTTTCCCGGTGCAGTTCGGCCCTGGGCATAGAGTGCGTCTTGCTCTTCATATGTCCTGAAGCCACTTATTATCTTTATGCATATGTCATTCTGAGCTGCTTTCTGGACAAGAGCGCGCGCTATTGGCTGTACCTCGGGCAGCAGCGTTGCAATAACTTTTTCACTTCGGGCATCTACCGGTGCTATGACAGGTGCTGGTGATGTGGAATTGAGAGTAGGAGTCACGATGTGCTTGTAGATAGCAGCCCATGTTTCTGGACCAGCCTTACCGTCTGCGGTGATACCCAGGACGCCTTGTACCGCGATGATGAGCTCTTCGATTTTCATCTTTTCCTCCTGAAAAAGTTTATCAAAATAATTACACCAAAACAAACAACGACGCATTGCTGCAGAGGCTATTCGGGGTTCGATTATGTGAGACGGCATGCATTGATGAAGTCAACCACAGCATCGCACATCTGCTTCAATCCTGGTTGCTCAAGCGGATAGTGGCCAGCATTTTCAAGCATTACCACTTTTTTTGGTACGCGATTAATTCGTTTGAGAAACATTTCACTGAGATGCAGGGGTGTCCAGCTATCTTTTTCCGGCTGGGTCAGTAAAATCGGACAAACAGCAAATGCTTCGGGTTCAACTACCGGTTTGTAGGTGGTGAGCGAGCTGAGAAACTTCATGGTAACCCATTTGCCCGCCGACGTCCTGTCTTTCAAACAAGCCTTGAGTGCGGCTTTATTGTTGACCAGCGCCGACATTTTGCTGGCCAGACTCATCGGCATCCGAAGTGCTGCCAGTGGCGTGTTGGCTGCCAAGTGAGTTAATGGGACTCCGATACGGCTCATGAGAAAATTCAACGCCGTTTCATCGCGAACCTGCTGTACTTGCTGGTCGAGAAAGGTCATGCCCACAATGCCTTTGACTTTTTTGCTGAGTGCCGAAGTATGATAGGCCAGCATTCCGCCAGCACTGAGACCGTAGAGCACGATGGGACGCTGATCTTTTGCAAGTTCTACATCAATGAGGTCACTGCCGGCCTGAACCCAATCGTCGTAGGTCACGAGTACACTCGGTGCTACCCGGGTCATGCCATACTCGGGCATGTCGATGGCAATGGTTTCAAATCCGCGCCCGAACAGGGGGCCGCCCAGAATGGTTGACATTTGCCGCCCGTTGGTGCCGACTCCGTGAAACAAAATCACTTTTACGCTGGCACTGGGATTGCGAAAACAGTCAAGGTGAATCTGATGTCCCCGCCATTGCCACCACTCTTCAGAGGGTTCATGAGCCCGATCAAGCTGAAATTCTTTTGGAAGAAAGGCCTGGATTTCCCGCCAGTTGGATTGAGTTCTGTAGTCCATGTTACTTGTCGTAATCCGCACTTATTATGTGGCCCAGCTTGATTATGCATATTTAATTAATGGGTCATCCACTTTAATTGATTTTTCATAAAGCACCTCAGGATCAAGATCCAAACATTCATAAGGATCAAAATTACCCTTGACATCCCATGCCAATGTATTATTCAAAACAGTACATCTCTCAACAAATATTATTTTATCCTTTAATATCCTGAAAACACCTTTTCCTACTATTTCTTTTGCATCAAACAATCTGACTTCACCATTTACAAAGTAAAGATACACTTTGTAATCATCGGCAGGCAATACCTGAATAATTGTATTCATCATATCACACCTTATTGTAATGGTTTTATTTTTATCAATTTTCCATGATTTTCTGCTTTATGCCAATTCATTATTAGCTCTTCTCTATGTAATTCACACCAAGCAAGTACCAACTTTAATTGTTTTAGAGGTAAAGCACCTTTAAATATTACTGAGTTATAAATATCTATTTCTGCATGTAATCCATTATATTCAGCATGAAAATGTGGTGGATTATGTTCTTGCCAATACATATAAATTTTTATTCCTAAAAACTCACATATTAATGGCATACATACCTCATTATTAATTTGTACGCTGTCTCTAAAAAAGCTGAAGAGCCTCATTTGCATGAGCAAGGGCTTCTCCCCGGGAAGCGCCGTGAGCCATATAACCCGGGAAGTCCTGGTGTTCTCCTTCGATCTCCTTGATACCCATATCCAAGCTCTTAAACGTAGTGATCTTTAAAGGAAAGTTACTGAAATGGTACGGATAATTTCATGGAAATGAAAAGAATGCGGAACAACTCTTACCCCTTACACCTATGACGCTTTCTGGTACGGCCTTGCTTTGAGATGCTTTTGCGTACCGAACTTTCTTGACCGCATCTTCCAGCCAATAGTGCCACCTAACCTGTACATCCATTCCGGCATCAATGGTTTGGCAAGCAACTTCTGTGCATTATCGGAAATGGGTTGCCCAAGAACAAGCTCCCCTGCTGCTATCTCCAGTGCTCGCCTGAGAGGAGCGCCTTGTCCACCAAGTTCTGCAAGTGGACGGGCGTGAACCATCCCCTCGCCCGCGCCAAGAGAAAGTCCACCCATCCACTCAAATTCAGCTTCACGGGCAAACTCGGCACAGACCGCAATTGCGCTGGCGTTCTGGCTTGCTTCGGGGAAACCGCAATTGACGATGGCCGCAAAACGTGTCGGTTTTGTTTTTGCTGTACCGTTCTTCACAACATCCTGGAGAACCGAAATAACCGGAGCCGGTAGTGTGTCCACGTAGAGAGGAAAAGCCAGAACGACCAGATCGGTCTTTTCAATCGCCTGACGCAGTGCTTCCATCCGCTCTTTGGTATTGATAGCCTTGTATATATAGACCGTTTCACTTTCGACACCATGCGTTTTCAGTTGCTCTAAGAGATATGAGCCAAGTGATGATGAGGTGCTTTTCTCTATCCGAGGGCTTCCAACCAGCAGCAATGCACTACGAAGTGAAGTCGGCGTCACAGATGAAGGGCTGATGACCGGCAATGTGGCCTCTGCATCTGATTCCTGACGTTCAATCTGATCAAGCAAGCTATGGAGCTGTGCTTCCATATCACGATCTGCCTGATTCTCGCAGAGGATACCGCAGGCATGCACCTTTGCATAGAAGTTGATGGAGTTTCGCCATGCCAGATGCCGGAAAATAGAGGCCGCCTCTGCATCCGGCTCACGCTGCCACCCGATAGTGATCACGTCGGGATAACGCTCGTAGCGTTGCTGATGATGAATCTCCCCGCTGTGAGTCGCAAAAAATGGCAGGGTGTTCTGAATCATGTGATCAACCATTTTCTTGAGCGTCGGAGAGTAACCGCCAAACGTAATCGGCGTGAGGAAAATAACAAGATCATTTTCAAGGTATTTCCTTGATATCTCCAGATGATCGTCAGCCATGTAGCACTTGCCGGGACTTTTCATCCAGCACAAAAAATCACCCATGCAGTTGCCTATATTTTTATCGCGCAGCACAACTACTTCAGACGACCACCCACACTTTGCAAGGTCTGCCTGCAAGGTGGCAGCCGAAAAACTGCCGATTCTGTCACCTGCCGGCGACCCGTCAAGAATTAATGTTTTCATGGTTACTCCTTTATAAATTGTTTGGCTATTGATTGCATTTCATAGTTGTAGAGCACATCGCCACTCACACCGAACGGTGGAAGACGACCGCCAATTTCAAGCGATACCAAACCGTGCACACGACTCCAGACAATCAGCGCAACGCCATGCGACAAAGCATGATAATTCCTTGTGCAGGTTTTCATAGTCAAAAGCTGCACCTCATACTCCGGCTCTGGTACGGGAAAATTTTCGGTTTTCAGCTTACCGGCAACACGGATATCTTCGATAACACTGACAAGAGCACTGATGGAACGGGTTGCCGATGGAATGATTTCCATCTGCTGCTGTTGGTAGCCGGGAATGGGTGTGCCAAAGATAAGGTGATAGCGCTGGGGATAGCTCAGCGCCCAGGAACGATAAGCAATGCCAATGGCATGAAAACGCTCAAGGAGCTGTGTTGCAGGAAAGCTGTCGCGTGCCTTGAGCTGAACATCACCAAAGGATGTAAAAGCATCAATGGTAAGGGCGGTCACCAGAGCATCCCGATCCGGAAAGTAGTTGTAAATGGCTGGAGCAGTAATGTTCAATGCACGGGCTATGGCACGCAGCGAAAGGGCTGGCGCCCCATACTCAGCAATCAGCCGCCAGGCCGTCTCTTTTATCGCCTCCTGAAGATGTGGTATCTGCTCTTTTTTTATCGGTCTTGCCATGATGAATCGCTGATTAATTTTATAATGTAAATATACAATGTAAAATTAATATCTGCAATATCAACCCTTGTTATCCTTTTTGAAAAAAAGAGTCGCTGATTGCATATTATGGGAAAGAAAAACAACAACGTATCTTAATGACTACCAACAAAACCCGCATAGCGATCTTCTGCTCCGGTTCCGGAAGTAATTTCCAGGCAATCTTTCATGCGCTGAAAACAAGACAGCTGAATGCGAAAATCGTGCTTTGCCTCTCCAACCGTTCACAATGCGGAGCAATGGAATTCGCCCACCAAAATGGGATTGACACAGCGCATCTGATGGAAAAACAGTTCAGCTCTTTTGATGCATTTTCCGAAGCCATGGTCAAATGCCTCAAGGAAAAGCAGATCGAGATGATTGTGTTGGCGGGCTATATGCGCAAGGTGCCTGACGCCGTCGTGACGGCATTTACGGACAGGATTATCAATATCCATCCTGCCCTTCTGCCGAAATTCGGTGGGAAGGGAATGTATGGCATTTATGTCCACACTGCGGTACTGGCTGCCGGTGAAACGGAGAGCGGGGCGACGGTTCATCTTGTCAATGAGGAGTATGACAAAGGGAGGATTCTGATGCAGCGGCGTGTCCCGGTTCTTTCCGACGATACGCCTGAAAGCCTTGCAGCGAGAGTGCTTGCCTGTGAGCATACGCTTTACCCTGACGCCCTGGAAAAACTGCTTGCCGAACAGCAGTCATGAGCCCGGGACACCTCAATATCAGTGAGATCTTTCACTCGATTCAGGGGGAATCTTCTTTTGCCGGGTGGCCTTGCGCCTTTATACGTCTTGCGGGATGCTGCCATGGATGCATAGGCTGCGACACCGCCTATGCTGAACACGATGCAAAAATCCTTGAAACAGATGATATCATACGACAGGCAGTCGCTTTTCGGGCCCCATGTATTGAGGTCACCGGTGGAGAGCCGCTTCTGCAGTCTGGTGTTTATCCCCTCATGAAGCAACTCTGTGACCTTGGTCATACCGTGCTGCTTGAAACAGGGGGGTTTCTTTCTGTTAAGGGAGTTGACCCTCGTGTCCATAAAATCATCGACATCAAAGCGCCATCATCGGGTGTCTGCGATCAGAACAATACTGAAAACATTCAGCTTGCGCTTGAAGCTGAACCTGCACGCCGTCAGCAATTCGAGTTCAAGATGGTTCTTGGAAGCAGGAGTGACTATGAGTGGGCAAAATCGCTCCTGCATGAACATCGGCTGACCGACTCTTTTACCATCATGATGGGTGTCATGTTCGGCAGGCTGGAGCCGAAAGAACTCGCAGGGTGGATTCTCAGCGACCAGCTTAAGGTCAGAATGCAGCTTCAGCTTCATAAATACATCTGGCCACCCGATATGAGAGGCGTATAAGAAGTCGGCGTTTGGCTTTGCCCTGTTTACTCTTTACTTTTCATTTGAAAATTATCCACTGTTCATTATTCATTGCCTATTGTCAACTGTCCATCATCAACTCTCAATCGTCGTCCCGCTCTTCAATGAACAGGAATCACTGCCTGATCTGCTTGAGCAGCTCTATCTGGCCATGCAGGAAAAGGAGCTCTACAGTCTTTTTAAGGAGCCGTTCAGTTTTGAAATAATTATGGTTGATGACGGCTCCACCGATAGCTCTGCCTCGGTAATCAGGAATATGATCCTTTCCAGACCGGAGCTTCGCCTGATTTCGTTTCAGCGAAACTTTGGAAAAACAGCGGCCCTTTCAGCGGGATTCATGGCCGCAACCGGCGACTATGTCTGCACCATTGATGCTGATCTGCAGGATGATCCTTTCGCCATTAAGGAGATGATTGAAAAGATGCAGGAAGGTTATGATCTGGTGAGCGGGTGGAAGCAGCAACGCAAGGATCCGATATCCAAAACCCTGCCTTCAAAGCTATTTAATCTGGTAACACGGCTTTTTACCGGTATCACCATTCACGATTTCAACTGTGGCCTGAAGGTCTACCGCAAAGAGATAACCCGACGGCTTGAACTGCGTGGAGATATGCATCGTTATATTCCTGTACTGGCCGAGTGGATGGGATTTAAAATTGCAGAACTCCCTGTACGGCACCAGGCAAGACAATTCGGCACCACCAAATATGATTCGTCAAGGTTTTTTTCAGGATTGTTTGATTTTCTCTCGGTACTTTTCATTACGCGATATCTTCGCCGTCCCATGCATTTTTTCGGTATGGCCGGCCTGATAAGTTTTATTCTGGGTTTTACCATCAGTCTTTACGTCACACTTGATAAAATCCTCCTCCATAAACCGGTCAGTAACCGCCCCATTCTTTTTCTCGGCATTCTGCTGCTTATTCTCGGTGTCCAGCTTTTTTCGACCGGTCTTCTTGGCGAAATGCTTTCAACATCCTCATCAAAAGGGAGTTCGTTTGCTGTCCGAGAAACTGTGAATCTCACTCATCAGCAAGCCGGAACATTCGGCAATCCAGATTAACAATTACTTTTCACTTCTTTTTATGAAACGCATAGGAGCACATGTAAGTATAGCTGGTGGGGTGGAAAATGCACCGCTGCAAGCCAGCAGTATCGGGGCGAAAGCATTTGCCATGTTTACGAAAAACCAGCGACAGTGGAAGGCCCCGAAACTTACCACGCCATCAATTGATGCATTCCGCAAAAACTGCAGTGACGGTGGTTTTAAACCCGAGCACATTCTGCCTCATGACAGCTATCTTATCAACCTCGGCACTCCCGACCCCGATAAGCTCCGGAATGCCCGGGAAGCCTTTATTGACGAAATGCTGCGAGTTGAAAGCCTCGGCCTTCAACTGCTGAACTTTCATCCTGGAAGCCACCTGAACGGCATCAGTGAGGAGGGCTGTCTGCAACTGATAGCTGAATCGATCAACATAGCGCTCAATGCTACGACAACTGTGACTGCCGTGATTGAAAACACTGCCGGTCAGGGAACGAATCTCGGATACCGGTTTGAACAGCTTGCCTCTCTTGTTGATCAGGTCGAAGATAAAACAAGGGTGGGAGTCTGCCTTGATACCTGCCACCTGTTTGCGAGCGGTTATGACCTGCAGACAACGGCAGCAACAGAAGCCACCTTCAAGGAGTTTGACCGGATTGTCGGACTCGGCTACTTGCGCGGGATGCACCTTAATGATGCTCTTCGCGCGCTGGACAGTCGGCTTGACCGCCATGCGAGCATCGGTAAAGGAACAATCGGCATGGAGGCATTTTCGTACATCATGGCACACCCTGCCTGTGAAGAGATACCACTGATACTTGAAACACCGGACTCCGATCTCTGGAGTTCAGAGATCAGCCTTCTCTATTCCCTTGGACAATAACACGACACTATCGTTTTGATACATCCCTGAGATATTTGCTGACGGAGAGTGCGCTGCCCAGAATGCCGAGCAGCAGCCCAAGGAGGGCTGTGGCAGGATATATCAGCAGTGCAGAGGGTTGAAGTACCTGATAGAGACCCGGTTCGTAAAAAAAGAGCAGTTGATCAAAAAGCAGATAGACCGCCCCTGCAGCAAGCGCTCCGGAAAGCAGACCCTGAAGCGCCCCTTCGATAACATAGGGGGCGCCGATAAACCAGGCGGTAGCTCCTACAAGACGCATTGTTCTGATTTTTTCCTTCCTTGAATACATCGCAAGCCGAATTGTGTAGCCTATCAGCACAATCGTTGCCAATGAAATCAAAAGACCTATGCCGCCCGTCAGCAAGGTAAACAACCGTGCATTCTGTTCTATCTGTCCAAGATATGAGTGATTATAGCGTATATCAGAGTCGGGAGCGATTTTACGGATTTCAGGCATGATCCGCCCTATGCTTTCTGGCGTTGCATAGTCTGAAAGAAACTTCAGCCTGATTGATCGGGGTAGTGGATTCGAACCAAGAATATTGACGATATCCTCTCCAAAATCATGACTGAATGTTTTGGCGGCATCATCCTTCGAAACATACGATGCCTCCTTCACTCCTTTAAGCATCTTTATCTGTTCAGCCGTATCAATTGCCTGAGATTCGCTTATCGAATCTCCGAGAAAAACCTCAAGTTCCACCCTGCTCCGCAGCTCCTGAATAATATCAAAAAAGCTCAGGGAAACCGTGCTGAACAACCCAAGCAGCACAAGAGCAAAAAAACTTATGATAACTGTAATTGTAGCAGGCAGTTTTGCCCTTCCTAAACTTGAAAAACCTTCCTTGATGACAAACGTCAGTGACATAACAGCATATTTTGCATTAATAACAGGTTCCAACACCAAGAAACAACAAATCTTGTTGCAAAAACAAGTTTTTTTTCTTTTACTTAGGGCAGGTCAATGGGGCTATAGCTCAGTTGGTAGAGCATTTGCATGGCATGCAAAGGGTCAGGAGTTCGAGTCTCCTTAGCTCCACGTAAACATACAAAAAGCGCAGTGAGTACTGCGCTTTTTTGTTTTGAACCGTTCTGTACCTCGAATCAGCATTCTTTACCCCCTTTTGCTGCCCACTTTCGCGATCAAAAAAACAAGTCCGACAATAAGTGATGCAGCAAGACCTGCTCCGATATTAAGAAGGGCGGCAGTCAAAATGACAGGAAACGTCAAATTAACTGAGAAGCCCACTATTCCTGCACTTACGAGAAAGGTTACTGCCGTAAGACCGGTAAAGAAAAAACTGGTTGCAATACTTCCAGCAAAAGAGATAAATAGCTTTTCTCCCTTGCCTTCCGAAATATTCTTCCACCTTTGAATCTGTTTTTGACCTCCCGGTTCAAGCATATTCTTAACCATCATAGCTGCAAGAGCGAAAACAATCAGAACACCTGCATGAATACCGTAAACATTGATAATTTCGCTCCTTGACAGGTTGAAAGCACCCTGTGCGAGCAGAACAGTGGCATACCTGAGCATGAAAACAGAGGTACAAAAAAATACCGTTCCCCATAGCAGGGTTACCAGAACCCAAATGACCACACCTGGAGGTTCCGGATTTTTATTTGTTGTTGAATACATAAGCCTTAGAAAAAGTTAACTGAACGTGAAAAGATAGATCTATCGGATTGATTATAGAGAACATATAACCGCCAGAATGAACAGTCAATTCCTTGTATCCAGTAAAAAAGAGTTTTAGAGAACAAAACCTTTTGAAAACGGTCACGAGTAACTGTTGCAACGATTATTTTCAATTTACCGTTTGAATGGTTATGTTCATTCGTCATTATGCAAATCTGTTGCTGGTTTACTCAACTTTAACATATTATTGCCCATGTGTGGAGTTTTCGGCGTTTTTAATTCAAAAACTCCCGCGGAAGATACCTTCTATGGACTTTACTCCCTTCAACACAGAGGACAGGAAGCCGCAGGCATTGTTGTAGCTGATTACAACAAGGTTAAGAAGAAAACCCTTTTTAAGCAGCACAAGGGTATGGGACTGGTATCTGAAGTGTTCAGAGATGAAACGATATTTGAAACCCTTGGAGGTTATGCTGCAATCGGTCATAACCGGTATTCGACGACCGGCTCTTCGAAATCCATCAGCAATATTCAACCGTTTTCCCTGACCTACCGATCAGGCAGTCTGGCGATAGCCCATAACGGAAACCTGACCAACTCCCGTGCGTTACGGCGCGAACTGACAGAGCTCGGCGTTATCTTTCAGGCATCTTCGGATACCGAAATCATACCGCATCTGGCTGCACGAAGCCGCGAAAAAGAACCTTTACACCAGATCTACGAAGCATTAATGCAGGTGCAGGGAGCATATTCAATAGTCATTCTGGCCAACAACCAGTTGATAGCCGCCAGAGATCCTTACGGATTCAGACCACTCGCTCTCGGCAAAAAGGTTGATCCTCTCACTGGAGAACTTGCCTATATCGTTGCCAGCGAAACCTGTGCCTTTGATATTATCCAGGCCGAGTATATTCGCGATATCGAGCCCGGTGAAATTCTTCTGATCGATCATCTTGCTGTAACCAATGAAAAGCCTACCTCCCTGTTTCTGCCCTCTTCAAAACGTAAAGCCCGCTGCATTTTCGAATATGTCTACTTCGCCCGCCCGGACAGCTTTATTTTCAAGTACTCTGTTGATAAGGTCAGGAGAAATCTCGGCAAAAACCTTGCAAGAGAGTCCAACACCGTGCATCAACCTGGGGAGAAAGAACTGACCGTCGTCAGCGTTCCGGATTCGTCAAATACCGCCGCACTCGGTTTTGTTCGGGAAAGCTTGAAAATGGAGAGGCCTGCAAGATTTGAACATGGTCTTATCCGCAACCATTATGTTGGAAGAACCTTCATCCAACCAGGCATTCACAGCCGGGACATCAAGGTTCGGTCAAAATACAATATTGTGCGTGGGGTACTGCAGGGCAGACCGATCATTCTCATTGACGACTCCATTGTCCGAGGTACAACCGCAAAAATGCTGATTAAACTGATCCGTGAAGCAGACCCAACGTCTATTAATCTGCACATCAGTTCTCCACCTATCACCAACCCCTGTTTTTACGGCATGGATTTCCCTACCAAACGACAGTTGCTCACCCACATGTTTGAGAACCTTGATAATGAAGTGGAGGAAATCGAAAAAATCAGGGAATATATCGGGGTTGACTCATTGAAGTACCTCTCCATGAAAGGACTGATAAACAGTGTGCCAACGTTTGAGAATGAAGAAGGCAGCTACTGCACTGCCTGTTTCAGCGGTGACTACCCGATTCAGGTCAGTGATGTTACAACCGACAAAGAGGAAAACGACTGAGCAATTTTTATGTTCCTACTTTTTTCCTTGTTTGAACTCAATTCTTACTGAGGTATGCGGGACTGCTTCAAGTCTCTTTTTAGGAATTGGTTTTCCGGATTTGATGCAGATACCGTAAACCTTGTTTCTGATTCTGTCGAGAGCCTGATCAATGTATCCGATATATTTTTCATCACGGGCAATAAACATGAAACGCTGTTCACGATCCATGGTATCAGTCCCGTGATCAGCCATATGCATGGAGTAGTTTGAATTAATTGAATCTTCCACATTCTCATCAGAAATCGAAGAACGCAGAATATCCAGATCGCGAAGCACCTCTTCACGTCTTTTGAGCAGCAACTGCTTGAAATGTTCGAGTTCTTCGTCGGTTAAATAAGTTTTCGTAAGGACCGGTTCCTCAATAACCTCATTTTCCTTCTTAGAAGTACTGCTATTCTTTTTGGCCATAATAGATCACAATTTATAATCTCAAAAGAAGGGTGTAAAAATACAGAGTTCAATAATACTATTAACTTGCATATTTTTCAAGTGATACAAAGCAACTTTCACCATTTACCATCTCTTGCCTGCCCTTGATTGCTGATGAAGGATCGAATGCTGTTGCGATAAGAGATACGGTCAGAGTTTCTGCTTTAATATAAGCATCATTTTTCTTCACAGCATCCAGAAGTTTTACCGATCCCTGTATACAAAGAGAAATACGGTCGGTAATATCGAAACCGCTCTCCTTGCGGAGCGCCTGGATACGACTGACCAGTTCACGGGAAAGCCCGAGCATTTCAAGCTCTTCGTTCATCTCAGTATCGAGCGCAACCATAATACCATTGGCCTCATCGGATGCAACAAGCCAGCCTTCGATATCCTCGTGCATGATTTCTACATCATTACGCAAAATATTGAACACTTTACCATCGAGCTCAAGCGACAGATGACCCTGGTGTTCCAGAAGAGCAATCTGTTTGTGGCTCATGATTCGTATAGCTTCAGCAAGCGCTTTCATATCTTTGCCGAAACGTGGGCCGAGTGTTTTGAAATTCGGCTTTACTTTTTTGCTGATGACTGATCCTTCCTCCTCTATGTACTCGATCTTCTGAACATTGATCTCTTCCAAAATAATATCGTCAACCAATCGATACTCTTCCCTCGCTTCCGCATCACTGACAGCAAGCAGAATTCGCTTTAGCGGCTGACGAACCTTGATGGAAGCTTTTTCGCGCATAGTACGCACCAGCGAAGTAATAATCTGTGCTTTTTTCATGCGCTGCTCTAGCGGCCGGTCGATAGCAGAGGTTTCAAGAAGAGGAAAATCTGCCAGATGAACTGACTCACAGGATTCAAGTCCGCTGACTCCGTTAAGATTCAGATAGATCCGGTCCGCAAGAAAGGGCGTAAAGGGGGCAAGCAGTTTTGCCAGCGTTGCAAGAGAGCTGTAGAGCGTCTGGTATGCAGCAATCTTGTCAGGCCCCATGTCGCTTTTCCAGAAGCGTTTTCGTGATCGACGGATATACCAGTTTGAAAGATCATCAATGATAAAGTCGTTTATCAGCCTTACTGCGCAGGTAAGGTCATACTGCTCCATACGCATATAGACGGCTCCGACAAGGGTGTTCAGGCACGACAGAACCCAGCGGTCAAGCTCGGAACGTTCCTGGAGTGCAATTTCCGGTTCGGCAAAAGTAAACCCATCGACATTGGCATAGAGCACAAAGAAGTTATAGCTGTTGATGAAGGCGCGGAAAAACTTTCGCTGTTCTTCCTCAATCTCATCAGCATTGAACGATTTCGGCCTCCATGGAGGACTTGTCACCATAAGATACCAGCGAAGCGCATCGGCGCCGTAACGCTCCATGGTCTCAAAAGGATCAACCACATTGCCTTTTGACTTCGACATTTTGTGGCCGTTTTTATCAAGAATGTGACCGTTCACAATCAGGTTTTTGTATGCAGGCTTGTCGAAAATCAGCGTTGCAATAGCATGCATGGTATAGAACCACCCCCTGGTCTGATCAACTCCCTCGGCAATGAAGTCGGCTGGAAAGGTCTGATCAAACAGATCACGATTTTCAAACGGGTAGTGCAGCTGAGCAAACGGCATTGATCCACTGTCGAACCACACATCAACAAGTTCAGGGGTGCGGTTAAAGCGTATACCGTCCCTGATAAAGTAAATTCTGTCTACAAACGGCTTGTGAAGATCGAGTGTTACCAGCTCCCTGTCAAGTGCATCTCCGAGGAGAAGCTGCTCTCCATCTATATCGATGAATCCCTCGCGCAATTCAGCAACTGAACCGATTGCAAACATTTTTCCCGATGCCGCATCATCGCCGATAACAAAATTCTCCGAAACCCATAAAGGAAGCGGTGATCCCCAGAAGCGCTCACGTGAGAGCGCCCAGTCCTTGTTATCCTCGAGCCAGTTCCCGAAACGCCCCGTACCAATCTCGGGAGGGCACCAGTTAATGGATTTATTGAGCTCCACCATACGGTCAGCTATGGCAGTAGTCCTGATATACCATGACTCTCTGGCATAATAGATCACCGGAACATCATAACGCCATGAATAAGGATAGGTATGAGTGATGGTCTCCCTGCGGTACAACTTACCTGCCTCCTTAAGCTGACGGATAATCAGCGGATCGGTATCCTTGAAAAACATACCGTCATAATCGCATACCTCAGCAGTGAAACATCCGTTCCGCGCCACCGGCTGGAGCATCGGTAAATCGTATTTCTTCGCAATCTCGTAGTCATCAGCACCGAAAGCCGGAGCAATATGCACTATTCCGGTTCCGTCCTCCGTTGAAACAAATGACCCGGCTGTAACATACCAGCACTTTTTTTCCGGGTGCAGATACCTGAAAAGAGGTTCATAGTCAAGCCCTTCAAGATCACGCCCTTTGATTTCGGACGCAACCTTCCAGAGCGATTCTCCTGCATCGTTTTTCTCGAGAAGCACCTCCAGACGTGACTTGGCAAGAATGATCACTTCGCCACTGTCTGCATGGGCAACCTTGACATAGTCAATATCCGCACCGACACACAGTGCCACATTTGAAATCAGCGTCCACGGTGTCGTCGTCCATACAAGCAGAGACTCCTCTGTTCCTTTGACTTTGAACTTTACATAAATGCTTGGATCGTTAACCTCTCTGTAGCCCAGAGCAAGCTCATGCGAACTCAGCACCGTTTCGGATTTCGGATCCTGCGGTACAATTTTATAATCCTTGTAGATCAGTCCTTTGTCAAAAATGGTTTTGAGAGCCCACCAGACCGACTCGATATAATCATTGGTACAGGTTATGTAGGGATGATCCATATCAACCCAGTATCCCATGCGCTCGGTGAGTTTCCCCCACCCTTCGCGATTATCGTCAATATGATGATAGACAAGTGCCCTTGCCTCGGCATTGAATTCCCCGTCGCCATACGCTACAACCTGAGCTTTATTTTTAAGACCAAGTTTTTTTTCTACGGAAATCTCTACGGGTAAACCATGCGTATCCCATCCGGCCTTGCGGGGAACCCGGTAGCCCTGCATGGTTTTGTAACGGCACACAACATCTTTGATGGTACGGCTGAATACATGGTGAACACCAGGCTTGCCATTGACGGTAGGAGGCCCTTCATAAAAGGAGTATATCCTGTCCGCCGGTCTTTCTTCAAGACTCTTGAGAAATATTCCGTGTTCATTCCAGTATGCCAATACTTCTGCTTCAACAGCACTGTATGGTACATTTTGTGGATACTCAACAAATTTATTGTCCATTATTCTTCAGAATCATTCAATAAAACAAGCTCTTTGCCTGTGATTATATAAAAAAATCAATATACATGAACCGTGTAATAAAACAGTACAGGCAAGCCTTTCCATTACCGAAAAGCTTGCCTGAAACCCTTTTATAACAACCCCGGCAGTAAATGCCTGTAAAAGGCTTTTACTTTTTATTACCGAGAGAGGAGTTGACGCCTTCAAGGATTTGTTTTGCTACTACCGTCAGAGAATCAAGCGCCTGAACTACAATTTTGCTTAATGGAGCCATTGTACTGTCAAGAAGAGTGCCGACGCCAATCAGGATCGTTGAAAAATCCCCTTTTACAACATCGCCCTGGTTCTGCTTACCCTGACCGGAACTTTTAATTTCTTCAGCCATATGACACTGAGATTTAGGTTTATCGCCAACTGAACAATAATCTTGCAATTTAATATACGGAATCAAGTAATCAAAGCAAATCAACGGCCTTCGATTTTACTGCCGTCCATACCGGTCTTCCAGACGAACAATATCGTCTTCTCCCAGATAACTGCCTGACTGTACCTCAATCAATTCCAGCGGAGTTTCTCCGGTATTTTCAAGACGATGAAGTGCTCCGACAGGAATATAGGTGGACTGATCTTCAAATAACGTGCTTTCTTTGTCTTCCACCCGCACAAGGGCTGTTCCCTTCACAACTATCCAGTGTTCCGCCCGATGATGATGTTTCTGCAATGACAGCGCTGCCCCTGGTTTTACCGTAATGCGCTTGACTTTGAAACGTTCTGAATAGTCAACGGTTTCGTATGAACCCCAGGGTCTGTAAACCCGCCGATGAATCTCTGCTTCATCCCGTTCTTTCCTTTTCAGCTCTTCAACAAGCGTCTTGACATCCTGTACAGACTCCCTCGATGCAACAAGCACAGCATCTGCTGTTTCAACGACAATAAGACTATCAAGACCTACAGCCGTCACAAGACGACTGGTCGCATGGATATAGCAGTTCTTCACGTCCTGCACCAGCACATCGCCTTTTTTTACATTCCCCGAATCATCCCGGGCATGAACATCCCAGAGTGCAGACCATGCGCCGACATCATTCCATCCGGCATCGAGAGGGACAAGAGCTGCTTTTGCGGTTTTTTCCATTACGGCATAGTCAATGGAATCGGAAGGCGACGAGCAAAAAGCATCGATATCAAGCCTTAAAAAATCAAGATCTTTATGCGATTTCTGTAAAGCCTCCCTGCATGCTGCAACTATTGCCGGGGCACAGGCTTCAAGCTCCTGAAGATATGCTTCAGCTTTGAAAAGAAAAATGCCGCTGTTCCAGAAATAGTCCCCCGATGCGACATAGAGTTCTGCTGTCATCTTGTCGGGCTTCTCTACAAATTCAAGCACCGGGTATGCTGCCAGCTTACCGTCATTGTTCACTGAAGCCCTGATATAACCGTATCCTGTTTCAGGAGAGCCCGGAACAATGCCGAATGTTACAAGGCCGCCGTTTTCAGCCTCAGATTTTCCAACTGCTACAGCACGGCCAAAAGCTGCCGGGTCAAGAATAACATGATCGGCAGGCAGTATCAACATGGTAGCGCCGGGATGCTTTTCGACGATGAGCATTGCGGCTATTGCTGCGGCTGGTGCGGTATTGCGCCCCTGTGGCTCAAGAATAATTTCACCGATATCGGTATTGATTTCGTGAAGCTGCTCGGCCACCAGAAACCGGTGACTCTCATTGCAGACACAATAGACCGGCCCTGTATCATCGGTTGAGACAAGGCGGAGCACGGTATCCTGCAGCATGGTTTTTTCGCCGATCAGGGAAAGCAGCTGTTTGGGGTACAATGCACGGGAGAGAGGCCACAGCCTGGTTCCCGAACCGCCACTGAGTATGACTGGAATAATCATGAGGGAAACGTGGTTTGTTAAAGGGTTATAAATTTCTCGTACATCTTCCACGTTGATTGTATAAGGGTATCAACATCGCTGTACTTCGGCACCCATCCAAGCAGCTCGCGAGCTTTGGCAGATGATGCGACAAGCTCGGCAGGATCTCCTGCACGCCTTCCTGAAACCTCAGCAGCAACAGTCCTGCCTGTTATTGCACGAACACGTTCAACCATTTCAAAAACAGTAACACCGCTCTGGCTGCCAAGATTTACCGTGATACTTTGGTCTTTCTGCAGAATATATTCAAAAGCAGTAACATGCGCTTCTGCAAGATCGCTGACATGAACATAGTCGCGGATACAGCTTCCATCCCGCGTTGGATAATCGTCTCCATATATGGAAAGTTTCGGCCGAATACCTGCAGCTGTTTCCATCACTATCGGCAAAAGGTTTTCCGGATTCAGCTCAAGACCCTTGATTCGCCCGCGAACATCATAGCCTGCGGCGTTAAAATAGCGGATTGCGGCATATCGCATCCCTTTGAGACGATCGTACCAGTCGAGTAAGCGTTCTATTTCAAGCTTGGTGAAGCCGTAAAAATTTTCAGGCTCTCTGGGGTGCTCCTCATCTATCGGAAGATACTGAGGAGTGCCATAAACTGCAGCCGAAGAGGAAAAGATAACCTTTGCTATACCTGCCGCAGATGCCTGGTTGAGAATGTTAATGGTACCGGCAATATTGGCTTCAGCATAGAGTTCAGGTTTGAGCATTGACTGACCGGCAGCTTTGAGGGCCGCAAGATGAACACATCCTTCAAACCCTTGGGTCATGACTGCCCTCAATTGTTCGGGGCGCATGATATCACCATGCACAAACTCGGCATCATCAAAGAGATTTTCTCGTAAACCTGTCTGAAAATTGTCAAACACGGTAACCGCATAACCACGGTCAAGAAAAGCTCTTGCAACATGACTGCCGATATACCCGGCACCACCGATCACCAGAATTCGCATAAAAAAATCCTTTTTTCAGTGTTTATATTCAAATAAAGGGCATTTCACCGACGGCCATACATCTCTGCGTAATAATGCTGATAACCACCCGAGGTAACATTCTCAAGCCATTCTGCATTTGAGAGATACCAGTCGACAGTCAACTCAAGCCCTTTTTCAAAGGATATGGAAGGCACCCAGCCAAGTTCCCGCTGCAGTTTGGACGAATCGATGGCATAGCGAAGGTCGTGACCAGCCCTGTCGGTAACATAAGTAATAAGTTTTTCTGACTCACCGGCAGCACGGTCAAGTTTTGTGTCCATAATACGGCAAAGAAGCCTGATCAGATCGATGTTACTCCATTCATTATGACCGCCGATATTATAGGTTTCTCCATTGCGGCCCTGGTGATAAATCACATCGATTGCATGTGCATGATCAACAACCCAGAGCCAGTCACGAATGTTCTCTCCCTTTCCATAGACCGGCAGCGGCTTGTTATGGACGATATTATTGATAAAAAGAGGAATAAGCTTTTCAGGAAACTGGAAAGATCCATAGTTGTTTGAACAGTTGCTTATCACAACCGGTAAATTATAGGTATCGTGATAAGCCCTGACAAAATGATCGGAAGAGGCCTTTGAGGCGGAATATGGGCTATGGGGATCGTACGGAGTCGTTTCGGTAAACAGCCCTTCCTTTTCAAGAGATCCGTAGACCTCGTCAGTTGAAATATGGTAAAACCTTTTCCCTTCACTATCTGACTGCCAGCAAGCTTTTGCTGCATTGAGCAGCGTAACCGTTCCAAGCACATTGGTAACGACAAATTCCGTCGGGTTTGAAATTGAACGGTCAACGTGCGACTCGGCAGCAAGATGAATTACCCCGTCAAAGCGTGACTCCTGAAACAATCGCTGCAGAAAAACTCCGTCAGTTATATCCCCTTTTACAAACCGGTAGTTCGCCTGACTGTCAACATCCTTGAGGTTGGCAAGGTTGCCTGCATAGGTCAGATTGTCAAGATTGGTAATAGTGTATGACGGATAGCTCTTCAAAAAATGCCTGACAACATGCGAGCCTATAAACCCGGCTCCTCCGGTGATCAGAATATGCATCAGTGTTTCGATTATTTAATGGTTGACCTCTCCCGCCCCATCGTCTAGTGCGGAATTGTGTTATTCTGATGTATGCGGCCGGATCTTTTCGAGCAGAGCAGCAAGTGATGTCCTCCAGTATGGTATTTCCACTCCCCACTCCTGTTTGATGGCCGACTTGTTTAGAACGCTGAAGCTGGGTCTTGGTGCAATCTGGGGATACTGAGCGCTTTCCACCGGTACTATCTTGCAGCATAATCCAGAAAGTTCCATAATAGCTACAGCAAAATCATACCATGAACAAACACCTTCATTTGAATAATGATAGGTTTCTTTATACTGTTTACCGGGATCTAAATGTTCGAGAATTGTAACGATAGCCGCAGCAAGATCGGCTGCACAGGTCGGTGTGCCGATCTGGTCATTCACCACATTGAGCGTCTCACGTTCAGCACCAAGTCGAAGCATGGTTTTAACAAAGTTAGCGCCGTAAGCAGAATAGAGCCATGAGGTTCTGATAATCATATACGAGGGAGCAATCTGACGAATCTGCTCCTCACCTTCCCATTTTGACTTTCCGTAGACACCTGAGGGAGTTGCCGGATCGGTTTCCCGATAAGGAGTGCATGACTCGCCATTAAAAACATAATCAGTGGAAATATGCAGCAGGAGTGCATTGCGCTCTTTAGCGCATGAGGCAAGCACAGCCGAACCATCCCTGTTAACCCGGAAAGCTGTATCAATATCGGTTTCCGCCTTGTCCACCGCGGTATATGCCGCACAATTCACAATAACATGTATGCCATGTTCGCGGCATAAACGATCGACGAGTTCATGGCTTGTGATATCAAGTTCAGGAAGATCATAGAAAAAAAACTGCTGTTGGCCACTTTTGGCTGACAACTCCTGCAGCTCAGAGCCCAGTTGACCTTTGCTGCCGGTAACAAGAATATTCATGAGCATAAAAGAAAAATATGATGGAACAAAGACCGCAATCAATAATAAGGGGTTACAAACCTGTTACATTCTGGGATAAAGTTTTTCCTGACGGTAATCTTCATATGGAAAGTGCTCTATTGCACCTAAACATGGCTGAACTGCATCTTTACCGGAGACTCTGATCTCCTGTTGAGGAATCTGCCACTCAATACCGATAGCCGGATCGTTCCAGAGAAGGCCAGCATCATGGGAAGGCATATAATAATTATCGCACTTATAGGCAAAAACAGCCTCTGGAGAAAGCACAAGAAACCCGTGAGCAAATCCTTTAGGAACCCAAAGCATATTCTTCCGTTCAGCATCAAGTACACAGGCTACAAAACGCCCGTACCAGGGAGAACCTGACCGTATATCAACCGCAACATCAAGAACAGTTCCGTAAACCACACGCACAAGCTTGGACTGCGTGAAGGGCGGCTTCTGAAAATGAAGGCCACGGAGCACTCCGAAACCCGACTTCGACTCATTATCCTGAACAAACGATACATGGCCGACATGCTGCTCAATGAGATCCTGGCGGAATGATTCAAAAAAATAGCCTCGATCATCCCCGAAGACTTTCGGTTCAAAAATCAGGACATCAGGAATGGTTGAAGTAATTACCTGCATAAGAAATGCGCTATAAGTATGGCTTTACAAAAGTTACTGCAGGGGAATCAGTTGCACGAGATACTGACCGTAATGGCTTTTCATCAGTGGCAGGGATAACCGTAACAGCTCTTCATCAGTTATCCAGCCGTTGCGCCACGCAATTTCTTCAGGACAGGCAATTTTCAAGCCCTGCCTTTTTTCAACCGTTTGAATAAAGTTTCCTGCTTCCTGGAATGACTCATGAGTTCCAGTATCAAGCCAGGCAAAACCCCGCCCCAGCATGGAGCACTTCAGTTGCCTCCGGTTCAGATACTCTTCATTAACCGTAGTAATTTCAAGCTCACCCCTCGGGGATGGCTTGATTTGATGAGCAATTTCAACAACATTGTTAGGATAAAAATAGAGGCCGACAACGGCGTAATTTGATTTAGGATTCTGAGGTTTTTCAGCAATTGAAAGCACATTACCCTCCGAATCAAACTCTGCTACACCATAACGCTCCGGATCACTGACATAATAACCAAAGATGTTGGCTTTTTTCTCTGTTTGTACCGTCTGAACTGCAGCTTCAAGCATCGGGGTGAAGGCATAACCGAAAAATATGTTATCGCCAAGAATAAGCGTAACATCGTCACTCCCGATAAACGCTTCGCCAAGAATGAACGCCTGGGCAAGTCCGTCAGGGGAGGGCTGAACAATGTATGAAAGAGAGATGCCCCAGTCACTGCCGTCTCCAAGCAGCTTCCTGAACATCGGCTGATCTTCAGGCGTTGTTATAATAAGAATATCCCTTATCCCAGACAGCATCAGTGTGGTGAGAGGGTAATAAATCATAGGTTTATCATAAACCGGAAGGAGCTGTTTTGATATAGCCCTGGTAACAGGATAGAGTCGAGTACCAGATCCGCCGGCAAGAATAATACCTTTCATGTTTGTTTTTTAGGAGAGGCTCTATAAATAATTATTTCCGTTTTTCAAGTTTTCTGCATAATTAAGGAACAACTCGAAAAGTCAAGATAAACAAGGAAATGGAGAGAGTAAACTTTTGTAGGGTGAATTTTTATTCTCTTCTGAAACGGTGCATTTGCTGCATTGACTATATTTACCAATAGTGGCAAGCCTCTCCGGTGTGTAGGGCGCAAAACTACCATACACTACCTTACCATTCCCTACATGCAGAATGCCGGGAACTTGATCGGCTTTGTCGTCTGCCTGAAGGTTCTTTTTTGAGCTGTCCGCCTGACCCTGGCATGAAAGCGCAATTTTTCACCGCAACAACTGGCATCCGTACCGCCGGTAAAGAGCTATTTTCACTCGAAAAACTCCAATACAACCAAAAAGGTGTGGGTCGGGAGCTGGGTAGTCGGCGAGATCGATGCCTTTGGTTTGGTCGGCCGGAATGGCTCGTTTTTCGAGAATGTTGGATGACACCGTACGCCATCCTTTACTTATAAAGATGGTTAGTTAAACAAAAATCACTATCCTTAACTAACGAACAGATTGATGTAACGATTAAAGGAATAGACCCGACCTCGTTGTTGACCGGTAATCTCAACAACTATTTGCTTATCAATCAATGCCTTAATCAAAGAATTCGCCGTTGGAGTGCTCACCGCCAAAGCCTGTTCAAAGTCAGTCGCCTCAATAATAGGTTTACGATACAACAGGTTCAGGGCAAGTCGTGCAGAGGGGGCGCGCTTGCCCATTGTCAGCACAGATTGCTCGACTTCGGTACGAAGGGTTAAAATCTGCCCGAATACCTCTCGTCCTTTGGTTGCGGTCTGAGCCACTCCATTGAGAAAAAACCGCACCCAATGGATCAGGTCATTACTGACTCGCACCTGCGTCAGGGCATCATAGTAGCTGGAGCGGTTGCGTTCAAAGAAATCCGATAGGTAGAGGGATGGTTTGGCCAGCAAACCCATACTGACCAGGTAAAGCGGAATCATCAGGCGGCCAATACGACCATTACCGTCCAAAAAGGGGTGTATGGTCTCGATCTGGTAGTGGCTAATGGCAAGACGCACCAAGTGAGGAACCATGATTTCCTGATTATGCCAGAACTTCTCAAGATCCCCCATCAATTCGGCTACGCTGTCTTGATGGGGAGGAATGAACGTGGCATCCGTTAAACTGGAACCGCCAATCCAATTCTGGCTGACACGAAATTCACCGGGTTGTTTGTACGCACCACGAACACCCTGCATCAGAATGGCATGAGTCTGTTTCAACAACCGATTTGAGAGTGGCAAATCCTTCAGCTTGGCAATGGCAATATTGACCCCTTCGATATAGTTACGCACTTCGCGCCAATCATCGCGCTTTTCCGGAAGAATCTGCTCTTCTGGCAAAAGGGCTTCGTTGATACCTGTCTGGGTGCCCTCAATTTTGCTGGAGGTCTGAGCCTCCTTGACCACATGCATTTGAATAAACAGGTCAATATCTGGCACGATCAGCGAAAAGGCGTTTAATTCCCCAAGAGCTCGGGTGGCTTGCTCCAGCAAGACGTTAATCGTTGGATCTTCCCATGTCCAGCCATGGTTGACAGGCAGGGGCTCGAAGCTTTTGTATTGATAGCGCTGCTGCCATCGACCAGCCTTGAAGCTCTCAAATTTCATGCAGCAGCCACCTCGTTTCTCGCTTGAAGCACATCTATCTTGCCGGTCACTGCAGAGGTAATCAAGACGCCATCAACCCACGTTTCACCTACGGATTGTTCAGCCTCTGGCACCAAGGACCTATGGGAAACTGCGTGGCAATAGTTGAAAATAGAACCCTTACTCTTAAAACTCATTTCAGGAATGTTTTAAAATGACAGATAATGCCAAAACCTGTTTATCATCCCAGTTTGTACCAATCAGCCTAAAACGATACAAAATCATGTAAACCTTATCCGCTCTTGTTGAAGGTTAGAATTATAGCAGTACAAACTTTTCTTTCTCAACAGATACCGTTAACAGGCGAGGTTATGCATTAAGACAAGATAATAATGCAGTTTTCTTATAATCTTTCCAAGATCAGTGTAGAGCTTTACATCGTTGATGTTCGACTTCACTGCTTTGGCAAGTCAAATTGAGGCGCCTATGTTGCAACAGGAGCAGAATGGTGTGCTGGAGGTGGTTGATGGGAATTTGCGTGGAAGGTCGTGCAATGATTTTAAGGACTCGAACTGAGCAACAGAACTGTTTTGGTGGTATTTTTGGTGGTTATTACTTTTTATGCCGGGGAAGATATTCCCGTGTTTCTTGAAAACTTGGCAAGCGATCGGATAATCGTTTCAATGTCACCCTTGGCTTGAAGCTGATCAAGACGACCCAGTGTTGCAATGACATGTTGTTTCGTCTTGCCCTGCTCTTTGCGGTTTACCACCAGTTGCAGGTATTGGTA
>CAJAJL010000038.1 GCA_903940125.1 uncultured Chlorobiaceae bacterium | reverse complement strand
TTACTATTAATCTAAAACCCAAACAAGAGAAGACAATGAACTTGAAACCCTTAGCTGATCGAGTTATTGTTAAACCTGCACCGGCAGAGGAAAAAACCAAAGGCGGCCTTTATATTCCCGATACCGGGAAAGAAAAACCGCAGTATGGTGAAGTCGTCGCAGTAGGAGCAGGCAAGATTGCTGACAATGGCCAACTGCTTCAAGTAGAGGTTAAAGTAGGCCAGAAAGTGCTGTATGGCAAATATTCTGGTACCGAAGTAAGCGTGGAAGGTGAGGATTACCTCATTATGCGCGAGTCTGACATTTTTGCTATTCTCGGCTGACCCGTCCCTAAAATTTAAAAAAACTTACAGGAGGAATCTGTTACAATGACTGCTAAAGATATTCTTTTTGATGCTGAAGCCAGGGCCAAACTTAAAGTTGGCGTTGACAAATTGGCAAACGCTGTGAAAGTTACCCTCGGACCTGCCGGACGTAATGTACTTATCGATAAAAAATTTGGTGCTCCAACGTCAACCAAAGACGGTGTGACTGTTGCAAAGGAGATCGAACTTTCTGATCCTTTTGAAAATATGGGTGCTCAGATGGTCCGTGAAGTTGCATCGAAAACCAGCGATGTAGCAGGTGACGGTACAACCACAGCTACTGTGCTTGCCCAGGCCATCTATCGTGAAGGTCTGAAGAACGTTACTGCAGGTGCCCGTCCGATTGATCTTAAGAGAGGTATCGACCGTGCTGTTAAAGAGGTTGTCCAGGAGCTGAGAAACATCAGCCGCAACATTACCGGTAAAAAGGAGATCGCTCAGGTTGGAACTATTTCCGCCAACAACGATCCTGAAATCGGCGAACTGATTGCCGAAGCGATGGACAAGGTCGGCAAAGACGGTGTTATCACTGTTGAAGAAGCAAAAGGTATGGATACCGAGTTAAAGGTTGTTGAAGGTATGCAGTTTGACCGTGGTTACCTTTCTCCTTACTTTGTGACCAATCCTGAAACTATGGATGCCGAGCTCGAAGATCCGCTGATTCTTATTTATGACAAAAAGATCAGCAACATGAAAGAGCTTCTTCCTATTCTTGAAAAATCCGCACAGACTGGCCGTCCGCTGATTATTATTTCTGAGGATATTGAAGGCGAAGCTCTTGCAACGATTGTCGTGAACAAGCTGAGAGGTACTCTGAAAGTATGTGCAGTCAAGGCTCCTGGCTTTGGCGATCGCCGCAAGGCTATGCTTGAGGATATTGCTATTCTTACCGGCGGTACTGTTATTTCCGAAGAGAAGGGCTACAAGCTTGAAAATGCAACCATTTCATACCTTGGCCAGGCTGGTCGTGTTACCGTTGACAAGGATAACACTACCATTGTCGAAGGTAAAGGTACAGCTGAGGAGATCAAGGCACGCATCAACGAAATCAAGGGACAGATTGAAAAATCAACCTCTGATTACGATACTGAAAAGCTGCAGGAACGTCTTGCAAAACTTTCAGGTGGCGTTGCTGTTCTTAACATCGGAGCTTCAACAGAAGTCGAGATGAAAGAGAAGAAAGCACGTGTTGAAGATGCTCTGCATGCAACTCGCGCTGCAGTCCAGGAAGGTATCGTTGTCGGTGGCGGTGTTGCTCTGATCCGTGCTATCAAGGGACTTGACAGGGCAGTTGCGGACAATGAAGATCAGAAAACCGGTATTGAAATTATCCGCCGTGCTCTTGAAGAGCCTCTTCGCCAGATTGTGGCAAACACTGGAACCACTGATGGTGCCGTTGTTCTGGAGAAGGTTAAGGAAGGAACTGGCGATTTCGGTTTCAATGCCAGAACTGAGAAATACGAAAACCTTGTTGAAGCCGGTGTAGTTGATCCTACCAAGGTCACCAGAAGTGCTCTTGAGAACGCTGCATCTGTTGCAAGCATTCTTCTGACCACTGAAGCTGCTATTACCGATATCAAGGAAGAAAAATCAGACATGCCTGCAATGCCTCCGGGCGGAATGGGTGGTATGGGCGGCATGTATTAATTCGACGCTTCATACTCTTTTAAAAAAAGCCAGCCTTCGGGTTGGCTTTTTTTTTACCATTTCCGTTTGAATATCAAAGAATTGTATACCTTTCAGAAATTTTTTGCATCAATACCATATGTACGAAACATGAAAGCCGTAGTTCTTCTCAGCGGTGGTATGGACAGCCTTGTGACCACCGCAATCGCTCATGCGGAAGGCTTTGCATTGGCCGCTATACACATCAATTACGGGCAGCGTACCTGGCAGAAGGAGCTGGAGTCATTTCGATCCATCTGCAATCATTACAATATTGAGCAGCGTCTTGAAGTCAATGCTGATTTCCTTGCTCAGATAGGCGGCTCTTCGCTGACCGATTATTCTATGCCTGTACGAGGGGCCGACTTTCAGAATTCATCGATTCCAACCAGTTATGTACCATTCCGCAATGCCGGTTTTCTCTCAATGGCTGTCAGCTGGTCGGAAGTGATCGGAGCTGGCAAGATCTTTATAGGGGCAGTCGAAGAGGACTCTTCTGGTTATCCTGACTGCCGCAAAGTTTTTTATGATGCGTTCAATACGGTTATAGCGCTCGGCACAAAACCCGAAACGAAGATTGAGATACTTACCCCGCTCATTGAGTTGCAGAAATCAGACATTGTCCGTAAAGGGATGCAGCTTGAAGCGCCTTTCAGCCTTAGCTGGTCATGCTATAAAAGCGAGGGAACCGCCTGTGGTGTATGCGACAGCTGTGCACGCAGACTAAGAGCGTTTGAGCTTGTTGGTCAGCGCGATCCGATTGAATATGAAGAGCGTCCTCACTATATTTAGGTAATCTATTAAGTTATAGTCACTCTGGCGCGTGTTCCATATTGTCATCATCCATAAATAAGTTCAGCCATGAAACCTGTCAAAGCATATTCTTCTACTGGTTCAGAATCTCTCTCAGCAAGATTTACTCTTTCATTCGCTCTTATGGCCGCCATCTGGATTGTTGGCCTCGTCGGTCATTTTACAGTGCTGGAGGAGTGGCCGGCTCTTGCTCTTTATGTTCTCGGTTCTATTGGTCTTGTGCTTTATCGGGGTAAAACAACTGGTGAATGGAATGAGATGTACCTTGCTGGCGGAGATTTACGAAAATCTCTTATGTGGGGTGGTATTGCCGGTGTTCTCCTGTTCAGCATGGATGTCATGAATACGGTGATCTACTATAAGAACGGTGGCGCTCCGATGTCCGGAATGCAGTTTATACTGGTCAATCGTTCGTTGCTCTATTTTTTTCCGGTCCTTGTTTTAGCCGAAGAGTTCCTTTGGCGGGGTATCATGTTTTCAGCTATGATTGAGCGTGGCGTCAACAAACATCTCACGGTATTTTTAACAACTGTTTTCTATGTTGTCAACCATTTTGCTGTTGCACCTGTCGGGATGAAAGAACGTGCACTGATGGGAATGATGGCATTTCCGATCGGAATTTTTGGTGGTTATCTTGTCCTGAAAACCAGAAATCTCTGGGGTAGTGTCCTGGTGCACATGATCACCATGCTTTCCATGATGCTCGATATTTTTGTTATTCCACAACTTTTACGCTGATTGAGCGACGCGCTATGACCCATAACAGAATTTCCACTCTTTTGCAGCAGGATAAAAAACTGCTGATAGCCTATTATATGCCGGAGTTCCCTGTTGCTGGTGCGACGCTTCCAGTACTTGAGGCGCTTGAGGAGAGCGGTGCCGATATCATCGAACTCGGTATGCCTTATTCCGATCCGATCGGCGATGGTCCGGTGATTCAGGAGGCTGCTCATACCGCGATTCGTAACGGTGTAACTATTCGGTATCTTTTTGCATTAGTCCGGAAGGCTCGACGGGGTATCGGGTGTAGAAAAATTACCGTTCCCATCATTCTCATGGGCTACTGCAACCCGATGATTGCCTATGGTGTTGATTGTTTTCTGCATGAAGCGGTTGAAGCGGGCGTTGACGGGTTGCTTATTCCTGACCTTCCGCCCGAGGAAGCAGCTGATTTTCTTGAACGGGCCAAAGGTTTGGGTCTTACAGTTGTGTTTCTTGTTTCACCGGTAACACCGCCCGAAAGGATAGAGCTTATTGACTCTCTTTCGACAGATTTTTCCTACTGCCTTGCTGTCAATGCAACAACCGGCACAGCCAAACTTTCCGATGCATCAAACGACACATCAGTCGATGACTATCTTAAAAGGGTACGCCTGCACACAAAGAAAAAATTTGTTGTCGGTTTTGGAATAAAGGACAGGGAACGCGTGAAATATATGTGGAGTCTTGCCGATGGGGCCGTTGTTGGTACAGCACTTCTGCAGCATATTGCCGCATCCACAACTCCTGAACAGAGTGCCCGACTTGCCGCAGAGTTCTGGAAAACACTGAAGTAACCTTTTGAACTGTCATCCCGATCTTCAGAGAAGGATCTAATTCCTGAATATCAGGAAATGACCTTTCTTTCCGGATCAGCAAGATTTCTCACCCGAGTTCCTCCGGATTCGAAGTGACACAACACCCATAATTTTGAATAGCGAATAATGAGTGACACCGAACAGAACTATCCTTCAGTCGATATCATTATTCCTTATTACAAGCGGCGGGACATGCTCGAACGCTGTCTTGATTCGCTTGAACACACACGCTACCCGGCCATGGGCATTGTGGTGGTTGATAACGGCGGCAAAGAGGCAGGACTGGTTTTTCTTGTCAAACGATACAGAAATGCACGACTGGTAAGACTTTTTGAAAACAGGGGCTATGCCGGAGGGTGCAATGCAGGGCTGAAAAACTCTTCAGCTGATTATGTTGTGTTTATGAATGACGACACCGTTCATGATTCCCTCTGGCTTGAAAGGCTTGTTCTTGCTGCTCTTGAAGATAAACGCATTGGTGCCCTGCAGCCGAAAATCCTTTCGTTGAAGACCAATGGCAAAGCTACAAAGATTTTTGATTATGCTGGAGCAGCCGGCGGTATGATTGACCGGCTTGGGTATCCCTGGTGTCTTGGGCGCACTTTTTCCACACTTGAGAGCGACAAGGGGCAGTATGATATCGGGCAGAATATTTTCTGGGCATCGGGTGTCGCCATGTTTGTAAAAAGATCGGTAGTTGAAGAACTTGGCGGGTTTGATGAAGAATTTTTTATGCAGATGGAGGAGATTGATCTTTCCTGGCGTATGAAGCTTGCCGGCTACAAAGTGCGTTCAGTCCCTTCATCGGTCATACTGCACGAAGGGGGCGCATCGCTGCCGGGTGGTTCAGATGAAAAAATTTATTTCAATCACCGCAATAATATTACCATGCTGTTGAAGAACCTTTGTACCTCAACACTGCTGTGGTTGGTTCCATTGCGGCTTCTGCTTGACGTTTCAGCGGCCATCTCTTACCTTGTCCAGGGGACTGGAGGTATAAAAAAATCCGGAGCGGTTTTCCGTGCTATTCATTATAATGTTCAGCAGATTTCCGCTACACTCAAAAAGCGCGATGCAATCCAGGCATCAAGGGTAGTTGATGATCGCACCATCTTTCATCAATCTCCGATATCTCAACTTTTCCGCCGGTAACTCACTCTTTCTTGAGTTCCAGCACTAACAATGATTCAGCCTGTTTTTTCATTGCTGACATCATTAAAGGGCAATCGCGTTTCTGGACATTTTTTACCGCAAACCGTGGCGCAAAAAAATCCGGTTTTACTTCAGCTCTATAGGTTAAAAATGTGCCTGCTCCCTGCTGGTAATCTACAAGAATCCACTCCCCATGATAGACTTTGAATTCGCCGGTGATTTGTTCAAAAAAAAGATGCTTCGGGCTATCTCCCCATACTTTCATTTTGATGTTGACCGTCTTTTTAAAAAAGAGCATGCCTGATTTGCCCTTCTCAAATATCACTTTTTCACTGCCATTATCCGAAATCGTACCGCTATCGATAACGTTCGGGACAAATTTCTTATGATTGTCGTAATCAGTGACAACCTCCCATACTTTTTTCGGAGGAGCGGCGATATAGATGTGTCCCTCAACTCCTGTAACTCCATCCGGAAGGTCCGAAAGGACAACAACAACTTCACCGTTCAAAAGCTTCCCCTTCTCAGACGATAAGGAGTCAGAAGTGTTGGATTCTTTCAGTTGTGCCGATGAGGGATAAGAAAAAAAAGAGATCAGTACGAAGATGATGAGCAGCGTTGAGCGATATGCCATTCGAATTGAGCAATGCATAAAATGATCTGAAAGTTGATTACTTGACATTTTTTAGCGGAGGCAGATGACCCCACTGTACCATATCCTTAACGGCCTCAATAATGCTCTCCTTAGCCGGTTTAAAAGATATACCCAATTCCCGCTTGATTTTTGCATTATCATAGCGCATTGTTCGCCCAAGGTTTGTACGGATATATACGCCTGTATCTCTTGGTTGTGTGAAAGAAAGTGCCTTCATCAGCAGTGTGCCCGCCTTTCCAGAAAGATTAATTTTTGGTAAGGAGTATGTGGCAAAACCTGATGATGTCAGAAGAGCGATCAGTGTTTTCATGTTCATTGCTTCTCCTGAGCAAAGGTAACGACCACTTGCCGTATCGGTTTCCATGGCAAGAATATGCGCTTTGGCCACATCCTGTACATCAACAAAACCCCAGTTGATATCCATGATTCCAGGGTAAACCCCCATCAGAATATCTCGGATGATCTGATTGCTGGTATTGAGTGAAGGGCCGAGTGAAGGACCGATAACCATAAAGGGATTGATGGCTACCAAATCAAACTTAGGGCGTTTTCTCATAATGAAATCCCATGCTGCGCGTTCAGCAAGTGTTTTAGAGTAATGGTACGGGTTACGCTCAAGGGAGGACATGGTATTCCAGTCTTGTTCAGTGAATACTTTATTACTCTCAGCTTCATCGGTAATAGCTGCAATAGAAGAGGTAAAAATCACCCGTTTCACTCCGGCTGATTTCAGGCAGCTTTCCAGTACAGTTTCAGTTCCGTTAACTGCCGGATCAACAAGATCAGTTTGCGGGTTTTTAACGTTTATCTGATAAGGGCTTGCAGTATGCATAACATAGTCACACCCTTCAATGGCCCGGTCATAGGCACCGTTACTCAGGAGATCGGCCTCAACAAGTTCTAAACGTTCGGAAGCACCAGGAAGTCCAAGAAGGAAAGGATAATTCTTCGGGCTTTTACGTACTGTACCTCTCACGCTGTATCCTTGTACAAGGAGTTGCCTGACGATATGAGCGGCTATAAACCCGGAAGCTCCGGTAACGCACACAGGCTTATAAGTAATCATAGTATTTCGATAATAAATGGTTGCAGGTAAAAACGTCCGATTGATGCAATTTTCACCGCTTGATGATGTTATAAAAAAGCTGTTGATCTTTCAGAAGCTGTTGATCTTTCAGATTAAAGCGTTTCAGCTCTATGTTTGTGTGCCTTGAGTATTCCCGGTAAATCCTGTCGCTGCACAAAACTGACAAGAATTGGGGGAGCAAAAAAATGCGGCCTGATTTCCGCATTATACGACAGAACTGTGCCTTGTATGGTATCACTGGTTTCAATCACCCATGTACCCTGGTAAATATCAAAATCTCCATCTACCTGCTCGAAGCTGATTATTCCAGGGTACTCTTCCGTGATTTTTAAACGAAAATGAACAATTTTCTCGAAGATAAAAATACCGGTTTTTCCGATCTGGTCAAGAATGATCTCATTGCCCTTCCGTTCAACAACTTTGCTTGATAAAACCTTTGGCAGGTAACTGCTCAGGTTATCGTAATCGGCAAGTGTTTTCCATACTTTTGATGGCTGGGCGACAATATGTATTCTGCTGCTGACACTGACCACGTCATCAGGCAGGTAGGTAAGGTTGATAATAATATCACCCTTTTGCAGCTGTTCTAATTCTTTTTCATTCATGCAAGTCCAGTGGAACAGTAAATGCTTCAATGTGAAATATCTCTTAATCGCAAGCAATAATGTACATTCAGCAAGGAGACTCTCCAATAATTCCGAGGGAGTGATGATAAAGACATCCTTTTTTTGCAAACACAGAGGTGAATTGTTACAATAAAGGAAATAAGCTTGTAAAAAGCATTGATATCGGTAACTGTTTTTCAGCTCAAGGGTAATCATTAACCTCCTAAGTTGATCGATCTGCCATAAAAAAAGCCTCCATATTCACGGTTAAAGTGTTATATTAAAATGGGTAACGGGAAATTACCATTTGTAATGCAACAGAAACCGAAAAATAAAGAAGCTCCATGGGGAAAGAT
>CAJAJL010000037.1 GCA_903940125.1 uncultured Chlorobiaceae bacterium | reverse complement strand
TTGTTCTGGAGTAATCTTTTTTGAGTATAAAATCCAGATTATGAAAGCTGTAAAGCTATAATTTTGCTTTGTTGCCTTTCTTTTTTGTATTTCTGTCCTTGAAAGAGGTACCGTTTTTCGAATAGCTCAGTTTAGGTAATAAGAACTTTTTTTTATCGTTTTCTTAGATCCCCCCGCCTTTCGTCAAGTCGTCTGAATCTCGCAAGTCCACAATTCTTTTAGCCTTATGAGTTGCACGAGGCAAAGTTCCGTTCGGCAGCACATTGACCCGTTTCGGCTGAACTCCGGAACGCTGCTTTATCTGCTCAATCACCAATGTAGCAAGCTTCTCTCCCTCGGCCTCGTATCCTTCGATGGTTTCAACGTCAACATCAAACCTGAGGAGCCTGTGCTCGGTATAGACTGTAATCCGATATTCTCCTGTTAAACCCGGCAAACCCCTGACCACATATTCGATATCGCTTGGAAAGATGTTGACACCGGAAACAATAAGCATGTCATCAATGCGCCCCTGCACTGTAAAACGGGCATGGGTACGCCCACATGAGCATGTATCCCTGAACCGGGTTACTATATCACCGGTACGGAAACGAATCATGGGACGCGCCTGTTTTTTGAGGGTGGTGAGAACCATTTCGCCGTGTTCACCATCAGCAACAGGCTTCTGTGTATCAGGATCGAGCACTTCGATCAGGATGTTATCTTCGGCTAGGTGCAACCCGTTTTTTGCAGAGCACATCCCTGCACAAGCGCCAAAAATGTCTGAAAGACCATAAAAATCGAACAGCTCTGCGCCCCACAGCTCTTCAATTGCAGAACGTGTGGCAGGAATCGAGCCACCAGGCTCTCCGGCAACAATAATTTTCCGAATATATAAATCGCGTTTCGGGTCAATCCCCTGCTTGAGTGCACTTTCACCGAGATGCCAGGCATACGATGGTGTTGTCCAGGTGATGGTCGGTTTGAACTCTTTCATGATGTAGAGCAGCCTGTCGGAGGGAACCGTACCTGCCCAGATGCAAAGAGCACCAAGATTCTGGGCGCCAATAACATCAGGGCCACCAACAAACAAGCTGAAGTTAAGAGCGTGCAGGTAACGATCTTTCGGTCTCATTCCTGCCGCCCAGAACAGTCGTGATTCTACATTCTGAAAATCATCGAAATCCTTTTTTGAAAAGGGACTGAGTGTAGGAACACCTGTGGAACCACTTGAAGCGGAAACAAAGACAATCTCTTCTTCAGGTACAGCAACCATATCCCCAAGATCGGGAGCTGCCAATTGACGATCCCTCTCAATTTTTTTACTGGTAAATGGAAATAGTGAAAGGTCTTCCAGATGCTTCAAGTCGGATGGTTTGACACCAGCTTCATCGAATGTCTGCCGATAATAGGGGGATCGCTGATATGCAAATGCAAGATGCTCCTGGAGCAGCGACAATTGCAGTTGTTCTAATTTTGGACGGGGAAGGGTTTCGATCTCCTCCTCCCAGAATGTTCTGTAACTCATTCTCTTATTGTCTTCAGTGATTTTATAGATCCATTTCAAAATTGCGGAAACGCCTCTGTTTTCCTTGCAGTGCTACGACGATTCAGCCTACCTATAAATTACGGCCCTCAGTGAACAGACGTTTGTAATAAAATCCACTCGTGTAGAGTGCTGCGGCCGGATTGTGTCCGAGTACCCTGTCCTTGGTGATGAGCGTTGTAACGGGAGCGTCAGAATATTTGATAAAGAGCGAATCGTGACCAACACATAAGCCGATAATGACATTCAGATCGGTTTTCTGTTCATTCAACAGTCTGGCCTGCAGGATAGGGTTACACATGGATTCATGACTCCCCTTGAGAATTTTAAAGTCATCACCGATGCCGATTTCACTTTTGTCCACAGAGCCGATTTTGCAAATAACTGAGTATGGCTCGAGGCCGTTAATTTTCAATACCTTGACAAAAATTTTTGTCTCTTCTGCAAGGCCGATACATGTTGCCAGTCCAATTTTTTTGGCCCCGATACGATTGGCAAAAGCAATGATCTCCTCTACCCTGGTCAGCTGGCCATAATAGGTGCCCTCTACCTCTGCAGAAGCCCTTGCTATTATTGCATCCTGACCTTCACCCCGGTATTGGTCGGTAATTCCATCAAGTTTATCGGGCTCTATGGCTTCTGTCAGACAGAAATCGGGAAAGGTGCGTTCCTCCCGGTAACAGTTCGGCACTCCGCAGTCAGAACAGGTGAGCACCTTAGGTTCAGTATTCTTTGTTTTATTCTTAGACGCCATAGAGATCTACTTTTTGATGTTTGGCCAATTGCGGAAATGCTAACGCCTTTATAAAAATTTTCTCAAATTCGGGTTCGCGTGAAAGCTCAAGCACTGTCATTCCTGCCACCATAGATGCTGCATCACTGCGAATCTCCCGGTTGAGCAGAAAAGCTGCAGCTCCGCTTTGTGATGTATTACCAACAAATTCAACACGGTCAGTAAAACTTTCAGGCAGAAGACCAAGAGTTATTAAACTGGATACCTGCAGATGCGCTCCAAAAGAACCGGCAATAAACACCCGGTCGACATCCTCAGGGTTAAGCAAGCAGGTCAACAGCATCATATCGATACCAGCGCGAACTGCCGCTTTAGCAAGTTGCACCTGACGGATATCCTGCTGGGTCAGAATAACATTTTCAGCGAGCCTGAAGCTTGTACGCCCCTGCTCCACTTCCAGATTACCCTGCCACATTGCAAAGAGTTCCGAACCTGGTTTTACATAACGTCCATTCCGGTCAATGATTGCCTCTCTGGCCAATTCTGCAACCGCATCCAGCAGCCCGCTTCCGCAAAGGCCAAGAGGGCGAGTACCTGAAATGGTATGGATGGCAACAGCTCCATTGCTGAGGCTAACCTTCTCAATTGCGCCTGCAACTGCCCTCATTCCACTTGAGATGTTCATTCCTTCAAACGCTGGACCGGCAGCAGTGGAGGTGGCCGTTATCTTTCCGTTCTCAGCAAGAACCATTTCGCCATTTGTGCCAATATCAACAAACAGGGTGACACCCTTCAGACGAAGGAGATCAGATGCCATAATACCTGCGGTGATATCAGCTCCTACATAAGCTGACGCAACCGGAGGAAACCAGACCTGACCATGTTCAGCAATCTGTAATCCAAGCGTTGTGGATGAAACGGCGGAGGCAGTTGTCATCTCCACACGATAGGGAAATTTGCCGAGAGCTGAGGGAGAGATTCCCGCTGCAAGAGTCAGCATGGTTGTATTTCCGCAAAGTATCGCCTCATAAATCGTTGAGCGATTGATTTTTGCAGATGCGGCCAAGACTCCAATCATCCTGTTCAGCTCCTGCAAAAGCTCTTTGTGCAAGAGAGTCAACCCCTCGTCAGCTGAACCCAGCTTAATCCTGGAAAGCACATCCTGTGCGTGCAATGCCTGGGGATTAAGTGCAGCATCCGAGCCTAATGTTTCACCAGTGTTCAGATCAATTAACGCGACAACTAACGTTGTTGTACCTATATCTACAGCTACACCGTAAAGGTTTGCCGTTGTGTCTCCGATGTCAGTTTCCATCAGGTGACCTTCAGCTGTCACCGTGGTCGTTGCGCTCCGGGGATCAAATTTCTTTTTGATCAAAGGGTCAAGTTCAACTATCCGACATTTGCCGTCAGCAACAATCATGAGCATGGGTTGCCGGGTCTCTGGCACTTCAACTCTAACATCGCCATGAACGGAGACTTGACAACTCAAAACATAACCCGCCTGTTCGTCCGCCGCAGTTAGGGTATGGCCTCCCCTGTCATGATGAACACCTGCCAGATAGCCTTGATGTAAAAGCACTTTGCATTTTCCGCAGGTACCCTCTCTGTTGCAAGGGGATTCAATAAAGATTCCTGCCTGGCGGGCAGCCTTCAGCAATAACATTCCTTCGGGAACAAGGATCTGTTTATTATGGCTGGTAAAAAAAACAAGCGGCATGGTTTATTCTCCCTGCACCGTTCTGGTCATAGCGCGGATATTGGCCAGCGTTGTCGAAGTACTCAAACCACAGGCGGGAGAAATAATATCGATACCATCGTCAACAAGTTTCTGCGTCTGGAGCGAAATTTTATCCGGCGATCCCCACTCCAATGCGTATGTGCTGAGATTTCCCATAGTTGTTATAGAGGGAAAATCCTGCTTCAACTTGGCAAGGTTTACCATTGCATCAGTGCTGATAGCATCGGCATGAAGTTCTGGTATGAGATATCTGACTTTATTGATGTCACCGCAGATGTGAAGAATAACTGGTATCCCGAAACCATGGACCGCTTCGGTCAGAATATTCAGGTATCGCACAGCATATTCCTGAAACATCACTGGACCAAGTATTTCACCCGTTGCGGAAGGATCCCCGATTGCTATGACCGAAGCACCTGCCTTTACAGATTTTGCGGCAAATCCGATAAGCAGTTCAGTCACATACTCCAGAACCCGGTGTGCATTAGCTGGATTTTTGCGTAGCTCTTTGTAGAATGCCATCGGATTGATAATTGATGCTGCTGTGCTGATTGGTCCTGTCATGCTGACAACAACAGGCAACTGTTGAAAAGTTTGAGAGAGTTTTGCTGTTGCAGAGGTCACCGTCTGAATACGTCCGGATTCAAGCATTTCATCTATATCACGAAAAACAACATCCCCAACTGAGCAAAATGCTTCCTGCCTGATTTTCGGCTCGCAGGCAAGGGTACCCTTATCAATCCTGCTGCCAAGCAACTCGGCTTCGACGGTCATACAGAAAGGTACACCAAGATTTTCAAACCCTGTCTGTTCCTGAATGGCGCCTGCAAGCGATGCCATCAAATCAGGATTGTCATGTGCAGCAGGCAGAGTAAAACCACTACTGTTCATGACCTCAACAATCGAAGCATTCATCATGCCGCCCATGCAGATCACTGGAGCCCGATCCGTTGCTTTTTTATTCAGCACATCGAGAAGACGCGTTTTCGGAGTGATATCGCTCATCATTACAATAACCTAAGTTGATCGATCTGCCATAAAAAAAGCCTCCATATTCACGGTTAAAGTGTTATATTAAAATGGGTAACGGGAAATTACCATTTGTAATGCAACAGAAACCGAAAAATAAAGAAGCTCCATGGGGAAAGATAC
>CAJAJL010000036.1 GCA_903940125.1 uncultured Chlorobiaceae bacterium | reverse complement strand
CCGAAACGGTAAGGTTGGTGCTCGTTGCAGCATCATAGCTTGCAAAAAGTGCTCCTGTAGCTGAGCCAATGTGCAGCTCAATCGCACCAGAGCCTTTCATTATTGCTTCAGAGAAGGTAAGAACTATGTCGCTGCCAACTCGTACATCAGTCGCGCCATCCGTTGGGCTATACGCAGAAACAGTAGGAGGAGTAGTGTCGATAGGTGGGGGAGGTGGGCCGTAAGATAACTGGACAGTTGTGTCAAAAAATTTTATAGATTCAACACTTTTTAAGTTGAACGTAAAATGGTCTTGCCCACCAGAACTGGCACCGGTTACTACAATCACTCCATTAGCATCAGCTGCGCTTATTATAAAATTTGTACTTATAAATCTTGAAGCGTATTGATTATTACCCGCAACCATATCTAACGTATCGGTGCCAGCCAATGCATCAAAAGTATAGGTATTTGTTGAACTTGGTCGACCATAAGTGGCAAATCTTATGGTATCATTACCGGTAGTCCCCGTCCAGTTAACTATAGCCATATTTTCCCCTGTAATGTTAATATATTATATTATATCATGTTACCATGAGTAATCGTAAAACTTTCCGTCGCTATACAACTCCCCCATCTACCCTGCTATAAGTTTCGCGACAAGCCAAGTTGAATACTTCTCGCACTGAATCGAGCCAGACCAGTGTCTCCACCTCCGGCTATACTCCATTCTGCACGCTGCTGGTAACTCTCAATTTTTGCATCTACAAGCCAATCCTTGGCAATTTTTTTCTCAAGTTTGATACCAATCGTTACTGCACCAAAAGCTGAAAGACGCTGATCCAAGGAGTAATATGTCGGCAGATCCGCTGAAGCATCAGGAAAACCGGGAAGATAAAAATTCGCTGCTGTTTGGGAGTAAAACCTCACGAGCGGTGTTACCGTCCACTCTTTTGGCAGTGGCTGGACATACTCTATTCCAAAGGTATGTGCGTTGATACCAAAGGTATCGGTATAATAGCGGTATGAGAGCCTTGAGGTACCATCTTTTCCATCAAAATGATGGTTCCATCGAGTCATGACCGTCTTACTTTCCCGCTGATCCGGCCTCTCGTCAAACAACTTGTAAGGGTCACTATTATAGCCCTTGGCCCTTGAATAACCTAGGTTAAGCTGCACGATGTCCCGCTTCGTCAAAACCTGGGTTAACCCAATCATCCCGGAAACGATTCTTTTGTCGTAAAATAAATCTTTGTTGACTGTGGGATTGATGGTATCGGAAGTATAGCTGCCGCCGTAAGTGAAAGTTGTATTCTTATCCTCGGTCGAAATGCTCTGTTGCACTGAATAGCTGCGCGAAATGTAATCGTTCTCCTTTGAATAACTGCTTCCCAAGGTTAACGATCCTATTGGAAAATAACGAGTAATACTCAGATCAACAGCCTCCCGGTGATCTTTCATTTTGGAAGCACCTGAAACTATATGTGAATTATATTCCGGAGATGCACCTGAAACAGAATCATTGGTGTAGGTCGTACTTATTGACCATTTTCCTGCTATAGGCGCCATTCCCATAACTGTATAGGCATTTACGCTTACTCGCTCCTGATCGGGTTGGCTGTCCTTGTAATTAAGATACTTGAAACTGACAATACCACGCTCTGGAGCTGCTTCAGCAAATACAGATTGAGATAATGGCAAGGAAATAGCTGCAGCAAAAAGGGCAGCTCCGATAACATTTGTTGTTTCTTTCGTGACTGATTTCATTGGTGTGCCCCAACATTTAGAATTATATTTAACTACAATCACAGCCGTCTACCCCTGAGACGCATCAAGAACCTATGATACTCTTGAGCAATCTGCCATCAGAAGTATTTTACTTTTTGAGGTATGAGATAGTGATATAATCTCATAAGCAATTTCAATTGAAAACGGGGATATAATCATGTAATGTAATTGCGAATTAGTACCGTTACATTACATGATTATAGTAATCAATCGTAACTTAAAGCGACATTAAGAAACCCTTAAAAAATGCTTAAAAATGCAGTTTGAAACGGTACACCTGTTCTCATTGACTGTGAATCCAAATATTTTTTCAATCAGACATTACAATCATCTCTTATAAAAAAAGAACCCACGACAAGGCACCCAGTATTCCTCCACCGACTATGATAGAAGTAATATCGCTGTTACCGCTTGTTGTCCCCGGATTAACTATCGGAATAGAAGGTGCAATAGGTGCTTGTTCTGTGATGAAGTCGTAAGGAGTATTACCATCAAAGTGATTCCCTGCAAGGTCATTGACTGATGCCTGGCCAAACGTTAGAAAATAGTGAGTGTTGTACGCCAGATTATTGGTATGGTGGATCGTAAGAGTAGAACCTGAAATCGAAATACTTTCAGTCATCGGGTTGTCAGAACTTGCCACGACGGCACCAGTTGTAGAACCATTGTGAATTGCAATCACACCAGTACCCTGCTGCACCGGTTCGCTAAAAGTAAGAACGAGATCACTACTGATTCCAACCCCTGTAGCTGCATTGGCAGGGTTGAAAGTCACAACTGTCGGAGGTGTGGTGTCGGTAGCAGGTGTCGCAGAGGTCGTCGAAAAATCATAGGCTGTCGTACCCGCATAGCTGTTTCCAGCTACATCCTTAATGGAACCCGCCGCCAGCGTAACATAGTAATGCGTCCCGTTCAACAAATCAACCGTTGGATTTATAGTGAGTGTATTGCCCGTAACGGTTAGATTGGTACTCGTCGCCACATCATAGCTTGCAACAAGTGCTCCTGTTGCTGAGTCACTATGCAGCTCAATTGCTCCAGAGCCCTTATTTATTGTTTCACTGAAGGTTAGAACTATGTCGCTGCCTGCTCCAACACCTGTTGCTCCAACCGCTGGACTATACGCAGATACTGTCGGTGGTGTTGTGTCAGCCGGAGGTACCGGAGTACCGTAAGAGAGTTGAACTGTTGTGTCAGAAAACTTTATGGATTCCACACTTTTCAGATTGAATGTAAAATGGTCCTTCCCTCCAGAACTGGCACCGGTCACTACAATCATTCCATTGGAATCAGCTGTGCCTATTGTAAAATTTGAACTTATAAATTTTGATGCGTATTGATTGCCAGCAACCATATCTAACGTATCGGTACCTGCCAATGCATCCAAAGTATAGGTATTTGTTGAACTCGGTTGACCATAAGTGGCAAATCTTATGGTATCATTACCGGTAGACCCCGTCCAGATAATTGTAGCCATATCTTCCCCTATATTAAGTATGTTGTTTTATCGGTGATCATCATAAACCTTCCCATTATATGATCTTTATTATTATAATTATCACAAAAAGAATTACTTGTGTAGGTTGTATTTATCGACCTTTTTCCTGCTATTGGCGTGTTGCTTATAAAAGAATATGCATTTTCGCTTTGCACCTGACTGAGTTGTCAGTCCTTATCATTTTGTTACTTTAAACGCATAAAATCACGTTCCGATGATTTCTATTCAAATCCAGAGGGCCATAATATAAGGCACATTGCTGAAAAAAAAAGAGCGACTCCTATAACATTTCATATTTCTTGACAGATATCATTATGAATCCATCAATTAACATAAACTACAATCGTGTTAAGTAACTACAAATAAAAGCTGTTACATAACATGATTATAGTAATCAATCATAACTTAACACTACATTAACAAACACTTAAAAACATCTTAAAAGTGCTGTTAAGACAAGTTATTTGAGTTTTAGACACTACTTGATAGCTATTAAATATTTGAATAATAGCGTTATTCTTACAATACTCGAGGACAGAGGATGTTGTGAAATTGAAGCGTGGAGGGAAAGAAGGGTAAGGAAAGAATATAATATAAATGAGGAATCTGCTTTGCAACAGATTCCTCATAAAGTATTACCAAAATTTGTAGAGAATTATTTTGCAAGTTTTACTGTTACAGTGGCAGTTTTACCATCAGCAACGGTCACTGTACCTTCCTGTGCTTTCAGTTTTTCACTCCACGCAGTGATTTTGTAGGTTCCTGCAGGAACATTACTAATAGTGAATTTTCCATCATGTTCTGAAACTGCGGCATATTGGTTTTCTGTCACAACAACATAACCAGACATTTCTGAGTGAACGTTACAGAGCAGATTAATCACACCAGGTTTATCAAAGGTAACAGGTTTTGACATTCCTGGATTATAGGTACCAAGATTGAATTTTTTTGCAGCTGATGCTGAAAATATATTGTGATTGACTTTATCGTTGTTTTTAAAGTCGACCGTTGATCCAACCGGCACAGCAGTTACATGAGGAACAAAAACAAGACTTTTTTGATCAACAGATGCATGCTGCGGAGTAACCGGACCCTTCACACCTAAAAGATATACAACTGCATCCGCTTTGTACTTGGGAATACTTGCATCAACTGTACCTGTAATTGTACCACCGCAAAAAGCATTTGATGCGATAAACCCGAAACTTGTCATTAAAAAAGCTGTTTTCAATAAGCTGCTTTTACATTTCAACATGTTCTTCTCCATAAATTAGGTTATTAAGAAATATTTTTTTCTGGATCGAAATCATACAACGAACAAATTTGTTGTTTCGTTCAACTGCCTGCAAGGGTTCTAATATAGGCAACAATAAACTCTGTCTCCTCGGGATGAAATGATTTACCCCATGGAGGACACATGTTTGACTTGCCCACTGAAGCTGACCCTTCGTTTATCGCTTTAAACAGTTTGTCGTCAGGCAAGGTTTTCATAAACGCCTTATCGGTAAAATTGGCTGGTGAAGGTGTCAATCCGTAATATTGTCCACTTCCATCTCCGGTTTCTCCGTGACACACCGCACAGTAGTGGGAGAAGAGTCGCTTGCCTTCTTTTAAAGCATACGGTATCTTCTGCCCAGCAACCGATGCTGAATCTACAGCAACTTCCGATTTTTTTTGATCAGCTTTCTCTGCTTTTCCTTGCTTCTTACCACAACCCGAAATGACAAGCAATGAAAGAGCTGCGAGTAGGGCGATCTTCCTGATTTTTAAGTTTTTTTGCATTACTTAGCGTCCAGTTTCAGGGTCATCAAATAGTTAGTTAAGTAAATTCTTTCCGGCTCTGTGAAACCATAATTTGGTTCAACAATATCGGTTTTGAATTTCCGTGCATTTTCAAGATGTTTGAAAATGAATCCGGACGTCAACCGGTTACCGACATTCGTTAGATTAGGACCAAGTGCGCCACCTTCCGTTCCTATCTGATGACAAGCCTTGCAACCTTTGAGATCATAGAGCTGCTTGCCTTTTACAATCTGATCCGGTAACGTCACTGTAGCAATAGCAGGTATCACTTTCGGTATATCGCTTGAAAGAAGCTCCTGCTGGAAGAAGTTGATTACAACATCAACATCCGTTTTGTTCGTATCTTCTACCTTCTGTTGTCCCAGATTAAACCTTGGCATAGTTACTTTTGCCTGAGGTTTTCCTGTTGATAACCCGAACTTCGGCATCTGCTGTAACAGAGGACGAATCACATCAGGATTAGCAAGGAATTTGCGAATCCATCCCTCCTGCAGTTTACTACCTGCAATTGAAATATCAGGGGCATAATCTGCTCCAATACCACGGATCGAGTGGCAGTTGGTGCATTTAACATCAGCAATAACCTTCGCAAAGTCACCAGTGAATTTATATGAAGGTACACCTGCCATTCTATCCAACTCCTGTCGAGAAGGCACAAGAAAACGAGTAGGCACACTTGCATCGGTAAAACCATAGAGGACTGAAGCCAATTCATTTATCTCTGATTCGGCCAGACGGAAATTCGGCATCCGTAATCCAAGCCGGTAACCTCTTGGATCTCTCAGTTTCTGCTTGATATAACTCAAACGGTCGTTAGGAATAGATTTTTTAAGCTTTCCGAAATCAAGCATATCTACTGGTTTGCTTCCAATAGAGGAGAGCTCCATTCCTATCTTTTCGCGCATCTCATTATTTCTAAGGAAGGTAACGCCTTGTTTTCTGAGTGATGGTGCAACCTGAACCATATCCTCCATACCCTGAAGTTTATGGCAACCGTAACAGCCATATTTCTGGATCAGCTCTTTTCCTTTCGCTATTGAGGCTGCCTTGATATCAACCGGTTGAACATATTTGTACTCCGCATCTTCATCCTGATACTCTGTTGTTATGTATGCGACAAGAGCATTGATTTCCTCATCAGTAAAGCGGAATCGGGGCATCTTGGTACCAGGGAAATAGTCATTTGGATTTTTAATCCATTTGAACATCCACTCCTTGTTTACTTTGCTCCCAACTTTACTTAAATCCGGTGCGTATACTTTAACATTGTTTCCACCTCTACCTCCAGTTATATGGCAGAGATTACAACGAGACTGTGCCCACAATGCTTTACCCTGCTCGATAAGCTTAGCATCCGACTTGTTCTTTGTATTATCAACATCATGACGGGTGGTGCCTGACATGCTGAACAGATAGTCAGCAATGGCCTCTGCCTGATCCTGAGTAAAATAGAACTTTGGCATCCTGGCTGTTGCAAAGTATTTTTTAGGGTCCATCAACCATTTGGTAGCCCATGAATAATTCACCTTGGTACCAACTTGTGTGAGAACAGGTCCTACATCACCAACTGTTTCATATCCAGGAATTTTATGGCAGCTATAGCATCCATACTTCTTTATCAGCTCAGTGCTTTTAATAATTTTTTCTGCACCACGAAGGCCTTTTATATCACCATGACAATTCAAGCACGATGTCTGTGTCATATCACCCTGTAGCATCGGTTCATCCCAATGCTTGATATTACCATGTGCTTTTTCAGCTGAAGTTGTCGCACGACCTTGTCCTCGATGGCAGAAGGTGCAGCCAAACTTTCCAGGATCATGATGGTCGAGATAGACAAAACTTGCCGGGTGCCTTGTGAATGGCTGCTTGCCTGAAACCTGACTTTTACCATCTATTCCAATGTGACACGATTGGCAACGATCAGCTTTGTCGACATCAGCAATATGAATCTGCTTGATCTCGACCGGTACTTTCTGATTGTTTGCAATTTTCTCTTTTTTCTCCTCAAGACCATTCTTCATTTTCTCTATCTCGGCCCGGATGCCTGCCGTTACTGCAGTAAGCGACGACAATGATCCTTTAATAGAATCCTCAACTTTCTGCTGCGCAGCTACCCGCAATACAACAGCGTCAATACTGCGCTGCAAAACATCCATCTTAGCCTTATAATCCGGCTGTTGTGTTTTTGTATAATAGTACTCCGTCTCAAGAAACTGACCTCGGAAATCCCTAAGCTCCTTTTGGCTTTTCGTAAGGATTTCATGTGCCGTTTCCAACTGCGAGTTCAGCTTTGCATACTTTTCCTGGTTATCCTTGCTTTTGAAAACAGCTTCGGCCTTTTCTAACTTAGCCTCCAGCTCGGCAAGCTTTCTATGTCCACCAGATCGCTCAAATTCAACAACTGCAAGGCGATAGTCTTTTTCAAGTTTATCGTGCTTCAGAGTTTTATACTCTTCCTGGTATTTTTTCCATGGCCTCAGGCCAAATTCATCATCCCATACCACCCATACAGAGAGAGCTAACAATACTACACTGAAAAAAACAAAGATGTAGAGCCTTAGGGATGAATTGCTTTTATTCTCATTCGCCATGTTCAAGAGTTTTTTGGGCTTTTTAGAATGACCTGTTACCGTATACCAGAGCTTATTGACCAGTGCTAAACGCTAAACCACGGGGTTATCCATACATACTTTATAAGAAAAACCAGCCTTAGAACCATTTTTATCGGTATAGCCATCATGGTTATAAATAAAAATACAATGGTTACATACCGGATCATCCCAAGCTGTGCGAGCAGATCAGGATTATTTTTCTTCCAGTACATGTAAGGGGCAATCATGCCAGCTATCATATAAAAGCCGACAACTACAGCACCAATAATAAATCCTGCAAGAGATCTTGACTCAATCCCTATAAGAGCCGTCAAATCCTTTGTAGGTTCGAAAACAACTCTGGAATGATCCCACTCCTGCCAGGGCCAATACCAAAGCCAGCCCGGTCCTCTAAAAAATACACCGATTACAATCAATAGCAGCCAGAGAACAAAAAATCCAAATGAGAAAATGATTATTGAATACTTTCTCTCTGCAAATGTGTAATAGCCGTTTCCCTTCGGATTTATATCGATATAGGGAATTGCAATGAGACCGACAACAATCAGAGAAGGCAGCACCACTCCTGCAAGCCATGGATCAAAATAGACCAGTAGTTCCTGAAGGCCAAGAAAATACCAGGGAGCCTTTGCAGGATTCGGGGTTAAGGTCGGGTTGGCAATCTCCTCCAGCGGAGCATCAACCAATATAGACCATACCGTAAGGCCAACCATTACGACAAGTGCAATAATCAGCTCAATGCGCACAAGAGGTTTGAATGTGTCAACAAACCTATCGTTTTCGCCGTCAACAGGAAGTCCCGCCGCAAGAAGCCTGTCATTCTGAAAGGCCTGCTGAAAAGCCCAAACCATATAGAATGTCACCATAATGACCATGATCACAATGGCAATATTATCAGGCTGGGTAATGATTTCAATAAAAGGGTTCATAATCGCCTATGCCCGTTCTGTTATTTTTGAGGTTTTGAAATTCCACCATCTTTTCTGACACGCCAGAAATGAACCAACATTAAAATTGTCGCTACAAGAGGAATAGCAACACAATGCCAGATATAAGATCTTAAAAGAGCATTACCGCCAACCCGTGCCCCGCCAAGAAGGGCAAAACGCACATCATTGTATGGTGTAATATGCAGATACTCACTGAATGGACCCTGATATCCAAGTAATGGTGTCGCTGCACCCATATTTGTTCCAACGGTGATGGCCCAGAACCCAAGCTGATCCCACGGTGTTAGATACCCGGTAAAACTTAAAAGAAAGGTAAGTACCAGCAGAATAACTCCAACACCCCAATTAAATTGTCGAGGAGCTTTATAAGATCCGGTCATGAACACCCGGAACATGTGAATCATAACAACAATAACCATAAAGTGAGCTCCCCAACGATGGAGATTACGGAGAATTACACCAAATGGTACCTGAAATTCAAGATCCTTGATATCAGTGTATGCCTGGTCTATCGAAGGATGGTAATAAAACATCAAAACAACACCTGTAATAATAAGAATGATAAAGGCAAAAAAAGTAATCCCTCCCATTCCCCAGGTAAACCGAAGTTTGACTGCGCTTTCCCGTACCTGCACAGGGTGCAGATGAAGAAAAACGTTACCGAAAACAGCTTGAGCACGGTCTCTTACGGTATTACGATAATCTCGTCTGAATACGGATTTCCATATCAGATTCTTTTTCACTTTGTCAGTTATCTCTGGTAGGCTTTTCATAGTCCCGTCACATTTTATTTGCTAAACAGTTTACTGATATCCTCGCAACCTCTTTAACTGCCTCAGATATTCGGCTTCATCCTTGCGTGTTCCGTCCGGATTAACCATCTCGACACCAGTCCACGGGCAATCTATGGCACATATATTACAGCCTGTACAACTCTCATCCACTTGTGCGATCCCGGTAAAATTCAATTCGGACTCTACAATTGTTATACAGTTTGAGGGACAGGTTTGAACACAAATCCTGCACCCTGTACAGAGCTCTGAGATAACCCTTGCCGCCGCACGTTTACGCGCTCCGGAAACTTTCTGCAGTGGCGATGGATTCCGAAGCGCCGCTTTATTCTCATCACTACCCATATTCATTAGTTTTCAGTTTTCTGATACTCATCACACTTTCAATAAACTCTCAGGATAGACCTCATTCGATTCTTTTCCAGGAACACCCGGATACTTGATTGTTTTATCTACCAGCAGCTGACCATCTTCGGCAATACTTATTTTAAATCGATCCATCGGCCTAGGTGCAGGGCCTTCAAAATTCAACCCTGTTATATAATAGCCGCTTCCATGACAGGGGCATTTAAATTTCTTCTGTGCCTCCATCCAGCTTGGTGTACAGCCAAGATGGGTGCATTTAGTCTCCATAGCAAAAAAACTGCCGTCCTGCAGCCTTATAATCCATGTACTGAACTCTCTCTGATATTGAGAATTAACCGCTCCCGGAGGGTAATCTGATGGAAAACCGACCTTAAACTGTGACGGAGGTTCAAACAGCACTCTTGGGTAAAGGAATCGTAAAAAGGCCGCTGAATTCAGGGCAAGAAACCCCACAAGGCTGCCCCAGCCAACCCGTGTCAGAAATTTCCGTCGAGCGCTTGACTCCGCCTGACCTGCATTTTCTTCCTGTTGCTCTATTACGAGCTCTCTGTCATCCTGCATAGCAGTTTTTTTTTGCTTTCAATGAGATCTTTAATGAACTGAAACCCGTAACCGCGCATAAAAAAGGCGTGCTGAAAAAATGGAAACTATTTAGAAAAGCAATATAACATTTCCCTTTTTTTAACACACCTCAACCATACACAACATCACCTTTAACCACTCAGCGAGAGGCAGGAAAGACTCTCTCTACGATTCCATAAAGAGAATGAACCTGCCTCTATCTGATGCATAATGCTACCTCAGCATGCTAACCTATTAAAACGCAAATGCGGTAGTCAATGTAAAGGTGTTTTGATTGTTCTCACCACTCGTTGATGTTGGTAACGTATCCTTGGTGAAACGCTTGTACGAAGCTGCTACAGAAACATTAGCTCTGAGCCATGCTGTTACCGATGCTGTGACTGTCGGGTTGTTCAAATCAACACCTGCCACTCCTAAATTAGCATACCTTACCCTTGCCAGAAGCCATGGATAAACGTAGTAGCCTGCATCAACAGCATAGTTATTGAGCTGCAGATCACTATCCTTACTGTAAGCCGCACCAGCGGTAAAGCTACCATAGTTTCCGGCAATATCTGCTCCGTAGACTAACGTCTCATTCGCATAATTACTCGCAAGGATACCTTTATTTGCATTGACAAGACCCACACCAATAGCCAAACTGTTATCCAGACCAACATACTCATTGCCATATACACCGCCAGCACCGCTCAGCAGACCTGCACCAAACAGTTTGTATTTTGCCCGAACATACCGTGTATCATCGAGCTTGTCGCTATTAATGTTAGGTATTAATATGGTATCGGTAGGCTTACTTGCTACACCGGCAATAAGATTGAAACCACCCTGCTTCCCTGTAGTATAATTCAACTCTGTACTTGTTCCTGACCCAGGGAATACACTTGTGTAAACCGAAATTGGGCTTGCAGCACCAGTCCATGCGCTGAATCCATTACCAAAACCGAGGTTAACACCAGGCGCAAACGACCATGTTGCTCTCAGATTGGTTGCTGTTGCACCCCTAACAAAACCTTCAATAGCGCCAACTACACCGAGATTTTCTCCGATTGTACCGCCAAACAAAATACGAGCGTCAATAGGACCACCCTGATATAACGTTTCTTGTTTTGTTACCACACCATTATTATTCTTTACCTGATCAGCATAATTAACCAGTGGACCTGTAACGAACAAAGCAAATGGAGCAAAACCCGGGATGTCTGAAGGCCAAGGCGAGTTAGGGAAAGTTTCTTTCCAGCCTGCTGCGCCCATTTTTGTCTGTTCCTGCTTGGCATGATCTTCTTCTTCCCCACCCGGCCAGCGGTAGCCGTTATTCTTGAAGGCTTCACCAAAAGCATTCCTGTTCGGGAAACCGGAGTGGCAGGTGTAGCATGATGTCTGATACTTTCTTGCAAACGCCGGTACCGCTGAACTATCCTGACTCCAGAATAAAGCTGGTACCATACAGAGCGAAGCAATTGACGCAAATGTCGATTTTCTCATAGATCGATTCTTTTGATTTGTTGTTATGATTGGTTTTTTAAAACAAGAGACACAAAATTCCGAGGCAATACATTATTATCGCAAACCGCTATAAGACACCAGTATCAGGCGCATCATAACTTATGATTGACCAACAACCAGAAGGGTAGAATCCCAAATGGAAAGTATGAAAGACAAAACGTATTATATGAGGGAATCAGGGATGAAAGACTTAATAATGTTTTCAGCCATTTTTATTCACCTCGGGAAATCGAAAACCACCACGTAGAAATCCTTTACAACGTATATAACAAATAAAATCAAACGCTCAACAACAAATCAGCTATGTATCGATCAAAGATACCATGAATATGGTATAAAATATTATCAAAAGTAAATTTTTTGTTAAAAAAATTACTTTTGATTCTTTACTAACAATCCTTGCTCATACAGTACATGATAACCTGCCTCCTAAATACCTACACGAACTTAAACCATGTTTATCATACTGCGCCCAGCAAACCTTCATTTATAAATTTCACTGATAATAACGATTGTTAATTAATTGTTAAAATATTTATTTAAAAAAATAAATTATTGCGAATTATTGCTCATATAACACGTCGAATCACAAAAACTTATAGCAGATATATGGTATGTTATACTTTTATTTACTCCCCATTTTAATATTATAAGCCAATAAAAACAACAAACTGCTTTTTTTTTTTTTAAACTTCATCAATAGAAATACTGGATGTTCGTTCCGTAATTTGAGCTATAACAAAAACGAGATATAGAATTTTTATAGATATTACCGCTAACAGTTACATGCTTTACATATATAAAGTATGTAGACAAAAGAATGGGAGTTCCTGATATTTGTTAAACTCTTGTTCCCCGGTTATATTTGCAAACTTCACACATTGCAAGTCCATGGTAATCACCCGCAACTCAAAGCATTTGCGGGCTTTTCATGGCTGTTTTATTTATTTACCGAAATGGTAATCAACGAATAGCGATTACTTTAGGTTAACTGATATCTGGCACAGTAGTTTGTCATTGTTTGGGTTTAGATACTGTTTTCATGCTGAATGCATTGTACTCTCATGCTTAAGGATTTATTATAATAAAGGTTAATTCAGGTTGTCATTATGGTGGTTGTCCGACGTCGGTTGTTTCAGGCTCCATGGGAGTTCAGGGAATCTGCGCTTTTCACGGCACTTGCGGTTGTTGCAGGTTTTGTAATTCAGATTGCTTCTTCTGGAAGCGGTATTGCAATGCCTCACCTGCCTTTCAACGCAATAGCATTATCGCTTTTTGCTGCTATAGTGTTATGCACTGGTTTGGTTTTAAGGAATACTCCTTTAGTCAAATGGTTAGGAGGAATTCCTCTTGGCCTCTGTCTGATTCTTGCAATTGCCTTGCTCTCATTGATAGGTGGAGTAATACCTCAACAGGCCTCAGCAAAAAGCTCACTGCCGGTATTGCTTGGCTTGAATCAGATTTTTTCAAGCTGGCCTTTTGCAGGAGCAGTCCTGCTGTTTCTTGCCAACCTTGGTATTTCTCTTTCTTGGAAACTTATACCTGTTAAACCACAGAATATCCAGTTCATCCTGTTTCATGCCGGGTTCTGGATTGCCCTGTCATGCGCAGTTTTTGGAAGTTCCGACCTTCAACGTCTTGTCGTGCCAATTAATGTAGGAAAGGCAAATAACCTTGGGTATACTATGGATAGCGATACACCGCAACAGCTGCCATTTTCTATATTTCTGCATGACTTTTCACTTGAAGAGTACCCTCCACAACTGCTCTTATACGACCCGCATAACGACAAGCTCCTCATGAACAAGTCACAGGCCATTTTGGAAGTACGGAAGGGGACAACAGCAACATGGCAGGGAATAGAGGTTCTTGTGCTCGAATATCTTCCCAGCGCTCTTCCTGGAAACAATGGTATACCTCAACCTGCAGATCGTGCTAAAGGCATCCCTTTTGCAAAAGTCAGGATCAACTCAGCTTCCGCACAGCGCGAAGCATGGATCAGCACAGGCAGCCCGTTACTGAAACCTGACGCGGCACAAATGGACGGTTTTTATCTGATCATGGTACCAGGCACACCAAAATCATTCCGTTCAGCAGTAACTGTGCAGGATGAAAAAGGCCATGAAACAATTGCAAATCTTGAGGTAAACCATCCTGTTAATTTTATCGGATGGAAACTCTATCAGATGGGCTATGATGAAAAGGCTGGACGATGGTCAAAATTAAGCCTGATCGAAGTTATCCATGATCCATGGCTGCCCGCAGTTTATCTTGGGTTTTTTATGATTATGGCGGCAAACATCCTTTTTTTCTGGAATGGCATTAAACGAACCGAGGTTAAAAAATGATAGTGAATTTTAACACTGCAGCAGAACTTGCCATTGCCTGCTGGGCGACTGGTTCATTGCTAAGTTTTTTTTCAGGTCGAACGCCTGCATTGAAAATTCCTGCTTTTGCACTCTCTTTTGCTGGTTCGGCAATAATGGCAGGGTTTATAGCTTTTTACTGGTCGGCTCTTGATCGTCCTCCTCTCAGAACACTTGGTGAAACTCGTCTTTGGTACGCTACCCTTATCCCTCTCGTCGGATTTCTTGTAGAATACCGCTGGAAAATCGGATGGCTGAAGTATTACTGTATGGCACTCGCGGCATTTTTTCTCGCCATCAACATACTTCATCCCGAAGTCTTTGACAAGACACTTATGCCTGCGCTGCAAAGTCCATGGTTTGTTCCGCATGTCGTAGTATATCTGGTCGGCTATGTTCTGCTCGCCACATCGTCTATTACAGCGTTGCACAACGTCTACATGCAGCTTCGATCCAAAGGGAATCACACAGGCGAATCGGTTTCACACTATCTGGCCCTGCTTGGTTTTGTACTGTTGACATTCGGTCTTATATTCGGCGCTCTTTGGGCGAAAGAAGCATGGGGTCATTACTGGACATGGGATCCGAAGGAGACATGGGCGTTTCTTTCATGGCTTGCCTATCTTGGATACCTCCATGCATTCCGCTACAAGATAGACCAGAGTAAGCTGCAGTGGTATCTGGCGCTTGCTTTTCTTGTGCTGCTTGTATGCTGGTTCGGGGTCAACTATCTTCCTTCAGCACAAAACAGTGTCCACACTTATACGCAAAGCTGACAAAGCAATGAACACGGCATGCTCACAGTCTGATTCCAAGTGTTAAGAAAACTGAAGGATTTTAACTTCCTCGGAAAAATTATGATATTATTTTGTTGAACAACACAGCAAACCCTTATAGCAATACTATACAAAAGAACGTCAAGACAACAGCTGAAGGTTGTAAAAACTTTATCGGGCAACCCTATGCTTTATAGCTCTCTGAAAGCAGGCTTCGCTGCCTGGACATTATCCAATTCCATATACAGCTCATCAGGAATCGGCTTGCGCTCAAAAAATAAAGTTCGCTGGGCTGTTATGGCCGCGATGAATCCAAGCGAATCATTAGACTGGTTTAACAGGTTGGATATTAATGATATGCGTTCATTTTCAGAACATATACCATACCTGACATTTAAACCCATGCGTGTCTTTATGTCCACGAAGTGGGACATGGCTCACAGAAAAAAAGTCATCGAGGACACCTACAGTTTTATCCGGACATTTAGAGGCCCTCTGCAAGAGGCTATTCTTAACGCTGAAGGCTCTACTCTTGCCAGTTTTCATCTGAACGGCTATGGAGATATAAAAATTGTTCTTTGTTATGATAATAGTCTTCGAAAAGAAGGTGTATTGATGGTTTCACTGAAATGTGCATCTGTGAGCGCACCTGTGATTCAAATAGCCTTTTCTCTTGAACAGAAATCAACAACAAGCAGGGCTTGTTATATCGGCTGCATCCAGGGGCGATCCAATAAAGATGAGATTAAAGCAATGACTAAGGTCATGCATGGACTGAGGCCGCATTCGGTCATGTTATTCATTGTCCAGGAGATCATAAGCGTTCTGAATATGACGCATCTTTTCGGTGTTGGCAATACCATTCACCCGCATCATCAAAAATATCTGATACGCTTGCCCTTCATACATAATACAACTTTTGATTATGATTCGCTTTGGAAGGAATTGGGCGGCATTTCCGAACCAGATGGCTGGTTTAAGCTGCCACTGACGACGGAACGACGAAGAGAGAATGAGATGAAGTCAAATAAGAGGGCCATGTATCGTAGACGTTATGCTATGATGGATAATCTCTCCATGCAGATAAGAAGCTCTCTTGCTATAAAAAACAGCAATGCTCGCAGTACTTCCTCGCCAAAAGAAAAAGAAGACGCCGTTTTTTCGCAAATCTGATGGGTTCCACACCAATAAAGACCTACTTTTTAAAAAGCCCATGATCTTTGGCCATTTACCTGCCGGATATATTACTGCAAAGTTATTATTTAAAACATTTAAGAACCGCACAGCTTTTTATAAAGCATTTATGTTCTGGGGTATGCTTGGTGCTATAACTCCTGACATCGATTTACTTTATTACTACACGATCGATGATTATCAACACCCCCACCATACTTATCTTACCCACTTACCATTTTGCTGGCTGACCCTCTTGCTGCTTTCATTTGTATGGTTACGTCTGAGCAATAATCATAGCCAAAATCCGGCATTTGCCTTTATTTTTGCTCTTGGCGGTGTAATACATATGCTTTTAGATACCTTTACCGGGGAAATATTTTGGTTAATGCCATTTTTTAGTACACCATTTTCCTTTGTATCGTCAGACCTGGAGTATAACTCATGGGGGCTGAATTATTTCACTCATTGGGCTTTTGTGCTTGAGCTATTCATTATCTGGTGGGCGTTATTTTTACGCTTTAAAAAAAACTAAGAGCTTCATTTTCCGATACAAAAACGGTCAAAGACTACATTCAATATCTCTTCATTAATTACTTTCCCTGTGATTTCCCCCACATACTCAAGCGCTGAACGAAGTTCAAAGGCTATAAGCTCTGTTCCGGAGGCACTTTCAATCAATCCACGCGCATGTTCAAGGGCATCCAAAGCATTACGCAGTGCCTCATAATGACGCAGACTTGTTACAAGTACACTTGCTTCATGCAACTTGTCAAACCCTTCGACCATTCTGCTCATCAGAAGCTTCAATTCATTGATCCCAACACCGTCTGCTGCCGATATGCCACAGACCTCGCAATCCGTCATTTCTCGAAGTTTCTGCACTTTTAAAACGCTGTCTGAAGTGAGGTCAATTTTATTGGCTACCACAATCATACTCGCATTGCTGTAACGCTCCATGAATTCAAGAATCTGAGGAACTTCACTGAGGTACTCCTCCGTGCTGATATCGATAAGATAAAGAAGCAGATCGGCCTCCGAAATTTTTTTATAGCTGCGCCGAATACCTTCATGCTCTATCTCTTCATGACCTTCACGCAACCCGGCTGTATCGATCAACCGGAACATGGTTTTTTCGTAAAGAAAGTACTCCTCTATATAATCGCGCGTCGTCCCCGGTATATTACTTACAATAGCCCGCTCTTCGTCAAGCAGTACATTAAGCAGTGTCGACTTGCCGGCATTCGGTCTTCCGGCAATCACTGTCGAAACCCCCTCCTTCAATAGTCTGCCTTGCTGATAGGAATCTATAAGACTTCGCAGCTCTGCCTGTAAAACAACAACCTCTTTCTGCAGCTGGCTGCGACTCTGAAACTCCACATCCTCTTCGCTGAAATCAAGCTCAAGTTCAAGAAGGGCACATGAACATAAAAGCTGCTCCCTCATGACATCGAGTCGCAGGGAAAGAGAGCCCTGCAACTGATTCACTGCCGTCCGAAACGCCGATTCCGTGCGCGCATGAATCATTTCGCCGATAGCTTCAGCCTGCAGAAGGTCAATGCGCCCGTTAAGAAAAGCCCGTCGGGTAAACTCTCCGGGTTCTGCCAGCCGGCATCCTTCATCAAGCAAGACCTGCAGGATATGACTAACCACTACCGGTCCTCCGTGACAGCTGAATTCAACCATATCCTCCATTGTATACGAGTTCGGTGAACGAAATGCCAAGGCAACTACCTCGTCAACCAATCCTTCACGATCATGAACAGTACCAAAATGAGCTCTAAAACCTTTTGATTGTGAAAAAAGAAAATCCGGTTTCTTCTTTTTGCGAAACACCCGCTGTGCGATATCGAAAACATCCTTGCCACTCATCCGAACAACCGCTAAAGCACCGACTCCCAGCGGGGTAGCAAGAGCAGCAATCGGCTCTCCCTGTAAAGGTTGTGGTGTAAATGACGTTTTCATAACAACATGCTTGTTATTGAGTTTTTCTGTGTCAAGCGTTAAAGTGTTGACGATACATTCAACCAGTATAAGGAATACCATCAAGAAATAGTAACTTCAACAACAGTCGAGAGAGAAACGTAATACTCATTTTCAATGCCAGAAATATCATCAATAGAACAGCTCAAAGCCGATATCGCAGCAAAAAAAGAGAGGACTCTTCAGGAACAGTTTGAACGGGTATTGAGCCTGGTAAAAGTTCTGAGACAGGAATGCCCTTGGGACAGGAAGCAGACTCCTGAATCGCTGGCACATCTGCTCCTTGAAGAGAGCTATGAATTGGTTCACGCCATCGACCAGCATGATGAAATTGAACTTAAAAAAGAGATTGGCGATCTCTTTCTGCATCTCTCATTTCAAGTATTGCTCAGCGAGGAGAGGGGAACATTCTCCTTCGCTGATGTTTTCGAAGCTCTCTGTCACAAACTCATCAGCCGTCACCCCCATGTATTCAGTGATACAGAAGCAGAAACCGAACAGGATGTGATAAAAAACTGGGAAACCTTGAAACTTAACGAAGGTCGCAAGAGCCTGCTTGATGGGGTACCGAATTCCATGTCGGAACTTCTGCGTGCTTACCGCGTTCAGAAAAAAGTTGCAGGTGTAGGCTTCGACTGGCCAGGCGACGAGGGCGTCCTTGATAAACTTGCAGAGGAGATTGAAGAGTTGAAGAATGCCGCAAGTAAAGAAGAAAAGGAAGATGAGTTCGGCGATCTGCTTTTTACCATTGTAAACTACAGCCGCTTTCTCGGTGCCAACCCTGAAGACTCTCTTCGAAAAGCAACCAACAAGTTTATAGTCCGGTTCAAAAGAATTGAAGACACAGTACAGCTCTCAGGCCGCAAATGGCAGGAGTTCACTGCAGATGAGCTTGACAAGCTATGGCAGCAGGCAAAAGAACAATAGATAGCATCCCACACTCCTTATACTGTCGCCAGAAACCGCCCGGCGTCATTAAAGTATTCTTCATTTGCCCAATGATCACCGTTGAATAGAGTTGAGGTAAAAGGGATAGCGACTTCTGAGATGCGCGCACGATCCTGCTCAAACTGCTCCAGTGTGTAGATCCGGTCTCCATTACCGCGAGCGAGGTGAACTTTGCCCACACTTCCATGCAAAGAAAGCTCGGGAGGTATATCTCCTCCGAGCAGCATAAGGCCGCATGAGCGATGACAACCCAGCAGGGCTGCGCGACAGGCCATTCCGCTCCCTTGCGAAAAACCATGGAAACAGAGAGTGTCAGTCACAGAACATAAATCCCTGATACACCTAATAACCTCATCGATATAGCGCACATTTTCGGCGATTCGCAGCTCTCTATGGCGACTCGTCATCCAGCTTGCTCCAGGATCACCTCTCGGTGTGTACACAGGATGAAGCGCCTCAATGGAACAGCAAAGCCAACTCCCGGAGCCAGGAATGGCGCTGAGCAGGGCAAGCTCATCTTCTGCGGTCTGACCGTAACCATGAAACCCCACCATAAGCGGGGCTGTACCTGAGTGTATTGGTGATTGCAGAAGGTATCTCCCGCTAACAGCAGTCTGAATATTGTATTCCCGCATAGAGAACGGCTTACAAGATAGGCACGGCATTGAAAGCATAGAGCCTGCCATGCAGCAGCAGGCCTAGCCTTCAAGTTCAAATTACAATTCGAGAAGTTTCAATATTCCTCTCAGAGGAATTCCTGCCCATTCAGGCCGGTTATTGAGTTCGTAATTCAGCTCATAAACCGCCTTGTTCATAAGGTAAGCCCGCATCAGGTGCTCTCGTTGTTTCGGATCTTCAGGCACAATGTTACTACCCCTGGTTTTTTCGAAGTAGGTATCGAGAAAGTGCTGACCTACAAAAAAGCTCCAGAGGTCGCCCCAAGGTTCGAGTGCCAGTCTATCTTCTGTACGGAAAACCGATTGACCCTGCTGCAGCACATTGAAAGCCGCATAGTTGAACGAGCGGAGCATCCCTGATATATCACGAAAAACCGATCGTTTGATTTTGCGTTCAGAAATGGGTCGGGCCGGTTCTCCCTCAAAATCGATAATCACAAAGTCCTTGCCGGTAAAAAGCACCTGACCCAAGTGATAATCGCCGTGGATCCTGATTTTCAACGTATCAATTTTTTCCAGTCTGATAGGATCGAACTGCTGGAGAATTGTTTTCTGTTTCTGCAAGAGAAGAGCACAAAGCTCCCTGTGCTCGACAGGCAAAGTGTGCATGATTTCACGGATAAGGATCACTGTGCGTTTAACCTGTTCACACATTGCCTGATAAATAGAACGCTGGTAAAGCGTAGTAAAGGATTCGGGCGCAAAGGCAGGATCGCTGTCGAGGGAAGCAAGTGAGATGTGCATTTCGGCAGTACGTTCAGCCAGCTTTTCAATCATGCCGAGGTATGCTTCACCAAGAAGCTCGTGCATGATTTTAGGGATCAATACAGGATTACCACTCAGAGCAGGAAGCAAAGGCTGTGCAATACCGATATTGATTTTTGCAAGAACCTCATCATAATACCGCTGCACCTGACCGAGCGAAAGCTGCCAGGCATCCCCCTCATTTTGAACATAATTCTGTAAAATGCCTATAGAATAACGACTGGATCGGTTTTGCTCATAATTCAACGAGCCAAGATAACCCGGCAGGTTTTTAAACGTTGTACGTTCACTGAGCGCACTGCACATTTCCACCTCGGGGGAAACCCCGTTTTCTATTCGGCGATAAAGCTTAAGGCAAAGCGAGTCATGGAATCTGATCGAGGTATTGGTCTGGTCAACAGCCATCAGAGAAGGCTCCGGCTCTACATTAGCCGCTTTTTTGCTGAAATCGTCCAGCAGTGTGCCTTTCAAACCGGAAACAAGACCTGACTTTCCCTGCCATCCCTCTTTGCCCATAATAAGGTGAAAAAGACAGTTCAGAAAGCGATTATCAAAGGTTGCATCGCACAGATACCCCTCATGATCTCCTACAATAACTCTCGCAATAACCTTTTTGTAAAAATTATCGTCCGAGGAGTTGACTGCTGTAAGCGGTACAAAACAAACGGGCAGCTGATAAAGATCGTTTTCACCGCTTGAATAGCGCACTTCAGTCATCAGCAGTTTCGCCAGATCCATTCCCGCGACAGGAATAGTATCGACAATGGAAATGCGCATGATATTGCGTGCCTTGCCGCCAAACCAGCGGCTTGCCTTATAATAGTCAGGCAGTATATCCGTTTCAAGAAGCTGACGATTCTTGCTTGAAAAGAGACTCGGCCAGCGATAAACGTTGGCAAAAGGCCTCTCCAGATAGGAACGCCCGACAACATCCTCGGTATCCTTGACAAGATTCAACCAGAAATACCCGAAGGAACCTAAGGCAACCATATAAGGAACTTTCCTGATTTTCGGGAACCGGTTCATGCTGAACACCTCTTCCGGAATAAACCCTTCAAAGCGTGAAAGATCGATCATCACCGCCTGAGCATTTCTGGAAAGATTGATAACCGTAAGCATCGTTTCATCCTCAAACCTCCGAATAAAAATCAGTACTTTTGGATTGCTCACCTGCAGGAATTCGATTGTGCCACGGTTGAGAGATTTGTATCGGCGAGCAGTGGCTATCGTATGACGGGTCCACCAGAGAAGAGAGTTGACATTCGCTTCCTGCACCTCAACATTGACAGCCTCATAATGATATTCCGGATCAATAATAACCGGTAAAAGGAGCTGCTGCGGATTGGCACGCGAAAAACCGGCATTACGATCAGAGTTCCACTGCATCGGTGTGCGAACGCCGTCACGGTCTCCAAGGTAGTAGTTATCACCCATACCAATCTCGTCGCCATAGTAAAGTACAGGAGTTCCGGGCAGTGAGAGCAGCATAATATTCATCAGCTCGATCTTGCGACGATCGTTGGTCATGAGCGGTGCAAGCCTTCTCCTGATTCCAAGATTAATGCGAGCCTTCGGATCGTTGGCATAGACCCTGCGCATGTAATCACGCTCCTCATCAGTCACCATCTCAAGCGTCAACTCATCATGATTGCGCAGAAAGGATGCCCACTGGCATCCTTCAGGTATTTCAGGTGTCTGATCGAGAATATCAATAATGGGAAAGCGATCCTCTGTAGCAAGGGCCATGTACATCCTTGGCATCAAAGGAAAATGGAAGTTCATGTGACACTGATCGCCTGTACCGAAATAGGCTGCGGAATCTTCAGGCCACTGATTAGCTTCGGCAAGCAACATTCTGTTGGGGTAGTTCTCGTCAACATAGGTACGCAACTTCTTAAGATACTCGTAGGTCTGTGGAAGATTTTCGCAATTGGTGCCCTCAGCCTCATAGAGATAGGGAACAGCATCAAGCCTGAGTCCGTCAACGCCCATGCCGAGCCAGAAGTCAAGCACGTCGAAAAGAGCCTGATGAACTTCAGGGTTCTCAAAATTCAGATCGGGCTGGTGGTGAAAGAAACGATGCCAGAAATACTGACCGGCAACAGGATCCCAAGTCCAGTTGGAAGCTTCAAAATCCTGAAAAATAATACGGGTTTCTGAGTACTTGTTCGGATCGTCGTTCCAGACATAGAAATTCCGCTCAGGGGATCCGGCCGGGGCTTTTCTCGCACGCTGAAACCAGGCATGCTGGTCGGAAGTATGGTTAACAACCAGCTCGGTAATAACTTTCAAGCCGCGGCTGTGGGCTTCATCAAGAAACGCTTTAAAATCTTCCAGAGTACCGTAGTCTGGATTAACTGTCATATAGTCAGCTATATCGTAGCCGTCATCACGCAGCGGTGAAGGATAAAAGGGAAGCAGCCAGATCGCTGTAATACCGAGACTTTCAAGATAACCAAGCTTCTGGCGCAATCCTTGAAAATCTCCAATACCGTCATTGTTGCTGTCAAAAAACGTCTTGACATGGGCTTCGTAAATAATTGCGTCCTTGTACCAGAACTTTTCGGGTTGATACATGATATATGGTCAGTTAGGGATACAGTGAATATTGATTAAAGTGATTGAGTAAAACAACTCCGTCAGGTGAGCGTGACCCTGAATATATGAGCAGGCATGATCCAGGGATTTACTGCTACATAGTTCCATTCTCCATTCCAGTCATAATGAATGCCACTGAGCAGATCCTCAACCTTAAACGGGTAATCGTGTGAAAGATTGAAAAGTTCGAGGGGGAATCGGAGCCAGCCCCCTTGAGTATTGACAGAGTCAAGGCTGACAACTGCAAGTATAATATTATGGTCATCATCGGAGCGCTTGATATAACCCATCAACTGGTCGTTCTCCTGACCAGGGGAAGCTTCAATGCGGACAAAGGTGATGTCATTCGTCTGCTGAAGCGCTGTATTCTCTTTTCTGATCCTGTTGATACGCGTAATCTCGGCACGGATATTTCCGGGCCGGTCAAGATCCCATTGCTTGATTTCATACTTTTCGGAATTGAGATAGTCCTCTCTGGTTCCGGGTACAGGAATATACTCGCAGAGCTCGTAAGCCGGGCCATACATACCGTAATTCGAAGAAAGAGTTGCAGCAAGCAGCAACCGGATTATGAACCGGCTTCGATCTCCCGTCTGGAATTCCTCATGAAGAATATCAGGGGTGTTCGGCCAGAAGTTAGGCCGCATGAAATGTTTGAGGGGTGATGCAGTCAGTTCAAGCATGTACTCCGTGAGCTCATGCTTTGTATTGCGCCAGGTAAAGTAGCTGTAAGACTGACTGTAGCCCGCCATTGCCAGTCTTGCCATTAATTTCGGCCTGGTAAACGCTTCAGCAAGAAAAACCGTATCGGGATGCTCCACCCTGATGGAGGCAATAGCCCACTCCCAGAAAGGAAATGCCTTTGTATGGGGATTGTCAACGCGGAAAATTTTCACTCCTTTGTCAATCCAGAACAGAAAAATGCTTTTCAGTTCAATCCATAAATTCTCCCAGTCGGCAGATTCAAAATCAATGGGGAGGATATCCTCATATCGTTTTGGAGGATTTTCAGCAAACTGCACAGACCCGTCCGGACGCCACTTGAACCACTGCGGATGCTCCTCTACATAAGGATGATCCGGTGAACACTGAAAGGCGATATCGAGAGCAACAGAAATACCATGCTCTTCCGCCGCTACGACAAATTCTGTAAAATCACTGATAGTACCAAGTTCCGGGTGAACCGCCTTATGCCCTCCATCCTTGTTGCCTATCGCCCAGCAGCTTCCAGGATCATCTGGCGCTGCAACAAGAGCATTGTTCTTTCCCTTGCGTTTGGTGTATCCTATCGGATGAATGGGAGGCAAATAGATAACGTCAAACCCCATCCCTGCAATCAGTGGCAGCAGTCGGTTACAATCGTTGAACGACCCATGTTTACCGGGGATAGCGCTCCATGACCGCGGAAAGAGTTCATACCATGCACTGCATCCTGCCTTTTTCTGCTCCACCGTCAATCCGAGCACCTTTTCATAGACGGTAGCAAGTGCCTTATCGGGATTGCAGCTCATAAGCTGTTCGAGATTTCCATCAAGCGCGGCTACAACAGCCTCATCCTGGTCCTTTGAACGGAGGAGAGCGGCGTATGCGGCAAGTTTTGCAGCATCAGCTTTTCCTGCCCTTGCAGCTCCATCGCTGACAAAGATCGCACCAATCTGCAAATCAAGTGAAACCTCCTGACCAGCTTCGATTTTTTTGGACAAACCCTTTTTCCAAGTCTGGAAATGATCTACCCATGCCTCGATTGTATAATTATAGATACCCGGAACTCCGACGGTTAAAAACCCTTTCCATCGGTCGTTGCCTTGCAAAACCATCGGTGATCGCTGCCACTCAGGTCTACCGGCAGGCCGAAAACAGAGTTCGGCAGAAATGGTATCGGCTCCGTCAACAAAAATATCTGCCTCAACAACGACATGTTCACCCTCTACTGCTTTTGCAAAGTATTTACCCCCATCAAGTTCAGGAGTGACATTTTCTATAATAACGCGTTGACGACCATCAAACTGTTGGTCGCTATAATGGGGAACCGCCCGTCTGAATGTATGATTCATCTTCAGGATCTTTCTATTTGGTATCCGGGGTGATCCCGGTCATAGTTCTGCCAGCACATAACGAAGCGTAAACAGTTCCGGTAAGGCTCCCTGTTTTTATTAACAGAAAGGAAAATATGAAAACTCCATTACTTTTTTACTCAGATACTCTTCTAATTTCAAAAGCCTCATTAAAACTTAAACATTGATACCTCTTTTGATTTCTCCTGAAAAAAATTGTTCTTTGAGAATGCTGTACAGAGTTATTGAAAACAATCAGTAGAAACAACCATGTTTGAACCACAAAAGGAAAGACTGCAGGAGATTCATCGTCGCCTCGAACAGTTACGGGGGTATCTTTGACGTTGATCAACGTAAAGAGAAAATCGATGACCTTGAAAAAATTTCAGCTGATCCAACGTTCTGGAACGATCAGAAAGAAGCACACAAAGTTTTAAAAGAACTGAACGAACATAAATCATGGACAGATGCATACGAGAAAATAGCAGTGAAGACAACCAACTGTCAGGATGAACTCGACATTGCCTCAGAACTTGAAGACGAATCCTTCACCGATGAGCTCACAACAGCCATCGCATCAATCGAGCACGAGATCGCAGCCATTGAATTTAAAAATATGCTTTCAGGCAAGGATGATGCCGGTAATGCCCTCATCACCATTCATGCTGGAGCTGGAGGCACCGAAGCACAGGACTGGGCGGAAATGCTTTATCGCATGTACATGAGGTGGGCAGAACGCAAAGGGTTTAAAATCTATACCGACGACTACCAGGAAGGTGATGGAGCAGGTATAAAAACCGCAACTCTCGAAATAGAAGGACCTTACGCCTACGGTTATCTGAAAGCTGAAAATGGAGTGCACCGGCTTGTTCGAGTTTCACCTTTCGACTCGAACGCCAGACGTCACACTTCATTTGCCAGCGTCTTCACCTACCCCGAAGCACCTCCCGACGTTGAAATCGACGTCCGCAAAGAGGATCTCGAACTATCAACATTCCGCAGCGGAGGCAAGGGTGGTCAGAATGTCAACAAAGTGGAAACTGCCGTCCGCATAAAGCATATCCCTACAGGAATTGTGGTTGGTTGCCAGGAAGAGCGTTCACAGTTCCAGAACAGGGAACGTGCTATGAAAATGCTGATGGCCCAGCTCTACCAGAGACAGCGCGACGATGAGGAGGCAAAAAAGCGTGAAATCGAAGGTAAAAAGAAAAAGATTGAGTGGGGAAGCCAGATCCGCAGCTATGTACTTGATGACCGGCGAATCAAGGATCATCGCACCAATTACGAACGGTTCGATGTGGAAAACGTCCTAGACGGAGATCTTGATGAGTTCATGGAAAAATATCTCTCTGAATTCGGAGACTGATGTCAAGCTTTCAGAACACACCGACCCTCCGAATCGGCATCATAACCGACATTCACTTCTCAACGACCAGCGATCCTGCGGCAGCTGAGGCTACTGCCGCAGACCTTCGATCATGGCTTGAAAACTGCAAAACGAACAACGTTGATTTTCTGTTTCAGCTCGGCGACCTGATCAAAGGGAGTGATGAACATAACAGGGAAGAACTCCGGCAAGTAAGCTCCATTCTCAAAGTGTTTTCTGGAACCATCCGCCATGTCATCGGAAATCACTGCCTTGCTCTATCAAGGAAGACGCTACTGAATGCACTTGGTAAGCAAACCCCATATTATTCATTTTCCGAAAAAGGGTTCCGCTTTATCGTTCTTGACGGAATGGATGTATCAATACATAATGAGCCTGAAAAATCTGAAGACCGCCAGACACTTGAATACTTCCTTGCCCAGCCGGACAAACATGACTACTGCGGAGCAGTGGGTACCCTTCAAAAAGCATGGCTGAAAGCGGAGCTTGACAAAGCAGAACACACTGGAGAAAAGGTAATCGTTATCTGCCACTTCCCGCTCTTGCCCGAAACGACAGACACTAAACACGGTCTACTCTGGAACCATCAGGAGATAGTTGATATTCTTACATCCTCAACCACAGTAAAGGCGTGCCTCAGCGGCCATTATCATTATGGCAGCTACGCTCTAAAAGATGCAATACACTTTGTGGTACTGCCGGCATTTGTGAACCGTCTTGAGCACCCGTCCTTTACCTGCAGCCTAGTGGAACTTGAAAAAAATCGAATGGTGATCCGCAATCAGAACAATCAGATCATGTACGATCTTGCACTGCATTGATCTGATTCTATTGCATTTTTTCATTGCCTGATTCAATCAGTGCTTTTCGAACTTGAAGTTCATTCACTCTCTTTTTCAATACAGCTATTTCCTTCTTGATCGCAAGAAGTTCACTCTTGGTTCTTACCTGATTCAGATAATCCGCACCAAGTTCCTCTGTGATAAAATCCTCTAACTGGCCTCTCAATATCTTGAGATATGGGTTACCCCATATGGCACCCTCCTGGTATTCAAGCTTGCCGGCACGTATACCTTTTACAATGAACTCATGCTCAACACCATATTCTTTCTTCGCTGTTAACTCGCTGAGGGTTGCGCCCTTGCGATTCCACTCGCCGTAGTCAGCCATAGTATGACTCTCTGGGCTAAATGATTTTTTTAATAACCAATCTACAATATCCTATCGAGCACGGCGACAATGCGGGGAGCAGCTGCACCGTCCCATTTTTCGGGAATTTTTGAGCGGGTTGATTCGTGTTTGTGTTTTCCGGGATGAAGGATATCGTTAACGCGGCTTAAAATATCTTCCTCATCGAGGCCAACCAGCACATTGGTACCGATTTCTATAGTCACAGGGCGCGACGCCGACTCCATCATTGTGAGACAAGGCACATTCATGACCGTGGCTTCCGACTGCAACTCTTCCGTGTCGGTGAGAAGCATCAACGAATCTCTGAGCAGCATCAGCAGGCCGGCGTGCGAAAGCGATTCAATAATCTTCACGCTCTCAATATCGTTGAATGCAGCATCCAGCCCATCAATCCGCGGTATAAGAACGGTTGTCCTGCCGGAAATCTCTTTCAAAAGCCGGTGCATCATTTCAAGAGGCTCTTTATTTGAAAAATGACCTGATGGATTCAGAAGCACTATCGCATAAGTTTTCGGACGAAATCCATGAGCTCTGGATACTGGAAGTTGATTTGCCTGCTCCATCAATTTGACAAGGCTGTCGACTGCAAGGTTGCCGGAAAAAAAGACTTTTTCATCGGCTACCCCTTCATTGATCAGGTTGTACTCTCCGCTGTGTTCGCTGACAAAATAATATTCAGCCATGGCATCGATGGCTATACGGTTGATCTCTTCAGAATCCAGACGTTCATAGCTCCGCAGACCGGCATCGACCGCAGCAACCGGCACACCGAGTTTTGCGGCAGTCAGTGCTGCTCCAAGAGCGGCATTATCGCTCCCGCATACCATAACAAGATCAGGTTTGTCGCTTACAAGAACTTTTTCAATACCTGTCATAACGGTGGCAAGCTGTTCAACAGGAGAGCCTTGCGGCAACGAAATGACTTTTGAACTCCCAGGCTCGTCAAGTCCAAAACATTCAGCAAGATCGCTGCTGATCGGTTCGGCCCCTTCCATTGCAACAAGCAGCGCTACAGTGTGATAAGCCTTATTTTTTTTCAATGCGTCATATAAAGGAGCAAGTAAAAGATTGCCCGGTCTGCCGCCAGCAACGAGAAGTATTTTTTTCACAGTAAAAACAAAGCTTTGTTACATTAGAACATTATATATAATAAACACTTTCAGAGACGCCATCAATATATTACCCGCAATGCGAAGAGCCATTTCAGCTACGTTATTGACCACCACTATTCTGGCACTTCAGATTATCATATTCCCGGCTCTGAACCATAATACACTCCGGGCGGAAAAAAAGAAAATTATTCTCCAGCACGCGGATGTCATTGAAGGCGGCGAAACTGAAGCGGGGTCGTACCGCTCTGTCATCGGCAATGTTGTGTTTCTGCATGACAACTTAACACTGAAATGTGACCGTGCCACCAGTTTTGAGCAGGAAAACAAAATCGTGCTCACAGGTAACGTCTTCATGACCGATAACACCGTTGAAATTTTTGGTGAAAATGGAGTTTACTACACTGACCGGCAAACAGGAGAATTAAACGGAAACGTACGGGGACGAATGCTTGACAACTCCTTGGCAGCAAAATCGAAAACAGCTATCGTTAACAAGGCTACCAGCCAGATTTGGCTCTACAATGAAGCCATCGCATGGCATGACCGTCAGCAGATCAGCGGCGACATAATTCTTCTGCATGTCAAGGATATCGGTACCGATGGAAAACGCAAAAGCATTGATGAAGTGCAGGTTCATGGAAAGGCTTTTTTTGCCGCCCAGGACACTCTTACCCTTTCGCCGATTGCTTACGACCAGTTAAGTGGGCAAAAAATGGTGATCCAGCTCAACGATAACTCAAAGATAACCGGTATTACTCTTACTACCCAGGCGGAAAGCCTCTATCACCTCTATGGCAACGATCGGAAACCTTCAGGCATCAACTATTCCAGCGGAGATATGATCCGGATGTTCTTCACCAATGGCATTCTGAAGCGGGTAAAGGTTACCGGAAATGTAGAAGGAAAACAATACCCAGAGAGCTTCCGTGGTGACAAAAAGATTAATCTGTCAAAATTTGCCTGGAGAGAAAAGGAAAATCCGTTTCAACAACAGAAAAGCCTCCCCTGAACGGGAGGCTTTTTTCGAAACTCTATTTTGCAAGTGGACAGGTCGGGCATGCAGTGGTTGAGCAGGGTGCAGGAGATGCTGGTGTGGAATCTTTTGTGGTCGGGTTATAATCTGTTTTATAAAACCCTGATCCTTTCAGCACAAATCCTCCTTCACCAGTAATAACACGTTCAAAGCTCTCCTTTTCACATTTCGGACATATCGTCAAAGAGTCATCGGACATTTTCTGAACAATTTCAAGTTCATTCCCGCAATTATTACAACGATACTGATAGGTCGGCATATCTATTTTTCTCCTTGATTAATCTTTTCCTGACTGTTATTGTTCTTGGTAAGTAGATTGTTTAAAGTCTATGGGCCTTATGCAGGCAGGGTTAACGTATATAATTATATTTCCCAAAATAAAAAAGCTGAAGCAGTGATCGTCAAAACCCGGGCTGTGATATTGAGAGAGATCAAATATCGAGATCAGTCTAAAATCTGTTCTCTTTACACCCGTGATTTCGGCAAAATTTCAGTAATCGTCAAAGGTGTACGCAACCCCAAAAACAAACTCACCGGATTGTTCAGCCCAGGCAATGTTGTCGAGCTGGTGCTCTATAAAAAAAACAGCAGGGAAATTCAACTTGTCAGTGATGGTAACCTTCTTTTAAGCCCAATGGTTCCCGCTCCTGACCTTGATCGATTCGCTATCCTTTACAAGATCATTGACCTTGTAAGGCATGCAACAGAGGTGAACGAAAAAAACCCGGCAGTTTTCACTTTACTGACAGGAACCCTTGAAGAACTCTACTCTATCGATAGCAATTACCAGCAGCTCTATACCTGGTTCCTTTTGCGGTTTGTTTCACTGCTTGGCTTTCAGCCCTCTCTTCGTTTCTGTGTCATAAGCGGAAAGGAGCTCATGCCGGCTGTTGAATCGATGAAGCTTACAGAACTCTATTTTGTCATGAATCCCGGCGGACTCGCCCTGCCCGGAGCTTCGGGAGAGAGCAGTGCAACAAAACAGCTCATCCCGATGCGGCTTGTCATCCTGTTACGCACCTTCGCGTCAACGCGATTTCCTTCAGGAAACTCAATCAAGGCCGATCCCGCGGACATTGAAATGCTCTGGAATCTGCTGCAGGACTATTGTTCTCTGCATTTCGGGCATGCCAAGCCCAGTAAAAACCTCTCCATCATTTCACAAATCCTTCTGAAATAATAACGCCACCAGTTTTTGGGGTTTTATATCTTCCGGAGTATTTCTATCTTGACCAAGCATTTTATTACTCTTTTAACGTCTTGCTCAATCCTAAACAGCATTGTCCGACATGCCTCAACTTACCAAATCAGCTGAACTCTTTGAAAAAGCAAAGAAGTTTATTCCCGGAGGAGTGAACTCTCCAGTACGGGCATTTAAATCCGTTGGTGGAAATCCAATTTACATGGCTAAGGGTTCAGGGGCATACCTGACCGACGTTGATGGCAACACCTATCTTGATTATGTCGGTTCATGGGGACCGTTCATTCTCGGAAGCATGCATCCAAGAATTACTGCTGCGCTTGAATATACCCTGAAAAATATCGGAACCAGCTTCGGCACCCCGATTGAAATGGAAATCGAAATTGCCGAGCTCCTCTGTAAAATAGTACCATCGCTCGAAATGGTCCGCATGGTCAACAGCGGAACTGAAGCGACCATGTCTGCGGTAAGGCTTGCAAGAGGCTACACCGGACGCGATAAAATCATCAAATTTGAAGGCTGTTACCATGGTCACGGCGACAGTTTCCTTATCAAGGCAGGTTCAGGTGCTTTGACACTCGGTGCTCCCGACAGCCCCGGCGTCACCAAAGGCACCGCTATGGATACGCTCAATGCAAAATACAACGATATCGAGTCAGTCAAGCTGCTCGTCAATGAAAACAAGGATAAGGTTGCTGCAATCATCATCGAACCTGTCGCAGGCAATACCGGCGTTATCCCCCCGCAACCCGGATTTCTTGCCGCCCTTCGCGAGTTGTGCGACAAAGAAGGTATTGTGCTGATTTTCGACGAAGTGATGTGCGGTTTCCGAGTTGCTCTCGGCGGCGCGCAGAGTCTGTATGGCGTCACCCCTGACCTGACCACTATGGGCAAGATTATCGGTGGCGGCCTTCCTGTCGGCGCCTTCGGGGGGAAACGGGAAATCATGGAACGCGTTGCCCCTCTCGGCGATGTCTACCAGGCAGGTACCCTTTCAGGTAATCCGCTGGCTTTGACCGCAGGCCTTGAAACCCTTAAAATTCTCATTGAAGAAGATCCCTATCCTGAACTCGAAAGGAAAGCTGCAATTCTTGAAGCCGGCTTCAGTGACAACTTGAAAAAACTCGGACTGAATTACGTCCAGAACCGTGTCGGCTCTATGTCCTGCCTCTTCTTTACAGAAACACCAGTCGTCAACTTCGACACTGCCATCACTGCAGATGTTAAAAAGCATGGAAAATACTTCCACTCAATGCTTGACCAGGGGATCTACCTTGCTCCATCACAGTTTGAAGCGATGTTCACGAGCTACGTGCACACCGATGCAGATCTGGAAAAAACCATCAAGGCAAACTATAACGCCCTTGTTGCCTCCGGCAATTAAATCAGGAATAACTCTATCTTAAAAGGGAAGCCGCAAGGCTTCCCTTTTTTGTATCTGAAGCTTCGGCAGAAGGATTATTCAATGATCCCCGATCGCACACTCTCTCTGGTGATCATCACCCGTTCTGCCGAATCCCTCACCATCTGCTGAAGCAGCGGCAGAAAGCCTTCAATATTCTCCGTAGTGTCCACAAGCTCAACAATCATGGGAAGGTTCAGACCGAACTCCACTATTTTAGCGGTATTGATATGCAGGTCGTGACCGTAGGAAAGGACACCCTTCATTACTGTCGCACCCGCCATACCGAGTTGCCGGGCTTCACGGACTATCTCCTCATAAAGAGGGCGATGACCGAATCGTACGTGTTCACCGACAAAGATCCGGAGCGATTCTAATTGTTTCAGTTCCATAATTCCCCTTATGTCCAAAGTTTTGCAAGAAGCGTTCCTGAATAGAGAGCAATCAGCCCCCCCACGATACTACCGACAAGATACATGCCGGCATAGAAGATCTGACCATCTTTCATGAGTGCTGAAGATTCAAACATATACGCGGAAAAAGTAGTAAATCCTCCGCAGATACCCGTTACAAGAAAAAGTCTTGTTTCAGGAGATACAAGTGTCGTTGAAACTGCCAACTCGCTCAGAAAACCAATCAGAAAACTACCAAGAATATTAACAGCAAAGGTTGCAAAAGGAAACCCCGGTGCGAGCGGAGAAAACATAAGCGTAAGCATATAACGCGCCACGGAACCGAGAAACCCACCTGTACCGACAAGCAGCAACGCTTCTGCCTTCATAAGGTGAATCTCCCTGGAGGCACTGCCACAATGAACAAGGATCTAACGATCATGACCACCTTGTCCTTCTTCTATACGCTTGTGAGCACAGCACATTTCATCGAGAATACCGAGCAGGGTATTAAAAATACCCACGCAGACAATTGTCGGCGCCCACAATCCTATAAAAATAGCAATCAGCTCATGGTTTACCCCTGTGCCAAAAATAAACACGTAAATGGAAAGCAGTATCGAAAACGATGCTCCGATAAAATAATAATGCGGCTTCATACCCTGAGTTTGATTAAGTGAGCCCTACCTGTAAAATGTAATAATAAGGTCATGAAAAAACCAGCTCAACAACACTTAATCTGACAAGCTTTCCCTTACTCAATATCAATATGCACCTCATTGCGCCGCAGAAAAGGAATAGTCCATGGCGGGTCATAGCTTGCGGCTCGTGGCGCGGAGAGTACCCTGTTCCCTTTCTTCTCAAGCCATAGGGTCAGCTTCTCTGCATAATTCCGGAGATTATTTTCAGAATGCAACCCTGAATAACGTATAACACCAACCTTTTTTCCCTGAACCAGCCTCAATTTCACTGCGGGGTCAAGAGGGACTGGAAGCGTTTCAAGCGTATACCCTTCGGGCATCACAAACGACATAATCCAGGCATTGCCTTTTTTTTCCTGTATCACCGGTGCGGTCATCGAAATTTTTTCACTGACAGACTCCTGCAGCACAGGAGCAGTCATGGCAATTTTCTGTTTTGCACGGTTCTTGCCGAAAATATATCCTGCAAGACGGCTGAAGGCAGCACCACTTGTCTGCCCGTAAGAACCTTCAACAACCGTTTCAGCAACAATCATCTCCCCATATTGCCTGATTTCAATCTCCCCCTCCTCTGAAATAACCTTGTAAGGGGGCTCATTTGCCGTACGCTTTCCCAGCACCGAACAGCCTGCAAGCATCAGGCTTGTCATCAGTAACACCGACCATGCTCCCATAATCTTCTCCCTAAATCATCATGATGATAAATAACACCTATACAAGGGAAACAATCATTTAAGAGAAAAGGTTTTTCATGACTCACGATCACCCTTAAAAATTGAATTTGTCATAATTCGGCTTTAATTTATAGTCATAAAACATTGACCGTACCGCTTCAGTAATGTCCACGACCATTGAATCCACTAGGGAGAGTGCCATAAGCTTAACTCAAAAAAAACGAATCCTCGCGATCGACTACGGAACAAAACGCATAGGATTAGCCCAAAGCGATCCTCTCGGGCTCTTTGCTCAGCCGGTAGGCACCTTTGACCGGGATGGATTGTTCAAAACACTTAAGGCTATGCTCGGGAACAATGATGTTGAAAAAATCATTGTCGGCTACCCGCTCAGCAATACAGGCGAGAAAAATGCCATGACCGGCGTGCTTGACCGCTTTATTAAGGAGCTTTGTGAGGCCTTCCCCCTTATAACGGTTGAAACCGTCAATGAACACCACTCATCGAGGGATGCACAACGAATCCTTGTTGCATCGGGCACATCCAGAAAAGTGCGGCAGCAGAAAGGCCGGCTCGACAGTGCTGCTGCATGTGTCATCCTGAGTGATTACCTTGAAAGCTGTCGATAAAAAGAAGAGGACAGCACATCCAAAAGGCAGTCGAAGTAAGGGACTTTTTCCTTTAGCTTTTCGGCACTGCTTCTTTATCTTTATGTTCATTGATAAGTAACCGCATCACTCAACGTTTTCATTCAATATGTTTTATGAGTAGTTCAGCAATGCTTGACGTTTTTAAAACAACCGGTGCTCTGCTCGAGGGTCATTTCAAGCTGACATCCGGACGACACAGCAATACCTACTTTCAATGCGCAAAAGTGCTGCAGTATCCGGAACACCTCACAGCAGTCTGCAGCAGAATTGCCCGGCATTTCGCCGACAAGAACATTGAAACCGTTATTTCACCGGCTATCGGAGGAATCGTAGTTGGAACGGAAGTAGGACGCCTGCTCGGAGTCAAAACCATTTTTGCAGAACGCAAGGACGGAATCATGACAATCCGCAGAGGATTCATCCTTGAGCCCAACGAACGCGTGCTTGTTATTGAGGATGTCATAACCACCGGCGGGTCGGTTGCCGAGGTTATTGAACTCATTAAACGTTCCTGTGCTTCGCTTGTCGGAGTCGGCTCGGTTGTTGACCGCAGTAATGGAAGAGTCAGGCTTGCTGATGACCAGTTTTCAGTACTTTCAATGGAAGTGATAAGCTATACTCCCGAAGATTGCCCTCTCTGCAAAGAGGGAGTGGCTATTGATGCTCCTGGAAGCAGGGCAAACAAGCAAAGTTGACTGGCATGACTGAGCATCCACCCATAAGCAGCATTTCGTTTGTTGGTCTCGGATTGATTGGCATGTCACTCTTGAGAGCAATAAAACGCTCACCGCTTGCCATAGAAAACCATATTCTATTGCAGGGGTTTGACTCAAACTTTACCGACAGCGATCGACAGCGCGTCACCGAGCTGGGTCTTGAGCAGTTTATCGAAGACAAAAAAATGCTTTACAGCGCAGACCTCATTATTCTTTCAGCTCCGGTTGAAGTCAATATTGCTCTCCTCGATGAGATTAAGCTGCTTGCACCACCAACGACTCTTGTGAGCGATGTATCAAGCACCAAGTCTCTTATTGCCCGAAGAGCCTGGGAGCTTGACCTTCCCTTTATAGGCATGCACCCGATGGCAGGTAAAGAGCAGCAAGGCTACCATGAAAGCCATGAGGATCTGCTGCAGGGCAGGCGCGTTATCCTTTGTGACGATAACAGCCTGCTCTCCGGGAAAAAAGGCACATTTCTCATTGAACTGCTTCACTCAGCAGGGTGTACGACGCTTTGCATGAACCCCGATGAGCATGACCGCATCATAGCAAAAATAAGTCATCTGCCCCAGTTGCTATCGACATTGCTGATGGCCTACTGTGGAGACTCGATCAGCAAATCGGGCCCAGGTTTTGCTACCTTTACAAGGCTTGCAGGAAGCTCATGGCAGATATGGCAGGACATCATTGCAACGAACAGTGATAACATTGCCGAGGAACTCGAGCGTTTTTCTACAGAACTTACTAAAATCGCGCAGGAAGTACGGCAACATGACCTTAAGCTGCTCGAATCGCGCTTCAGTGATGCCAATCAACTTTATCAAACCCTTAAAGAGATGAACCAGTCATGAAATTCGCCATTGTCGTCAATGTTTCAAGACAGACAGCTCTTGATCTTGCCCGCAAGCTTGGTTCGTGGTTTAAGGAGCGGGACGTTGCGTATGTCTTTGAAACACAGTCAGCAGAAAAACTGCAGATAGAACAATCTCTTCCTATTGAGGAGATCAGTAAGCACTGTGACGCTTTTATCTCGCTTGGTGGCGATGGAACCCTGCTCTTCACGTCGCATTATGCTGTAACAAAGCCTATTATCGGCGTCAATGTCGGTTACCTCGGTTTTTTAACGGAGTTTACCCAGGCTGAAATGTTTGGAGCTATCGAGAAGGTGCTTAACGGCACCTATTCTATTCATAATCGACTCCAGCTCGAAGCATCCATTGCCGTTAATAACGAGATTCTCCGGTTCAACGCTCTGAATGATGTTGTTATTGAAAAAGGCACCTATCCCCGTATTCCGACATTTGTCATAAAACTTGACGGAGAGCTGCTCAGCTCCTACAGGGCTGACGGTATTATTATTGCTACATCCACAGGCTCCACGGCTTACTCCATGTCTGCCGGTGGGCCTATCATAGCTCCGAAATCAAGTGTTTTCGTCATAACACCGATATGCCCGCACATGCTGACCGTCCGACCTATCGTTATCAGCGATGACAAAATTATCGAGATATCTGTTGATGCTCCTGACGGGGAATTTCCGCTCAACTGCGACGGACATTTCAGAAAATTTCTTGCCCCTCAGGAGGTCGTCATTGTAAAAAAATCTGCAGAGGTTATCAATCTTGTCGCCAATGAAAGCCGCAATTACTGCGAAATCCTGCGAACAAAACTACTCTGGGGTCGCGAGCATAATTTCGGTCTCTAACCAGCCGATGATCTTTATTTCGAACAAATCAGGCTGAACATTTTCATGAGTAACACTATCTCTTCCGGAGCTCTCCACCAGCTGCTTGGCATTCCTCTTGATACTCCTCTGAGCATTGACGAAATGTGCAGACGGCTCAAACCTCTCATCTATCCAGCACCTATGCTTACACGTCGCCTGGAGCTGTTTTGCCGCGCCCTCGTCTCTGTCATGCAATCGCTGGATATAACCGTTCTTTCAGAAGAAGAGGCATCGAGCAGTAACGGACGATTTGCGCCCGGCACTGTTATTTTTGCTCCGGGGGTTTTCCCTGACAGCCTGCTTGCCATCAACCGAGTCGCAACGCTCTATAACAACATCATTGTCGGTATTTACGACGAACCGGCACCAATCACCACCGATGCACTGCCTCAGCAGCGCCTTGACGCTATTGTAGGCAGGCTCGCCCGCGACATGGTTCATATCCTTATTTTTGTTACAGACAGGACCTGGACCATCTGCACCATGAACGGCGGAGTAGTGACCTTCAACACCCCATATCCTTCAAGGGAGGATGTCCGGGGCACACTGGTTCCGAAACTCACCGCACAGGTTGTTCCTCCCAGACCAGAAGAGATTGACATTGAATACGGTCAGCTGAAAACTGACACCTCTGAGTTTGAAGCTATTGCTGACGATTTTTTACAGTGCAGCGCCCTGTGGAGCGGCAACTCCTCGCTTTTAACGCATACCTCAACAGCTGGGCTTGAATACCGCAGCGATTTCTACAAAAGGATTGTTGCCCGGTATCTCGACCAGCGCAGCGGTATGAGTTACGGTTTTTTTGCCCGCCAGCTTCCGGTGATCACAAAGCCGGCTTTCGATTTCGGAAGTGCTGACCAGGTGGAAATCAGAGTCCAGGAAAAGCCCTTTTTCGTTGAAGTACCACAGATCAGGGTCATAACGACCAGATCGGGATGCAGAAAAAATAATCTTGATCCGAAAAAGGATCTTGTGGAAATCGGTCTCATTCAGGGTACGGATCGGGGGCGGATCTACCTGAAAACCCCTGAAGGATGTTCACAGTCCAATACCGCCAAACCATCATTCGACACCCATACTATTCTGGCACATGCCCTGGGCAATGCCTTAGCAGCCAGTATCCTGATGAAACTGAGGCCGGGAGCAAGTTTTCCCTGCCATCTTGCCCGATTCGGAGCATCAATAACCCACTGGCATGATTATCCGCAAAGCGAACTGCTTCCCGAAGGTTATTTTCTGCATGGAGAGCAGAATCCTCCTGTATCCTGTTCAACACCACAATCAGCAGTATACAGTCTTCGTGGCAAAATAGAGGCGCTTGAAAAAGCACTTCAGAATGGGACTGAGTACAAGGGGGATATACATGTGGAACCGAACCACGGTACAAATATTGTCGGTATGTTGTCACTGACAGAAACAGCAGAACTCCTGAATCCTCTCCTTCACCCTGAATTTGTTCCACAAGAACATTAAAACCGAGGGAACCTCCTCCGCTTAGTCTTCAGTGTCAGGGCGCTCTATGTATGGCCATTTATTCTGGTGTGTAAGAATCATTTCGACAACTTCCCTCACGCATCCCTTGCCACCTTCGTACCCTGCGATATAACCGACACGGTTCCGGAGATAATCAGCTCCGTCAATAGGGGTAACGGGCAAGCCTGCTTTTGCGAGTACCGCAATGTCACCAATATCATCGCCGATATAGGCGCATTCATTATCAGAAAGATCATGAAGCTCCCGGAATGCTTCATAGGCGTCAATCAGATTGCCCTCACTGAGATAGAGATCCTGCACGCCAAGCTCTTCAAGCAAGGGACGGTAGGCTTCCGTATCCCTGTCTGAAACCACGGCGATATGCAGCCCCTGTTTCCTCGCCTCCCTTATGGCAACGGCATCCCTTACAGAGAGTGAACAAATTTCCCCCCCCAAGCTGTCAAACGTAATCCTGCCGCCATTCAGCACACCATCAACAGGAAAAATAAGCGCCCGGACTGATTTGAGCGCATACTCTATCCTCGAAGAGGGATCAGCCTGCGAAGGCTGCATTCCAAAATATTGAAAACCGGCCAAAAGAGTAGAGATTTATAGTGAATGAAGTGTCTGCACACACCGATAAAGATGGAGCAGTTGTTTGATAATTATGCTGAAATCAGTGAGAGCGACCTGTGTAGCTGCATCCGAAAGGGCATTTGAAGGATCGGGATGAATCTCAAAAAACAAACCATTCACACCAGCGGCGACAGCAGCCCTGGCGAGGGGCATGACATATTGACGCTCACCTCCGGATACACCCTGACCTGCCCCGGGAAGCTGGAGACTGTGTGTGGCATCATAGAGCACCGGATATCCTGATTCAGCCATTTTAACAAGCCCCCTGAAATCCACAACAAGATTGTGATAGCCGAAGCTTGATCCCCGTTCGGTAAGCATAACCCGTCTGTTGCCTGTCGATGCAACCTTGGCAGCAGCAAGCACCATATCCTCAGGTGCCATAAACTGCCCTTTTTTGATGTTAACGGCAAGACCACTCTCTCCGGCAGCAACCAGAAGCTCAGTCTGACGACAGAGAAATGCCGGTATCTGCAGAACATCAACATATCGGGCAGCAAGCGTAACATCCTTAGTCTCATGGACATCGGTAATCACCGGCATCTTAAAGGTCTGGCGAATCTCGTCAAGCACTTCAAGTGCCTCGATGTCACCGATACCAGTAAAAGAGGATGCTGAAGAACGGTTAGCTTTGCGGTAGGAACCCTTGAAAATAAAACGAACACCTTCTTTCTCTGTTATGCGCAGCAGCTCTTCTGCTGTCTCCATGGCCATGGCTCTGCTTTCGATCACGCATGGGCCGGCAATGAACAGGGGACTGTCGCTGTCAGGAATTGACAGGGAACCGATTGAGAACTTTTGCACGTTGTTATCCGTTACTCTTTTATGGTGAAAAGAATGTATCGAAGATGATTTTTAATTTTATAAGCTTTAAATTTACAACAAAATTCCTTATTCACACCCCGCAATCAAACATGAAAAAAAATGAGTACCGCTGACACAAAACATCGGTTGGATGAGATAGAAAAACAGCTTGCAAATCTTGTCGAAGAGCAGACCGTCATCAAAGCTAAATGGGATAGCGAGAAGGAGCTGATACAATCTTCACGTAACTTGAAATCGCAACTTGAGCAGCTCCGTGTTCAGGCTGAGGAGTTTGAGCGCCAGGGTGACTATGGAAAGGTTGCTGAAATCCGCTATGGAAAAACTGTGGCGATTGAACATGAACTTGAAGCAATCCGCCTGAAAATCGAAGATAAAAAAGCATCGGGCGATCTGATCATGAAAGAAGAGATTGATGCCGAGGACATTGCCGATATCGTTTCTAAATGGACTGGGATACCCCTCAGCAAAATGCTTCAGTCAGAGCGGCAGAAGCTCCTGCTCATCGAAGAAGAGCTGCATAAGCGGGTAATAGGGCAGGAAGAAGCTGTGAGTGCCGTGAGTGAAGCCGTCAAGCGCTCACGCGCAGGTATGGGCGATGAAAAACGTCCGATAGGTTCCTTTATTTTTCTTGGACCGACCGGTGTAGGAAAAACAGAGCTGGCCCGCACACTCGCTGACTATCTTTTTGATGACGAGGATTCCATGATTCGCATCGATATGAGTGAATATATGGAAGCACATACGGTCAGCCGTCTGGTTGGAGCGCCTCCAGGCTATGTCGGCTATGAAGAGGGCGGGCAACTGACTGAAGCGGTAAGGCGCAAACCTTTTTCGGTGGTATTGCTCGATGAAATAGAAAAAGCTCACCCCGATGTCTTTAATATTCTCCTGCAGATTCTTGACGACGGGCGGCTCACCGACAGTAAAGGCCGTACGGTGAACTTCAAGAACACCATTATCATCATGACAAGCAACATCGGTGCACAGCTGATTCAGTCTGAAATGGAAAACATGAATGGTATGAATCGCGACAACGTACTTTCAGGTCTGCAGGAAAAACTTTTTCAGCTGCTGAAGCAGAAGGTTCGCCCGGAGTTCCTCAACCGGATAGACGAAGTCATCCTGTTCACACCACTTACCAGAGAAGACCTAAAAAAAATAGTCCTGATCCAGTTTGACCATATCAGGGCCACAGCAATGCGCCAGCGCATCAACCTCACCATTTCTGAAGCAGCTATTGCATGGCTCTCCGATGCCGGTTTTGATCCTGCTTTCGGAGCCAGACCGCTCAAACGGGTAATGCAGCGTAAAATAACCAATAAGATTTCTGAACTTATTCTTTCAGGCAGGGTAAAAGAAGGGGAGGCAGTCGCCATTGATATGTCCGGTGGAGAAATCTCCGTCGTCAAGAGTGCGGCATAAACATAACCATGACAATAAAATCACTGACAACAGCGGGATTGCTCTTCTTCTTCATTTTTTCCCGACCCGCTGTTGCCGCACAACGGCCTGACAGCCTCTCTGTTAAAATCGGCCAGATGCTGATGATCGGTTTCAGGGGAACCTCTCTTGACAATGCTCCAGAAATTGCCGCCGATATAACCATGCGTCGTATCGGCGGAATTGTCCTCTTTGACTATGATGTTCCAGCCCACTCTCCTTCAAGAAACATCGTCAGCCCGCAGCAGCTTGCCAGCCTGACACTTGAGCTCCAGAAGCTTGCGAACATTCCGCTTTTTATAGCCATAGATCAGGAAGGAGGCAAGGTCAGCCGTCTTAAACAAGCAAGAGGATTTCCTTCCAGCGTTTCTGCAGCATATCTTGGTAAACTGAACAACCCAGACAGTACAACCACTGCTGCCGTACAGACCGCCCAAACGCTGAAAGCCATGCATATCAGCATGAATTTCGGGCCAGTCGCCGATCTTAATTCCAATCCCGACAACCCGGTTATCGGCAGGCTCGGTAGAAGCTTTTCACCTGACCCGTCAATAGTGATCAGCAACCTGCAACTGATCATCCAGGCATATCATAACAATGGTATTATTGCCACTTTGAAACATTTTCCCGGACACGGCAGTTCAACTACCGACACACACCGTGATTTTACCGATATAACGGCAAGCTGGTCAGAACAGGAGCTGGAGCCCTACCGCGCACTTATTGCTTCAGGTTACTCTGACGCCATCATGACCGCACATGTCTTCAATGCAAAACTCGACACACTCTACCCTGCAACACTTTCAAAACAAACACTCACTGGCCTGCTGCGTGACAAGCTTCACTTTAAGGGAGTTATCGTCAGTGATGACATGCAGATGAAAGCCATAGCCGAACGATACGGGCTTGAAACTGCTGTCCAACTGGCCATTGAAGCAGGTGTCGATCTGCTGCTCTTTGGAAACAATACCTCCTATGACCCGGCCATTGCCTCAAAAGCAGCTGAGATAATCCGATCCCTGCTGCAAAAAAGAATCATTACCCCTGAGCGTATCGACCAGTCATATCAAAGAATCATGGTACTTAAAAACCGTTATCGATCAAACGACAAATGAAAACCCTCTACCTTGTCCGTCACGCAAAATCCAGCTGGGCAAATGCAAACACAGGCGATTTCGACCGGCCACTGAACGAGCGTGGCTTGAAATCAGCCACCTTGATGGCGGCACTCCTGAAAGAAAAGAAGGTACTCCCCGAGATGATCGTGACTAGCCCCGCAAACAGGGCAATCACGACTGCGGATATCTTTTGCGACACCCTCGAATTCCCGAAAGAGCTGATCCAGAGGCGAATAGAAATATATGAGGGAGGAACCGGCAATCTGCTGAACATCGTTCAACAGCTCCCGGACAGCGGCAAGACGGTGATGCTCTTCGGGCATAACCCTACAATGACAGAATTTTCAAACCTGCTCGCAGGAAACCACATCGACAGTATGGTGACCTGCAGCGTTGCTCGTATTGATATAGCCGTCGAATCGTGGAAGGATGCAGCGAAAAATACTGGCAAGCTGGTCTGGTACGAATTCCCCAAAAAACACGATTAATACGATTAGTATCGTTCCTGTTTCGGATCCCGTGTCATCAGATCCAAGATCGCCTGCTCGGCTGGCTTACCTTCAAAAAGCATTTCATAGACAGCTTGCGTAATCGGCATTTCAACGCCGACAGCCCTGCTCAACTCGTAAACCGCTTTCGAAGTGTGAACGCCTTCGGCAACCATATTCATCTGACTGATGACTTCGTCAAGCGAACGGCCCCGGCCGATCTCTTCGCCAACATAACGGTTCCTGCTGTGCCGGCTTAAACAGGTGACAACAAGATCACCAATGCCCGAAAGGCCTGAAATAGTCAGCGGATCGCCACCAAGCTTTAAACAGAGCCTTGATATTTCGGCAAGTCCTCTGGTAATAATGGCCGCCTTGGCATTATCGCCAAATCCTATACCATCGGATATACCTGCAGCAATGGCAATGATATTTTTGACTGAACCGGCAATTTCAACACCAATAATATCGGTATTGACATAGACACGGAACGTATTTGTATGAAAAATCTCCTGAACTTTTTCGGCAGTTTGAAGCGATTGAGAAGAGGCGACTACAGTGGTAGGCTGCTCTTTAGAAACCTCTTCGGCATGGCTTGGTCCGTACAGGGCTGCAACCTGGGATACCTGAAGAGCGGGAAGCACCTCCAGCAGCACTTCCGACATGCGTTTTCCTGTACCAATCTCGATCCCCTTGGCTACATTGACCAGGATTTTTCCCTCCAGCGGAAGATCACTGAAGCCGAGAAGCGTCTCGCGCAGTGCCTGGGAAGGTACCGCAGTGACAATCATCTGCGACCATGCGGCAAGATTTCGCAAATGATCAACCACATGCAGATTTTCAGGAAAATGTATCCCCTTGAGATATCGGCTGTTTTCGCGTTCAGCCTCCAGTTGTGCGGCAAATTCCGGGCGATGAGCCCAAAGCCTCACCTGATACCCTTTTTTGGCAAGAAGTACAGCAAGAGTGGTTCCCCAGCTTCCGGCACCCAATACAGCGATATTCATCAAATGTCACGAAATCATGAATGCTTTCCGAAGGTCACACGGCTTTCTGTACCGGAAATCAGCCTTCTGATATTGGCCCGATGAGTATATAGAATGGCAAGAGCAACAATAAGCCCGAAAATCATCAGATGATAATCAAGACTGTCATGAAAAGAGACTGGCGAGCCGAAAAGCCTGATATAATAATCAAGGCCGCCGCCAAGCTCGAAAATATATTTTCGGATGGCAATAATCAGGGGAAAGGCGATTGCCGCAAGCATTGAAGCAACTGAAACATGGCGGGAAATATAGACGGTCATAAGAAAAATACCGACAACCATAAGCATGCTTACAGGAGCAATCCCGATCAGCATACCCGCAGCGGTACTGACACCCTTGCCTCCCTTGAATCCGGCAAAAAGTGTAAACACATGGCCAATGACGGCGCTCATTCCTGCAAGAAGCCGCAGGGCAACTTCATTCATGTCAGGAAATGCACCTATCGGGTGATTTCTGAAAAAGGCAACAACAGAGACCGCGGCAATTACACCCTTGAAAATATCAATCAACGTTACGACAAGGCCCGGCTTCCAGCCGAGCACTCTGAAAGCATTAGTGCCGCCTGCATTACCGCTGCCGAAGTTCCTGATATCAATCCCTTTGAGCATTTTTCCCGCCATAAGACTGGTAGGAATAGAGCCGATGATGTAGCTCACCGCTAAAATGGCCAGTAAAGTCAGCATAAACCTTTCTGATTATTACTTTATTTCAACAAAAAAGAGAAATAGTATCACCTACTGTTTACCTGACCAATAATGTAAGCATTTTCCTGTTGTGATTTCAAGCAGGAGATGACTCTGTTAACTGCTTTTTTTTCAACAATCATCACCAGACCGATGCCTAGATTGAACGTTCTGCGCATATCCTCTTCAGGCACATGGCCTTCCCTGCGAATAATATCGAAAATCAAAGGCTCCGGCCATGACTTCCAGTCAACATCAAGCATCAAACCTTCAGGTACAATACGCATGGTATTGCCCATCAGTCCCCCCCCGGTAATGTGCGACAATCCTCTGATATCGGGCGAACCAAAAAATGGCTCGATAACCGAAAGATAAGAGCGGTGAATTTTCAGAAGCTCTTCACCAATCGTTCCGTCAAGTCCTGTAACAGTCTGGTGCATCCTGCTCTCAAAAACTTTTCTTGCAAGCGAATACCCGTTTGTATGGAGGCCGGTCGAAGGAAGACCGATAAGCACATCATCCGCCTGAATGGTGGAGCCATTAATAATTTTTTCATGATCGACAACCCCGACGATAGAGCCCGCAAGATCAAAATCCCTCTCCTGATAAAGCCCCGGCATCTCCGCGGTTTCACCCCCGATAAGAGCGCAGCCATTTTCGCGACAGGCATTCACCATACCGGTGACCACTGCAGCGGCATTGGCTGGAGAGAGCTTTCCGCAAGCATAGTAATCGAGAAAGAAAAGCGGTTTTGCACCGCAGACAAGAATATCATTCGTGCAATGATTCACAAGACAGGAACCGACCGTATCATACAATCCAAGCTCAATGGCAATCTTGAGTTTCGTGCCGACACCGTCAATGCTGCTGACAAGCACCGGCTTTTTATACTGCGAGAAGTCGGGCTGAAAAAAACCTCCGAAAGCTCCGATATCAGTGATAACACCAGGGGTAAAGGTCTGTCGAACCTGAGGCTTGATCATGCGGACGAACTCCTCACCTGCACTGATATCAACTCCGGCTTTTTTATAATCCATGTGTTTTCTGTACCTCTTGTTATTGTTCTTTCACAACCGTTACTCCCTGCAGACTCCCTGCCGGGGTTTCAAAAATGCCCTCATTCTGCAAGCCGGAAAAAAACTCCCTGTGCAGATTGTTGACTGCAGTAATCACCTCAGACTCTTCAACAACAAACCCGACATTTATTTCCGATGCTCCCTGAGAGATCATCCTGAGATTAACATCCTTCAATGAACTGAAAATCCTGCCGGCAACACCTCTCGACATGCGAAGATTATCACCAACAACACTTATTGTAGCGACATGATGCTCTAAATCAACGTCACCCAAACCTTGCAGCTTCTGAATCAATTCATCACTGACACTTTTGTCATCAACAGTCAGCGAGACCGAAACCTCGCTGGTCGCAACCATTTCAACCGATACACCGTAACAGGCAAAAACATCGAATAACTCATTCATAAAACCATGCCGTCCGAACATCCGATTGGAGCGGACATTGATAATGCACTGCCCCTTTTTGATAGCAATTGATTTGACAAGGCCATCATAACTCATCCCTGAAAGCCTCTCTGGATCATTGGTAATAATGGTACCTTTGGCATCCGGATGCACTGAGTTCAAAACATAGACCGGAATATTTTTCTGCACTGCAGGCGCAATGGTATCGGGATGCAGCACCTTGGCTCCAAGATAGGCAAGCTCCGCCGCCTCAGAGAAGGTCATCACCCTGATGCTCCTCGCTTCGGGCACCATCCTCGGATCGCAGGTCATGACGCCGTCTACATCAGTCCATATCTGGATCGCATTTTCATTGAGCCATGCACCAAGCAAAGCTGCCGAAAAGTCTGATCCACCCCTGCCAAGCGTCGTCGTTTTTCCGGTTTTGGTTGCTCCGATATACCCCTGGGTAACTACAACCGTTCCCTGTTGAAGCAATGGACTGATAATCCGGTGGACATTCTCTTCGCACACATCGTTGACTGGACGCGCAAACCCGAAATTATCATCGGTAATCATCACTGTACGGACATCAATCCACTCAACATTATGCCCCTGATCCTTCATGGCCGCGGCAAACACTGTGGTTGAAAACAGTTCACCAAACGAACAGAACATATCCCTGGAGCGCTCTGTCAGCTCACCTACAATATCCACACCTTTAATCAGCATTTCAAGACGACCGGCAAGCTCCTCGATCTTGACAGCAACCTCTTTTTTCAATACATCGCTTTTGATCAGCTCATCAAGCAACGCGAAGTGAAAAGTACGCACATCACCGGCAAGGTCCATCGCTTCATCAATAGCGCCACGTCCGGCAGCATCGGCAATGCGAACCAGTTTATTCGTGATGCCGCTGCATGCACTCAAAACCACCAGTGGCACCGCATTCACCCGTTCCCGATCCACAATGGAAATAGCCTGCTGCATAGCCCGAGCAGTTCCCACAGAGGTTCCTCCGAATTTCATCACCGCCATATATTCAAACGAATGAGTTAACTATTATATTACTCCTGAAAGGCACCATGGTGCACTCAGTATCCTTTATATAAACCCCCGAATCTTTTGAAACAAAGCAACCGCTTTCAAGCATTGCTGCTGCCATTGGTTACGCAATGTAAAACTGCGCTCCTCTCAGGCACCCTTCTATGCATTCTGTTCAGCGTAACCGGCTGCCAGAGTTTCCGTACAGGTTCAGGGTACAATATGGAGATCAAATATAGTTTAAAAAAAAGAAAATCGTATATCTCCTGTATGCCTGACGGAAGCGCTTCCCCAGTCATCAAACACCTTCCGTTACAAGTGAAGGAACGATCGATTGATCAGCTCTTTTCTTCAATTGATGACCTCCTGGGCACCCATTACCGATCGGGAGGCACCACCCCTGAGGGCTTCGACTGCTCGGGATTTGTACAGTATCTCTACAAACAAAACTTCCGGATGCTTCTGCCGCGTACTTCCGGAGAACTTGCACTCCTCGGCACTATGGTACCGAAAAAAGAACTACAGCCAGGTGACCTTGTTTTTTTCAGCAGTGATGGAAGCAGAGTCGACCATGTCGGTATTTTTATCGGTGATAACCGTTTTGCTCATGCTTCAAGCAAAGGGGTAAAGGTTAACCAGCTTCTGGATTGGTATTATAATCTCCACTATGCCTGTGCAGCCCACCTGATAACAACAGAATGAGTCCTTCCCCGGGGAAAATCCTATATTGAAATTCAGCGTATATCCTTTAATCTGCCGAACTGTTGTTATGCCCCAACCCGGAACACACCATTATATCGAACTTGCCTTTGAGATAACCTCAACCCTCCACGAACGTTATATTGCCCTGCTTATCACTGAGGGAATAGAATATTTTCAGGAAGAAGACAACAAACTACTTGCATATCTGCCTGAAACCGAATGGACAGACGAGAGAGAGCAAACCATTCGTACTCTTTTAATAGAAAGGTTTGGAACTATCCCCCCTTTTCAGACAACTTTCATAGCCGACAGAAACTGGAATGCTGAGTGGGAAGCAACCCTGCAACCCATCGAAATCTCCGACCGCCTTTTAATTGTTCAGAAAAACAGTGAAATAACGCCAAAACCCGACCAGATTGTCATTGAAATCAACCCTAAAATGTCGTTCGGTACGGGCTATCATGCCACAACGCGCCTGATGCTGCGTCAGATGGAAACACTTGACCTGACAAACAAAAAAATAATGGACATCGGCACAGGAACCGGCGTACTTGCCATCGCCGCCCGTAAAATCGGCAGCAACCTGCCAATCCTGGCATTCGACAACAACTCCTGGTCAGTCGAAAACGCTCTTGAAAACATTAAGGAGAACAATGCTCAGGATATTACCATCAAGCTCCTCGATGCAGAAGAGGATCTTATATTGTATCTCAAAGAGGGTTATGACCTTATCCTGGCCAACATCAATAAAAACGTGATCGACCGAATCCTGCCGGTCCTCCGGAAATATGCACCTCAAGCAATGGTGCTGCTATCCGGCATACTTATTTATGATGAACCATGGCTTAAAAAACTGCTGAAACGCCTCGACTACAAGATTGAAAAAACCATCTACGAGGAGGAATGGCTCTCAAGCTTTATTAAACCACTATGAAAAGAGTTTCATGCATTGATATCGGCACCAATACCGCCCTCCTGCTGATTGCCGACCTTGAGCCGGAGAGTGGCACCATCAATCCGGTCTATCACAAACAGACCATTGTACGACTTGGAAAAAATGTGGATGCAGACAAAATCATTGATCAAGCTGCACTGCAGCGACTCATTGACTGCCTCTCCGATTACCGCCGGATCAGCGATGAACATAATGCAGAGGAGATAATTGCTGCAGGCACCAGTGCATTGAGGGATGCAAAAAATCACTTTGAGGTCATCAACGGAGTAGCCAAAGAGACCGGCATTTCCATACGATGCATTACCGGTCAGGAAGAGGCGGAATTGACTTTTTTCGGAGCGGTTGCCGGCATGAGTAATATTCCCGCCCTTTTCACCGTTATAGATATCGGCGGCGGCAGCACCGAAATCTCCATTGGTTCGACTACCGCTCTCGAAAAAAGCGTAAGTCTCAATATCGGTTCAGTCAGACTGACGGAACGATTTTTTACAACACTCCCTCCTCCTCAACAAGAGTTAGCCGCAGCAAAAAAGAGCATCAATGAGCTGCTCACCTCAAGCATGCTGCCATTTTTCGCAGCAAGAAAGCATGTTTACGGTGTTGCAGGAACTCTTACCACCATTGCTCAGGTCAGCCAGGGACTGAAACATTTTGATGCCCACAAAGTGCACAACTATCCCCTCAGTTTCCAAGAGGTGCACAATTTTCTCGAAAAACTTAAAGAGAGCAACCTTGAGCAGATTATTCTGCTCGGCATCCCCGATGGACGGGCCGACGTCATCACCATGGGAACTCTTATCCTGCACCAGTTCATGCGCCTGCTTGGCGTAGAAGAAATCCGGGTCAGCATCCAGGGCCTTCGCTTTGGCCTTGCCCAGAAAGCGCTGCTTCGTCTCCAGGGAAACATCTGAGCGCATAAATGCAAATGGGATGACCTTCGCCATCCCGGGTAAAAAAGAGAAAGGCCCTTTCACTCTCAAGCAACCCGAATTTTTTTCTCAACTCTTCCGGTGAAAGAGGAAAGTCGCGCCGCTGAATGCTTGCCCCTGTAATGGCATGCCGCTCCAGAAACCCCCTGAAGCCCTTCGGCTTATACGGCACTACCTCAATCGCACGAAAGCTCCTGCCTGGAAAAGCCTCTATTTTGCGCTCAGAGGTTAGATAATCAACATTTTTGTTGACAAACTCAAGTCCAGAATCTCTGGCAAGCACATCAGAAAGCTTCGCTTTGATAATGGCTGGATCAGGCTCATAAAAATACTCCTTCAACAAACAGGCAAGAGGCCGCTCAACCAAACCATCTCTCACAACTTCTGTTACAACCTCCGAATTTGACGAGAGGCAGACTGCCTTGACCGTCACCGGTTTTTCGCGAGCTCCACGATCAAGCAGCAGCAGAATCTCCTTGCATTCACGATCGACCGAAACCACAATAATCGTTTGCAAAGCAGGTAAAAGCTTTTTCAAACCACTGATCTCAAGTGCCGGGGAAGCCTTGATGCATACCCGCTTCGCCTTACTAAGCATCATATCATGAGAAACCACAACATCCGGACTCGCCGCATCAAGTGCTATAGAACGCCGCCCCAGCTCCCGACGTGCCGGATCAACAAAAATCCAATCAAAAAAACCATCCGGATAAGACGACAGCAAATCGACGCTGTCACCATGATTAACCTGCACATTGGAAATACCGCACTGTTTCAGGTTATGCTCCACCACAGCACAAAGCACCTGATCACGCTCGCAGTAAACGACCTCCCCAAACACCCTGGCTAAAAACATCGTATCCACACCCAGCCCGCCACTCAAATCAATCATCCTCTTCCCCGACATATAAGAAGCCTTATAAGCCGCAGTGCACTCCCCAGAGGACTGTTCGAGTGCCAACGGCGTATAAAGCAAGTTGTGCTGCGAAAGTGTCGGCAGCTTTTTTACAGCCTTTTGCCTACAGGCAAGCTGTTCCGCCATTGCCCGGACTGGCAAATCCTTCCTGGCATGAAACTGCATAGCAAAAGCCGCAGGGTCGTCGGATTGGTGTAAATGTATCACCGACTGAGCCTCCTGATCAAGAAGTCTCTGCAGTTCATCGAGGGTCATGGGAGATTGTCAATCTTCTTTACAAATACCCATTTTTATCCAAAGCAATCAGGATTATCAACGTAGTGCAAGAACCGAATAGTATCATTGGATACTACTTGGCAAAAGAACAGTTTTCTCAGTTCTCTTCAAAATAGTCTGAATCGAGGCGCTTTAGTTCATACACCGCATCAGTGGCAACCCCAACCCCGAAATCAATCATAAAACCGGCAAGTTGACGGCCATCGATCAGGATGATCTTGCTCTCTATCGCTGACACAAACTCATGCGCGCTTTTTGAAAAATCCGATGTGGTAATAAAAACTCCCTTACGGGCACGCTTACCCTGCAACGCCCCGGCAAACTTCTGGATGTCTGGCCGAGAGACAGTATTGTCCCATCTTTTAGCCTGAATATAGATGATGTCAAGACCAAGTCGATCTTCCTTGATAATGCCGTCAATACCTTCGTCACCACTCCCGCCGACAGCTTCGCCTGCATCTTTTATTGAACCCCCGTATCCCATTTTTACCAGAACATCAACCACAACTTTCTCAAAAAAAGAAGGATGCGATGATTTTAACTGGATAAGAAGTTCATCGACAAGATTTTCACGAAGCGACATGTACGCATCTTCAAGGCGTTCAGCAGGTGTTTTTATCTCCTGCTCTTTTGGATGCAGATCATCACTTGTCTGGTTATTCTGTTGGAGCTCACGAACTGGACGGTATTCCGGAAACTTGCGAAGAAAAGCAATATTGATTTCTTTCGGTAACTCTCCCAAAACAGCTTTCCCTCTTTCAGTAATGCGAAAAACACCACGCCGGACATTTTCGAGCAGAAGTGCCATCTTCATGTGTGCCCTTGCCCAGGCAACCCGATTATAAAAAACACGTTGTGAAGCTTTCGGCAGCATTTTGTTCAGCTCGTCAGGAGTTAATCTGTATTCGCGGGCCAATACCTCTATCACTTCCCCGTTGGTGTGTTCTTGCCCGTCACTGCAAAGCCTGAGCAACGGCAACATGATGCTCTGAAAATCTGGAATCGCCATTTCGCACTCACTTTTTATTATGAAATTCTATATCTCTTCTCCTTTTTTCTTTCGGGCATTTCTTAATATACTTTCCGTCAAGATATCTCGCCTTGAGGAGGTGGCGATAAATGAAAACAGAGGAATTTGACAAGGCATTTGATGATGGTTCAGATATCACACCTTACCTTGATCTGAACAAGGCACGTCGGATAAAACAACAGCATAAAAGGGTGAATGTTGATTTTCCAGTCTGGATGATCGACTCGCTCGACATGGAGGCAACACGTCTTGGGGTATCGCGCCAATCGGTGATAAAAATATGGCTCAGTGAGCGCCTTCAACAACAGAAGTGAGCTATTATTCTCCAATCCGCTGCAAGATTGCCGTTACGAATCTCGGGCTATATCGGATTCCTCTTTGAATCATCTCCTCAAGTAACGGTTTGACAGCCGAGATTTCACCCATCTGTTTTGCCCGAATCAAAATCCCCACAGAACCTGACACGGTCAGATGTAATGATTCCGCCACCTTGCGTCCCGAGAGTTCATCAATCAGCACTAATCCTGCTGCTCGCTCTAAAGCTAACGCAATAACTTCGGCTTCACCACGATCAAGTGTCGGCAGCAATAAACAAACTTTGGCTTCAGATTGAACTGTTTGAACTGAAATCCATGGTTCTTGTGCCAAGTCAATGATCCCGTGCTGAATGTCACTGTAGACAGAAATTTCTCTACAAACCGCATCTGGAATGACAAGTGTTCCAACAACTTTTCGAAGCAAAGCCAACTGACCGATACGGGCAAAGGCAATTAACGGAGTCGCATTACAGATAATCATGCACTTCCTTTAGATAACTGCTCGACTCCTTGTAATTCGCTTTCTACAATTGATTCGTCATAATCAAAGATAACAATCCCTTTTTGCGCAAGTATATCCATAAAGCTGAGCCGATTACATCCAGCCAAATCTGCGGCTTTTCCCAATGAGAGTTTTTTCTCCTGAAAATAGCGTATTGCCGCCATGAGACGAATCTCGTGTGCCAAGTCCTGTATGCCAATCTTGAGCGAGGCCAGCAAATCCTGGGATACTTCAAACGTCATTGTTTCGGTCATAGTGAAACTCCTTCATTAAAAATCGCTCGAACTACATCGATGCGCACTGTATCTTGTTTCAAATATAATCTGTTCATAAAGATAGCCTGTTGTAAAAGCTAAGGGATTTATAACTTTTAAACAATTCATTTGAATGAGTAAAAAGTGCCGAAGGCAAAAAGAGAAAATACCCTACTGATATCTCTTTTGAATACGGAGCTTTTCAATACGGGAGTAGAGTGTTTTCGGGTGCATGGCAAGTCGCTCTGCAGCTCCGCCTGCACCACTCACCCGACCGTTTGAACGTTCGAGAGCTTCAATAATCAGCTCTTTTTCCATCAAGGCCACATCAAGTTCAAAATCATGCATGGTTTTAACCTCTTCTTGTATTGAACGATCAATAACTGGATCAGGGAAAGAAAGAATCGATGAAAAATCGAGCGATAGCCCTTCAGAAACGATGACCGCCTGTTCTACAATATGAGCAAGTTCGCGAATATTGCCTTTCCACTTGCGGGCGACCAGACGCTGCATATCGCTCTCTTTGAACTGGCGGAGAGGTTTGCCGAGTTCTCTGGAAAATTTGGCAGCAAAGTGTGCTGCAAGCATTGGAATATCTTCACGCCGCTCACAAAGTGATGGGATGGAAAGAGGAAATACATTGAGACGGAAATAAAGATCTTCACGAAATCTCCCTTCAGCAACCTCTTTTGCCAGATCACGGTTCGTTGCGGCAATAACCCGCACATCAACCTTGATCACCATTTTGCCTCCAAGCCTTTCAAGCTCACGTTCCTGAAGGACACGAAGCAGTTTGGCCTGCAGTTCCAGCGGCAGCTCACCGATTTCATCAAGAAAAATAGTTCCTCCTTCAGCCAGCTCAAACTTGCCGATACGCCTTTCTATAGCACCGGTAAAACTTCCTTTTTCATGACCGAAAAGTTCCGATTCAATAAGCGGTCCGGGCAATGTTGCGCAATTAATCTTGATCAATGCTCTCTGCCTGCGATTTGAAAGATTATGAAGCGCCCTGGCAAACAGCTCCTTTCCTGAACCTGTTTCTCCCTGGATCAATACGGTGGCATCGGTAGGCCCAACCTGACTTACACGATGCAATACCGACGCCAGGTGGGCACTGTTGCCGATGATCTCTTCAAAATTATGCCCGGCTTTGATTTCCTCGATAAGACAGGTACGTTCCCCTTCGAGCTTCCGGCGAAGTTCATCGATCTCCTCAAATGCAAGGTAGTTCTGCAACGCAAGCGAGAGCTGGGGAACAATCAGACTGACCGTTGCCTGATCGTGCTCATCAAAAGAGCGGGAAGTATCGGAAATAATCAGACCGGCACGACTGCCCGGAGTATCCCATAAGGGTACTGTGAGCAGGGAACAGACACCAAATTTCTCCTTGACAACCGCAAGTATGCGGTACTTTGTGCAAAGTCGGAGAAAAGCTTCTCTTCCATAGCATCCCGGATTTGTAATCAATGAAAAGCTCTCCCTGGCTATCTCGTCAAAATCGGTAACATCAAGCTTTTCCGACGAAGATACCGGCAAAAAACCGTGACCATCTTCACGCATGAAATTGTCGTAAAGACGAAACCTGCCATCATCGCCCATAACACGGATACCAAGAAAAGTACACGGCACCAGCTTATCGATCTGATCACATACCGCAAGGAGCATTCTGTTCCGGTCCTTTATGGTCAGCAGGGCATTGTTGACGGCAAGCTGCATAACGGTTTGAGCTTCACGAAGACGAAGCTCTTCATAAGCAAGGGTATTGCTCACCGCGACTGCGATTGGAGATGAGAGAGTGGCAAGCAGTTCTTTATCGCTCTCCGACCAGTTTTTTTCTTCTTTTGACACAAAATTCAGAAAGCCTATAACCTTTCCTCCCGTCCGAAGCGGCGACAATACAACCTGGCGCATGCCGACATCGTACAGAACATGCGGTACAGGGTAATCTGCCGGATAACGATCAAGAACCTCTTTAATATTGAAAACCGAAACCGATACATCAGTCATATGCGGCTCAATCCATGACCCGGCAATGGGTCTTTTTTTGCGTTCAATACTCTCAGGAACCTGAAATCGCAGCATTTCAAAAAAAACATTGCTATACCGTCGCTCTTTGTCAAAGGTGATAATCACGACAGAATCAAACTCAAAGACAAGACGAAGTTTATCAGTAACTGTTCGGAAAAGTTCGTCAGGATCGCGAATGGAGCCAACCGCATCACTGATGTACTGCATGAGAAGGTGCGCCTCATGAACAGAAGAAATACTCATATCACGTTAACAAGGTTCAGATATTCTGAAATAGCAAGAACACAATGTAGAGAAATTTCTGATTTTTTCGGAATTACAGGATACCAACACGAATTAAAAGCCTTATACAGCAAGGATATTAGATATTATTTACCCATTTCCGCTGTCTGGCATGCAAATTGCGAATTTATGTGTGCATGACATGTAAAACCAAACGTTTTTCAATGTGTCAGTAGAATAACGGAACAAATCATCGAGCTATTATGAAGAGAATTCTGACCAGAACTGCTGGAATCGCAGCAACTGCATTGATGCTTACATGGCCGTTACTGGCAATCGGAGCAGAAACTCCGACAGAAGAACCGCTTACGATTGAAAAAGCTATCCGTCTCGTCCGTGATAACAATCCTGCGCTCAAGGCTGCTGCTGCTGACGTCAGTGCGGCTGAAGCCCGAATTACCCAAAGCAGAAGCGCATATTATCCACAGATTTCAGCCAGCGCAGGATACACCTATCTGGACCCTGTATCGGAAATGAGTCTCTTTGGAAGTCCCATGCTCAAGTTTGCACCAAATGACAATTATGAGGCCAAAGTCACCGCCAAGGCAACCCTGTTTGATTTCGGGAAAAGAGCCTCTACGGTCGACCTTGCAAAAACAGGTAAAAGAGCAGCTGAACATTCTTTTGAAATCACACAAAGAGATCTCTCTTTTCAGACTGTCCAGCTCTTTTACGGCATTCTGTTTATAAGGGAAAATATAAACGTCGAACAGAAAGAGATAACCGCCCTCAACAAAGCTCTTGACTTTACAGGCAAACGGTACAAGAGCGGTGCTGCAACCCGGTTTGATGTCCTTTCAACCGAAGTGCGAATTGCCGGAGCACAAAACAAAATGCTTGATCTGAAACATGAACTGCTCCGACAGGAACTGACTTTGCGTCGGCTTACAGGTATATCTGAAAACGTACCGCTCAATATTCAGGGATCGTTTTCCGTCACTCCTGCAGATCATAGAAGCTCTGAGCATGTCAGTCACGCTTTAGACCAGCGGCTTGAGATGAAACTTGCCAACGAACAGGAAAAAGCTGCCCAACAGCGTCGTTCCATCGCTATAAAAAGCGGGCTTCCGATACTATCCGGCAGCGCCTCTTATGGTGTCACCAATGGTCTCATGCCTGATATTAATGAAATCCGTGAGAATTTTGTGGGCAGCCTGCATCTTGAGATACCTCTCTTCAGCGGGTTCAAAACAAGTGCGGAGCGTCAGGAAACTACCGCCCTCATGCATGCTGCTGCCCAGAGAAAGGTTGATACTGAACAGCAGGTAAAAACTGATATCGAAGAGACAACCCATGCACTGCAGACCGCATCGGAAAAGATTATAACGGCTGAAGCACAAGTGCAACAGGCGAAACTTGCAGCTGAACATGCAAGAACCCGGTACGAAAACGGTATGGCTACAGTACTTGACCTTCTTAATACCGAAGCATCACTCTCCCAGGCAGAACTTGGAAAACTACAAGCGAACTATGCCTATGTGATAAACAACTATACGCTTAAGCGCGCAACCGGGGAGGTGTTCTGGTAACATGACTACTTCATTAAAAAAAATAATCTGCGCAGTTGATTTTTCAACCGCTGCGGATTCTGTGGTACGCTATGCCGCTGCAATGCACTGCTCAAATGCAGAAATTATCCTGCTCTATATCGCTCCTGTGGAAAATAGTGATAATAGTTCACTGAACATGTTCTTGCATGAATTTTCGCGATACAGCGATATGCTCTCTCAATATAAAGCACACGCAATATTTACTGTTCAATACGGTGACCCTGCTGCCGGGATTCTCGTTTATGCAAAAGAGCATAAAGCAGATATGATTCTACTCGGCTCCCACGGAACCACAGCCATAACTCGGCTTCTGGTTGGGAGCACTGCGGAAACCGTGATGCGGCATGCACCATGCCCCGTTGTGATTCTGAAAACGCCTGACAACAAAAACAAAAACCATGGAACAACCTGAATCAACAACAATACCACAAAACAAGAGCATCGGAAAAGATCCGGCAAAGGCGTCAAACCCGCTGCGCATCATTATTGCAGCTGTTGTTATTGCTGTAGCCCTGATCTGGGGAGGAAAAGCCCTCTACCACTCTTTCCTCTATGTTGAAACCGACAACGCCCAGATAGAGGGGGATGTCTATTCCGTGATTTCAAGAATTCCCGGAAAAGTGCAGGAGGTTCTGGCAAACGATAACCAGCAGGTACATAAGGGGGATACTCTTATCCGACTTGAAGTCGCCGACTATGAAGTCCGCCGGGACATTGCCGCTGCAGCTGTAGAGAGCGCACGGGCATCGGTTCTTGCGGCAGAAGCAAACGCAGGAGCGGCATCAGCTACCGAGCGGAAACTCGACGCCGATCTCCGGCGCAACAGCACCCTTCGTGGGCAGGACGTGATTTCACAGGCTGAATTCGATGCCATCCGTGCCGGTGCCGAAGCATCCTCAGCTCAACATTCCTCAACAGTAGGACAGCAGAAAGCTGCCGCCGCACAGCTCAGATTAAAGGAAGCGGAACTACGCAATGCCGAGCTGCAGTTATCCTACACCAATATTATAGCACCAGCTTCAGGACATATCTCAAAAAAGAATATTGAACCCGGCCAATACGTTGCCCCCGGACAGCAACTCATTGCTCTTGTCGGCAGCAGCGACCTTTGGGTGGTTGCGAATTTCAAGGAGACGCAGCTTGAAAAAATACGTCCAGGACTGCCGGTCACGATTAGAGTTGACGCATATCCTGATAAAGAGTTCAAGGGAAAAGTTGAGTCTCTCTCATCGGGCACGGGTGCAAAATTCTCTCTGCTTCCCCCCGACAATGCAAGCGGCAACTTTATAAAGGTAACACAGCGTGTTCCCGTGAAAATCGTCTTTACTGAAAAACCTGACAAGAATCACCAGCTTGCCGCAGGTATGAACGTGGTCGTTGACATTGAAATAAAATAGATGTGGATTCGGAATGACAAATAAAAAGACGAGAAAAGAGGCCAACAATGACTGACAGGATTGCGTAAGCAAAGCAACGTATGGCACAATCAGAACAAAAGAATGGCGTAGCAGTCGCAGCAATGCTGCCGAATCCAGCCCTGACTTATGACACTGGGTTCAGGAAAATAATCATCACCTTGACGGTGATCGTTTCAGCTATGCTTGAACTGATCGACACCACCATTGTGAATGTTGCACTCACACAGATCAGCGGGAACCTCGGCGCCAGCATTGATGATGTTGCATGGGTCGTTACCAGCTACGCCATTGCCAACGTTATTGTTATTCCTCTTTCAGGATTCCTCGGCAACCTGCTTGGTCGTAGAAACTACTACATCGGCTCAATTTTACTGTTTACCTTTGCATCGCTGCTTTGCGGGATGGCCCCGAATATATGGGCGCTCGTTATTTTCCGTTTTCTACAGGGTCTCGGCGGTGGAGCGCTTCTGCCGACATCCCAGGCGATACTCTACGAAACCTACCGTCCTGAAGAACGGGGCAAGGCAACCGGCATCTTTTCAATGGGACTTGTGCTAGGCCCTACTATAGGGCCGCTGCTCGGCGGCTTTCTTGTTGATTATTTCTCGTGGGATTGGTGCTTTTTCGTCAACATCCCTGTCGGTCTGCTTGCCGCATGGTCTGCCTTTACCTTTCTCAGGGAGCCGAAAGTGCAGCACGCAGTCACCAAAATCGACTGGACAGGCATAGGACTGCTTGCCGTAGGCATAGGCTCACTGCAGTTTATTCTGGAACGGGGAGAGTCGAAAGACTGGTTTGAAACTCCCTACATCACCTGGTTTACCATCATCGCCACCGTTTCACTCGTAGCATTTGTCTGGTGGGAACTGCACACCGAAGAACCTGCAGTAGACCTGAGAGTACTTGCCCGAAGCAAAAACCTCGCAATTGCCGCAGTACTAACCTTTGTTGTCGGCTATGGCCTCTATGGATCGCTCTTTGTCTTTCCTGTCTTTGTCCAGCGCCTTCTCGGTTTTACCGCACTGCTGACAGGACTGGTGCTCTTCCCGAGTGCCATGGTGACAGGTATGATTTCCATGCCTCTCGGCATTGCCATGCAACGAGGGATTTCTCCTAAAAAGCTTATGGCGGTTGGTATGGTAACCTTTACCATTTTCTGCTGGGAACTCGGCCAGCAAACCATGCAGTCAGGTTCGGAAAACTTTTTCTGGATACTGCTCCTGCGCGGTTTCGCGCTTGGCTTTATCTTCATTCCCGTTACCATGCTCGCCGTAGCGGGTCTGCACGGCAAGGACATTGGACAGGCTACTGGACTGAATAACATGGTGCGTCAGCTTGGCGGTTCGTTCGGCATTGCGCTTACTAATACCTATATAGCCAGGCGGGTTGCGGCTCACAGGGTGGAACTGCTGAGCCATCTTTCACCCTTCGATCCTGCTGCTGTAATAAGGCTTGATGCTGTACAGCAGGCTGCAACCATAAAGGCAGGGCTTTCAGTGAACCAAGCACAAGCCGCAGCCATAAAAGCACTGGATGGGACGGTTACAATTCAAAGCCACCATCTTGCTTATATGGATGCCTTTAAGCTTATTGCGCTCCTCTTTGCTCTTGCATTACCTCTACTCCTTCTGATCAGAATACCAAAAGGGGAAAAGGCTGATCTCTCATCGGCACACTGAGCAACCCTCTTTGCCTATTTTGCTCCTTGCCTGTCCGGGACGAAATCCAGCACAACAGAGTTCATGCAAAAGCGTTTTCCGGTAGGAGGTGGCCCGTCATCAAAGAGATGACCAAGATGGGCGCCGCACCTTCCGCAGAGTACCTCAGTCCTTACCATGCCGTGTGAACGATCCGGAAGGTAGGTTACACTGCCTTTCCGCACCTCCTCAAAAAAACTCGGCCAGCCGCAGGTCGAGGCAAATTTTGCATCGGATCGAAAAAGGGCGTTTCCACATGCCGCACAGTAATAGGTGCCCTTACCGGTATAGTCCCAGAACTTGCCGGAAAACGCAGACTCAGTCTCTTTTTTACGGGCTACTGCGTAGACCTCCGGGGAGAGCACTTTCTTCCACACCGCATCGGGCAGATTGAGTTTCGCCTTATCAGTGCGGGAATAATATGGATTTGAGGGCTTTTGCTGTTCCATTTTTTTGGGTGTCTTGATTTTTTCCGCTGGTGCTGTAGAAGAGAAAAGCAGAGTTGCAAACACAAGCAGCAGTAAAGAGAGCTGTTTCATATAAAAATGAAAATTATATTCCTATAATGTTATATATAATAATAGGTTAGATACTATTCTCGACTTCGCTTTCCGGCGATAATTTACAGGAAATTTACAATTCTAAACCACGCCATTTCACATGCCGAACAAGTAAAAAATCAATGCAATCAGGATTACAGAGAGCAAGTATAGAGTTATTCTTTAAACAGCATTTATTCATTGATTCGTTCCTTTAAAGCTTCCCCAGCCAAAATTCACACCCTCCAATGCACCGTTTTGCGCACCTGCTTATATGAAGGCGACACATACAAATGCGGAGCCGGAGCATTCACAAAACTGTCATAAATCGACCCGACCGCCCCGATATGCGTTTTCCCACACCCATACCCGCCAACCAGCAACTTCACAAAATTCGGCAACTCCCAAAACGCCACCTGATGCGGCAGCATCCTCCGCTTATCAATCCTGAACTTCATATCTCTCCTTATGTTCATAGCCACACAAAACACATCGTATCGCCTATTAAAGATATGTATTAAAAAGAGTTATATGATAGGATATGTTTGTCTGAAGGGTGTAGGTACTCATATCGTCGGCAGAGTCGATAAAATCATTTCGCTCGCATCACATCGTTAAGAAGTGCTTAGGGATTTGGAAAATACTGATCTACCTTTTATAATATCTTCATACTGCAACGTAAAAACTGGAGAACTTGCATATGAAGACATCTGTAATGAATCGCAACGGCATAACTCCTGAGATAGCAGGGCTGATTACTCGACTGGTTACCTTAATTCCGTGGCCAGTTCGACGCCAAGCAATGGGAGATGTTGCGCTAACCATATTGGACGGTAAGCCACGGGTTGCCGAAAATG